>JAOFTV010000009.1 GCA_028045305.1 Opitutales bacterium | reverse complement strand
ATGCCGACCGTGACGAACTCCTCGCGTATGCCGAAGCGGTCAGTCCCCGAAAAATTATCCTTCATCACGGAGACCCTGATGCACGGGCATGGTTTATGCAAAAACTCAAGGAGCGAAACCTTACAGCACTCGACCCTAAACCTTTAATCGAATATGATGTCTGATATGAATAAATCCAATGACCTTGCCTCTCAACTTGATCAAATTTTTGAACGCCCATCCGGGCGGGCTCTCGATGAAATGCGATCCGTCGATTTTCAAACAGGTATTGCCCCTCATGCCAACGGCTCCGTACTCTGTGCTTTTGGCAATACCCGGGTTATTTGTTCAGCCATGATCGAAGACCGAGTGCCTGGCTGGATGCGTCAACAAAAGATACAAGGGGGCTGGCTTACCGCAGAATACAGTATGCTGCCATACGCCACTCTTTCCCGCAAAGATCGTCCAATCAGTAGGGGCCGACAGGATGGAAGGAACATCGAAATTCAAAGATTAATCGGTCGTTCCCTTAGGGCAGTGCTTGATCTAAAGAAACTCACCGACAAGACACTATGGATAGATTGCGATGTTCTCCAAGCAGATGGCGGTACCCGGACTGCCTCGATCACCGGAGCTTGGCTGGCCACTCGCATTGCAGTGAACGGATTGCTGGAATCAGGAAAATTGAAAGAAGACCCCATTCTCGACCATTTAGCTGCCATCAGTGTGGGAGTCTATAAAGAAAAATGCGTTCTAGACCTTGACTACATCGAGGACAAAGATGCATCAGTCGATGCCAATGTGGTAATCACTGGAACTGGAGAATTCGTTGAAGTACAATCCTCCGGCGAGGAAGCGACCTATTCCCGCGAACAACTCGATCAATTACTCGGGCTTGCGGAAAAAGGAATCAATGAATTGGTTCATCTTCAGAAAAAAACTATTTCAAGCTAGTCCTTTTCCGTAACTTTCCCCGTCCCTTTTACTACGGGACGAAACCGTTTATTCCCTATTTGGCTATCGATACTACGATCCGCTGATTCAGATCGTAAAACTGTTAATTTCGAAAAAGCTAAAAAAAAGGAGAATTTTCGATCAGTTTTCATGTGATTCAAGTTTTGGCACACCTCTTGCAAGAACCTTTGCAAATGGAATAATCCATTATCTTAAATCACTGATTACTAATATATTATAAAATGAAACACAAATCCCTATCGTTATTATGTTTAGGTGCATCTCCCTGGAAGTTTTTGCTTCTTGCGGTTATACTTACCTTTTCCAACGCCATTCCTGCTCATGCGGACGACCACGCAACTCCACCTGTCGCTGAAGTTGCCGAAGAGGAAGCGGGGCCAGTCGACGACTACATGGAATTACTAGAGGCTCAGGGTGAATATGCCCCCGCATATGACTTCTTTACCACCTCGATGTTATGGACAGTTATTGCAGCGGCTCTCGTTTTTTTAATGCACCTTGGGTTTGCCACTCTTGAATCCGGTCTTTGTCAAAAAAAGAATACGGTCAATATACTTTTCAAAAATGTATTTATCATTTCGATCGGAGTTTTGACCTACGCATTTTTTGGCTTCAACACTCATTACCCAGGAGATTTCAACGGTTGGTTTAGCTGGGGCGGGATGATTGGAGATCTCAACGCGGACGGTGGATCAACCTGGGGATATGGTGGCCTCGGTCTAGCCATGACAGGGTTTGGTGATTTTATCTTCCAGGCTATGTTTGCGGCGACAGGAGCAACCATCGTATCAGGTGCTGTTGCGGAACGGGTAAAACTTTCTGCTTTCATGGTATTTGCGGTTCTCTTCGTTGGAGTAGCATACCCTGTGGCAGGTTCCTGGCACTGGGGCGGAGGTGTCTTGGCTGATATGGGATTTAAAGATTTTGCTGGATCTACCGTAGTTCACGCTTTTGGTGGTTTTGGTGCCCTTGCCTGTGTGATGGTACTTGGACCTCGTCGTGGAAAATACACTGAAAATGGTATCAAGCCCATTCCAGCACACAATTTCCCCCTCGCTGCAATTGGAGTATTCCTACTTATGTTTGGTTGGTACGGGTTTAATGGTGGTTCTGTTCTCTCGGCGGAACCAGGTGCACTTGGATTAGTATTCACCACGACCACCTTGGCTGCGTGTGCAGGTGCACTTGGTGCAATGTTCACTTCCTGGTTTGCCTTAAAAAAGCCTGACCTTTCCATGGCCCTCAATGGGATTTTGGCTGGTCTTGTAGGCATCACCGCCAATGCGGATGTGGTATCTGTTGGAAGTGCAATCCTTATCGGGTTGGTTGCTGGCATCATTGTGGTTTTTGCGATCACCTTTTTTGACAAATCCAAAATTGATGACCCAGTCGGTGCAATCTCCGTTCATGGGGTTTGTGGAATCTGGGGTACATTAGCGGTTGCTATATTTGCCGACGGGTTTGACTTCATGGTTCAATTGAAGGGTGCTCTCTTAGTAAGCGTATTCGCCTTTGTCTTTGCTTACATCGTTTTTTCAGTATTGAAAGCAGTTATGGGAGTCCGTGTAAGCGAAGAGGAAGAAGAACGTGGGCTTGACATTTCCGAGCACGGTCAAGAAGCCTACACTAACTAAATAAACACTTCCATACACGACCCATTAATCAAAAACTATAGAATTATCATGAAATTAATTAAAGCAGTCATCAAGCCGTTCAAGCTTGAAGAAGTTAAGGATGCCTTGTCCGAAATCGGAGTAGAAGGCATGACCGTATCCGAGGTCAAAGGATTTGGCCGACAAAAGGGACATACCGAAATATACCGGGGTAGTGAATACACCGTCGATTTTTTGCCTAAAGTTAAAATCGAAATCGGCGTAGCAGACGACCTGACAGACAAAGTAGTCGATGCGATCGTAGGTGCCGCACAAACAGGGAAAATTGGAGATGGTAAAATCTTCATTTTACCGATGGAAGAGTGTGTACGCATCCGAACAGGAGAAAAAGGAGACGAAGCTCTTTAATTTGTCGAATCCTCTAAGGCAATAAGGGTTTATTACTCTTTTTGTTTCTTTTTAAAATTGGCTCGGTTCTTTTATGAACCGGGCTTTTTTTATTCTTTATCCTGGAAGATAATAAGTATGAAATGTTTTCATTGTAAAATTATATTTGCTCATTCTTATGATTTTTCTCTAAGTGTGAAAGAAATCCCAATCAGGCTGTAATTACGAACTAACAAAAAAAATGATTTCCAAATACATATTTATTTTATTGAGCATGGGGATTATCCCCTTTCTGTCTGCACAAACTGAACAAGCGACCGAAGTCGGTTCTGCGGATGCCTCCATCATAGCATCAGCAATTCCCGATGTGGTTGAGGAAGTAGCTTCTTTAGATAGCGGCAACACCGCATGGATGCTTACCGCAACGGCCTTGGTGCTATTTATGACTTTACCTGGACTGGCTCTATTTTACGGAGGTTTGGTTCAATCCAAAAATGTTCTCTCCGTATTAATGCATTGTTTCGCTATCGCTTGTCTTGCCTCCATCGTTTGGTTTGCGGTGGGGTACAGCCTTTCTCTAACAGCAGGAAGCGGTAAAGATTGGATTGGAGGGACAGATGCCTTTTTTTTACAGCATTTGACTGCTGACTCCCTTAATGGAGATCATCCGGAAACAGTTTGGATTATGTTCCAAATGACTTTTGCTATCATCACACCTGCTCTTATTGTGGGAGCATTTGTCGAAAGGATTAAATTTTCTGCAGTTCTGCTCTTCAGTGCCCTTTGGCTAATCGTGGTCTACTGTCCTGTATGTTATTGGGTATGGGGCGGTGGCTGGCTTGCCGAGCGTGGAGTAATTGATTTTGCGGGGGGAATTGTGGTTCATGCCACCGCAGGTGCATCCGCCCTTACTTTAGCCGCTATGCTTGGGCGTAGGCACGGTTTCCCAAAATCCTTAAAGCCGCCACACAACCCGGGCATGGTTATGACAGGAGCAGCCATGCTTTGGGTGGGCTGGTTTGGATTTAATGCGGGTAGTGCAGCCGCCGCTGATACCAGTGCCGGTATGGCCATGTTAGTCACCCATCTATCCGCTGCTACTGCCAGCCTAGTTTGGATGCTCGTGGAATGGCGCAGCACAGGAAAGCCCGGCCTTGTTGGAATTGTCACCGGAATGGTTGCTGGACTGGCAACCATTACTCCAGCTTCCGGAAGTGTGGGACCACTCGGAGCAATTATCATTGGAGCATCGGCGGGAATTATCTGTTACTATGCTTGTGGCTTTATCAAAGAAAAGCTGGGCATTGACGATTCTCTTGATGTTGCTGCTGTTCACGGAGTCGGTGGAATACTTGGAACTTTATTGGTCTCCTACCTTGGTTGGAAAGGCGAGCTTGGAGGCTTGGGAATAAATACCGAGAGCTGGACCGATCAATTGGTTGTTCAAGCTCAAGGGTGTTTGGCTGCGATTGCACTTTCGGTTGTTGCGACTTACATCATCGTTAAAGTAGTTTCTGCCCTTACTTCAGGCATTCGGGTTTCCGATGATGATGAGACAAAGGGGCTTGACCAAGCGGCTCATGGAGAGAATGGTTATTCCCTAAGCTAACCTTTAATACCCTATTATAGACTTCTAAATTTTTACGAATATGAAACTGATCAAATCTATTATCAAACCCTTCAAACTCGAAGATGTTAAGGAAGCCCTGTCCGAAATTGGAATCGAAGGAATGACCGTGATCGAAGCCAAAGGGTTCGGTCGACAAAAAGGACATACGGAAATTTATCGTGGTAGTGAGTACACCATAGATTTTCTTCCCAAGGTAGTCATCGAAGTGGCGGTTCCAGATGATATCGCTGACAAAGTAATCGATACCATTGTTAAGGCTGCTAAAACCGAAAAAATTGGAGACGGTAAAATTTTCGTCATCCCAATCGAGCAAGCAGTGCGTATTCGTACCGGCGAGCAAGGTGAAGTTGCTCTCTAATACTTTTACTAGATATTTAATCCTTAAGGCTTCCGGGTTAACCGCCCGGAAGTCTTTTTTTTTATTTAGAGCAGGCCATCAAGCGTCCAGACTAACCAAGCAACTGTAGCATAGATTGGAAAGGCCATAAATTCCTTGAAGGATTCCATCCAACCCCCAGGCTTAGGAAGTTTCTGCACCCATTGAGGAAAAAAAGAAAGGCCAAGATAAGGCGTGGAAAGCCCCATTCCTACTGCTGTGAATATAATGAAGGATGAGAAAGGCGGCATGGTCAAAGCAGCTCCAACGGCCACTCCAAGGAAAGGAGCCATGCATGGTGTAGCCACAACCGTTGCCAAGACGCCAGAGAAGAAACTTCCCCACAAACCAGATTTTTTGGACAAAGCGGAACCAATTCCGGTAACTGACATCCCAATCTCAAATACTCCGCTTAAGCTGAGGCCAAAGATCATCAGTACAAGGGCAAGGACAAAAACAAACACGGGTTCCTGAAGTTGGAAACCCCATCCCAGTTTTGCTTCCAATCCATCCCGCATAATTAAAAGAACTCCGACCAATAACCAAAAAGATAACAAAACACCGAGGGTAAAGGCCCAACCGTGCTGGATGATGCTTGAACGGTCTTCGCCTGCTTGTCTCACAAAACCCATAATTTTTAATCCGATTACAGGAAACACACAGGGCATAAGATTGAGAATCAATCCGCCCAACCAAGCTAAACCTACAAGAGCAAGAAAATCATACTCTCGGGCATACTTCACTCCTTCCCTACCCTTGACAATTGTATCATTAACAAGTTTAGCAGATAGAATTTCAGGAAGGATAATGGGATCCACAATCTCTCCATTCTCTGAATGCGGGTAAAATAAATTAAAAGGAACACCTTCCCGTCCATGAGATTGTAAAGATGAAAGAATTTCAGGGCTTTTCTTCGTCCAATCCGCCCGTAACAAACGTACTTTTTGTTCGACCAAAGAATCCATCAGGTCCAGATCTGCATAAATTCGCTTATTTACCTGGCAGGAAAGGCACCACTTTGCGGTGTAATCAACATAAACAGCCTCCCCCCTTTGAAGTAAATCGTCTTGTAACTCCTGGCTCCAAGTTTCCCATTGAACGCTGCCTGAAACAGTACTGGTTCTACCTGGATAACCCAGCCATAAAGCACCCAACAAGGAGAAAATGGCCAAGGCATGCCAATTGGTCACCAATGCGGAAGGATGTCGAGATCGTCCATAAGCCCAGGCCGCCATGGCCACTAGGACAACAGCTAAAAGTAGGTATAAGAGGGCGAATTCATGATCAACTTCTTCTCCCCTTACCATCGTTGGTTCATTCATCGAAAAGACCGAATCTATTTGCTTGATGGGAAAGGAGACTTCCCAAGCATTGGAAATACCGGGATGAACCAATACGCCAGCCAGGTTTTGAGGCGTTTGATCAAAACCCTCGACAAGCCTCCATGTTATTTCCGCGGCCAACCTTTTGTCGGATAACCCCGGGGCAGGAAGATTTACAGATATCGAAGGATCATGCGGGAAAAAAATGAACTCTTCGATCGTAAGGTTTTTAAATTCTGGTGAATGAATCGATAAACTCCCCGACGACCCTGAATAGGAAGCATGACCAATCGTATGATCAGGTAAAGAGGAAGGAAGTTTGGATTTTGCAATTTGCAACCATTCCTGATCCTCAAGGCTCGAACCAGTTTCCTCAACCAGTTCAAACTTCAGAGAGAATGATTTTTCATAGGGCAAGCAGGATGCATCGTTACAGACAAGGGCGTTAAAACTTCCATTAACAGTATAGGCTGAGCGTTCGGAACTATTAAATGATTCAGGAACTTTCAAGCGGGTAAGCAAAGTAAAATTATTCTCTAAAGCAAATCCAGTCATTCCTTCGTAAGCATACAAGTATGGAGCTGGAAATTGTAGTTCGCCCGCATTCCATCCATCCGGCAATGTCCATTGGACGGTTGTAGGATAACCCGCCTCGCCCGCATTTTTCCAGTAAATATGCCAATTAGGAACCAAGGAAATTTGTAAGCCCAGCCAAACCTCACCACCCGGGGAAACCACTTCAGAACCTAGAACTGGCAAGACTTCAATTAAATCATCAGTTTTTTGCTCCTCAGCAAATATCCAAGGACAAAGAAAAAATCCCAACAAGAAGAACAGAAGACTCGAAAAACTCGTCGTCATAGGGGGAGCAATGCTTTGCATTAAGGAAAAATATTCAAGCTTCCACGAGAACTTTCACAAAATTCTTCCATACTATTTTGCAAAGAACTTGGCCAAACCTGATGATCTGGAAGGGTTTGAAAGGTATGTACTTGAGGAATTTTCTCAATGCCAAGCTCGAGACCGGCCAAAAAATTGTCAAATGCTTTGTCCCATGGGACTTCTGTCCGCATGGGGGCTTGGGGACCTTTCCAGTTTTCGAGCCCAAGCCTGGACATCGCAATATCTTCGATATCCTCCTGAGAAGAAGGCAGATTTCTGTCGGATTGCAAAGCGACCAACCAATAGCCAGCCGTTTTCCTAATAAGGGAATTTAAGCCATCTTTATCAACTAACTGGGGAGAGCTTGTAGAAGATGCCCCAATATCCAGCCCCAATCCATTAAAATCCAAACGAGACACTTCCTCAGGCATGAACTTTGGCATATTCCCAACCATGAAAAATACCAAGTCGGGATCGTAACTCATCGCAGTAGCTAGCCCATACCAGGGACCTACGACTCCAACCAATGGTTTGGCGTAGAGTAATTCTTTTGGATAGAATTGGTTTCTGCCATCCTTCAATCCATCCAAGTCGGTTCCAATACTTTTAATCCAATCGGAAGCGAACTTCTTGTTTTCATCACTCGCCCTTAAGATGGTTTTTCCCAAAGCATGTGCTTCTCTAAGGTTCCAACAAAGAACGAGGTTAAAATAGGAATTCTTGGACAACTTGGTTAAGGATTCGAGTAAGGCTACTTTCATACGATTAAACCTTGCCGCCCCATCCTTTCCTTCAAGCTGGTAGCCTCCAACATCCACAAGGTAGACCACATGCTTGCCCTCGTAAGTTTGGTCAAGAAACTCAACCTCTGAGGCCAACTGCAATGCACTGGGTGATTCGGGTAATTTGAGTGAATTGGATAGCATTTCCCTTACTTCCCGACTTTTAACAATCTCAGGTGTTTCTGATAACCGATCAATTGGATCTAGGTCTTTTTCCTGCATGGCAAATTCGTCTACCTGTTTGATCAAACTTTCCAACTGCAAATCATCTTCTATTGCTTCGGTTGATTGATCCGCTGCTTCAAACTCATTTTCTTCATTGCTGGAAGATTCAATGTCAGGAAAAACATCCACTAATGAATCTTCTTTCTCTGGGGAAGCCATCTTCCATACTGCCCAAACAATCCCCCCCCCCAAGTTCAGCAGAATGCTTATGGCAAGAAGAGAACTAACATACCAAGGTGTAAATTTTACTTTTTTCGTTCGAGATGAACGACCGGATCTCAATGCACCAGGTTCGTAAATTTTTCCACCATTTTTAATTAAATGATCGTGCCAGGTTTGGAACTGCTCTGGGGTAATACTGTATTTTTTACACTGTTCTTCCCTAGGAACCCCACGAATGATCGATTCCAGTACAATCCTGAGCTTTTGCTCACCCGTAAATTCCGCCGGCATATCCGATTTCTTAGCAAAGCAAGAGCTGACGTGCAACCGCCAATGCACTAACCGCCGCAGTCTCTACACGTAAGACATGGGGACCAAGCGAAAAAGAGGATAGGCCTGCATTCTTGGCCTGAACCTCCTCCTTTTGGCTCCATCCACCCTCTGGGCCAATAAAAAGGGAGAGAAGTCGTGTATCTCTATCCAACCTCTGCCTTGCTGTTCCCTTGGTTAAACTGGCGATCCATCGCTTCTCGCCGACTTCTGGAGCCTTTAAAAGGTCTTCAAAATTGACCGGATCATCGAATATAGGAAGCCAGGGGTTCCCGCTTTGCTTGCATGCCTCCCGGGCAATTCTCGTCCAGCGTTCTTTTTTATCCTTCAATTTTGCAAAAGAAAATACACCTTCCGTTCTTTCCGTACACAAAGGTGTCAATCGATTGATTCCCAATTCCGTCAATGGGCGAATGAGTTCTTCCCACTTGTTTCCTTTACCCAAGGCAATGGCCATACGAGTTTGGGGAATACCTGCTGAAAACTTTTCTATTTTCTCAACACCCACCCGTACTTGGGCCCTGCTCACCTCAAGGCATTTGGACGCATATCGACCACCTTTACCGTCGAGCAATTCCACACCATCACCTGCTTGCAAACGTAAAACCCTACTTAAGTGATTGCCCTCTTCTTTAGCCAAAAATACTTCATCCCCTTCCTTTTTTGGGGAATGTTCAATAAATGCCCGAATATACCTCGCCATCTTCGACAAACCTAGAAAAAATATTGCTTGCTTGGCAACTCAACACCATGCAAGGGATGAATTTATGTTTCGAAAAAGAAAAGAGCTATTATGCGCATAAGCGGAGGCAAAGCCCGAGGCATCCCTTTGCGGGTAAATTCGAAAAGCGGGGTACGTCCAGCCATCGAGACGACCCGAGAACGTCTATTCTCGTCTATCTCCACCTTACTGCCAAAAGCCCGAGCACTCGATCTATTTGCCGGCTCCGGAGCTTACGGCCTGGAAGCTCTGAGCCGAGGAGTCGCAGAAGTAACTTTGGTTGAAAACCATCGTAAAGTCTTTGCTGATTTAAAAGTCAATCTTGCCGCTGTTTTAAAAAGTGCAAATTTAGAGGGTTCGGTAGGAAAGTTAGTTCATCGAGGTGTTATGGACTTCCTTAGGACCGAGCCCCAGTACCCTTACGATCTAATTTTTATTGATCCTCCTTACGCTGAAATTAGTCGGCTAGGTGCTCAAATTTTTAAACTTTTGAACAAGAAAAATTTCCTCACTCCTGATGGACGGGTTATTTTTGAAGGACCCGGCGAACAAGTCCTCCAGTTCACGGGTTGGAAATTGGATAAAGTTTTGGGAAAGGAGAAACGGGGATCTCCAGTGCACCGTGTCTACCGCATTGCCCACCCTTTGCCAGACCAATAAGCCGAGGAGATTGCACCTACCGCGGCCACCAAAGCAGTTTCCACACGCAAAACACGTGGTCCCATGTGACAAAGCATAAACCCATACCCACGCATACACTCACGCTCCTTGGCCGACCAACCGCGCTCAGGACCGATCGCCAAATGTATAGGTTCATCCTTTCTCTGCTTGATTGTGGAAATGCAAGCGTCGGCTTCATAGATATCCAAGGCCAAAGAAAATTTGGGATTAACCCCAGAAACTGCTCGGGCTTGCTCGAATCCATCCACTTTCAAGCACCTTGGAAGGTGACAGGAAAATGCCTGCTGGGCACCCTTAATTAACAAATGTCGCCATTCCTTATGCCATAAGGAACTTTCCCCATAGGAGGGCTCTCCCTTGTCCGCTTGGAAAAAAATTATTTCTGCCACTCCAAGCGAGGCTGCCTGTTCAATTATTTTACGACAGGTCTGAGGTCTTGAAAGTCCAACAAATAAGCAAAGTGGAAGAAGGTCAGAAACATGGGGTGCATCCCAATCAAAAGAAATTTTCACCGCTCCGCGACTCCTCCATTCTAGCAAGCCCTTTCCTCGTGGACCATTGATCACCCCAAAATCAACTTTTTCCCCATCTTTTGCCCGAAGCACTTTTTTTAAATGAATCGTCCGTTCGTCTTGAGCAGACCATTCAAGCTCATCAATGGCTTCTTGGAGTAAAAAAATGTTCAATGGGACAGCAACCAAATAGCCTGGTATGGGCGAAGTTCTAAAGCGTTTGTACCCCAGTCAATTTCACCGCCGCTAATCAAATCCCTCGCCTTGCTCTCGGGGAAGTATTCTTGCATTTTCTTTACTGACTTGAGCACACTTGGACGGGGCAAAAAATTGTAAAGACAAACAATGGACTGGTTACCATCGGTAGAGGAACGAACCAACCCAAATAAGGAATCTCCAAGATCGAGAATTTCCTGAGAAGCACCCGGATGAAAAGCTGGTGCGGATGCCCGCTTTCTTAAAGTAGTGACAAACCAGTCAAACACCCGTGAACCCGTGGTATTTTTATCATCGAGCATAGAATCTAGCTCTGAAAGTTGCCATTTTTTACGGTTGAGGGTGCGAGCCCTGCCGGTTTCGGCCCTTCCTTCGTGATCATTAGGTGTGGCACAAAGTGAATGAAAGTAAACAGCAGGAATCCCTTGCAAAGAAAGAGCAAGTGCTTGTGAGCATAAAAATCGAGCCTCACCTAACTCCGGATGATTTGGATCAGAGAGCGCTGAATAATAGGTAACATTCAATTCATAGGGGGATTCCGAACCATCGGCGAGGCTACGCATCGAAACTTCCCCACCCTTGTCCTTAATCTCCTTAGCTAGAGATCGTACCTCTTCAGGGGGAAGAATTCCTTCAAGCGGACGCACACCTACTCCGTCGTGACTAGCAGTAAAATTGAGGAAGTGACAACCTTTTGGGGGAGGATTGAGTTGAGTTGCCCATTCGCGGATATGTTTGGATGTTCCCCTAAGCAGCCCGTGAAGAAGTAGTGGGGGTAGGGAGAATTGGTAAACTGCGTGGGCTTCGTCCCCTTTTCCGAAGTAAGAAATGTTTTCCTCGTGAGGAACATTGGTTTCGGTAAGGAGGATGGTTTCCGGAGCAACAACTTCCACAAAATTACGGATCAATTTAATCACTTCATGGGTTTCAGGAAGATGCAGGCAATTGGTACCCATTTTTTTCCATAAAAACGCCACTGCATCCAGACGCAGAACTCGGCAACCCATCGAGATATAAAATAATATGATATCAAGAAATTCGAAAAGTAAATCAGGGCAGGTCCAATCAAGATCAACTTGGTCAGCACTAAAGGTAGTCCAAACCATTTTTTCTCCCCCACGGGTCTGATAAGGAGTAAGCAAGGGAGAGGAGCGTGGACGCACAACCGGGGAGAGATCAGCTTCGGGGTCTCCTTCCATGATGTAATTCATCCCCGGCTCCACCCCGGATACAAATTCTTTAAACCAAGGGCTTTTGGATGAGCAATGGTTGAGCACTAAATCAAACATCAACTGAAAATCATCTGCAAATTTTTCGATATCCGACCAACTCCCATAATCCTTGTGAACCTGTCGGTAATCGACCACGGAAAATCCATCATCCGAAGTCCATGGATAAAAGGGTAAGAAGTGAATGGTGGAAACCGCTCCTTTTAACCGTTGGGTGCAGAACTGTCGTAAAACTTCGAGAGGAGCCCGATCCTTTGCCTGCACCATATCTGCATAGGAAATCAAGACTACATCCTGCTGACTTAGCCCGGATGGGCCTGTATTGGGAGATAATCCCACTCCCACTCCATACCGGCCGATCATTTGGTACATCCGATCGAGCAAGCGGTCAGCCCGATCCATTCCGTAGAGTTTACCCAGTCTTCGGCGCAGAAGTTTTAAACGTGTGCTGGAGATGTGCTTGATAGCAGTTTGAGTGAAATAGCTCATATTTTACTTAGTAACCGGTCAAATCGGCGATAAAAGCCCGTAAGTTGCTCCGAATAGTGGAGTAGGAATAAAATTGCCTGGCTACTTCGTAATTGTGGTTAACGATCTTCTCGCTTAATTCGGAATCAGTCAGAATTTGACGGACTTGCCGAGCGATTGTCGGAGTGACAAAGCCATCAATGGTGAGCAAGCGAAAACCCTTGGGTTCAATATCACGTACAAAAATCGAATAACGGTTGATTAATACAGGTTTGCGAAAGTAGATCGCTTCCAAAAGAGCATTTCCAAAACCCTCGTAAGTACTCGGGTAAGTGACAAAATCGGCATGGTGATAAAGGTCCCAAAGGGTATAAACTTTTCGGCCGTCGGAATCTCGCTGCCTGACTTCTCCCACCCGGTCGGCTACAATGCGCATATCCACTCCTTCTTCCTTGGCCAGTTGTTCGAGCATGCCCAAGTACTCGTATCCTTCGTCTCCTGCTTCATGTGAGATAACCAGTTTACAGCGCGGATCCTTAAGCATACTGACGAGTTTAATTGCCTGTTCGATACCCTTGCGTGGAACTACCCGGGTCGGTTGCAAAATAAAAAAGTCATCCTCCGACAGACCAAGCTCATCACGGACATCGGAGGCATATTCATCGACTGGTTCTGGAGGGTTTTCGAAGTCGAAAACATTCGGAATGACCAAGGAGGCACTTCCTTTACGCAGGGCCAATTGCTCTTGTGCTTCTTCATTGATGACCACATCGCGCATATTGCCCAGTTTGGGCGGAAAACTCATATCAAGATATTCCGGGATACAATTGACCGAAAAACGGGTGCGTTCCCAGTAAAAATCATGGTGATGGGCAATGGCAGGCATTCTTGTTTCCGAAAGAAATTCCGTTAGGGCGATTCCCAACGGTACATGCATAGGAATGGCCAGGCAATTTTGGGGAATTATAAGATCGATGGAAAACTTCTCCACATATCGATACAGGGTACTTTTAAGGTAGTCGGCCATGGCTCTTATGCGTTCAGTCACAAAACGATCACGAGGCTCACCTTTCCAGATTTGTTGGTTAATCCACTGGTTTTCCGGAAATCCGAAATAAGCCTCAGGGACAACATGGCTAATATCGGGATTTCGGTCGCTCTGACCGCTGTACCAGAAACTGACGTGATGATCTTCCCAGAGCACTTCTGCCCATTTTGCACTTTCAAGCGAAACCCCGTCCTGCCCGGCAAAACGAGTCGAAACAAATCCTATATTTTTAGCCATCTATTTAATTAAAAAGCGAAAATCCATCATACCTTATCCTTTTGGGTGATGGAGTAAGGGCTCTTCTATTTCAACCTCTAAAACGATTTTTTCGGTTAGGCTTTGCAAAAATCTGCTTCCCTCCTTAACTCTATACCCGATGGAAACACAAGAAATTGATCGTGAAACAGCACTTAGCGGACTGCTTGATCAAATCCCTGAACGGGTCAAAACAATTAGTGAAAAGCGGGATTCTTTTTTAACCGATACAGTGTTGCTTGGAGAAATCCCTTCCCCCACCTATGGGGAAGATGAACGTATTCGTGCAGTGGTTGACCGTTTTCGGGAGAATGGACTGAGCTCGCCAACAATTGATGAATTTGGAAATGCATCTGCTCACCTTCCAGGAACTGAAGGTCAATCATCCATTCTGGTTATGGCCCATGCCGACAGCGTCTTTTCCCAGGAAGTCAGGCACGAGATTCAAGTGGGTTCTGATCACATGCGTGGACCTGGCATTGCCGATAATGCCCTGGGGCTTGCCGCGATGATCGCCCTACCCCGCCTGCTCGATGATTTGGGAATACAGTTGCGGGACGATCTTATTCTCGTTGCCAATTCGCGAAGTCTTGGCCGAGCAAACCTTGAGGGTGCAAGTGGCTTTCTCGAAACCATGAGCATACCAGCCCGTGCAGGTATTTGTGTAGAGGGTTCGACTCTTGGACGATTGAGTTATTCCGGTCTCGGAACCTTACGAGGAGAGATTACCTTGCAAGTGCCCAGCGATTATGACTGGAAAAGATTTGGGGCTTCTGGAGCGATCAGTCATGTAACCGGTCTAATCAACCAGATCCGGGAAATTCCCATTCCCAAAGAACCAAAAACACAATTGGTTTTTGGAGGACTTCGTTGTGGTTCAAGTTTTAATACTTCACCCAAGCAAGGAACCTTACGTTTTGAAATCACCAGCGAAGATAACGATATCATCGGTCAGATGGAGGACCAGCTCAACGAGATATGTGAACAATTTTCTGCCGAGACAGGTACCCTGGTAAGCATGGAAGTTGTGGCTAAAAGACAAAATTGCAGCATTCCTTTTACCCACCCTTTAGTAAAGACCACGCGATCAATTATGCAGGAAGCCGGGATTACTCCAAAGGTCGACCCAAGCACAGGGGACCTTAACGCTTTGATCCTAAGTGGTCTACCAGCGGTCACCCTCGGATTGACCACCGTGGAGAATTTGCGTGAGATCAACGAAACCGTACAACTTGACCCTCTCTATGCAGGTATGACTCAACTCGTCACCCTAATCCAAGCAATTGACCAAGGCATTTGTGATTCATGAATAAAATTAACGAGAATTGGTTGGAAAGGAATACCTTTCATCACGCGGACTTTTGGGACTTAATTAAACTGGTTGAAGAGAAAGAAAAAAAAGGCCTTAAAATTTCCCTCTGCATTCCAACTTTAAACGAAGAAAAAACCATTGGAAAAGAAGTTTTGATTCTTCGTTCTGAATTGATGGAACGTTATCCCCTAATCGATGAATTTGCGGTGATCGATTCGGGTTCGATGGATAAAACTCTTGAGGTTGCCAAGAACTATGGTGCGGATGTCTACCTAGCTTCCGATATTCTTCCCGAGGTTGGGGACAAGCGCGGAAAAGGAGAAAACTTGTGGAAAGCTATTCATCAACTCAAGGGAGACATTATTTGCTATGTTGACGCTGATATTTCAAATATCCACCCACGATTTGTTTATGGACTGGTTGCCCCCTTGATTCACCGGGATGAGATTTCATATGTAAAGGCATTTTATGACCGACCTCTTAATTACTCGAGCGGTCTTCGTCCAAGCGGAGGTGGCAGGGTTACCGAGATTCTTATCCGCCCGCTTTTCTCTCTCTTTTTTCCTGAACTTTCCCACATCATTCAACCACTCTCTGGAGAATATGCAGCCCGTCGTGAAGTACTCGAAAAAATTCCTTTTCCTATTGGATATGGAGTGGAAACTTCACACCTTTTAGACCTCTACGCGATGCACGGCTTGGAAACTTTTGCCCAAACCGATCTCGACCGCAGGGTTCATCGAAACCAAACCACAAATGCGCTGGGGAAAATGAGTTTTGGTATCCTTCAGACCTTTTTTAACCGCCTGCATGCTCAAGGAAAATTGGATCGGATGCCTGATTTGGAAACATTTTATCGACGCTTCGAGGTTGAAGAAGGTAAATACCACCAAGTAGTCCAGGAAGTCATCGAAGAAGAAAGACCCCCCATGATTGAAGTTGAGGGATACCGCAACCGCATGGCTTCTTCCTGATTTATCTTTTTCTCCATGAAGGTAGCTCTGGTACATTACCACCTTGAACCGGGTGGAGTTACCCGAGTTTTAGAAAACACTGTCCAATCATGGAAAGATTCGGGAAAAGGTCCTGATCAATGGGTTATTCTTAGCGGTCGGCCTTACACCGGCAAAATCCTTGACGAGGTACGGGTCGTTGAAGGACTCGATTATGCGGCTCTGGCTGATTCGATTGATCCCAAAACTCTCCTTTTAAGAATGGAGGATGCCGCTCGCGATGCGCTCGGTCAACTTCCCGACCTTTGGCATGTGCACAACCACTCCCTCGGGAAAAACCCTGCTCTCACTCAGGCAGTTGCCCAACTTGCCAAGCATGGTGCTCCCTTACTTTTACAACCTCATGACTTTGCCGAGGATGGTAGACCGGAAAACTTTCATAATCTTGGAAAAAGTCATGAAAAAGCCTATCCAACGGGTGAACGAATTCATTATGCCGCCCTCAATAGCAGAGACTGCTCTTTTTTGCAGTCAATGCTTCAAGATCATCCAAGCCCGGTTCATTTACTGGCCAACGCCGTACCTAGCGTCACTCCAATTGAAAGAAACAAAACAGAACCAACCAATTCTAAAATCCCCGATAATCTCTACCTCTACCCAGTGCGGGCAGTGAGAAGGAAAAATTTGGGAGAACTCGCTTTACTTGCCGCATCTCACCCGGAAATCCATTTTGCCAACAGCCTAGGTCCAACCAATCAATCCTTCCAGGCAACCTATGAGAATTGGAAAGAGTTTGGAAAGAGTTTAGGCCTTTCCTTAACCTATGGATTGGGTGAACAAATAAAGGAAAGCTTTCCTGAACTCGTCCAACGAGTCTCATCAATCATCAATGTTAGCGTGGCAGAAGGCTTTGGACTAGGATTCTTGGAACCCTGGAGCTTCGGAAAGAGTCTGTGCGGAAGAAATATTCCGGACATTACTTCTGATTTTGCCCGGAAGGGAGTGAGCCTTGAAAACCTTTACGCAAACCTTTGGGTTGAACAATCCCTCTTAAATAAGGATTTACTAAGAAATAAGATCAAAAAATCCCTCGATTATGTTTACAAGCAATACCAGGTCCCTTTGCCCGTGAATTCCTTAAATCGTGCCCATGCTGCCATGTGCATGAATGACCATATCGACTTTGGACGTTTAGACGAGGATATGCAAAAAGAAGTCATTCAAAAAATCAAATCCTCTCAAGAGCATTGCAACTCCTTAAGAGAACAAGCAGGATTGGATATCTTAACAAACGAAAAAATTCAGTGTAATCAAAATTCTGTAAGCGAACATTTTTCCACCTTGGCATACGGTATGAGAGTCCATCAACTTTACCGAAGAATCATGGAAGAAACCCATAGCACAGTCGAGTTTGCAAATGGTCGAAAAATGCTTGAACAATTTCTCTCCCCCGAAAGGTTGAACCTTTTGCGAACTTAAAAAAGCCCTACTGTTTACTATTTGGCAAACTGCGTAAAAAACATTCTTAGACCAAAGAACCAGAACAGGTGCTTTGTACTAATTCTTTCTCTTCTTTTCGAAAATACGTTTTTCTTTGACCTTGGTAGCTTCCTTACCAATGCGATCACGAAGGTAGTACATACGCGAACGCATGGTAATGCTCTCGCGATCCACTTCCACCTTTTCGATCAGGGGTGAATGAACCGGGAATACCCGTTCCACTCCGACTCCAGAAGCTATTCTCCGAACTGTAAAGGTTTCGTGGATACCTGACCCCTTACGGGCAATAACAATACCGGCAAATACTTGAATCCGTTCTTTTTCGCCTTCGCGGACTCGGACATGTACTTTTACCCCATCCCCGACTTTGAATGCGTCGCGACCTTCTTGAAGGTACTCGCTGGTGATTTCATTCAACAATTGTTCATTCATCTTATCAATTCCTAGTAGTTTGGGTGTTGGTTGAGAGGTCAGGCCGAAGACTAAGGGTCTTTTGCACTCTTTGCTCATGGCGCCAACGTGCAATTTCCTCATGATTTCCCGAAAGAAGAACTTCCGGAACCTTCAGGCCTCTAAATTCGGCAGGACGCGTGTACTGGGGGCATCCCAGTAAATCGTCCTCAAAAGATTCGTCGAGAAGAGACTCGTCATCTCCTAGAACTCCAGGAAGGTGCCGACTTACCGCATCAATCATGACTGCAGCAGCCAGTGATCCGTTGGTCAGTACATAGTCTCCAATACTAACTTCGCGATGAACCAGTTCGTCACGAACACGCTGGTCAATTCCCTCGTAATGCCCGCTGATTAAAACCAAATGCTGCGAGGTTGAAAGCTCTTTGGCCATTTGCGTGGTGAAAGGATCTCCATCTGGAGCCATATAAATTACGGTGCTCTGCGGGCTTGATAATTCCTCTACGGCGTCAAAAAGCGGTTCTGGTTTCAGCACCATCCCAGCACCACCTCCAAATGGACGGTCATCTGCTTCACGATGTTTACCTTTTGACCAGTCGCGAAGGTCATGGGAAGAAACTTCAACCAATCCACGAGCCGATGCTTTACCCAAAATACTTTCGCCTGCAAATGAATCAACAGTTCCCGGAAAAAGGGAAAGAACGTCGAAACGCAGGGGTGAATTCATAGGTTGGATCATCGGTGCCGAAAAAAGGCATTACAAATTGAGAAGGTCAGAAAAAAACAGCAGAAAGAAAGATCAGGAATCTTTCGATTCTTCCTTGGCCTCCTCAGATGAAGTGTCTTCAGGCTTATCCTTGGACTCATCCTTCTTCGCTTTTTTAGCTGGGGCTTTCTTCGCTTTTGGTTTCTCTGCAGCTTCTTTTTTGTCTTCCCCTTCTCCTTCTTTAGCGGGAGGTTTTTCAGCTTTAGGCTCTTCCTTAGCGGGTTCTTCCTTGGTTTTTTTCGCCTTTGGCGCTGGCTTCTCAGCTTTGGCTTCTTCCTTTGAAGCTTCTTCCTTGGCTTCCTCGGCTTCAGCAACTGGCTCTTCCGCTTTCGGTTCCTCCTTAGCCTCTTTGGCGGGAGCCTCCTCAGCTTTGGCTTCTTCTTTTACAGCTTCTTCCTTGGCTTCCTCGGCTTCAGCAACTGGCTCTTCCGCTTTCGGTTCCTCCTTAGCCTCTTTGGCGGGAGCCTCCTCAGCTTTGGCTTCTTCTTTTACAGCTTCTTCCTTAGCCTCCTCGGCTTCAGCAACTGGCTCTTCTGCTTTCGGTTCCTCCTTGGCCTCTTCGGCAGGAGCTTCATCAGATTTGGCTTCTTCTTTCACTGGAGCTTCGGCTACAGGAGCAGGTGTTTTTTTCTTGGAAATGCGAGCAGTTTTGGCTGCCGACTTAGCTTCCGTCCGTTTTAACCACTCTTCGGGTGACAGACGACCCTGGCGGATTAAACTTTTGGCGGTATCAGTTGGCTGAGCCCCCACATCCAACCAATGATCGATACGGTCCATCTTCAGATCGAGCTCGCGTTCACGGGCTGAGGACTGGGGATTATAAGTCCCTAAAACCTCTATGTAACGGCCATCACGGCGAGTTTCCGATGGAGTAACTACCATGCGGTAGAAGGGGGCGTGACGGGCACCATGCCTTTGCAAACGTATCTTAATCATATTCGAACGGAGTGAGTACTTGAAAATTTGGGAAAAGCTGAGAATACAACTAAAACTAGCTCTTAAAGTCAACCATTAACCCCCTTGCCACTCCATTACCATAATGATGAAATAATTGGTATTGGTTTGTATTTTTTCAAACAAGCGTTTTAATTGCTGTACTGTGATTTCATCCTCTTCGCAAATAGTTAAAACAAAGTTATCTACCCGCAAACGGTTGATCAATGCAACGGCAAGATTATTTGCACAGCACGGATACAATGGGTTGACTATGCGCTCGGTCGCTCTTGAAGCGAACGCGAATCTCGCAGCAGCTAACTACCACTTTGGGTCTAAGGACGCCCTTGTTCTGGAAATGCTGCGCGAACGTATTCAACCAATAAATGCCCGGAGAATCGAACTTTTAGATGAAGCAAAAGCAAGAAACGGGAAAACTGCACCTTCTGCACGCGAAATCTTTCATTCTTTAATTTTTCCCATTGGAGAAGAAATAGCCCGCAGTTCCAAATCTCGCTGGAGTCTCGCCCAACTGGTTGCCCGTACTTTTACCGAACCCGTTAGTTTCATTGAACGCATGCATCAAAGATTTTTTTCTCAAATTGCCAAGTTATACCACCAAGAACTCTCTCTCGCGTACCCCCACGCTCCACCTAAGGAAATCCACTGGCACCTCCATCTTGCCGTTTCGTCCATGCTCGGTTCATTAGCCCAACATCGCCGACTTGGTGACTTTACGGAGGGAGAATGCAACGAGGAAGAAGTCAACGAAATGATCGACCGCTTGATCCGATTTGTGACTCACGGTTTTGTTAAAGGCGTCAACGCCTCCTCTTAGAATGAAGTCTAATCTTATTTTCCTCACACCCTTTTTTGCAGCTTTCCATTTTTTATTTATTGGATGCATCGCCCCGCTTGCTCAGAAAGAATTGGTCTCGGAAATACCTGCTCCGCAAAGTTGGGAATCCAATCATTCTTCTATCGACGCCAACCTGTCAGAAACAGGTTGGGCTCGTACTCTAGGTGGGAAATCGCTTGTTAAAGTAATTGAGCAGGCATGGGCAGAGAACCCTGACTTATTGATCTTAAGTGAACGATTAATTGCTCAAGGCGAACGTGCCACCATTCTAGGGGCTCAACTTCTTCCAACCGCACAAGCAGAAGTTACTGGAAGTCGTTCGAAACGGAACCTTATTGGCTTCAACCTACCTAACGGAAGTACTTCTTTTACCAGCAACAGTTTTACCTCAGGGCTTAATATCAGTTGGGAATTGGACTTGTGGGGAAAACTCGCTGACAACCGGGATTCAGCCCTACGAGCATTTGAAGCGGACAGCTTAGAATATAAGGGTTCACGCCTGTCCCTGGCTGGTCAAACAGCCAAAGCATGGTACGACCTGATTGAAGGAACTCAACAACTCGGACTTGCTCGTAAAAGTGCCCAGTCATTCATCCAAAATCAAACCTTCGTAGAAGAAAGATATGAAAAGGGCCTTGCCAATGGCCTCGATAAAAACCTTGCCCAGGCAATTGCTGCTACCGCCCAAGCGCAAAGCCTCGCCCTTGCTGGGCAGCTTGAATCGGACACAAGGCGACTGAATTTTTTATTAGGAAAATACCCCAGTAATACCCTTGATCAAAATTTAAGTGAAGAGATTGGAGAATTTCCTGATCCCCAGATTTCCATACCTACCCCCAGCCAAACTTTAACCCAACGTCCAGATTTGCTCGCTGCTGAGAAAAAAGCTCTTAGTGCTGGCCTTGACCTTCAGGTCGCCCGAAAAAACTTTTTCCCTTCACTCGCCCTAACCGGTGGCCCGGGAAGTCGTAGCGATGAGTTTGAAAACTTGTTAGATCAAAACTTCCAGACCTGGGGAATCAATGGTTCCCTGACCCAACCCATTTTCAATGGTGGTCGATTGCGGGCAGCGCAGCGCCAAGCAAAAGCAATCCAAGCAGCAGCTTGGGGACAATATCGTTCCACTGCACTGCGTGCATTTGCTGAGGTTGAAAACCTGTTGGCCGCGGAAATTCGATTAGCTGAGCAAGAAAAGTTAATCGAACTGGCCGCTCAATCCTCTGAACAAGCCGCCAAGTTAAGTTGGGAAAGATACCAACGCGGAGTGGAGGCAATCTTTAACGCTTTGGAAAACCAAAGGCGTGCCTTTGATGCTAGAAGTCGGGCTTTTAATATACGCAAGCAACGCTTGCACAACCGAATTGATCTATACTTAGCCTTGGGATTATCCCCATTGGCCGAAAAATCATGAGAAAATATATTCTTCCCCCACTCGTTCTTGCCACGCTTGTCTGGTTTGCCTGGTACTTGATCCAGATGCGCCCCCAACCGCAACCCCGTGAATTTAAAAGGGAATCTCCCTATGTCGAAGTCGTGGTGGCCGAAAAGAAATCCCTCCCCGCAAACCTTCGTACCCATGGCGTAGTTCGTCCGCGTACATTGACCACATTGATTGCGGAAGTTCCAGGAATCATCGAAGCAGTGGCTCCGTTTACAGAACAGGATCTGGCTCCCTCATTTCGGGCAGGTGGTTTTTTCCGAAAGAGTGATTTATTGGTCAAAATCGAAGAAGTTGACCTGCTTAGCAATGTCGCTGAGGCAGAGGCAAACCTGCGTCGCACCCAGCTTCAATTGGTTCAGGAGCAGGAGCTTGCCGAACAAGCAAAGAGCGAATGGGGAGACCGGGATTGGACACAAGCCTCAGAATTGGTCCGACGA
This sequence comes from Opitutales bacterium, assembly GCA_028045305.1. Classification (GTDB taxonomy): domain Bacteria; phylum Verrucomicrobiota; class Verrucomicrobiia; order Opitutales; family Seribacteraceae; genus Chordibacter. The sequence goes on along the minus strand of JAOFTV010000009.1, from coordinate 56,036 downwards.
ATCCCTCAAATTCGCAAAGCAGAAGCAGAAACTCATGCGGCAAGAGCCTTTGTTGCGCAGGCCAAGAAAAACCTATCCCGTGCCAAAGTACTTGCCCCATTTGATGGTCGGATTATCCGTACGATGGTCGACCGTGGGCAACGAGTGGGGGGAGGAACTTCAGCCGCCCTGGCCGAGGTCTACTCCCTCGATTCTGCAGAGATCGACCTTTCACTAAGCCAGAGGGAAATTGATTTCCTAGGTTTTGTCGATGGCTCTAACTCCGAGCTCTCAAAAATAAAGGTTGAAACCTTGGATCGTGAAGGAAAGGCAACCCATTTTGGTTTTATCGATCGATCCCAGGGTATCGTGGACCCCAAGACCAGGTTGACTAATTTTATCGCTCGAATTGACAGGTGCTTCGCCAATCCCTTTTCCAAAAAACCAGTCAAGAATCCATTGAGCCTTGGAACCTTTTCCAATTTAAAACTTATTGGTAAGAAAGTTCCCTTTTACCTATTGCCGGAATCTGCCTTTCGGGATCTCACCACCATTTTAGTAGTGGACGATAAAAACGGTTTAAGATCGCGCCAGGTTGAGGTTCTTCATCGGGCTGACCGACAAGTATGGGTCGGTAGCGGAATCAAAAACGGTGAGCGTGTTTGCACCACTCCTATTGAAGTAATTTCGGAAGGCATGAAGGTTCGGGTAGTCGGAGAAGACAAACCCCTCCAAGCTGGTGAAAAGATTCCGACTAACGATTCCAACGGGAGTAAATAAATGATTGCTTGGTTTGCCAAAAACGGAGTAGCCGCCAACCTCCTCATGGGGGTCATTCTCATTGCGGGAATTTTTTCCGTGCGTGGGTTGAAAATGGAGCTTTTCCCTGACTTCGACCTCGATCTCGTCACCATCTCTGTGGCCTACCCAGGAGCCGCACCCCTTGAAGTGGAGGACGGTATATGCAAACAAATTGAAGAAAAAATCTGGGACCTTACTGGCATCAAGGAAATGACCTCGTATTCACGCGAGAACTTTGGAGTGGTCTCAGTCCAGGTAGAACGTGGAAGGGATGCCAAACTGCTTGCTGACGAAATAAAAGTTCGGGTTGATTCTATTCTTACCCTGCCAGAAGAAGCGGAAAAACCAATGGTTGAAGTGACCACCATTAAAAGGCGTGTCCTCGCGGTTGCCATTCATGGAAACTGTGATGAAAAATCTCTACGCAAATTAGCCGATCAAACCCTGGATGATTTGACTAACCTTCCAGGCATCACTCAGGTCGAGATCGCCGGGATTCGTAAACCTCAAATTGGGATCGAGGTTTCCGAATCCGCTCTGCGCGAACATGGACTTAGTTTTGACGAAGTTGCTCGCACCCTCCGTCAAACCTCGCTCGATGTTCCTGGTGGAGTTGCCCGGACTGCTGCGGGTGAAACCCTGCTTCGATCAATGGGTAAAGCCCGGGATGGCCAGGAGTTTGATGCCATTGAATTATTACCCTCAGAAAATGGGTCGAGTGTGACTTTAGGAGAAGTTGCGAAAGTAAAAGACGCGTTCGAAGACAAAGCACTATACACCATTTTTGACGAACAACCCGCAGTTACCCTACGAGTTTTTCGCGTGGGCAATCAAAGCCCCTTGGATATCTCTGATAAAGTTAGCGATTATGTCGAGGCCATCCGTCCCAATCTTCCCGAGGGTGTTAAAATGACGATCTGGCAGGATAGTTCTTATTACCTGCGCGGACGTTTACAAATGATGATTGATAATGCATCGCAGGGACTTTTATTGGTTTTCCTCGTTCTTTCTCTCTTCCTGCGACCATCCCTGGCTTTTTGGGTGGCGCTCGGCCTGCCAATTTCGTTCATGGGGGCCTTTGCTGCCATGGGTGTGATCGGCGCTTCGATCAACTTGGTCTCTCTCTTTGCCTTTATCGTAGTTCTTGGAATCCTGGTCGACGATGCCATTGTGGTTGGCGAATCTGTATACACACAGGGCAGGCGTGGGAAAAGTCCGTTAGCCGCATCCATTGATGGTACTCACCGTGTGGCCATGCCTGTTACCTTCGCAATCATTACCAGTATGGTTGCTTTTGTTCCCCTGCTCTTTCTTCCGGGATGGTTAGGAAAACTGCTCAAAGATATCCCTTTGGTCGTCATACCGGCACTGTTTTTCTCGCTCATCGAGTCAAAATTTATTCTCCCCTATCATTTAAGCCTTTGCCGTTTCAACCAAGCTCCGAGCAATTTCCTATCCCGCTTGCAAGACAAGATTGCACAAGGACTTGAACGGTTCATCGAAAAGATCTACCAGCCATTTTTAGAATCCTGCTTAAGATACCGCTACTTGACCCTCGCTTTTTTCATTGGCCTATTTGCTGTGACTATTGGTCTGATTGTCGGCGGGCATGTTCCCTCGATCCGAGGAGTTCCCCCGGTCCCCTCAGATTATATATCGGTCAAGATCAACATGCAGGAAGGTGTGCCCGCCCGGTCTACCGAACAGGCAATGGATACGATCGAACAGGCACGGCTACAAGTCATTGAAGAATTAGAAAAGATGGGAGAGCCTAATCCCTTTCGCTATGTTATGCGTACCATGGGTGCCCAGCCTTTTTCAGACGGACCAAAGAGTTCATCAAATATTGTATCTGGTTCGAACATGGGAGAAGTGAGCGTGGAATTGATAAAGTCGGAAATGCGCACGCGTACGGCCCCGCAAATTTCTGCTCTCTGGCGGGAACAAATTGGACCGATTCCAGGGCTAAAGGAATTGTTTTTTGGGGATGTGGCTGCCGGGGGCAGTCGTACCGCATTGGAGGTGGAAATCTCTGGGCTTGATCTCGATAAGATGAGCCTCGCCAGTCGAAAGCTTGTCAAACAATTGGAAACCTACGAAGGTTTATTTGATCAACGGGATACCTTTTCCGCGGGCAAACGCGAAGTGCAACTCCGTTTGAATTCAGCTGGTCGATCAATTGGACTTACTCAGGCTGATCTTGGCCGTCAGGTCAGGCAGGCTTATTACGGTGAAGAAATTCAGCGCCTGCAAAGAAACAGAGATGAGGTCAAGGTGATGCTACGTTACCCTCTGAGTGACCGCAAAAGCCTGACTGCCCTTTCCAATTTGAGAGTGCGTACACCCAGTGGTGTGGAAGCTCCCTTGGAAGAAGTGGCGGATATTAAAATTGGCTTAGGCTTTTCCACGATTACCAGAACAGACCGTTCACGGATAATCAATGTGGGATCTTCTGCAGATAAGGTGGTAGCCGATGTACCTGGCATTGAGCGTGACTTGGCAAAAAACTTCCTTCCTCAACTCCGCCAGGAATATCCCGGGTTAAAATTTTCCTTTGTGGGAGAAAAAAAGGAACAGGAAGAGAGTGACTCCGGTCTTGCCCGCATTGGGGGAATTTGCCTGTTTCTCATCTACGCCCTGCTGGCTATTCCTTTCCGTTCCTACCTCCAACCCTTTTTGATTATGTCTGTTATTCCATTCGGATTGATCGGGGCAACCCTCGGACATTACCTTTTCGGACTTCCTCTCAGCCAGCTTTCACACTTCGGGCTAGTTGCCCTTACTGGTGTGGTCATTAATGATAGCCTGGTCCTAGTTCATTATGTAAACGAACGAACGAAAGAAACCTTTCTTTTGGATGCAGTAAAGACCGCAGGGATGGCCAGATTTCGCCCTATCCTCCTTACTTCGCTGACTACCTTTGTCGGCTTGATGCCCATCCTTTTTGAAAAAAGTTTACAGGCACAGTTTCTTAAACCTATGGCCATTGCTATTGGATTTGGTGTAATGTTCGCGACCTTTATCACCCTATTAATGGTGCCCTGCCTCTACCTGATTCTAGAAGATTTAAAAAAGGGAGGCCGTTGGTTTTTTCGCTTTCTTGGCTTCGAGGTTGATCGTCGACCGCCAATAGACAAACCTGCCTCCGTTAGCTAAGTCTTTTTTGCAACTCCGGTTGCTTCGATTAATTCATTCAATAACTTTTCGGTTTCCGGCATCGGCACCTTCTTATCCAATCCACGACGCAAAGGCTCTCCCCAGATCGCATCCACCTCTACTGGTTTACCATCCAGAAAATCAATCAAACTGGATGGTCGGTATGGCCCCATCGGCTCGGTTAATTCAAATTGCCGATTCAAAAAGGAGTCCTCGATCTCAACCCCATGAGCATAGGCGGCCTGCTGGACTTCAAGCATCAAATCGTGAGCTCTTTTTTTGAGTTTGGAATCCGCAAGAATTAAATCTGTAGTTATTCCACCGGCCGCAATGGCAAGTCCATTAAAGGGGACATTCCAGCAAAGTTTTCTCCACAGTGCATCGTCCAAAGAATCTGCTCGCCGAACCTTGATTCCAGATGCTTCAAAGGCTTGAACCATGGTTTCTGCATCCCTGGACAGCCGCCCACCTAATTGTCCAAATTGTACATATCCAGGAAGGAGGCTTTCAATCACACAGGGTGATGTACGATTAATACAGGTAAAGCAAAGTCCGGCCATGACCTGGCGATCTTCTCCAAAAAGACGATGAAGATTTTCCACATTGTCCATTCCGTTTTGCAAAGTGAGCAAACGGGTGGATGGTCCAAGCATTGGACGAATCATATCTTCAAGGGCCGAATTTGCCGTGGCCTTGACCGCCACAATTATCCAATCACACGGGCCCAAGGAACTGGGTGAATCATACGCGTGTAAATTTTCCACCTTTGCACTCCTTCCCCCGTCACGGTGGTGAACCAAGGTCAATCCACCCCGCAAAATATCATCAAAAGTCGAACGAAAGAGGAAGTGAACATCCTCTCCACTTTGTGCAAGCATTCCCCCATAAAACCCACCAATGGCACCTGGTCCGACGACCCCAATTCTGCCCAAACTTTTCCCCATTAAGTTGGCTAGGAACGAGGGGAAACTCGTGTATTCTTGGGTTTGGCCGACTGGTCAGGGTAATCAATGGTAAAGTGTAAGCCTCTACTTTCTTTTCGCTTCAGGGCAGAAAGTACGATCAATTCGGCTACGCAGACTAAATTGCGCAATTCAAGCAAGGGAACATCCACTTTGGCATTCCAATAATATTCATTAATTTCACGCCGTAAATTGCGCAAGCGGGCATGAGCCCTTTCCAAACGCTTGGTCGAACGGACAATGCCCACATAGTCCCACATTGCACGCTTCAACTCTTCAAGATTGTGGGATAGAACAACCCGTTCGTCAGAAGCTGGCACATCTCCATCGGCCCACTCGGGCAGGCCCACTGATCTTTTTTTCTGCCCAGCCAAATACTTACACACAGACTCTGCCCCACGATGGGCCATGACCACCGCCTCAAGCAGAGAATTACTGGCCAAACGGTTGGCCCCGTGTAAACCGGTGCAGGCCACTTCACCACAAGCATAAAGACCGGCAAGTTTGGTCGAACAATCAAGACTTGTAGGTACTCCCCCGCAAGAATAATGAGCTGCTGGTACTACCGGTATGGGAGTCTTCGTCGGATCGATCCCGCGCTTCATACAATTCTCGTATACATTTGGAAAACGATCCTTAAAATCCACTTTCATATTGGGAGTATCCAAGCGAACACAGGATGCCCCCGATCTCTTCATTTCCCGATCAATCGCCCGGGCAACCACATCTCTGGGGGCAAGGTCAGCAAGGGGGTGGTATTTTTTCAGGAAGGGTTTTCCATGGGCATCAATTAATTTCGCTCCTTCCCCACGCACTGCTTCGGTAATGAGAAAACGATCGCCCTGTAAGGAATGCAAAGTGGTCGGATGAAACTGGATAAACTCCAAGTTCATGACCGACAATCCAGCCCGTGAAGCCATGGCAATTCCGTCGGCCGTAGCGATGGAAGGATTGGTGGTGTACAAATAAGTCTGACCCGCTCCTCCAGTTGCAAGGAGCACCGCAGAGGCGGTTACGGTAATGACTTCGTTTGCTTCAGCATCAAAAAAATACAGGCCCTCCACCCGGTCGCCCTTGGATGCCCCCATGCCCAGCTTGTTTAACTTCTTGGCCGTTATCAGGTCGATGGCGAAGAAATGTTCAAACAAGTCAACCCCTTGGGCGGCAATATTGGCAAGCAGGGCATCCTCAATGGCTTTGCCAGTAATATCTTTAACATGTAAAACCCGTCGTTTGCTGTGCCCGCCTTCCTTACCGAGCGATATTCTACCGTCTTCCAGGCTGGAAAATTCTACCCCCATGCGAATTAAGTCCTGAACTCGTTCCGGACCATCCTGCAATATTTGCCTGACCACCTTGGGGTCACAAAGTCCATCCCCCGCCTCTAAAGTATCTTGAACATGTTTGTCCAGATCATCTCCTGCAGAGGTAACCACGGCAATACCACCCTGAGCATAATTTGTATTCGACTCAGCCTTGGTTTTTTTAGTGAAAATGGCGACCCGGTATCCAGCCTCTGCAACCTTCAATGCAAAGCTCAACCCAGCAATCCCACTACCCACGATGACAAGATCGTATTCTTTTTGAGGTCTAGTTTGAGTGGTCATAAAAAAGGAACTAAAAACAAAAGTTATCAATCAAGCGGACCTGGTCCACCCAAACCGCAACCGCTAAAAGGGAGCGGCCCTGAACAATCTCTTTTTCCGGACGCATGGTTTCCCGGTCGACTACATCCACATAATTTACCCGTAGTAAACGGCCTTGTTTCAAAACATTCAAGACCTCGGCTTTTACCCGGTCCACATTGGAAGAGCCTTTTTCTTCGACCACTTTTTGGGCCGCCTGTATTGATTGATAAACAAGTAGGGCTTCCTCTCGTTGCTTGGATTGCAGATACTTATTTCGTGAACTCATAGCGAGGCCGTCCGCTTCGCGCAAAATTGGACCAACCACTACATCGATAGGAAAGTGAAGATCGCGAATCATTCGTTTAAGCACCACTACTTGCTGGGCGTCTTTTTGACCAAGAACCACATAGTTTGGCTGACAAAGATTAAATAGTTTGGCACACACAGTGGCGACCCCCCGGAAATGATTGGGACGGGCATTTCCGCACATTCCCATCCCCACTTCTTCCTCCACCACATAGGTCGATGCATTTCCCGCATAGATTTCTGACGATTCGGGAATGAACACTAGGTCGACACCTCGGCTACGGCACAATTCTAGATCCCGTTCAGTGTCGCGTGGATATTTATCAAAATCCTCCCCCTCTCCGAACTGAGTAGGGTTAACATAAATGGAAAGGAGTAGGATGTCGCAATCTTTACGAATTAAATCAACCAAAGAAAGATGCCCCTCATGCAGGAAACCCATGGTTGGAACGAAGCCAATAGTCTTTCCATCCCTTCGTAAGTCCATGGAGCGAGTCTTCATTTCCTTAACCGAACGAATGACTTGCATGCCTTTTACCGGTTTTTAGCCTTAATTGGTTAAGTACTTTGAAGCCTGTACTTCAGTAAGATTTTGCAACCACTACCCTACCCGGACTGGCTTGTCCGCTGAACAGACAAGTCCCGGGAACAGAAACTCCCTCAGGGATACACCTTATGGTAACTTTCAAATCATTCTTCAATTGTTCTTCCCACTTTGGGTTCCTGTCCCAATGAATAAGGGCAAAACCTCCATGAATTTCAGGTTTGGAAGAATTTTTTGCAGTGAAGTATTCGTAAAGTTCCTCGCGTTTATCAATCTCGCGGGTGTTTTCTTTTTGAAAATCTTGAGCCTTAGTAAAAAGATTCTTTTGGATGGCAACAAGGGTGTCTTCCAAGGAAGAGATAAATTCTTCACGTTTCATTCCTTCACGCTTTCCTCCCAAATCACGACGCCCCACGAAAACGGTACCATTTTCCAAGTCCCGTGGTCCAACCTCTACGGTAAGCGGCACCCCTTTCTTGACCCACTGCCAATATTTTTCTCCACCCCGCAAGTCTCGGTCATCCATTTCAACCCGTACAGGCAAATCAAAAGCGGTGCATTCATTAATCTCCTTGGATAATGCCTCGCAGGCTTCCAAAACTTGTACACGGGAATCTTCTTTTGGGGTGACAGGTAGTATGGCCACCTGAGTGGGTGCAACCCGGGGAGGTACAATCAAACCGTCATCGTCAGCATGAGTCATGATCATACCCCCGATCAAACGGGTGGATACCCCCCAAGAAGTGGTCCATCCCAACTCTTCCTTTCCTTGCACTCCCTGAAATTTAATTCCACAAGCCTTAGAAAAATTTTGCCCAAGGAAGTGGGATGTTCCCGCTTGCAAAGCCTTACGGTCCTGCATCATCGCTTCTATACAAAGAGTAGTTTCTGCACCCGGAAAACGTTCGGCCTCGGTCTTTTCGCCACGCAATACGGGCATTGCTAGCCAATTCTCTGCGAAATCCGCATAGGTACGAAGCATCAGATGGGTTTCCTCAATCGCTTCCTCAGCTGTGGCATGTACAGTATGTCCTTCCTGCCACAAAAATTCAGCGGTGCGTAAAAAAAGACGGGGGCGCATTTCCCAGCGGACAACATTGGCCCATTGATTGATAAGCAGCGGAAGATCACGGTAAGATTGTACCCAGCGGGCAAAAAGTTCCCCAATGATCGTCTCGGAAGTCGGCCGTACTATCAAGGGTTCATCTAATTCACCTGCAGGTTGTAGTATGCCATCCTTGTCAGCCTCAAGACGGGAATGAGTGACCACTGCACATTCCTTGGCAAAACCATCAACATGTTCGGCTTCACGTTGCAAGAAGCTCTTAGGAATGAACAGAGGAAAATAAGCATTTTTATGACCCGTCTCTTTAAACATTCCATCGAGAGCATCACGGATATTTTCCCAAATTCCATAGCCCCATGGCTTGATTACCATACATCCACGTACCGGAGTATTTTCCGCAAGATCGGCGGCTCGCACCACCTGTTGGTACCATTCGGGATAATCTTCTTCCCGGGTTGGAGAGATTGCATTCTTTTGCTTAGCCATTTTTATTTATAAACCGCCCAACTTATTGACCTTCTTGAAAAATTGCGAGACAGATGACCCCTGTTATGAACTTCAAAGAATTTTGACAAAATTTCCACATCAGACATGATCTCCCTTTCGATCATCTTTTAATCATACCCAATTCACAGGAGAATTTTTTCAACATGACACACATCATCGAAGTACACGGAAGAGAAATTATTGATTCACGCGGCAATCCCACCGTTGAGGTGGAGGTTGAATTAAGTTCAGGAGCATTTGGCCGGGCTGCCGTCCCTTCGGGAGCAAGTACCGGAGAGCACGAAGCGATCGAATTGCGGGACGGAGAAAAGAACCGTTACTTAGGCAAAGGAGTTTCTCAAGCGGTTGACAATGTGAACGAGAAAATTGCTGAAACCTTGGTTGGTTTGGATGCCACTGATCAAACCGCAGTTGACCGGGCGATGCTTGAGTTAGATGGAACGCCAAACAAATCAGTTCTCGGAGCAAATGCCATCCTTGGTGCATCCATGGCTACCGCTCATGCCGCTGCCCAAGCCTGCGGACTACCACTCTACAAATATTTAGGTGGTCCCAATGCAAAAGTTTTGCCCGTCCCGATGATGAATGTTCTGAACGGAGGATCCCACTCAGATGCACCCATCGATGTTCAGGAGTTCATGATTATGCCGGTTGGGGCACCGACTTTTAGAGAGTCTTTGCGTATGGGTTGTGAAATTTTTCATTCACTCAAGAAGGTGCTTAAGGACCAAGGACTTTCCACTGCCGTAGGGGACGAAGGAGGCTTTGCTCCTAACCTTGCAAGTAATGTTGCCGCTTTGGAAGTTCTTTCCACCGCCGTAGAAAATGCGGGATACAAACTAGGCGACGAGATTCAATTCGCACTCGATGTGGCATCATCGGAATTTTTCGACAAGGAAAAAGGAAAATATGTATTTGGAAAAAGCGATGGTTCCGAACGGGATTCTGACGAGATGGTCGCCTTCTATGAAGAATTGGTAAACAAATTCCCCATTCGTTCGATCGAAGATGGATGTGATGAAAATGATTGGGATGGTTGGAAAAAATTGACCGATGCCATTGGAGACCGTGTGCAACTTGTCGGGGATGATCTGTTCGTGACCAATGTAGATTTTTTGAAGAAGGGAATCGATCAAGGTGTAGCCAATTCTATCTTGGTAAAGGTCAATCAAATCGGCTCGCTCACCGAGACATTTGACGCTGTGGAAATGGCAAAGGAAGCACAATACACTTCGGTGATCTCTCACCGCTCCGGAGAAACAGAAGATGTTACTATTGCTGATATTTCTGTGGCTACCAATGCTGGACAGATTAAAACCGGCTCTCTTTCCCGCACTGACCGTATTTGCAAATATAACCAGTTACTCCGCATTGAAGAACAACTTGGTGACAGTGCAGTTTACGGGGGAAAGTTCTAAATAAACGGAGGCTCATTTAAATAGAGGGTTGGTTACAACCGCCCATCACTCCAACCCGACCGAATGAAGCCAACCATCACTCTGCCTCCCTACCCTAGAGAGTTAGAGGATTGGTGGTGGAAACAAACCATTCAGCAATGGCCAGAGCAGGGAGAGGAACGCATCCTCAATTTGTTACGCCAAGAAATTGTCCGTCAAAGCGACCGATTTAATAAAACAAGAGACTTTGACCCCTCATCTTATGGAGCACGGGATCTATCCATTCTTGCCTATGGAAACTTTTATTCCCCACGCACCTTTGGCGCTTGCGGATATACCTTGGCTGAAGCCTTTGACTATCGTGGTTGGCGGGCACCAGGCAAGGGCCCCCTACGGGTTCTGGACTTGGGCTGCGGAACCGGGGCAAGTTCACTCGCCGTGCTCTATTATCTACGAGCATGGGGAATCCGTAATCCCATCGCTTTAGACGCCTGGGATTATTCTGGCAAGAGCCTGTCCTTCTTACGGCGCATTCACCGGGAAGCTAATCATCTGTGGCCAGACACCCGGGTATTGACCGAAAGAAAGAACCTTCGGCACTTGGACAATCATCCAGCCAAGGGAGGATACGACCTTATTCTTTCCAGTTATGCCCTAAATGAATGCTGGGAAGGGGCTCAAGAAAAAGAACGAGCCGATACAATTATTCAGTTAGGCAACCTACTTAAAGACAGTGGACAACTTCTATTGATCGAGCCGGCAGAAGGGGATGTCTGCAGGTCCTTGCAAGGAGCTTGTGCCCATGCGGTTGAGGGGAATGATCGCTTATTTATTCAGGCACCCTACTTCAACGGTATGCCCTGCCCACTCTGGCAAACGCAAAGTAAATATTTTAGCCATGAAGTGCGCCCATGCACGCCTCCACAAAGGGTCGAGCAAATCAATCATCACTTGAACCTGGAAATCAGGGAAGTGAAGTTTGGTATGTCCATCCTTTCTCGAATACGCCCAAAGACATTACCTGAAAAATCGGGCATATTTCGAATCATTTCTCCCGTACGAAAGCGTAAGGGAACCCTGTCTCTATGGGGAGTGGGAGTCGATGGAATCGAACGGGAATACGAATGGCAGAGAAGAAACTTACTCAAGGAAGATCAAAAAACACTTCTTAGTTTACAGCGTGGTGATTTGATTGATTGTACAGGAAATCCTGAGCAATTAGTAAACCGAGCAAGACTAAAGGAACTAGAAGACTTATGTCCTAAGTTCCTTCCCCGTTGGAAAAAATCTGTTTAAAAACCGATCGCTCCACGACTACCTTGCTTGGTGATCAATTCACGTCCAAACCAAACTCCGGTTCCACCGTTTAATTCAGTCAAGGTAAGGAGAAAGTAAAAGTCTTTCTGTGTTACTTTCTCAACCCTTGAAGTTTCCTCAATGATTTTCCCTGACAAAGAAAAGTAAGGACGTAGACGATTGATCTGTTTATCACCATCAGCACCGAGTTCTTTGCGTACTGTGTCCGCATATGAGTCAGCAATCTTCCCCTCCGGTCCCGCAGTTGTGGATATTCGCACCTTCTTGCTAGCAAGCAAGTCACGCTTCATCCCCTGAAGCAATAGATCCGTATCAAAATAAGTCTGGGTATCATTGCGAATCTCACCGATGTGAAGGATCGCTGGCTGTAATGGTGCCTGAGTTAGGCTGCCACTGCCTAGTAAATCGGTTACCAACTGATTGGCCGCCCGAGAGAAATCCTGAGCATTAATTTTATCCAAATTCACAAGTCCCTTATTGCTCCCATCTTCGAGGTAACGTGCATCGGCTGCCCGACCGACTGGATTGCGTTCTCCGCAAGAAAAGAAAAGGAATGAAAGAATGAGTGGTATACTAAATAAGAGACGGTTCATGGATTTTTTGCAGGTTGAATCTTTAGCCTAAAAGCGGAAACTCCCGGACGGGTAGAAATGGACTCAATCATCTTGGATTCTTTGGGACGAATCATCAAGGATTTCCATACAAGCGAAGTGTCCTTTACCCAAAATCCATCGTCATCAAACCATTCAATTTTATGGGTAAATTGAACATCTTTAGAGGAATAGTTTTTTATTTCCACTTGCATACGCAGAAGATTCCCATCGGCTTTACCCTGGGTTATACGAACAACTTCGAGGTTTTTTTCCAACTCGCCACCGAACTCAACTTTTTTTATCTCCGGTTGTGCACTTTTGTCCCGAGGGTCTGCCTTGCTTACCGTATCAACTTTTCCTTTATGTGAGCACGCCGAAAGAATAAAAAGTAAAGAAAACAACAAAATCAAAAAAGATTTCTGGATATAAGTCTTCATAGTTTTAATTTTGAGAAAGTGGACAGACACCAACTATCCGTAAGGGAGTAAACGCAGATATACTTCGTATCCATACCAATTGGGTCTGTTTATTTTCAAGGTTCACAGATGTGGATAAATTCGTACCAACTCCACTCAAGGTCAACTTCAGATCCCTCGGGGATTGAATCTTACAAAACCTAACCTGCTTTGGTAAGGTGCTCCAGGAACGAAGGTCTGCCCGGGTAGTTGCATGTGCGAGCATGCCCGCACCAGCCCCGACAGTTGCACGGGCAAGGTCATTCTCAGAACGCACCGAATTGGTGGCTAAGTACTGCAATCCACCCTTGGATAAGGCTCCTGTGATCGCTTTGGATAATTCAATGTCGAAATATTCGTTAAATTCCTGAGCAACAATCCCATCCATGTCGGCCAATAATTTGGTGGTTACCGCTTTCGATTGATCATTGGACGGAAATACTTTCACATCTTTCAAATATTGATCATTTAACCGGAGACTTGGAAAAGCAATGCCCAGATAAGGGACACGGGAGGTGGAGGAGAAAAAGAACAAAGGTAGATCGAACCTCTTTTCGACTCTTACGGGAGCCCGCCCAGTTTCAAAAAAGACATAAACAGTTTTCTCAGTTGGGCGAGTTCCCGCCTTTGCCGCCCTGTAGTCCTCTTCAATCCATTGATTTTGAGGGTAAATCGAGCTCAGTATACGTAAGGAATACTCGGCCTTGGTAAAATCCTCTCTTTGTGTTGCCCCATGAAGGAAATACAAGGCTTCAAAATAAAGGGATGCTGGGTTTATAAACTTGGGAATTTCAGGCGTGATCAAGGCATTGATTGTTTTACCTTCTTCACGAAGTGCGGAAGGTAGACCCTTTGCATTAAGGGTGCTAGTAAGATCGACTTGTTTTTTCTTACTCATCTCACGAGCAGCAGAAAGTTCCTTGCTCCATATATCCTTAGTATCTTCTATTGCCTGGCGGGTCTTAAAAATTTCTGCACGAGCACGCCCATAATCTTTTGCCAGTAAATAGTTATGAGCTTGATAAGTCCTTAACATTACCCGCTCATAAATCCTTGATTTATAGGGCTTAGATTCCGCCGAACCTAAGGTGGATAAAAACTCCTCTGTTAATCGGGTCTGAGTGTACAAATGCGGACCGTACCACCGATCATACTCTCGAGAAGCTCCCTGCAACGCAGATATACTGTTGGCGGTATTACCATGCATGCGGGCAACAGCTCCTTGCTCCAAGTAATAAAGCATACGATCTCTCTTCGGTCCTTCTCTTGCCAACCTAGCTGCTTCTAATTCCGCATTCCTTAAGTCCCCAACCTTCCAGAGAAACGAAAAGTTTTCGGTTCGATCATAGTGAGTGGAAAAGCAGCCAATCAAAAAAAGGAAAAATACGCAGAAAAAAATTGTAGAGAAAATAGCTATAGTTCGCTGTTTTCTTTTCATGGCTTAGATGAAGAATCGTTAATCGTCTCGAGATGATTCGATTTTTTCCGCCAAGCAAAGTTCATCTATCATTCCAAGGAAACTCTTGATCGACGAATCTGAATTCGTGCTTGTTGAACAAGTTGACCGTAAAAAATGGGAGGGTTTTGAAATTTCCCTAGGAGTTTAGATCGCAAAAAATGTGACCCCAAATCCATATCATCAATTTGATTAAGCCCATATTGAGTCGACTCACATCTTTCGCCAGGAAGAATCTGCACCAGATCATCACCATTTTGTAGTTTAATTTCCCCCAATAGGGAGGTGGCGTGCAAATGTCCATCTGTTCCCACCTCAACAAACAATGCAAAAGGCTGTCTGCTCGAGACTGAAAGGTTTGCTGAACTCGACTTGAGCATGAGTTCAGGAATATATTTATTCGAACATATTGAAAAGCAACCGGAATGTAATTCCAGTGAATTAGAGGATAGAAGAGATAATCCAGCAGCATCTACTGCACGTAAAATAAAACCCTGGGTGCGGGACTCTTCCAATTCGATACCAGCGTGGGGAAGTGTGGAAACCTGCCTGCCTTCTCCAATATATTCTTTTGTTGTAATTGTTTCTCGATCTTTCCAAATCTTGCGGATGTACACCTTTCCATAAATTTGCCGGACACGAAAATGATCGGGTTCAAATTTCAGGGGGAGTAAATGATCATCTTTTTTGATAGAGGATTCATTTGATTGCAAATATCGCTCCAACACCATGCGTTCCTTTGTCCTTAAAATTAACTTCTCTATCTCTATTCTACGGGGATGCCTAGGGAGATGCCGCATGTGCCTCATTGCTAGATTGAGTTCCAAAAGAGCCCTTGAGAATTCCTTGCTCTCCGAAAGATCATATCCTCTTTGGTAATGATCTTCGATGAGAGCATCCCGTTCAGGGTTGGCCAATCCAATCAAGGGAAAAAAAAAGGAAAGCCCAAGAAATGAAAGAATAAAAAGAGGGTGCCTGAAAGTTCGGAAAAACATTTTTTACTGTTCAATAGCATCTTCTTTGACCAACTCATGGTCAACCATGCAATCAATCTCCTGAATCTTTAAAAGCATCTTCCTCCTTTAAAATTTGTACCTCAAAATCATCAAGCGTTTTTGCATCACCCACCAACGCCCGATAATGCTTCTTAGTACGCAATGCTTGAATTAATGCCTGTTGTCTCATTTTTTTGTGCATCGGGGGAGGTGAAGCAAACTCTGAAAAAAGTTTAGAAGTACCTATAAAAGTGGATAGTTCGATATTCATCTTTACACTAAATTCATCCCTCATCAAAAAAATAAGTTCTCCTGGAGAGATTATAGATCGCACTCCACTGTCCATAATCAACTCAGTGGTGCCAATTAAACTAATGATTTTACAACCACCATTCGTTGTTGTTTCAAGCATAACAGCAAAAGCTTCATCTGCTCTTAAGTAAAATTGACCAATAGGATAGGAAAAAAACCATCCTTCTGCGGGAAGATTTTTCCCCGAGATCAAATAAATTCCCGAAGATATTTCAGTAACTGAATTTTCCCAAAGAGTGAAACCGGCTGGTCCGCAAGATCGTAGAGTCTGATGATGTTTATTATCTAAGAATAATTCCACTCCATCTTTGAGAAAAAGGGTGAACTTTCTTCCTTTCCCCACAAACTCACCGCTTTTTTGAAGTTTACGATCTGTCCATTTTCTCTTTAACACTGGATTTCCATAAAGTTGTAAAACTCTAAAATCTTTTGCTTCCAATGTTTTAGGCAAAAGTTGTTTATCTGCATCATCCTCATTTTGATTTTCGACTGCCTGAAAATGGCTTACCAAGGACATCGCCTTAGTCTGCCTAATTTTTGCGCTTAATTCATCGACTTTACTACCATTCGGTTGAAAATTTTTATAGTAAACCAGAGCAGACTCAAAGCCTTGTAATGCGGCGAGATAGTTTTGTTCAGACAAGTCACCATCTGCCTGTTTGATTAGGGAATTTGCTTGCTCCTGAGTGATGGTTTTTTTTTCGCTTGGACGACAAGAAATAGTAAGCAAAAAAAATACCCCAAGAAATAATATGTAAATGCCTTTAAGAGGCATTTTCATTTTCACAAATTAGAAAGAATGACTGAACCCAACGCTGATACCACCAACAAAATCTTTAAACTCGGGAGACAGATTACCATTGGTCTTCTTAATCGTATAATTCGCAAGTCCGGTAACATTCATCCAATCATTTACTTTATATGCTGCAGTAAGCCCTGCAACATAGGTTGTATCTTTCCGACCATCATTGGATCCTTTGTCATAATGCATTTTAGAGTAATTCAGACTGGGTGTAACTGTCAGTTTTTCATTAAGCGGTTTTGGGTAAGAGAGACCAACACTGTGACTAAAACCATTTTGCAAGTTGTAAGGAGATGCAGAATTTGCCTCAACGGTTGCAATGGAATTGATTAATGAAACAGGCAAACCGGCTGATTTCAAACTCTCCTCTAAAGAATCACCCTCAGAAAAAGTATAGCTTACGCCCGTCGTTATAGCTAGTACATCCCCATTTGGAAGAGCAATGGGGCGAGCAATGTTGAAATTTGGTGTATTCGAATAAGAAAGTATGTTGTCGGCATTACGAAACTGTGAAGGAACCACATAGGTGTGCCCAAGAGTTGCCGTAAAATCATAGGGTAATACAAATGGGATTGATAAGCCTGCTATTTGAACTGCAACATCATATGCTTCCATTTCCCGACCAAAGTCTTTGTTAGGATCATTGTAGGTCCTCATCTTCATAAACATAAAAGATGGTGCTGTAACCGCAAAATCAGAAAGTCCATACTCACCCAAGCCCATAGTAAAGGTAAGGCTTACATCCAATGCTGAACCATCTCTTTTTCTAGATAAAAGAGAATTTTTTTCAGGATTATTGATATATTTAAATGATGACCCAAACGCTAAAGCTGGTGAAAGTGTGGTGCTTTTCACATCTATTAATCTCTGCTTGCTTGATTCTTCACTAATAGATGTAGCATCCGCTAAAGCACCAGCAAAGAAATCCGATGGAAGAACACTTTCTTGAGAATCAGATTTGTTTGATGTGTTGGACGATTCCTGCCCCACAACATTTAACCAGCATAATAGATAACAAAAAAAGAAAAGACTCCTAAGCATTCTTGTATTCTTTATAAACAGCAGCATGTCGGCAATTCCTAAAAGAAATTGGGCTAGTTTTACTGCAATTTCCCTATGGAAATATTTACTCCAGTAGCATCAAATGCAGATGCACTGTTGATCAAACTTTCACCGTATCTTACACCCTCGATGAAATTAACTCTCCCATATTGCTTTGATCCAAAATTAGGATATTTACCACCAATGCCTCCATAAGCACTATTCAACTCAACAATCGAATCTGATGGAAAATTAACACCAATCAGATTAATCGTCATTGCAGACATGATGATTTCTCTAGTCTGGATAGACAACTGCTCTGCATTTATTTCACTGACAGCCATTAAATGAATAAAATCCACACCAGTAGAGTTAGTAACGAGGTTTGTGTTTTTTAGAATAATACTATCCAAAGACCGGAGATGTATCTCAGAGGCAGTTAGGCTAACATTTTCAATATTCAGGGAGGCAAAGGAACCAAAGCCCAGTTTTCCAGGGTGAGAAATACTGGTTAAATCAGTAGTATCAATTGAACCGGATGAGAGGAAGGTTAGTTCACTCTTCTCATCTCCTTGGAACACCAAATCTCCAAGAAGAGTAAGTTTTTCGGACGCAGCAATTAAAGCGGGGGTTTTGAGCACCGGATATTTACCTCCAGATAAACTAACATTACGACCGCCGAAGATAAAAGTTTCATCGTCAGTTGAGTCGCTCTGCGAGTCTGTTGACACCTTGGAGAAATTCTGAATGGAGTCGATGCTATCAAGGATGACAGGATCGGCAGTGTCCTTAGTTAAAGAATCCTCCAATTGGCTCATCGCTGCATAAGCTTGTACAACATCATCAAAAAACACACTCGCCACAAAATTGTTAGATGAAATGAATAAGGTTTCGTCTAGGGTCTCAGGAGAGATCTTATGATCTTGCAATAGGTGAAGCATTTCAGCTTCCTGAGAAAGATTGAGCGAAGATGTTGCAGGGGGGTTACCCGATGGAGAGGCATCACCGGGACCTTCGCCGACATCAGAGAGGACTTCATTTAATTCAGAATCGGTCAGGGATAACTTAGCTAACTCAGAGAATAGGAGAGGTGGGAGACTAGGGTTCTTTTTGAGTGCTGGTAAAAACTTGGAGAAAAAGACAGGATCATCAATCAGTAGATCACGAAAGGCATCACCATCATCAACCCCAATCTCCTCCTCAAAAAAAGCACTATTCTCCGCATCTGTATATAAGGCAAAAACTTGATCATTTAAAGAAGCGACTTGCCGAGCTTTTGTGGATTGTGATGAGACAAGTTCAAGAATACCTATGGCATGGTCTTTGTACTTTTCGAAAAGGGAAGAAAAGGAGGGGAAGTCCCTCTTGAGCCTCTTTAAAGCATCAGCAACAGCAGGATCAATCCCAGAAGAAACATTTTCAGCTGCTTCTTTTAACTCATCAGCAGTACTATTTTTAATATCATCGAGGTTAATTTGGAAATTATCAGTATCAGAAGATTCACCAATAAAGGAAGCTCCAGCAGAGGCTTGGTCTTCATCGACACCAGCTGCCATCAAGGCTGATTTAATTGCTGCTTCCTTAGCATCAAGGTCATCATTACCTTTCTGCTTTTCTCTCATTGTGGGGTCAGACTCCCGAATGGATTCTGAAGAAGGTGCGGCTACCTCTACAGGAGCTTGTTCACTTACCGGAGCAGCTTCAGGTTCTACAGGTGCAGAAGCTTGTTCAGCAGGAGGGGCTTCTTCTGGAGCAGTGGGTTCTGGTTCAGCTGCCGGTTCTGGTTCGGCTGGAGCAGATGGCTCTTCTGCAGGGGCTTCTTCTTCCGCAACAGGAGCTGGTTCATCAGCGGGGGCTTCTTCTTCAGGTGCAGATTCAGGTTCTTCAGCAGGGGCTTCCTCCTCAGCAGGGGCTTCCTCCTCAGCAGGGGCTTCCTCTTCAGCGGGGGCTTCCTCCTCCGCAGCTTCTTCTTCGGCAGCCTCTTCGGCCTCTTCTTCCGCAGGTTCTTCTTCCGCAGCAGCTTCTTCTTCCGCAGCAGACTCTTCCTCAACCTCCGATTGAGCGGATGCAGCATCCTCCATAGAGACATCTGCTGTGTTAGACTCTGCTTCTGCATTTTCTGAGTTAATACTATTCATGTCCTCAGCACTCGCAGGCTGAGTGTTCAATCCTCCTCCAGGTGCTGGTGCGATGGTTTGGCCCGCGCCCAAAGGAACAGGGACTCCGCCTCCGATGGGTGTGATTTGTACAGCACCTTCGGTAAGAGTTAGTTTATCAGTACCAGCAGAACCGGCAGTTCCGCGAATTCCCGCGGTTCCCAAGGGGGATTCTATATCGAAATTCGAGTTCTTATCCAACTTTTTGATGTTAAAAATCAAATCGCCTTTCTCAACTTCAACGGTGGTTTCAGATGGGCTAGGCTCCGATTTGAGTTCAGAAAGTTTTTTATCCCCAGGAGTGAAAGGTTCCTGGGCGAACTTTTTCAAGTTAATGGAGGAGTTTTCACGGACTGTGAGAATGGTTCCACTTGACATCAGTAAAATGGCTTTTGAACCCTTTCCAGCTTTGATGGTGTGCCCATCAAACAAAACTCCCCCGGTAATAACTTTATCCGAAGACAATGGTGTTTGGGTAGCGTTGTTCAGAACCTCAACCTCTCCGACAATGTTGGCAATAATGATAGCCCCCTTGGAATCAATACCAAACAAGCACACAGAACTTAGAAGCTGCAAGACAGCCAGAATGAAAAATCGTCTGAATTGGTGCATAATACTATCTTAGATAACTAACATTAGCGCTAACAACAAAAAAAATACATCAATAAGTTAATGATAATTGATAAAATTAAGATTCCGCAAATTACTTACTTCAATTTAAAAACCTTTCCCCACGCATTTGCGAAAACCTTTTCAAAATATTTATTGTTTAAATCCTCCATAAAGTATCCTTGGACAAGTACACTTCTAAAAGCTTCTTCGTCCATAAAAAACCAAGCTTGTCCAAGTTGATAGCCCTTTCCAGGAATCCTTACTTTATCGCCTTTGGCAAAGACATGGTCTAGTTTAAAATCATTGTATTGAGCCAATGCATGTGGGGGAATATTATGAGTCTTAGCAAATTCTGCGACAGTTTGTCCATCACTCGATATTGTTTGATCTCGATCTGAGCTAAAAAAAGGCAAACTTGTCTGAATCAAGTGAAAACGAGCATTTTGTTTTTCAACGGAAGGGATATTCATAAGCTTGTAATTTGTCTGATCATGCAATTTCCGATGAAAGGAAAATTCAACGGGTTTAGAAACTCCGGGCAAAATAGCAGAATTCTTACTCAGATCGGCTTCAATACGGTAACCTCCTCTCATGTTTAGGAAAATTTTGGACCCTTGGCTGGTCACCCAGTCTGCCTGTGCGAAAAAGGGCTGCTTTCTTGGGTCTGCTCCTTTTGCAAACAAAGGATGTTCATAAACTTCAGAAACAAACCGGGAAAGTAGGTAGCGCCGTGCAAAAGATGAGCGAAAGGTATCTGCTGAAAGAATAATCAACTCATTGAGGTGAGGAATATGAACCAATCGTCGACCGACCGAGGAATTATACTTTAATGCAATTTTCAAACCATCAATGGAGACTGAATCAACTGCTCGAGCAGGTCCGCCTTGTGGATCAACTTCGAACACTTGACCATAAGAAATAATTCCTTTTTGAGCACCATCAACGAGCAAGTCACCTCTTCGGTTCAATCGATAACCCCCATCAAAAACATATGATGTTCCTTCCCTTCTGCCTCCTCGAATAATTTTCATTGGTGGTTCACTGATATTGGAAGCATTACTCCCTGAATTGCCGGAAAAATAAAGGTTTCGAGAACTGAAGCTAAGAATGGTAGGAAAAATCCTTAAAATTTCATAAGGTAAAAACAGGAAAGTATCCCGAGTTTTGGGAGGAAGAAGAAATTCAGGTTTAGCAGCATCTGCCAAAAATCCTTGGTAAAAAACCTGTTGGGGAGAACCGTCCTGAAACATTGCCTGGACTGCCGTTGAATAATCGCTCGTTCCCTCTCGACTACGTTCCTCCTGTAAACGAACATAAGACTCTGTCTTTAATCGTGAAAGATTATAAGCTCGGGAATCTGAAGTGGATCGAAGAATTTCTGAGCTTAGAAAATTGTCCACAGTTTGATGCGCGGGAGATGTAAAAGTTCGGGTATTGCCGTAGTACCAACACCCAGAACCATAATCCCACCAAGTAACAACAAAGTCCTCGGGTTCTGATGCTTTATTTAGTTCCTCAAGTACCTCCATGGTTTTGATTGGATAAACCACATGGGAATGATAATTAGCAGCATGTTGTAAATTTGGGGTGGCAAACCAAGCAACCAAAAGTGCTACCACTCCCCAACTCACCCAACCTGCTCTTTGTCTGTACAAATCATTCTGCAAGCGTTTCTTTGCAAGAAGCCTTATGCCCCCCCAAACTAAAACAGTTAGCAAAAAAACTAACCCAATGGCGGCATAATTCCCAACATGCACGGTAAACCTCAAGCCAACAGCTCCTTTGAAACAATTGTATGCAATCGCAAGGAAAGGAAGAGTGATACAAAATTCCCAATACCTTAAAATAAGCAAACCCATGCCGATTAAACCAAGGATAGATGCAGGCACCACAAATCCTGCATTTTTTAAGCCTCCCGGCATACAACGGGGACAGGAACAAGTCGGCGTATCTGCGAGGATACGGTTTCGTACGACTTCATGCGGAATTTTACTAGCCTCACGAATGGTTGTTTTGACATCCAAAAACTTGAGAGCTCCTACTTCAGATGCCATGGTTGTTCCAGTTTTCCCAACCACTGAATAGCTTTGTAATTTTCCGGTAATTTTTGACCAAGTCCCTGCAAATGGGCCATAATTAATGAAAGGGATAACCCCAACTCCTACGGTAACCAAAGTTGATAAAACCAAGAACGGCAACAACTTAGATTGCATAAATGATATACGTAAATCAGAAATTTTGAATCTTATCGATGTGAAAGAAGCGAGCAGTAAAGTTACTGGTAAAACCAATGCAAAAAATAATAGTTTAGGGTTTTGTTCAACCAGCGCACCAGAAGACCAACTCTCTACATATAAAATCCAAGAAATGATAAAAACAGATGAAAAACTAAAAGGGTCCATCAATCCCTTGCCCAGTTTTTCTAAAAGGCTGGAATTATCCTCACGATGAATCCATGTATCAAAAATTAAAAGTCCAATGCGGTAACCCATGAAGCCCAAGCACAGCGAACAGGTAATTGCTTGGATCGATCCATAAAAGAACCTACCTAGAATTAAGGAAATGGCACCAGCGAGTAAATATCGTATCGATTGTTTACGGGAAGCTGCCAAAAGAAAGAAAACTGAGAACGCCGGTGATGTAATGGCAAAAATATCGGTATCATAATACCCTGCAAGAGTACGATTGTAATAACTGTGAGTTATTACAGCCAAACATGCAGCAGCAAAACCCCAAAGCGTACACCTGTAAAGATTGCCAATCAAAACAATGGGAATACAAACAAGTCCCGAGATATATACAGGTAACCACAAAAGCAGATGTTCAATCGAAAGATGTGGAAATAGATTGATCAACCAATAAGGCAGGGCTGTGATCATGCCATTTTGATAAACACCAGGAAGTAAGTTATTTTCCTTATGCATACCCAGAGCAGCCTTCTGCACAATGCTACCAAAATAAAAGCTATCGTGGGTGTTGGGTAAAGCAACCCCGTCCTTAACCATATTGGGACGCAAAAAGTTTCTTTCACCTTGCTCGTCAAGATAACTCGCCTGAGCGAAGTCTATCCATTCCAGGCGAACCCAGAAACTCAAAAGATAGACAACAATAATCAATCCAAGTGTGGCAAGCCATGGAACCTTGGTGTCTGGCAAATCCAAAATCCCTTTCGCAAACCCTCTTTCTTTTATCGCATTGATTAGCATATAGTTGCTCTGCCTTGTCGAATTATTGTTTGTACGATCAATCGAATGACCGTCGGCGTTTAAAGATCAATATTTGAACTTCTTACCGAGTCCAGAAAGCTTCCTGTTCATATCTTTTAAAAGTAAATTAGTCTTATCAGCATCAAATGAGGAACCGAGAAGTGTCCGAGATCCACCATGAATGCGACTTCCCAAGTTCTTAACATGAAAGGCGTAATCACCATTGACCATAATGCCTAACAGTTCCGCTTTTTGTGAGAAAACCAAGTCACCTTTTCCAGGGTTGAAGGCTCCGGTAAGAAAAGAAAAGTGTCTTTCATCCACCTCAATGTAACGACCGTCCTTCTCATCACGCAAACATTTGGTTTGGCCAAACTTGCCATTTTTAACATCCACAACCACGGCATCGTCAAAAAGAAATGGATTAGCCGGTGCCTGAAAAAGCTCCAACCCAGAGGATGCAATCAATTCTTCTGGTTTTGCGTACAAAGGAACAATAATGATCCTAGGATCATCCATGAAAGCTATTTCTTTAACAGGCAAAGGAGCCTTGAGTTTGGAACCTGAAATTTGACCGCTCACAGCAACGAGTTTACGAGGTCTGTAATCTACCCTGAATGGACTGTCCTTGGCGTGCACCAACGCATAGACAAATTTTCCGTCAACCATAAGGATGGAATCCATAGAGAATTTATCTTCCTTGTTGGTTTGCATGATTCCAGTTTTGTGAGTGTAGTTAAGCTCAAGAGTAACCTTATTTTGTTCGTACCGAGTAAAGATTTCATTAACCGAACGAGTTTGTCTTTCATTAAGTTTCCGGAAATTTTCTTTTTGTACATCGACGGATTCCTGCACATTCTTACCAACTTTGGATACTCCCTCTTTTACCGAACTTACATCCTGAGAAACAGTGGAAATTTTGTCCCCTACTCCGACTAACCCCTCACCCACGGATTTAAGATCTTGACCAACCCCATCAAGGCCTTTGTTCAAGCTGTCTATTTTGCTATTAATTTGGGCAGTAGAGGCGAGCAGTTCATCCGAACGTTTCTTTTCATCCATCAGCAAAGCTTTAGCTTCGGAGGCAGCAAGTTCTTGGGCTTTCGCTCTTTCTACCGAAGCCGCTAATTCCAAACGAGCCGCTTCTGCTTCCTTTTCCTTTTTGGATTTCAGAATGGTTAGTTCTTCTGATTTCTTTTTAGCTTGCTCCAAGTTTTTGGCCAGTAATTCAAGTTCTTTTTGAGACGCCGCATTACTTTGCAACAATTCTTCCCTCTTACGTTCGATGTCACTGCGTTGGGCTGCCAATTCTTCGGCTTCTTTTCTAGCTTGGTCAAGGGCTTCCTCATTACCTTCAATTACAGCGTCCTTGGAGGCAATTTCCTGTTCTTTTTGATCAAGAACCTTTTGTTTTTGAGCAATTTCAGCTTCCAAATTGAGTTTTTGTTCAAGCAGTGCATCTTTGTCGCTGCTTAGATTTTCGAGCAAAGTCTCATTTGTTGCCTCCAATTCAGCAACCACATCGTCGTAATTTTCACCATCAGATATTCGTTCGACAACTTCCTTGGAAACGACTTTTTGACCATCCTGAGCAATCAACGCATTCTTGGGCACATCAAAGCGTGCCAGTGCGAGAATGCTAAGAAGCAGAAAGTCGCAGACTACGAGCAGCAGACTGCGGTTCATGCCCCTTTGTCTTCAGATTGCTTGACCAACAAGTGATTGCGGTATGGCCGGACTATAACAATTTTCAATGCCGCAACAAAGAGAATTCCAAACAAAGTGGAGGTGTAAGCACCAATGAGTGCATCCTGTTTAACATCGAGCACAAGGAGGAGGATGAGAGAAAGAACGGTTCCTCCAAGACCTATGTACAATCCGAGATCAAATAAGTTTTCCTCGTTGTCGAGCAGACCGAGTTTTAGTCCAGCCCTGAGCTCCTCGTTTTTAATTTGTGATACGCGGGACATACAAATCATGAAAATTACGATTTGAATAAGCAGAAAAACTCCTGCAATGATCGCGGTTACGATGGTTAGATTTTGATCCGCCATAGAATCCTCATTGGCGTAGGCGAGCAGATTCGCAAGCGCAAAATCAAACCCGGCTACAGAAACCTGCCCTCTTGGGGTTTGCAAAAGAGTTGGCTCGATCGCCAAAACTCCAAGCAATGCAAAGAGAGCAGATGCCGAAAACCTGCGAGTCCAACGAAGGCCATAATGGCTGTTTGATCTTTGGAAGCTAGGTCTTGGTATTGTTTTAGAGATAAATAGCATGAGGCAGAAAAATGACCCAATGAACAGAGCAATTTTTAAGGCAATGGAAAAGTCTCTGTGTTTGTGAGATAAAGTGGTGAGCAACCCGCCACCCAAAAAAGGAAACAAGGGTTCTGCCATACTCACCGCAAATCCGCTGTGATGTATAGGCTTATTACGGTCAAGCAGATGATCAATTCCACCTTTGCCATGAGACATAGCGACCTTAATATCATCGAGTGCACGCTCGACAGCATCGTCATCTCCATCCTTCTCATAAACAGGATAATTGCTGACAAACCTTAAAATCCCAGAGGGATTTCTAGATAGAAGAGTCGCGGAATAAACGATCTGCAAATCTCTATCGAATTTTGATTGGATAACTTTCTTTTCCTCGATCATTTTGAGCAGTTCGATTCTATGTTCCTCGCGCTCATCTAATGGAAGCAGTCCAGATCCATGGTTTGTTTCCTTAATTTTCCCGATGGAAGCGGAAAGCGGGCGGTTCAGCATACGAATTAAAGCGGCCAAATCGAAAACACCCTGTAAATCCGGACAGCTTTGCGTAAGTTCAGCCATTTGAATCAGGTTCATTTTACGGGCGAGTTGATGGGCAGACCAATAGAACGAACGGATTCGTTCTTTGGACGAATGATCTCCCTGCAAAGCTTTTTGGGAAAGTTGTCCAATTTCGAAAGCTGTATCTCCAGTGTAATAATCTTTTTCAATAGACATTGCAGTGCCCACCATCATAGGAACGAGAATGGGGTAAGGCAGCCAGCGTCCATGGCTTTCCATTTTTCCTTCCGAATTAATAATTCCACCAATAATTACTGCGTATCCCCCGTCCTTAGTACGACCAAGTTTGAGCATCACAGAGCGATCAGCCAAATCAGAAAAATCGAGGGTGTTGGAAAGAGGGAAACTTTCCTGTGCCCGAAGAATATTCGTTTCCGTGCCTTCTTTTCGAACATCAAACCACTCCGCATCTCCAGTAAAATCAGCTAAGCCAACCCGTGCTTCCGCAAGACATAGGTCGCGAATTTGAGCCTCCGTAACATTGCCATCGAAAGCCTGAGGGCCTCGCAATCCAACAGAGAGGAGAACCTTGCGACCAGAAAAGTAGGGATAATCTGTGAGTTTAGCCACTTTCACTCCAGGGAATGCATAAACTAAGGGCTCATTGATTAACTTGGTCCAGAAGAAACCAGGCCGACCGTCCACCGGAATAGAACGCAAAAGAGCCTGAACATTGTCGTTTGAACTTTTGTCACGCAGACGATCCCAAAGGTCTCCCCTTGAAGTTGCTCGGTTGTACACAAAGAAAGCCTGATACCTCCCACGATTCAGATTGTATTTATCCAAACCTCCGAAGTATTCGTTGAAAGTAAGCATATCAAAAATACTCCCACCACCAGAAATAGATAATTCAGGATGAGTATTTTTTTTGCTCTCTATTGCATCGGCAAATTCCTGACGCTTGTTCACAGAAGCCAAGGGCAAAAGCATTTCTGCTGGCCCCACATTATTTTGACGGAGTTGACGAATCATTTCCTCGTCAATCGTCTTAGTACCTGCTCCAATATCAACCAAGGTATGCTCAGAAACCGTTGCAAAGAATACAGGAAACCCCAATCCGAGGATTCCTAAAACCACAGAAATAGGAAGAAATATAATTCCTCCCAACTTTATCTTGTTTGCCATATCCAAATTGGGATACCTTTATTTCGAATTCCTCCAATCAATGCAATTTCAATTTAATTCTTCCCAGTTTTAGTCCATAAACTTGATCAATATGAGTTTGAGTATACGTAATTTTGGAAATCCTATCCTTCGGCAAAAGGGTAAGAAGGTTAAAGATTTTGACAGGCAACTGTCTAAACTTTCGCAAGACATGCTTGTTCTAATGCGGATTACTGAAGGCATTGGCTTGGCTGCTCAGCAAATTGGAAAAGCCCTGCAATTTTGCGTGGTAGAAGTCCCCGAGCACCCCGACTATCCAATGGCCTGTATCTTGGATGGCAAGCCTCTCTCTCCTTCACTGATTATGCCAATATCCATGGCAAACCCTGTGGTCAAAGCATTACCAAGCGATGAATATTACTACGAAGAAGGATGCCTTTCCTTTCCCGGAATCAATGCAGATGTTGCCCGCCCTGAGCGCATCTTTGTATCCTATCAAGATTTGGACGGTGCTGAACACACCCTTGAATGTGATGGTTTGCTCGCTCGTTGCATTCAGCACGAAGTTGACCACCTCAATGGCGTTCTGTTCATTGACCGCATGGAGAAGAAGACCTACGCGGAAATTAAAAAAGAGGTACAATCTCTCAAACGTGAAACCATCGAATGCACTAAAAATGCTCAAAGGGGCAAATAGTGTTTCTTTTTTTGGATGAAAAGAAACACCAAGCAGGCAAAAGTCATAACAGAGGTGATTCGCTCTGCGGGCCGCCCACTTACTCCATCAGAAATTCATCAGTTCGCGTCCCAAAATATTTCCCAGCTTGGAATCGCCACCATTTATCGCCATCTAAAAGCACTTTCCGAATCAATGCAGGTTGTAGGGGTAGACTATCCAGGACAACCTCCACGATATGAATGGGTTGACGGCAAAGACAAGGTTCACTTTACCTGCCGATTTTGTGATAAGCTTTATGCATTGCCAGATACAACACAAGATACTCCTCCTGCCAAAGTCCCAAAGGGATTTAATGTACAGGGTTTTGAGGTTATGTTGTATGGCGTGTGCCCGCAGTGCGGGTAATAATCTTAGAAATTGTAAGTCAATCCAGCATGTGCTGCTCTACCTAGTGCTGGATAATCTATTACTTCCTCATAGTTCTCATCAAAAAGATTTTCAATTCGAGCATTAAAAGTTAATTGGTCCGAGATATGGTAATTCCCAAACAGCCGAACCAAGAAGTAATCATCATTTTTCTTTGTAGCACTTTCCCTAGTTCTGTTTTTGAAATTCATTTGAGTCCCTACATCGAACTCATCTTCTGAATAGGTAGCTGTAACGGAACCAAAAAATTCAGGTCTCTTAGGAAGGAAATCTTCATTAGAATCCAAATTTTTGGATTTAGCGTAGGAAACGGAAGATTCTAGATGGACTCTTTGAGTGATTTGGTTATGGGACCATAATTCAATTCCTATTGATTCTGATTTTCTTACATTCTCAGGTACTACACCATATGGAGCGAGGATGAGATTATTGTATTCGGTAAAAAACAACGTCATTTTCAGTTCGTTTCTTGACGCTTGATCATTTTTTGAAAATCCAAGTTCATAATTCCTTGATTCCTCTGCACTTAAATCTGGATTACCTGGATAACCAACTCCATAGCTATACAAATCCAGTGCTTCTGGCGGCGTGAAACCTGTAGAAAACTTAGCAAAAATACTCAGGTCACTGGTTAATGATTTACTAACTTTGAAGTTATATGTCTCCGAGCTTTCGAAATCTGAATAATCACTAAAACGAAGATTCCCGTAAAGTTTAGTGTCGTTGCTAATTTCATGGAGAAATCCCAAGGAAGCATAATTTTGTCCCCAACTATTAACGAAGTTACGCTCTCTAAAAAACCTGCTTGTTGAAAAGCCTAAACCGATTTGAAATGAGCTTATATCACTTAGGTTATGGTTTGTCAGAAAATCCACATTTTCTTGTTCAGTCCAGTATAGCATATTGTAAGAGGGTGTATAATTTAATTCATCCTCGCTGAATAAATAATTCAAAGTTGCATCCCATGAATCTGTTTCAATTTCTAACTGTGGTGAAATTAGGAAATGAAATGTTTCCTGGTAGGCATCTGGATCAACATTAAATCCTTTATTAAAGTTCGAACCTAGGAAATTATCATAGCCTAAACCAAGTAAGTTAACGGAAAGCCCATCGGTCAGTTGGTTTTCTATTAAAAATGAAGAACTCAGACTTTCAAACTTTGAATGTGGCCGATCATTCTCTGTATCTAAAGATGAAAAACTAAAGTTTCCTGCCCAGTTTCCATTTTTAAATCGGGTACTGAAATTAGAATTCAAGGTATCAAATGAACCATATGAAAAACCTACTTTTGAGTCATACCCATCACTTAAAAGTAATTCGTTACGCATATGAACCGTTCCGCCCATCGCATGAGCTCCATTGATACTTGATGAACCCTTCAAAACTTCAATACTTGACGCACCCATATTAGAAAGCTCACCAAGATTGTAAGTACCCGAAAAGCCACCATTCAACTTCCTTCCCTCGTATATAAAAGCGGTATGATTACTTGCACCTCCGCGACTGAAGAGCGAGGTTTGTGAACCCATCTGGCCAGTTCTTACAACAGCCATCCCAGGAACAGATCGTAGTGCATCTGACAAATTATAAATCTGTCTTTGTTCAAGGTCATCACCTGATATTCTCGTTACCCAAGGAGACGCTTCACTTAGCGGTTGGGGCCTACGGGTCTCGACCACCACCATTGGTTCTAACTCAGCGTTAGCAAATAAGGAATATCCAGCCAATAAACTAAAAACTAAAAATTTAATCAATTTACACATGAGGATTTATTGATAATTAATTATCAATAGTGATCAACAATGAAATTCTAATTAAAGTAATTTGATACATTAACTTGGTCAAAATAACCGATTTACGCATTCGACTTTAGATTAACCTGGGGTTACAAAAAATTTAATGATTAATAGGCAAAAGCTTTTTTCTACAATAGCTACAATTAGTGCTTTTACCTTAAATCTTCCCGCAATGGAATTTGACTTTCGTCCACTCGCTTCTCTATGTCGTGTGGAAGTAAACCTTGCCACTGGATTCGGAAGCGGAGCTATTCGGGGAACTTTTGGCCAAATGGACGGAAAAATGAATTTCTCTCCTGAGTATCCAGAAAATTCATCTGGCAAAATTGTTCTAAATTCTCGCTCATTACGTTTTGGTTATCCCATTGTGGCATACGAAACCCATATTCCAGAATGGCTTCATTCATCCCGCCATCCGGTGATTTCATTTACATTGGAAAAATTACAAGACTTTGCTTGGCACAAGAAAGAACTTCGCACCGATGCCTTTGGAGTTTTACAGATTAAGGGCATCGAAAAATCGTTACGTATCCCACTTTCCATACGCTATTTCAGAGGACAACGTAGAAAGTATGAAGGAAAAGCTGGTGATTTGATTCGCCTGGAAGGCATGCTTGTCCTTCCCCGATCTCAGTTCGGACTAGCTCCAGGCAAATTTATGGAAATTGTAAGGGAGGACATTACGGTACGAATGTCCATCACGGGTGCATCTAACCGGGTACGCCCCTTTTTACCATCTCGGCTTTTTGGGGGTTAAAATAGATCCTTCTAAGAAAAATATTAGCTATTGTAAAAACTAAGCTTAATCATCCGACCCACTGGTCAGGCTCATAAGAACCTGTAAAATGTAGAAGAAAAGTAGAGCAACAGAAGAAAATAAAGCCAATGAAGCAGCCACATGCTGATTGGTGGAGTAGTGATGCAAAATATTAGAAGTGGTATAAAGAACCGAACCGGCAGCAAATAAAACCATGACTGAGGCAAAAACCAATCCAAGCGAAAAGCCAAAGACCATACTGCAAATAATAAAACCAAGAGCGACAAAACTTCCGATTGAAAGGATTCCCTTCATGAAGGAAAAATCTTTTCGGGTAATGAAAACGGTCGCAGTAATTCCTAGTACAAGCAACAAGGTCATTAATCCAGCTGTAGGTATAAGCCCACTCCCTCCATACATGGTTGCGATAAAAAGAAGGGGTAAAAAAACGATCGCCTCGGCAATTACAAATAACCCAAGGCCTAAGTATTGCATCTGTTCAGAATTTTCGGAACGAGCCAATTTATCTGCCAAGTATCCTACGCCCATAAAAAGACCTAAGACAATTAACCAACTAAACCCACTAGTCATACTCATAGCTAATTGAGCAGCGAAGGGAGCATTAACCAAGTAACATTCAATCCCGATGAAAGCCAGTATGGCCACGGCTAAATGGGAATAAGTTCTTCGAATAAAAGCCGCCCGTTCATTAGCGGAACTTTTTGCAGCGGACAAAGTAAAGGTTTGTTCTTTCATAAATTTTTAAAGAAATACAAAGGAGATTTAATTTCTCCTTAAAATGGATTTTTTTAGGAATCAAGCAAGTCCGATCGTTCGATAAACAAGCAGCCACTTCCCCCTTTCGGATTTCACCAGACTTTATCCCAAGCTCTTTGGATTGCCATGTTTGGGGGCTTCCTTAGTTATTGAATGTCCTAATAATTTTTAGAAACATGCCAGAAAATCCATTTCTTAATCTCGTCGACCTACCTGCCTGGTCCCAACTTTTCCCTGATCTTATTAAATCAGAAATATCTATTGCTTTGGAAAGGTCCGAGGAACGCCTGCAAACCATTCGTAATTTAAGCACTGCGGATTCTACTTTTGAAAACTCAGTAAAAGCCCTGGAGCAGGCGACTGTTTACCTCGATCATTCATGGGGGCTCGTAAGTCATCTTGACTCAGTGTGTAATTCTTCAGAATTGCGAACCGCTCACAACGAGATGCTCCCCATAGTTTCCGCATTTGGGGCAAAAATTTCCTTGGATGAAAAACTTTGGCAGGTCATTCGTTCTTTTTCAGAAAAACTTGAAGCCCAGAACCTTTCTCCGATCGATCAAAGATTGATGGAAGAAACGATAGCCGATTTCCGGGAATCCGGTGCTGATTTACCCACGGAAAAAAGAGACAGGCTCGAAAAAATATCCACTGAGCTTGCCCAGGTCACCCAGCAATTCTCCGAACGGGTGCTCGATGCGACAAATTCATGGAAATTAGTCGTTAAAGATGAGGATAGATTGAGCGGTTTACCTAAAAGTGCCCAGGATGCAGCACGGGCAACGGCTCTTGAAAAACTGGGAGAAGAAGAGGGCAAAAATGCTTGGGTCTTTACCCTGCACGCCCCTTCCCTGGTTCCTGTACTGCAATATTTGGACGATGACGAATTGAGAAAAGAAGTTTGGACAGCAAGTGATGCTCTTGGGTCGGAAGCACCTTATGACAACCAATCTTTAATCGCCACCATTTTACAACTCCGACAAGAAAAGGCGGAAGTATTAGGGAAAGCCGATTTTTCCGAAGTCGCTCTTTCTCGACGCATGGCCAAAAGCGGGCATCGGGCAGATGCGTTCATATCCGAGTTGCGTGACCAAACCGCTCCCTTTTTCGATCAGGAAAACCATGAACTTGAATCCTTCAAAGCGGAAAAAACCGGGAAAAAAATAGCCCTTTTACAACCCTGGGAGGTTGGATATTGGTCTGAAAAGCTTAAGAACGAGCGCTATGATTTCGACGAGGAAGATCTGCGTCCCTACTTCCCCATTCATTCGGTACTGCAAGGAATGTTTGAGCTGGTCACACAAGTCTTCGGTCTGAAAATTGTGGAAAGGTCCACACTCTTCGACGGAACAGTCCATGCCAATGGTGAACAGAACAATCAAGCAGTCGAAGTTTGGCACCCGGAAGTGAGGTTTTATGATTTATTTGATTCGGAAAACGGGCAACTGCTTGGTTCTTTTTACGCCGATTGGCACCCTCGTTCTAGCAAGCGGGCGGGTGCTTGGATGAACTACCTAAAAACAGGAGAACCATTGAGTACCGGCAAACTCTCCCCTCACCTTGGATTAATTTGCGGGAACCTGACTGCTCCAACTTCTGGAAAACCAGCCCTGCTCACCCATTACGAGGTCGAGACCATTTTTCATGAATTTGGGCATCTTTTGCACCACCTTTGTGGAGAAATTCCACATCGTAGCCTAAATGGGGTAAATGTTCCGTGGGATTTTGTGGAACTACCCTCTCAAATTATGGAAAATTGGTGCTGGGAAAAAGAAAGCCTGGACCTCTTTGCCAGACACCACGAAAACAACGATCCGATCCCGGAAGAATTGTTTACCAAAATGATTAAGGCCAAAAACTTCATGGCTGGAAATGCGATGATGAGGCAGCTTGCATTTTCCAAACTCGATTTGGTCATGCATCGTACACTTGCACAAAACCTCCCCCAAGACATGGAAAGTACGCTCCAGGAAATTCTTCGTGATTATTTACCCAAACGAAAGACACAACCCCGCACCATTGCTCTTCGATTCAGCCATTTATTTGGTAGCCCAATGGGATATGCCTCCGCTTATTACTCATATAAATGGGCAGAGGTCTTGGACGCGGATGCCTTTACCAGGTTTCAAAAAGAAGGAGTAATGAACCCCTCAACTGGTAGGTCCTTTAGAAAATCTATTCTCAGCCAGGGAAATTCTCGACCTCCGGAAGAATTGTTTAACGAATTCATGGGGCGTCCACCCGAATCTAGTGCCCTGCTCAAGCGCAGTGGCCTATGTCCGCCCAACCAATAATTACCGTTCTGATGTCCACTAAACCACAAGTCCTTGCTTGGATAACCTGCGACAGTGTTTATGTCGATCCAGCAACTGGTAAGCATACCCTGCTGGGAATTTTCTCCAGTCTACGAGCAAAGGAATTTCCCGTGGTTCATCCGCGAATGGTCTGGTTTCTTTCCTTTTCTGACCTGACCACAGGTAAACATAAGTTAAAGATGACAATTGGCTTACCCATGGCGGAGGAAGAACCCCGCACAATTATCGATCGGGAATTTGAATCACCAGGTCCTCAGCATCGGATAAATTTAATCAATGACATCCATCGCTTGAAGTTTGATGCCCCCGGAAACTTTTCCATCCTTATTGAAATTGATGGACAAGTGGTATTGGCGAGTAGTTTTCCGATTATCGAAGTAAAAATGCCCTCGTGAATTCCTTTTATTTTCGGCCTTGAACCTTGCCTAGACTGCCCGAAATTTTTAGCTTCTACACTTATGTCTGATATTATTGCATCCGATTCACCTGAATCTTCTCCATTATTGGTGGTAGGCTCGGTGGCTTTTGACAACGTTATTACTCCCCAAGCCGAACAGGAGAGAATACTGGGAGGCGCAGCATCCTATTGTTCATTTGCCGCGAGTTACTACACAAAAGTACGGATGGTTGGTGTTGTGGGAAATGATTTTGGAGAATCGGACCTCGACCGCCTACGGGCAAGAGGGATTGATCTAGAAGGTGTTAAAAAAGATGATTCTGGACCCACCTTTTTTTGGAAAGGAAAATACCACGAAAATTTCAATCGTCGTGACACTCTGGACATTCGTTTGAATGTGTTTGAAAATTTCCGTCCCGACCTTCCGGATTCCTACAAAGATTCCTCGTTTGTACTTCTTGGAAATATCCATCCCGCCTTACAAATGCATGTACTGGATCAATTGTCCGAAAATCCTTTCGTGCTTGCGGACACCATTGACCTGTGGATCGAGACGGAGCGTGAATCCCTTCTTTCCTTAATCAAAAAAGTCAGTCTTTTCGTGATCAATGATTCGGAAGCGGAAGAATTAACCGGTGAATCAAATATTATTCTTGCTGGGGAAAAACTTCGTCAAATGGGTCCAGAAAGTGTGATCATTAAAAAAGGAGAGCACGGGGCTATTCTTTTTCATGAAAATGGTATATTTGCCCTACCCGCTTACCCAGTCACTCAATTGCATGACCCAACAGGTGCGGGAGATTCTTTTGCTGGTGCCCTGATTGGACGGTTAGCTTCTCGAAACCGTTACGATTTCTCTGCGATCAAAGAAGCCATGCTTTATGCAACCTGTACAGCGAGCCTCACCGTTGAAGCCTTTGGGTGCGACCGTTTGGAATCTGCGGGGAAATCTGAGATTGAAGACCGGGTGGCTTCTTTGAATCAACTTATATCCATTGCCTGAGCCCGTTTGTTTGTTCGGAATTTCTCGCACCACATTTAGTTATCTCTACTGGTGGACTTTGGTATGTTCACTCCTGCTCAACTCTTGCTCGGAAAGAAATTCTTCAAGTGATACTAAGTGGAGTCTTGAAAATTCGGTTCTAGAAAAAAAGCATGCAACTTCATTAATGAGGCACGAACTTCCCACTTCTGAAGAAATTGCCAAACTTCCTGCAGACGGAGGAATTGAATACAACCGCTTAATTTTTGAGAGCAGTCCCTACTTACTTCAGCATGCCCGAAACCCCATCGATTGGAGAGCGTGGGGGAATGAGGCCATCGACCTCGCTCTTTCCGAGGACAAACCTATTTTTCTCTCGATTGGATACACCACCTGTCATTGGTGCCATGTTATGGAAAGGGAATCGTTTGAAGACGAAGAGGTCGCCCGCCTGCTCAATGAAAATTATGTCTGTATCAAAGTTGACCGGGAGGAAAGACCCGATCTTGATAATGTTTATATGTCCGTCACTCAAATGATGACAGGTCGTGGAGGCTGGCCAATGACAGTAATTATGTCGCCGCAAAAAGTTCCTTTTTTCGCAGGTACTTATTTCCCAAAATCCTCCATGCTCGATATAATTCCACACTTCTCGAAGGTCTGGAAAGAAGAGCGTGAAAAGGTCGAAGAAGTCGGACAAACAATTGTTCAAAATTTAACCAATGCGCAATTAAGCCAGGTTGGTGGTGACCTCAATGCCAGTCATCTCGACCGATGCTTTGATGCCCTATCCCAAGCCTATGATCCGATCCATGGAGGCTTCGGTCAGCAACCCAAGTTCCCCACTCCCCATGCTCTCTCCTTCCTTTTGCGCTACTTTCAAAGAACCGGTGAGCAAAAGGCACTCGATATGGCCAGCCATACCCTTCGTCAGATTCGCCTGAGCGGAACCTATGATCAAATTGGATGGGGCATACACCGTTATTCAACCGATCGTGAATGGTTGGTCCCGCACTTTGAAAAAATGCTCTACGATCAGGCACTCTTTGCGATAGCCTGCTTGGAAAATTATCAAATCACCGAAGATTCGCTCATGAGAGAGGGTTGCGAAAATACATTGGACTATGTCGCACGTGAACTCTCCTCCCCACAGGGTGGTTTTTATTCTGCGGAAGATGCAGACAGTGAGGGAGAGGAGGGAAAATTCTATCTTTGGACGGAGGATGAATTGATTTCCGTATTAGGAAATGAGGATGGACAGACTTTTATCGAGGTATTTGGATGCGAACAATCGGGGAATTATTTGGATGAAGCAACTCACACCCGAACCGGAAAAAATATTCCTCATCTCAGGCAATCCATAACCGAGTATGCCCAGTCCCACAATAAAGACCCAAAAGAATTTCAAAAGAAATTGGAGGGCTTACGAAAGAAACTCTTCGATACTCGGGAAAACAGGGTTCATCCGCAACTTGATGACAAAGTGTTAACGGATTGGAATGGGCTAATGATCTCCGCCTTTGCCCGCGCTGGCATGGCATTAGGCATCAAAACTTATGTTGACCGTGCTAAAGAAGCGGCTGATTTCTGTCTTTCCGAACTTCGACAAACAAATGGAAGGTTGCTCAAGCGCTGGCGACTTGGTAAAGCCGGGCTGCCTGCACATCTAGAGGACTATGCATTTTTTGCTCAAGGATTAATTGATCTATACGAGGCAACCTGTAATCCCGAATACTTGGGCCATGCCAAACAACTGATTGATCTCGCCAGCAATCTATTCGAGGATCCTGCTATCGGTGGGTTTTTCCTAACCGCCAAGGATGGGGAGAAATTACTAACCAGACCCAAGGAGATCTACGACGGTGCGATACCCTCTGGAAATTCAATCATGGCAATGAACCTTTGCAGGTTATGGAAAATTACGGGGGATGAATCGTATCGCAAATGTGTAAACCGTTCGTTTTCTGCATTTTCCGGATTCCTTCATTCCAATCCCTCTGGAGCAGAGAATTTTTTACATGCTCTCGCCTTTGTCCTCCACCCACCTTATGAAATTGTTATTTCCGGAGATTTTGAGGACAAAAAAACTCAGGAATTTCTCAGGGAAACAAGCCGGCGTTTTCTACCTTTCAAAACTTTGATCCATTTACCCAATCCCTCGGAGGACTCAAAGATTTTACAGATAGGACCTTACCTTTCTGCCTTTTCTGATTCAAAGACTCCTACCTTTTTTCTATGCCGAGATTATACCTGTGAACAACCGAAGTATGAATCCCAAAAAGTAAGAGAGGCTTTAGACGCTTTAACGGCTAAGAAGTAGAAGCAATTAGCATAAATACTCTATCCTAGGCCCTTTCTGCAGTTGCAAGAAGGGTTTCAAAAAAAGGCTTCTTCTTTTCTTTGGCCACCACTTCCACTTTAGTACCGCGAAATCCAGCCTCATCCATCATTCGGTATAGCTCGTTCTGCCCAAAGCCAAGCCAGTGATCGCCATACAATTCACGGGCTTTTTCAAACTTATGCTTTTTTAGATCGATTACAATTACCTGCCCACCAGGTTTAAGAACTCGAAAAGCCTCTAACAAAGCGACTTCCGGCCTTTGGGCATGGTGTAAGGATTGACTCATCAAAGCAAGGTCCACGCTTTTTGCAGGCAATGGCACTTTTTCCAAGTCACCCAGCTTGTATTCCAAATTGGAAAGTCCTTTTCTTTTGGCTAAATCCGTGCCTAAACGAACCATACTTTTAGAACTATCCACACAAATTACCTTTTTGCCCCGGTCTGCCAAAAGTTGAGAAATCATTCCCTCCCCTGCCCCCAAGTCTACAATTGTGATAGATGGAACCAACCGAAAGAGAAAATGTCCGATTGCCTCCCAAGTTCTGCCGGGAACATAATTTTTTCCCAAGCGCTCTGCAACCTCGTCAAAATAACGTTCGGACTCTCGCCTTCGGCGATCGATAATTCGAGCAAGGGCGGATTGATCACTCTCCCAGAATGCCTCGTCTGATTCCTCAGATAAGGCAAGGCGGAGAAATTCATACTTAGTTGAAGGATCAATGTCCAAGGTGTAGTAAGTACGCTTTCCATCTTTACGGTCGATAACCAAATCATTTCGTCTTAGCAGACCGAGATGGGAAGATATTCGGGATTGTCCCATCTCAAGGATCTCCTGTAATTCCGCAACCGATAATTCTTCCTGCATCAACAGACGAAGCATACGCAACCGTGTGGGGTCGGAAAGAACTTGTAATACCTCAGTTATCTTCATTCGAGTGAGGTTTTAGATTTCTCCGGGCATACCTGCAACGGAAAACCAAAACCCGCAACTGAGGAAGTCTGCGAGAAGAAATAATTAAATTATAATGAGTGGCAAATAAACCCTCTAATTACGGAACAAAGAAAATTTAGTTTATTTTAGATCAACCCAGCGACTAACTGACTCAACGACGAGAGACTGATCGTTACCTTCCACATCAATTTGCACTTCATCTGCGACTTTCTTGCCAAGAATACTTTGCCCAAGGGGAGTGAGGTAAGAAAGAATGTTATTTTCGGGATCACTATCCCAGGCACCAAGTATTGTATACTTAATTTTTTCTCCGGATCCAAGGTCTTTAAGTTCGACCACAGAACCAATTCCAATTGAATCGATCGGAGCATCTTCAAAATCGGTAGATTTTGCCCGCATCAAATCGCCCTGCAGTTCTGCTTGCCTAGCTAAAAGAACTTTCTGATCGTCCTTTGCCATGTGGTACTCTGCATTTTCCTTCAAATCGCCATGCTCCCTGGCAGTTTCAATAGCCAATGAATTTTCGGGGATTTTTTCTTTGGTCAAAACATCTAGGTCAGCAAGCTTGCGATCATAACTTTCCTTGGAAACAATAAGGGTGTCTTCGACAGGAGAACTTGCTGAACTACTCGAACTGCTTTCCCCATCCAAGAGAGATTGGATGCTTGAGAATTTCTTAATGAACCGGGCAAGCAATGATCTCTTGGTTAAATCCTCAAATCCAGGATTAAGCATCAAAGCCTGTGCAAGATCTTTTGCATTTTCTTCAGTGCCTTTATCCAAAATATCGGACAATAACTGACGATCATCAGAAAGAACTTCTCCAAGTGGGATTCTGCGACTGGTCGCATTCTTCAAAGATTCGTAATCAATCGCAGAGAACACCGCAGTCAATAAACGTGGATTAATCATCTCCCCAAGCAAATCCTGAAATTTGGAAAGATTACGAAATTTGAGCATCCACAACAAAACCGGAGCTTTCAAACTTTGTTCATCCAACCACTTGTTCAAGGTCGAGACCAATAA
Source organism: Opitutales bacterium (assembly GCA_028045305.1). GTDB lineage: Bacteria > Verrucomicrobiota > Verrucomicrobiia > Opitutales > Seribacteraceae > Chordibacter. The sequence continues at coordinate 16,359 of JAOFTV010000009.1, read as the reverse complement.
TTTAGACTCTTCACGATCGATCAGAAAATGAGCACACTCACCGGAAAATTTAACCGTAGTATTTTGTAACAAGTTAAGGACGATTTTTTTCCAATTATCTGGATAGGTCCGGGCAACCAGGTCAAGAAAACGACCATGAAACTTTGCGGGCATGAGGTCTGCCAAAGCAGGCAGATCATCCTCGCATTCTTTAAGAATTGAAGCGGAGGTAGGTTCAATTTTTTCAACATCTTCTTCAACATCCCTGGCCAAGTTATTACGCACCCAAATTCCATACAAACGATCGGCTTGGCTCAAGTTCTTTGCTTCCAAAATGGCAACGGTTAAATCACTTAAAACCTGGGGGAGATCAGCTTGTAAATCCTCCTTTTCAGACGCCAAATCATACAGTTTCTCGGCTAATACAATTTTATAGTATGATCTTTTCTCTTCGAAAAAGTCCTGGAGAATTTCTTGCTCTGGCTTGACTGGATCGTCGCGCAAAACATAGGGCTCACTCTTTTTATTGGGAACAGCAATGCGTGGATCTTTGACTAAAACCTTCTTGGTTGCAGTCCACCAGCGCTTAGCTTTTGCAGCACCTAACATGTAGACAAGAATTCTTTCGATATCACGGGCATTCATACACCCGTCATTTCCCTGCTCCAATATTTTGATGATCAATTCTGCAGAGTCTTTCTTGGCCAATTTTTCAATTTCTTCAGTATTTTTACGATGCTGGGCAAGAATGTGAGTTTCAGGAAGCAGTTCTAATTTGTCTAAACAAAACACTGGATCCATAGCATGGCTGCTGCGCTCGTCATCCTCAAAATCAATTAGGATCATTCCACGATCATCATCAAAACCAGAAATCAAACCGAAGCCCCAACTGCGGTGTATACAGTAGGTTCCGGGAATCATAGATTCTAAAACGGGGCGTGAGGATTCCAGGGATGGATCTTTGTCGACCAAGCGATCGATAACTTCAGTATTCATTAAGGCTGGTAAGTAAGTTCTGTTTCAAAAGTTCGTAACCAATATTATTAAGCAAAGATGCGAAAATTGGCGAGTGAAAAGAACCCTAATGAGCAGAAGTTAATCCCCTACTCCCCGCGGTTTGCTTAACACCAAACAAAATAATTGCAGGAAAAATCAACCAAATCGCTCCAATCAAGTAGGCAAAAGATGAACCATAGACAAAGTAAATTAAACCAGCAGACAGCGGACCTATCGACCTCGCGATCGATCCACAGGACCTAAATATCCCCAAGTTTACACCTTGTTCGGACTCGGATGAACTCAACGAAGTCAAGGCGGTTAAAGTAGGACTGATGAGTGCCACTCCCGTAGACATGAGAAACAATCCGGGATAAAACCATGAATAAACATTCGAATAAGCAATGATGAGAAAGGCAAATACTCCAATGAAAATTCCGCAGTGTGCCATGTTACGTTCTCCTATCCGGCTTACAAATCGACGAACGATAAAGCCCTGTACCAAAATGAGCGTCCCACCAATCAATAAAAACATTTCCCCCAAGTCTTTGGGAGAAAAAGCAAAGCGTTCAACGGCAAGAAAAGTCAGGGTAAACTCCATACCCGAGAATGATACCATGTAGAGCAGGTAAGTCAGGCAGGTTCGGCGGGCTTCTGGACTGGTCACCTTCCTCATATTAAAGACCGCCGGAAGGCAAGAATTGGATCGGCTTCTTTTTTCCTCAGGCAGGGTTTCTGAAAAACCCCAGATTAGCCATATTAAATTGAGCATAGCCAGTCCAAAACTAATTGTCGCCGCTGCAGAAAATGGGTGCATCCCAAAGAAAACTAATTCCGATCCAGACCAGTCCCATTCTGAAGCTAAGCCTCCAAGAGCAGGCCCCAGTACAAATCCTAACCCAAATGCAATTCCCACAAAAGCCATACCCTTGGATCTTTTTTCCCGGGTAGTCACATCTGCAATAGATGCAGTTGCTACCGAAATATTCCCGCCCGCCATGCCTCCTACAACGCGAGAAAGCAAAAGAACCCAAAAATCCCCGGCCATGATCCATAAAAAATAGCCAACAGCAGTACCCGCAAGGGTAAGCATGAGCACGGGTTTACGCCCATATCGATCAGACAACCCGCCCCAAATGGGAGCAAAAACAAACTGGAGTATCGCATAGAGTGATCCCAAAATACCCCCAAAAATAACTGTTTCCAAACGAAAGTGAGAATTACTAAAGAGCACATCATGCCCAAATCCACTCACCCAAATGACAAAACCTGAAAGCATTCCCCCACCCATGCTTCTCTCCAAAAATAGGTAATGATCCAACATCGCCGGAAAAAGAGGAAAAATAATGGAAAACCCGACCATATCCAAAAAGATGGTCAGGAATACAATTCCGAAAACAGAACGCTTTCGGTCGCTCACTGCTTTTCCTCCAACTGAGTCTTTTCCAGTTCCGATCTTTTTTTCAATTCCAGCCTAACATTTTCCGGGACTAACCCCGTTTCTCGTTCTCCATATTGGTGAACCTGTTTGATCAGCTGAGAACTGGTAAAGAAATATTTTTGACTGGGCATAAGAAAGATGGTTTCCAATGTGGAATCAAGGTGTCTATTCATCTGAGCCATTTGAAATTCATATTCAAAATCAGAAACCACCCGTAATCCACGGATCAGAACGGTCGCTCCATTCCCACGGGCATGTTCAACCAATAAACCGTCAAACAATTCAACCGATACATTGGTGAAAGATTCCAAATTCTCTTCGACCATCCTTACTCTTTCTTCCGGAGAAAACATGGTTCTTTTGGCCGAATTCCCGGAGGCCACCGCCACAATCACTTTTTCAAACAACCGGGAGGCACGAGCAAGTACATCGAGGTGTCCATGAGTTACAGGATCAAAAGTGCCAGGGTACAAAGCAATAGCCATTATTTCCCTTTTAACGATTATCTACTGACAAGTCCACAACCAAGGACCTTCTTGGGTTGTAGTTGCCAAATTTCTTTGAAAGATCTAAAGAGCCTCGACTGAGATGAACTTACCAAACCTACTTACTTTGTCGAGAATCCCCCTTATGGTAATCGTGGTTGCCTTGCTACACCCATGGGAAGGAAAAACAATCCCATGGCTATGGACAACTGCACTGGTTCTTTTTCTTTTTGGGGCTTTAACCGACTGGATGGATGGTTGGCTGGCACGCCGCCTTGGACAAGTTTCTGACTTTGGAAAATTCATGGACGCGCTCGTGGACAAGATCTTTACTATGGGTACTTTTGTGAGCATGCTCGCCCTGGGCATAATTGGGCTATGGGCACTATTTCCTATTCTTTTAATTCTTTCGCGGGAATTTCTCATCACTGGATTACGCCTAATTGCCGCAGCCCAGGGCAAGACTCTCGCTGCCGAAAAGGCGGGCAAAGTAAAAACAGTCATGCAAATTACTTCGATTTGTTTATTTATCGCAAAAGGGGCACTTGTTCATGATCTTTCAAGAACTCAATGGCTTGCCACTTCTTCAGCATGGATCGAGCCGGTTGGCCAGGCAGCTCAAATAACCTTGGTTATGGCCTGTGTACTCACGGTGTACTCTGGGGTCAATTACCTGGTGAAATATTGGAATGTTTTTATCGGCAAGGATAGCGGGAAGAGTTAAATGAACCGAGTTATCCTCTTTCTCGCCACCCTTGGTCCGATAGGTACCAGATTGCCGGCTCCCGGCACCATGGGATCATTGGCAGGAGTTTCCTTATTTGCCTTTATGACTTTGGTACTCCATGTGCCTGCTCCGATGCTTGCCTTACTCTTTGTCCCCCTGTTTGCTATCGGTATCCCTCTTTGTTCGAGAGCAGAAATTCTTCTTGATCGAAACGATCCAGGCGAAGTTATTTGGGATGAGTTTACCGTGATTCCATTCGTTTACTTTCCCCTGTCGGATGTATGGAACGCTCCTCTGACAAACGAAACTTTTATTTGGCTCGCATTTGGACTGGCCCTTTTTCGGTTTTTTGACATCTCGAAGCCATCGATTATTCGTTCTGCCCAAAAGCTTCCTGGCGGACTGGGTGTAATGATCGATGATCTTCTTGCAGCCATAGCCGCAGGCTTAATCCTTTGGGGTACTCGAACTTTTTCTTTGTCTTTTCTTACTTGAACGATCTAAATCGTTCATGTGAGCGATCAATCTTCTGAAAAAACCCATACTTTTACCCTCGAGGTAAGTAACAAGATGGGGGTGCACGCCCGGCCAGCTGCTATGATTGTCCGAATTGCATCAAGCTTCTCTGGCGAAGTTTGGGTAACAAAAAAAGATGGAGAACGGGTAAACTCGAAAAGTATTATGGGCATAATGATGCTCGCCGCAGCCCGCGGTTCCGAACTCACTTTCGAATGCTCTACCCAGGATGCTTCTGACTTGGAAAAACAAATGACAGATCTTTTTTCGTCCAAATTCCAGGACGAGTAAATCAGATTTTCTGCCTCAAAGCCTTTTTAAATAGAAGCCTCGGATACCCGTGCTTCGTAAAAATTCTTGATCAATTCCTTAACCTCGGATGGTCGAACCTTAGCCTCTGCATCTTTGGTAATTTCCTCAACATCTGCTTGGTTGAATCGTCGGGCAAAAAACTTCATCTCCGCAATCATGGATGCCGATGCGCTAAAAGAATCAAATCCCAAACCGATTAACAACGGAAGAAAGTGAGGGTCCCCGGCAATTTCCCCGCATAGAGTAACCGGAATATTCTTGTTTTTTGCCACCTCCGCGACCTGCTTGAGGGAACGTAAAACTGCAGGGTGATGAGGTTCATATAAAAAAGCGATTTCATTGTTTATCCGATCAACCGCTAATAAATACTGAACAAGATCGTTAGTCCCGATGCTGAAAAAATCAGACTCTTCGGCAAGCAAATCACAAATGGCAACCGCAGCGGGTGTCTCGATCATACAACCAAGTTCTACATCTGGATCGTATTTTTCTCCACGACCATCCAATTCCTGTTTTGCCTGAGCAATAAATTCCTTCGTACGAATAACCTCTCCAATTCCAGAGATCATCGGCAACATGATGCGGACCTTGCCGTGGGCGCTTGCCCGAAGAATTGCACGTAATTGATTAAGAAAAACACTGGGGTTACTTAGACAGTAACGAATTGCCCGAAATCCCATGAATGGATTTGCTTCCTCTTGCTGGTTCAAGCCATCAAGCAATTTATCGCCACCAAGATCCAAAGTTCTAATAGTAAGAGGCAGACCTGAAGCTGCTTTTACCATACAGGTATATTCTTCATACTGTTCATTTTCAGAAGGTAAAGAATTGGTCCTTAGAAAAAGAGATTCCGTGCGGTACAACCCCACACCCTCGCAACCAAGGCTTTTTGATTTCTCAACCTCCTCAGGGGTATCAGCATTCGCCCATACCAGCAGATCCTTACCATCAGCAGTTTGGGCCGGTAAGGAAGATTCTTTTTCCACCAAGTTCGTAAGTTTACGACGCTGCACATCAACCTTACCATATCGAAAAAGCGTAGTCTCACTGGGATTTATGATAGCCACGCCTTCAAACCCATCGATCAACAACTCGTCACCCTGCTTTAACTTTTCGGTTAATCCACGCAACCCAACTACCGCAGGAACACCGCTTGCTCTTGCCATGATCACCGCATGGCTTGTTTGTCCGCCCAGATCGGTGGCAATACCAAGAATTTTTGTACGGTCCAAAGCAGCAGTATCGGACGGTGTCAGGTCTTCCGAAACCAAAACTTTTGGTACTTCTAGAAAAGCCGTTCCAGATGCCGTGGTACCCGAGAGGCATCTTTGAAGCCTCCGAGAAATATCCCTTAAATCAACCGCCCGCTCCCGTAAGTATTTATCTTCCAATTGATCAAAGAAAGCTAGGTATTTTCCGGTTACTCGTTGGACGCACTGTTCAACATTTTCACCAGATTCCTTGATTTCCTTCTTCACATCCTCAATCAATGCACGGTCTTCCAATACCAACATGTGAGCGTCAAAAATCCCCGCTTCTTTTTCACCAAGGTTTTTGGCAACATCCTCTCGAATTTCCCGAATCTCTGCCTTCGTCATTTCCAAGGCCTCCAGGAAACGCTTAATCTCTTCAGCCTGGTCGGACTCGTCCACCTCGTAGGTGGCAACCTTTACTTCATCATGAAGAAAGCGGAATACTGGACCATGAGCTATCCCGGGAGACGCGGGAATCCCAAAAAGCATAAGTTCTGGTGAGTTTTTTATTTCCTCTATCATGGCTGAAAAAATTGCCAACTTTCAATAATGACCCAAAGACTGGCACAAGGGAAACAAATTCTAACCTGTAATTAAATTGCTTCAGGCAATTATTTTACACTTTTGTAACCAAACATCCTTCCCCCAAGCCTGAATAACTTCATCCTCAAGGCAGGAAAGTTGATCAAATCCTTGAGGAAGTAAGACGAAACAGCAACTTCCACTACCGGACAATTTCGGATGGAGACCATATTTTTGTTGGATCATATTAAAAAGGGGAAGAAAGTATCGATGCTTTTCAAAGACTGGGCGTTCTAAATCGTTGTGTAAAAATTCCTCAATGGACAGAACTCCATTCTCCCAAGCACTTACTCGTTCCCTTGCCCATTCCTTTGATGAATTAATTGGTTTACGAGAAAAGTCTGCATAAACAGCTGCCGTGGACAGTCCAATATTTGGCCGGAAAAGTAAAACCTGTTGCCCGCACAAATGCAAAGATCTGGATTGCTCAATGGGGCGGACATGTTCTCCCCTACCCTCGGCAAGGCATGGACCATAGTTGAAAAAGCTCGGACAATCTGATCCGATTTCCTCGGCCAAATTCAACAGTACTTGCTCAGATAATTGACTATCCCCTAACTCATTCATTCCCAGCAGAGTGGAGACTGCATCGGAACTTCCTCCCCCTAAACCAGACATTGGCAGGATGTTTTTCTTTAGGGTTATTTCAACTCCCCAACATTCTCCACTTTCCTGAAACCACTTGGATACCGCTTGGCTGACTAGGTTATCAGGTGTTTCTAACTCCTTGAATCCTGGACACTTTAAATTTACTTCCCTGGATGTATTGTTTCTGGATAGCTGTATGACATCACCAGTTGATACCTTTGCCAGAACTGTGCATAACTCATGGTAGTTGTCCTCCCTTTTTCCCGTAATGGCAAGAAACAGGTTAATCTTTGCCGGTGCAAAGAGTTCAACTACCCCCGGTGATTTTGCTAAAATTTGTTCCATTATATACTAGATTTATATGATAAAAAAGTAAAGGTGGTGGGGCGATACAAGAATTGAATTGGCTCAATCCTTTCTCCAAACATGATGAAACCAATAACATGAGTCCATCATTACCCGAAATCATTCTCGCTCTCGACCTTGAAGACCGTGGGCAAATTCATCAAATGCTTGAAAAAACCGGTGATCGTTTATCATGGGTTAAAGTAGGGCTACAAAGCTACCTGCGTGATGGACCATCTCTTGTCCGTGAACTTTCTGAATCCGGAAAGAAGGTCTTTCTCGATCTCAAGTTGCACGATATTCCAAACACCATGGCCAAGGCATTGGAGAGTCTGTCGGATTTACCAGTTGGCTTATTAACTCTACATGCAAGTGCAGGCCCGGAAGCCTTAGACAGATGTGCCCGGTTGGCCAAGGAAAGTATGCCAGAAGTTACCCTGCTTGCAGTGACTGTACTAACCTCCACTAACCAAGAGGGGTTACAGGCCATCGGTGTGAATGACCCCGTGGATGATCAAGTTCTTCGTCTAGCCTCTCTTTCCACAGATCAAGGAATTGGTGGCATTGTATGTTCCCCTCTTGAACTTCCACGACTCAGGCATTCTCTACCTGCATCAACCAAATTAGTGACTCCGGGCATTCGTCCCCTCAATGCAAATGCAGGTGATCAAAAACGCATCATGACTCCTGGCCAAGCCAAGCGGGCGGGAGCTAATTTTTTGGTAATCGGTCGCCCCATTCTTGCTACCCCCGACCCTAGGGATGCACTTGAGTCCATTCTCGAGGAATTGAATTCAACTGAAATATGATTGGTGCTTTGCTGCTGGCCGCAGGTAGCGGCTCCCGAATGCAGGGAGAAATTAAAGATAAACTCCTGCATCCTATTGGAACGAAACATGCCTTTTTCCTTTCCTGCCAGTCCTTTTTACAAGTCGAAGAGGTAAGCTCTTTGGTCATCACTTATAAGGACTCCGCACAACTTTCAAAACTCCAGGAATCGTGGGAGCAAATTAAAGCATCATCTATTCAATGCCAAGACAGGCAGGTTTTATGGGTTAAGGGAGGTAAAGCCCGCCAAGACTCCGTGGACCTGGGCTTGCATGCATTCCCCAAAGAAATCACCCATACTATGATTCACGATTGTGCCCGTCCTTTTATCCGCCCTCAAACTATTTCACAATGTGCCCGGGAAATTGCCAAGAATCGCTCGATTACTCTAGCACGCCACCTCAAAGATACTTTACGCTTACGGGTTGAAGGTACCCAAGACCCTCTTGATCCGGCAAAAACTCGCACCCTCGACCGGGCAAATCATTGGCTAATTGAGACCCCACAAGGAGCCCCAAAAGCATGGTTGCTCGAGGGGTTAAAAAAAGCCAAAAAAGAAAATATTCTCCTTACCGATGATATGGCAGCAGTAGAACTGATCGGGCATCCTGTTGGCTTTATTGAACCAAACTATCCGAATCCAAAAATCACCACTCCGGACGATTTTGCATATGCAGAATTTCTTTACAACTCATGAACCCTCCAATCATTCGTACAGGCCACGGATTTGACCTTCACCGGTTGGTCGAGGGCAGAAAACTTATCCTGGGAGGCGTGGAAATTCCCCACCACCTTGGACTTCTTGGACATTCTGATGCAGACTGCTTGATTCATGCCCTTGCCGATTCTATCCTTGGCGCCCTAGCACTACCAGACATTGGCCACCACTTTCCCGACGACGACCCAGTCAACCAAGGCCTAGACTCTTCCATTATTCTGCATAAAGTGATTAGCCTGTGCAAAGAGCGAGGTTTCCATATAGGAAACATCGATATTACCTTGATTGCCGAACGTCCAAAACTTGGGCCTCACCTTCCCAGGATGAGGAAAAATCTTTCTGAGTTATTGAATACCCCTGAGGATTGCATTGGCATTAAAGCCACCACACACGAAGGAATTGGGGCTTTAGGAAAAGAACAGGGAATTGCCGCTCATGCCGTCTGCCTTCTCATAAAGGCTTAGATTGTAAGCGAGCTATACCCGCTCGCTGGTATCCCAATCAGGCAATTGCAAGTTGATCGGAAAAGAAGCGCTCAATCTCTACCTGTGCATTTTCCAAACTATCAGAGGCATGTACCACATTGCGCATTCGGTCGGTTCCCAAATCTCCACGAATTGTACCCTTTGGTGCGGTGGTAGAATCAGTAGGTCCCAAAAGGTCACGCACTCCTTGCACTACATTTTCACCTTCCAAGATCATAGCCAAAACAGGGCGAGAACTCATGAAAGAGGCAATGTCAGGAAAAAAGGGTAAATGAGCAACATGTGCGTAGTGTTCACTTAGCAAGGAATCATCTAACTGAATCATCCGAGTGGCTATAATACTGTAGTTCTTTTTTTCAAAGCGTGAAATGACTTGTCCGACCACTCGGTTATCCAAGCAATCAGGTTTAAGTAGTATGAGGGTTTTTTCCATAAAATAAGGGGTTTTAAATTATAGAACTCTACTTTAATAAGCGAGCCAATATCACTCGATACAAAAAATTCCTAGGTGTAAAATCAGACTAGGATTCCGAATCTTTAATATCTTTCGGAGTTGATGCACTGACCTTTTTCTTACTTTTCTTAGCCTGCTCAAACATGAGGCCAATCTCTTCATCCTCATGTAAAATTACTTTAATGGGCAGATTCTTACGAATGTCACCAGCAAGCAAGGCTTCTGCTAGATTGTCTTCCAAATATCTTTCTACTGCTCTACGCAAAGGCCTAGCCCCCAATTTCTTATCATATCCATGCTCGATGAGAAACTCTTTCGCCTCCTTGGAAACATCGAGTTTTAATTTTCGTTCTTTTAAACGCTCAGAAACTTTCGCTAACTCCAAATCAACAATATCGGACAGATGCTCCTTGAGCAACTGGCGGAAGATTACAATCTCCGTCAAGCGGTTAAGGAATTCTGGTTTAAAAACCTTCTTCGCCTCATCCATGATTTTATCTTTGATCTTTTCAAAATCCTGATCGGCATCATCTACAGAAAATCCAAGCGAGGTATTGCGTTGCAAAATATCTGCCCCGACATTTGAGGTCATGATCAATATGGTATTACGAAAATCTACTTTCCGACCCAAACTGTCAGTCAATCGACCATCTTCTAGAATCTGTAGAAGAATTTGCGCAACATCAGGATGTGCTTTTTCGATCTCATCAAATAAAATTACAGAGTAAGGCTTTCGACGAATTGCCTCTGTCAGTTGGCCCCCTTCATCATGCCCCACATATCCAGGAGGGGATCCGATCATCCGGGAAACGGCATGTTTCTCCATGTACTCAGACATATCCACTTGGATTAGAGATTCTTGATCACCAAATATTCGTTCGGATAAAACCTTGGCCAAATGAGTCTTCCCCACACCGGTTGGCCCGAGAAACATAAAGGATCCGATGGGGCGTTTTGGGTCTTTCAGGTCAGCCCTTGAACGCCGTAAAGCCTTGGCCACAACTTGGGTGGCAAAATCCTGTCCCACCACTTGCTCGCACAATTCATCTTCCAATTTGAGAAGTTTTTTACTCTCTTTGGACTCCATACGATTCAATGGAATTCCTGTCCAGTCTGCCACCACTTGAAGCATGTCGTCATCACTGACCTCTGCCCGGTTTTGTTCGCGGTTTTTCTTCCAGTTTTCGAGCACGCGTTCCCTCTTGGCACGCAGTTTCTTTTCTTTATCTCGGGCTTCTGCCGCCTCTTCAAAATTCTGGTCAGATATCGCACTTTCTTTCACCGCACAAATTTCCTTAATCTCATCAGACAAATCCTCGATCTCCTGCGGTCTTTTCATCGATTCCATACGTGAACGAGCACCAGCCTCATCAATGGCATCAATCGCTTTGTCAGGAAGAAATTTTCCAGTCACATATCGATCGGTAAGTTTCGCAGCCGCCTCTAAAGATTTATCGGAGTAATTAACATTGTGGTGTTCTTCGTACTTCGATCGAATTCCTTGTAATATCTTGACCGTATCCTCGACAGATGGAGCTTCCACTTTTACAGATTGAAAACGGCGATCAAGAGCAGAGTCTTTTTCAATATATTTACGATGTTCTGCGAGTGTGGTTGCACCAATACACTGGAGTTCACCCCGACTGAGGGCAGGTTTAAAAATATTAGAAGCGTCCATGGCCCCCTCGGCAGCACCGGCTCCAACGATGGTGTGTAATTCATCAATAAAAATAATGATGTTCTTGGATTTTCTTAATTCATCCATCACCGCTTTAATGCGCTCTTCAAATTGTCCGCGGTATTTTGTACCTGCAACCATCAGAGCAAGGTCCAGAGTGACTACCTTTTTATCGATTAAATTTTCCGGGACCAAACCGCCCGCAATTTGCTGGGCTAATCCTTCCACAATTGCGGTCTTTCCCACGCCTGCTTCCCCAATAAGAACGGGGTTATTCTTAGTCCGGCGGCAAAGCACTTGGGTGACCCTGCGAATTTCCGAAGATCGACCAACTACTGGATCAAGTTCACCGTTTTTGGCCAGTTCAGTAAGGTCTCTACCGAATGCCTTGAGTGCGGGTGTCTTTACATCTTTACCTTTTTCTTCTGGTTCATCCCCATCCCCACCAACCATGGAGGATTCTTTATCCTCACTGCTGGCAAAATTTGGATCAAGTTCTGAAAGGATTTCATTTCGACATCTGTCCACATCAACATCCAAAGATTTTAAAACCCGTGCAGCAACTCCCTCCCCTTCACGGAGCAAGCCAAGTAAAATATGTTCGGTACCCACATAGCTATGGTTTAAAGATTTTGCCTCCTTGCCAGCGAGAGCGAGTACTTTTTTAACGCGTGGAGTGTAAGGGATGTTCCCAGAGGGCTTGGCTTCGGGCCCTAATCCTACCTGCTCATCAACTGCTTGCCTGACCGTATCCAAGTCCAGACCCATTTTTTGTAAAACATTCACGGCCACGCCTTGGCCAAGGTTAATTAGTCCAAGAAGTAAATGTTCCGTGCCGATGTAATTGTGATGAAACCGATCAGCCTCCTTGCGTGCCAAGGCGAGCACTTGCTGGGCTCTCGGTGTGAAGTTGCTCATTGGTTCAGACATGACTTTAGAATATGGTTGATAAGAGGTTAGTCAACTTGGGCATCCAAGTTAAGTTGAGGAACGCGCAGGAATTCAGCCCGCAAGGTTTCTGCACGCAAGCGGTCACGCTCGCCAGGTTCTATAGGCTGGCCAGCTGAAAGTTGAACATGCCCAGGTTGCACCTCTATGAACATGCGGTCTGCAAGGGCACGAAATTTTTCCGGAAGGTATCCAAAATCTGCGGCTAGACGAATTAATGAAAGATGGTCCATCGCTTCGGAACTTTGTATAAGAAAACAGGTTTTTAGAGAGCCCACCGCACGGCTTATTTTATCGATCAAACGAACACCATCATCCTCCATCAGTTTTTCACGAGCCATCCGCTCTTGGTGGACGATATTCTCCAGGGTGGTTTCCAACCTTTCGAGAATGGCAGTTTCTGACTCTCCCAGGGTTTGCTGGTTAGAAATTTGGAAAATACTCCCACTTGCATCTGAACCCTCTCCAAAAAGTCCACGCACTGCAATACCCAGGTGATTTACTGCATTGATGACCTTGTCCATATTCTTGGACATCACCAAGCCAGGAAGGTGCATCATTACCGATGCCCTCATACCGGTCCCCAGGTTGGTGGGGCACGCGGTTAAAAACCCAAGCTCTTTGTCAAAGGCATAGTCTACACTCGATTCAATTCCGGAATCGAGAGAATCCGCAAGTTTCCAGACTTTCTTAAAATCTAATCCATTGCCCAAAACCTGTATTCGCAAGTGATCTTCCTCGTTCACCATCACGCTACATGCCCGATCATTGGAAAGAACAAGCCCTCCGGACTCATCAGATTGAGAAAGCTCCAGGCTGATTAGGTGCTTTTCCACAAGAATTTGACGATCCAGTTCGCTTAACTCGTCCAATTCCACTGAGGTGGAGGATTGGAGAGGCTTTACTTTTTCTAAAGCATCGAGACATTTTGAAAGAACCGCTTTTTTCTGCCCGGATTGAGCCCGTCCAGGAAAGGGAAATGTACTCAGGTTCCTAGCCAGTCTAACACGGGTGCTCAGGGCGATAGGGCAAGGTTTGGGCACCCTGCCTTTAGTTTTTGAAAAAAAGAGGTCGTGAAACATGTCGATTCAAGCAGTCGTTGAGCTTCTCGCCTGCAATTTCTTCAAACGATCTCTAAGTTCCGCCGCCTTTTCATAATTTTCTTCTTCGACCGCCTTTTTTAACTCTTTTTGTAAAATACCCTCGTTTTCTTCTGCTGATTTTTTCTTTACGCTACGGGAGGGAACTTTTCCTAAATGCTTAATTCCTGCATGCATTCCATCCAGCAGGGGCTCGAGCACGGGGCGAAATACATGATAACATGCTTCGCATCCCAATCTTCCACCTTTTTTAAATTCTTGATGCGTGGTACCACAACTCTCGCAAGTCATGGATGCAGTGGAGGCATCGATCTTTGGTTGGTTGTCGTCTAGGAGATTACCAATGGATAAATTATCTGGATTGGTCACCCCTTTTTCCTGGGCACAAGCCTCACATAAATCCATCTTATGCATTTGACCATTAATAATTTGTGTCAAATGCACAGTAGCTTGGCTATCACAATGGTGGCATTTCATAAATTTTTTAAACGAATTAGATCTTCAATAATATAGCCTGCGCGCACGAAAATTACAACGCAGATGACGCGCCAATTAAGTAAAAGAAAAGGGGATGGGCATTTATTAGTCAACCCGCCCGTCCAAATGTGTCCCATCACTATTTACACTTTCCCGAAAAAGACTGATCATTTTCTTGGTTAATCCTCCGGGTTTCCCTTCTCCAATTGGACGATGATCCACTTCTACGCAGGGAATTACTTCCGCTGCCGTTCCGGTTAAAAAACATTCATCTGCAATCCATAAATCATATCGTGTAAGGGCTTGTTCCTTAACTGGAATATTCAAACCCTCCGCAATGTCCATAACCGCCGACCTCGTAATACCCCGTAAAGAACCGGCGTCCAACGGTGGCGTGTATAAAGTACCTTTTCGAATAATAAAAACATTATCCCCTGTACATTCTGCGATTTCCCCCTTGTCGTTAAGCATCAAGGCTTCCAAGAAGCCAACTTTCTTAGCTTCAATCTTAGCTAGTATATTATTGAGATAATTGAGGCTCTTTACAGCTGGTGGTAGTGCAGATGAATTGATCCGGCGTGTGGGTACGGAAATGATTTTCAGTCCATTCTCATACAATTCCTCAGGATAGAGCTGTATATTATCTGCGATAATTATAACCGTTGGTGGGCCACATCCATCTGGAGTAAGCCCAAGATGCCCCGGTCCACGGGTAACAATTAGCCGAATATATCCATTACTCAAAGAATTTTGCCGGCAGGTCTCACATACTGCTTCTGCAAATTCCGCCCGGCTCATGGGCAGTTCGAGTAAGATCGCCTTGGCCGATTGTTCCAGGCGCTCCAAATGATCGTCTAACTTGTAGACGCACCCCTCATAAATGCGGATCCCCTCAAATACACCGTCCCCATAGAGCAATCCATGATCGAATACAGATACCTTGGCATCTTCCTTTTCAACATAGTCGCCGTTTAAATAAATTTTCATCTTCTGAATTTTTATTAGCAGGAAAGTTTCCGACTTGGCGAGCGCCAAGCGAAAATCTTATTCACCGGTTAGCAATCAGGTTGTCGACAACCGTGGGATCAGCCAGGGTGGAAGTATCTCCAATCTGGTCGGTTTCGTCGGTGGCAATCTTGCGTAAGACCCGGCGCATAATCTTTCCCGACCTTGTTTTGGGCAAAGCGGGTGCCCAGTGGATCACATCGGGGGTGGCGATCGGTCCGATAACCGATCTTACCTGCTGTTTTAATTCCTTTCGCAATTCCTCGGTGTATTTCTGGTCTGCATTTAGAGTGACATAAGCATAGATCCCTTCGCCCTTTACCTCATGGGGAAATCCAACCACAGCAGCTCCCGCTACTGATCCATGCGCAACCAGAGCACTTTCCACCTCTGCGGTTCCCATACGGTGGCCAGATACATTGATGACATCATCCACCCGTCCGGTAATCCAATAATATCCATCTTCATCCCGACGGCAGCCATCCCCAGTAAAATAATATCCCTTGTACTGATTAAAATAGGTCTCCTCAAAGCGTTTATGGTCTCCATACAACGAGCGCATCTGTCCGGGCCAAGGTTCCTCCATGGCAAGAACTCCATTTACTCCATTGCCCTCAATATGTTCGCCCGACTGAGCATCAAGCAAGACCGGCTTCACTCCAAAAAACGGAAAAGTTGCCGATCCCGGTTTAAGTGGAGTCGCCCCCGGAAGCGGGGTAATGAGAATACCACCCGTCTCGGTCTGCCACCAGGTATCGACAATTGGACAACGTTCCTTGCCCGCATTTCGATGATACCAGCGCCAAGCTTCCGGATTGATTGGTTCCCCCACACTTCCCAGAATGCGCAAACTTGGCATATCATACTTGCTCGGCCACTCTTCTCCCGCAGCTGCAATCGCCCGGATGGCAGTGGGAGCGGTGTAAAACTGATTAACCTTCCACTTTTCAATCACTTGCCAATAGCGGTCGGGATTAGGATAGGTTGGTATACTCTCGAACATCGTGGTCGTCGCCCCATTGGCCAAGGGACCATATACAATATAGGAATGCCCGGTTATCCATCCGATATCCGCGGCACAAAAATAAACATCCTCCTCGTGATAATCGAAGACATATTTGTGAGTGGTTGCGGTGTAGACCATATATCCGCCAGTCGTGTGCATCACGCCCTTTGGTTGGCCGGTCGACCCGGAGGTATAGAGGATAAAGAGGGGATCCTCGGCATCCATTTCCTCACAGGGACAATCGGTAGAGGCACCCGTGGTTGCTTCGTCCCACCATAAATCGCGCCCATCCTGCATCTCGCAAGCGATCCCAGAATCCTCACTCACCCGGCGAACAACAATACAGGTTTCCACCGGTTCTCCCATTCGCTCACTGGCACTGGCCATTGCCTGATCTGCATTTGGCTTCATGGGGATTGCCTTGGCTCCTCGAAAA
>JAOFTV010000008.1 GCA_028045305.1 Opitutales bacterium | reverse complement strand
ACCAAGCAGCCTATCATCTCCTGCTCCACCCTTGAGCACATCGTCTCCTGCTCCGCCACGTAAATCATCATCTCCGGCTCCACCACGGATAGTGTCATCCCCTTTGCCTCCACGCAGGTCATCATCTCCTTGCCCCCCGCGAATGGTATCGTCTCCAGCTCCACCACGAATGGTATCGTCGCCTTTTCCTCCGCGTAAGTCGTCATCTCCCTGCCCTCCACGAATATCATCATCACCAGCTCCACCACGAATGGTGTCATCGCCCTTGCCTCCGCGTAAATCATCATCTCCGGCTCCGCCACGAATATCATCGTTACCTGCTCCACCACGAATATCATCGTCTCCTTTGCCTCCGCGAATTTCGTCTTCACCGGCTCCTCCACGGATGTCGTCATCTCCAGCACCACCACGAATGGTATCGTCTTCCTTGGTGCCTCGAATATCATCATCATCGGAAGTTCCAGTGATGGTATTACCAGAGGGGTCCTCGGAAGTTGTTTCTGCGGATGTTTCACCCGCACGGCGTTCTTTTTCTTCAACGGGTTTTTCGACAACTTCACTTTCCGCCACCATCAAGGCGACATTATCAAGGAGTTCACCACCGCGGTCATTATCTCCAACGGATCGAAATTCTAACTTACCTGTCAAGTCTCCCAATTGTGATGGATCGCCAGCAGTTACCTGGTATGAGTATGTGGACCAGTTTGAACCTCCGTCCGCTTGCTTTTCAATGGTATCCACAAGTTGACCTTCCCACCAGACTTCCATTTTGTTGTCCCCACCATGTGCGTCCCGGGCACCAAAATCAAAGGCAAGGTCGTAAGTTTGCCCAACATTTGCTTCAATGGATTGAGCTATACCGGAAGAATTTATACCGTCTAATTCAATGTAATTACCGTCAACATCATTGGCGTTAGAACCTTTACCATACTTATTCAGCTCACCGTCAATTATCTCTACGCCACTTCCTTTGGTAAGTTCCCACCCATCGGGAGTGGTAATAGAGGACCAATGACCATTCCTGATCTTTGCATCATCCACTTCACTGTTAAAAGAAGGATTCTTAAGAAGATTCTCGCGCTCTTCCTTAGGAGCTTCCTCAGCTTGTTGAGCTGGAGTAGCACTATCCTCAGGCTTTGCTTCCTCTTTTTCAGGAGTATCTACAGTACCAGACTTTTCAGTTTCTTGATCAGCTGGACTTTCTTCGGGTGTAGCAACCTTGGCCACTTCACCACCGCGTCGCTCCTTTTCCTCGGAAGGTTGGTCGGCGGACACATCAGTCTGCTCAGGGGTCTCTTTAGAATCTGACTGACTGGTTGCTTCTTTATCCTGAAGATGGGAATCGTATGCATCTCCTACATTAAATTCCAGGTCCCCTTTCCACCACATACCTTCCTGACCGTCAATGGTTGTGCCATTGGCTCTTTCGTATTTGGTAAAATCTCCTTCAGACTCGATGGACAATCCATCCACCTGAATTTTATCTACAATCAAATTGCGATCTTCTCCAGAGCCATGTCCTCCCCAAGCGTCCTGAAGAAATTTAACTTCAACATTTTTGGGCATACCTTCTGAAAAGTCATAGTCCACAGAAACATCATGCCAAACAACCTCTCCATTGCTTGTGCCCTGACCGCCATCCGTGACTTTTGACCAGTCTACTTCGCCACGACTTACTTCCTTACCGTCCACAACAATTGCATACTGTGGGTTTCCTTTGTATGCATCTCCGCCTAAAGTAACAGTAATTTTACCATCGTGCACCAATCCGTCATCGCTTTTTTCTGAGGTTGTAGAAGGAGTAGTTTCATTGACCTCAGCGGCAACAGGATCGGAAATTCCAGGGTCTGTTGGCGACTCGCCAACATATGAAGGCTCAGCGGGTGCAGTTGGTTCTGCGGGGGCATCAGGCTCTGCTGGTTGACCTGGTTCAGGGGCAATGTCCAAGGGTGAGTCAACTATTGGACTCTCAGGTACTGCAGGAATATCAGAAATTGGGGTAGGTTCTGCTGCAACTTCTGGCTCAGCAGGAGCAGGCTCAGCAGGTTGACCTGGTTCTGGGGCAATGTCCAAGGGTGAATCAGCCACTGCACTTTCTGACGCACCAGAAGCCTCAACTGCAGGGGTAGGCTCAGCAGCAGCTACACCAAGTTCTGTGGGGGTTGAATCAACCGGAGAATCGGTTGAAGGGCTTCCGGCATCAGCAGAAGTTCCCAAAATGTCAGGTGCATCGCTGGTCGTACCATTGGATGGATTTTCACCCTTCTCGGAAGATCCATTGGATGATTCTGATGCCCCACCCTTACCAACCGCATCACCGAGAATGTCTACTCCCCCTTTGCCTCCATCGGAAGAATCGGCATTGTTCTCAACAGCCTCCTCTGCAGCCAATGCTTCCTCATGTGCGATCAATCGCTCATCACCATCTTCAAACTCAAGAACCTCATCCGCATGGACATCCGCCATTGCATGTTCCTCATCGAAAGAAAGGGCACGAGGGTTACCTCCTTTGCCACCTACAATGTTTTCAAGAAACTTTGTACCGATTTTTTTAAGCCTGTTAGCGGGGGACTTGGATGATTTTTTCATAATTTCGAGAAGGGATTAGATAAAGGTAAGAGAGAAATATCCAATCTAGAAGTTAAAAAATCAAGAATATTTGCATCTTTTTTTAATTTTAAAATGCAATCATAGAATAAATTGCCTTTTTTTGTTAATCAAAGTCCTTGCTTTTAACTATTTCAGCAAAAAATAAACTCACTGAATCAAAGAATAAATACCCGAGCGTGAATCTTCTCTTCTTTCAACTGCAGCAAGTAAGGATTGAGGGTCACCAATTAAAATAACCTTCGTCTTTGCCCGACTGGTTGCAACATAGAGAAGTTCTCGACTGAGCAGTCGGGCATCTGCAGGGGGTAAAACAATCAAAGCCTGCTCAAATTCTGAGCCCTGACTACGGTGAATCGTGGTGCAATACCCGATTTGATGACCAGGTAGTCGGGAACAAGAAATTTCCCTGAGTCCCTGATCGTCGGGAAAATGAGCGATGTTATTCATGATCACTCCATCGTCCCCGTTAAACAATCCAATGGAATAGTCATTTACTCCAACTACCACTGGCAGAGGATTATCGACTCTCGGAGGAAGGATCTTTTGCACTCTTTCATTCCATCCATCTACACCAAAGCGTCCCTGGTTGTGAGCACAAAGAATGCGAAATTTACCAAGGGCTGAGATTGCTTCCTGCGGACCGGTTGAATGATTTAAGAATTCAAAGCCTTGCCGAAGCAATTGTGGAATCACAGGATCGTCCAGCGATTCGATCAAACAAAGAGAATCTTCAGATGCACGAACCATTGACAACGCATCCTCGCCCCTCCCCTCGCGAATTGCATCACAAAGATTGCCGAGTTCATCAGTTGATGGTTCTTGTCGGGATCGGCGATGGGAATGAGATAGATTTACAAGGCAACCGCCCAAGGGGTGATTACTTTCCTGAAATCTCCCCAATTTTGAAAAGGGTGCCAGGTTTGTTTTTTGGTGGGTATAAAAGGTATTGGGAATAAGCTCGCGGACCAATGAGTTAAATACTGCACCGCCCTGTACGGGTGATAATTGATCCGCATCGCCAGCGAGAATGAGAACCGTATCCTGACTCAAAGCCGAGCAAAGTTTCGCCATGAGGGGCAAATCAACCATCGATACCTCGTCCACCACCACGACATCACAAGAAAGAGGATTTCCAGCATTACGCCTGAAGTCGACAGATCCGTGAACTGATCCGAGTAATCGGTGCAAGGTACTTGCCCGGGCACCATGTAGCAACTTTTCTGCAACCTCACTGGGAAGGTCCACATCTTCCAATGTTTGGGCGATGGATTGGCGTATTCGATGAGCAGACTTCCCGGTAGGAGCCGCTAATGCAATCGAAAGATCTGGAGATTCCTTCAGCATACAAGCAAGCAAAAGAGCAAGAGTACGGGTCTTACCTGTTCCTGGACCACCAGTGAGAAAAAGTAAGTTCGTTTGCATTCCTACACCCACTGCTAAGGATTGGGAGTCATCGAGATGGGGACGAATTACTTGGTCAAAAAATTGCAGACTACCGGAGGAAAAAGAACGGAGCTCGAGGCATGCTCGAGCAGCCAAATATTTGGCAATTTCTATCTCATATTCGAAGTATCGGCGAAAATACAAATTTCCTGAAGCGGTCAGCACAAGGGGAAGGTTTTCATCTGCCTGCCCGACAGGAGAAAAAATACTCGGATCTGCACAAAGGTCCCGATACTCAGAAGCAAGAAGATGGGTGGTTCCTTTTTCGTTTTGCAAAGTTAGGCGTTCGCACAAACTTCCCAGAGCCTTAGAATGCTCGGGAGGTTCCCGGGATTCAAAGAAAGACCCGACCGCCCGTGCCAAAGCAAGTAGATGCGGACTGTTTTCCTGATCCTTTTTCATTTGGAGGGAACCGGTGAGCAAAGGGTATCTTCCAGGGCACTAACCACTGAAAGGGAGGGGAGATCAAAAAAGATACCGCGATTGGAAGATGGTCGAATACCACGAGTGAACAAATAATAAACCCCGCCGAAATCCCGCTCATATGAAAATCCAGGAATGCGGGATTTCAAAAATTTATAGATCGCGAGTACATAGAGGTGGTATTGTAAAATGTAATGATGATCATGCATCTCTTGCTCAACGGCAGCCTGTTCAAATCCATCCACCCGTCCGCTAAGGAGATTGGATTTCCAATCGAGAATGTAATAACGTCCACGATTACGAAAGACCAGATCGACCAACCCAGTCAAATACCCATCCTTTTCCAATTCCGCCCATTCCGATCCATCTACCCTCGATAAATATTTTTTAAGTTGCGAATCATCAGGAAGAATTGATTCGAGTTTGGATAGTTCCGTGCTTGCAGAAGGAAAGAGAAATTCCATCTCTTCCATCCTGTCGGAAGTAGACAAAGAAGAGAGTGAAAAACCAGGAAACAGATCGACCGTCATCACATGGCTGACCATTTTCAAAATAGGTGCTTTCCAAGTTAAAGAATCAAATTGATGATCCTCCAATTTCGATCCAACCATTTCCTCCCAACCGGATGAATCGTTAAAGGACAAATGTTCAAACAGGTCGTGCATAAAATTCCCGGCATTTGCACCTGCAGGGAATTTAAAGATTAGATCATCAGAGATTGAACCATCCATTTTTTCGCCCTCCTCGACCGATACGCCATCCAGATCAAACCCATTAAAATCGACCTGCTTGGTCAGACTGCTAAAAGACTCAATCCGATTCCCTGTGGGTAAAGTCCGTCCACGGGGAAAAACTTCTGAAAGCAAAGAATCCGGAGTGACTCGAAACTCTGCGGTTTGTCCATTCCGTACTCCACGCTCGGTTGGGTTAAGAGATAAATAATCGTGGGTAATTTCTTCATTCAAACCAGATTGTTCGATCCAGCCTGCAATCCCTCCAGCACTGGATGATTTTGTAATGTCCTGCAAAATCCTACCCTGTGCAGATGAGGGAACTTGCTCAGCGCCAACTTCAGGAAGATGATAAAGATAACAACGTGAGGACGCCCGGGTAAGACCAACATAAAGAACGCGTGCATCTTCCCGGGATTCTGCCAAATAGCCACGATTCAAATCTTCGTCATTTGCCAACTCCCGCATACCCACAGTCAATTGCCCATCTTTATCGTGATAAGTGAACGCCCCTTTTTTGGGTTCGGTGGAAAACCCCAGAAAAGGAAGAAAGGTAATTGGATACTCCAAACCCTTTGATTTGTGAACCGTGAGAATGCGAATGGCCGCAGATTCGGATTCAAGGCGTAATTGATACTCCTCATTCGAGCGGTTCTTTTGATCCATTTTTGCACGTAACCATACAACAAGAGAGGATGGAGACATTGGATTGTTTGCGGTTGCTTGGTGTAGAACCTCGGAAAGATGTAAAAAATTAGTCACCCGGCGTTCACCATCCGGGCGTTTTAAATTCCGTTCAATCGCTCCGGTTTCTCGAAATAACTTTCGCAAAGCCACATAGATTCCCTGTTCTCGCCAGGTCTGTCGAATACCACGGAATTGCCCGACCCATCTTTCCCATTCAGCTGGATCATCTTTCCAACCCTGGAAATCATCACTCGACATTCCCAGCAAGCCTGTTGCAAGAGCCCGTCTGATAGAGCGATCATTTTGTGCATCGACTATTCCCTGTAAGACCCAACAAAGTTCACGACTCTCTTCGGTCTCAAACAAGCTCATATCACTAAAAACAACGGCGGGTAATCCGCGGGAACAAAAATATTCCCAAACCTCACGGGCTTCGGAGTTCGATCGTACAAGGACGGCAATATCGCCCGGGCTCACCTCTTTTCCACCTACCCTTCCGTCATTCAAAAGATCAAATATTTCATTGGCCATATCAATACGGATGGCGCCCTGAGTAATCGACTTATTGGGCCGACGATCTCCGGGGGTTTGTAATTCACGAATCACAAATGAAGGAGTAGAATTTTCGCCAAATTGAAACAACTTGTTCTGATCTGCTGACCCTCCAAAGTTTGGATTGACTGGGTGGAAAGGAAGTTGGGGATGCAAAAAAGGACTTTCCGCAGGGGCAGATAAAAATTGATTAATCCCACGAACCAAGGAAGAAGTGGTCCGAAAGTTTTTATCCAAAGAATAAGTCTTGGCTCCGGTTGCACGGGCAAATTCAAAATAGGCCTCAATATCAGCACCACGAAACCGGTAAATTGACTGTTTGGGATCACCAATCAGATACATTCTGTGCTTTTCACTCGACCCGAATAATTCCTGAAAGATTTTAAATTGTACAGGGTCGGTATCCTGGAACTCATCAATTAGAGCCGCTTCAAAACTCGTCCGCAAGGATTGACGTAAAGATTCTCCAGCCTCGGTTTTTCGGGATACGGCATCGGCAGTGAGCCGTAAAAGATCATCAAAAGAAAGTAAACCTCGGGCATTCTTCCATTCCTCTATACGTTTGCGCAAATAATTCGCACCATCGATTCGGACAATGGTGAAAAATCGGTCCAATGCTAAACAAAATTCTTCCGCCTGCCGGGAAAATTGGGGCTTTGTATCATTAATAAATTCTTTGCGTACAGAGAGCTTGGAAGAACGAATTTGGCGTAGAACCTCTATCCCAGATGGGGAAATCGATTGTTTAACCAATAAATCATCAAGCAAACGGGCATGGCGGTCGGATTGGGTGTAAGCACGATTTCTTTTATTCACGCATTTTTCAATAAATTGAAAATATTCATCTCTCCCCTGTATCCATGAATCTTTAAGCAGTTCAAAGCCAAGAATTAATTGTTCCCTGAACAAGGCAGGGTCCTCATCCTGACCAAACCCCATTTGGAAAGAGCGGGTAACTGGCAAACTCTTGTAAAACTTTACCAGTTCATCCGTTCCCAACTTGGAAACAGAAGCCGAGGCAGCAACCACTGGATGGACATCAGCCATGGAACAACGCCAATATTCATGCATTGCTTCGGTAATTAAATCATCTGCAGACTGGTCCAATTCGGCTTCAAAAAGTGCATAAGTCTCCAATGAATTTTCTGCCAACACACGGTTGCAAAACCCATGAATGGTATGAATGACTGCTTCATCAAAACAGGTTATGGCTAATCGGATCCGACGGATGTATTTGTCTTTATTGCTTCCAGCACTCGCAAGTTGCCGAATGGTTTCATCTTCAATTTCGCATCCCTCCGCCTGGAGCATTTCCAATGCTTCGACCAAGAGTTCCCGAATCCTTCCGCGTAATTCCTCGGTAGCTGCGGTGGTAAATGTAACCACAAGAATTTTGGAAACTTCCAGGCCATGCTCCGCAACTAGACGTAAAAAAATACGGGCAAGGGCAAAGGTTTTACCCGTTCCTGCACTTGCTTCGAGCAAACAGACTCCCTCGTCTAAAGGCTCCTTTGCACAGTCAAAGGATATGGGTTTCATAGCTCACCCTCCTCCCGTTGATGGTCAAGTAAAGGTCCAAAAACTTCTTCTGCAAGATGGGCAAAGGCCGGATGGCCAATTGGATCGTCCCGAAAACAGGTGAGGTTTTCCGCAGACTCTCCCTCTTTAGGACCGCCATGGGAAAAGCTGGATGGTTCCCACTCCTGACGAGCTTTCTTGACCGCCCTATCTTTTAACTCTTCGGTCACTGGACCCTCTCCATTTAATAATTCCTTCGCATAAGCATGGGAGGAAGCAGGAAAAAAAGGAACGGGCCGGTGCATGCCTTCTTGAAAAACCTCGATCAATTTGGAAAGAAGTTCTTTGGATTGATCTTCAGGAATAGGGTCAAATGATAAATATTTCTTAGCCTTATCCATAGCAAAGAAGCGAGTCTCCAAGGAATCCAAAGGCAAAAATGCACAGGCAAATAAATGTTTAATCCAAGCAGACAATCGATCCTTTGGTCGAGTAGCTCCACAACGGTACAATACCTGTTTACCGTTAAGAATAGAAACAACCTCTCCACGGATTTGAAGACCTGAGATGCCCCCCTCCAGTAAAACCGGCGGGTCGTATTTACCAACCAGAGCGTCTCCCCATCGTTCCATAAATTGATCGACCTCAATGGCTGCCTCGTTAAACCAGACTTCACCTAAGCTACCTGGAGGCAAACTGCCCTTTGCTTTTTCGAGGGCATGAAAGTTTATCTCTGGTTCAGGCGCCAACGCCATACCAAGCAAGCGGTTTTTAACCCCATATTTCTCAAGGTTATTTAAAGACATGGGCTCGTGATCTTGAGGAGGTGGATCATCCTCCCACAAACTCATACCCAGGCAATTTACTAAGAAATACTTGGATGGACTCTCAAAAAATCGAATTAAATCAACCAGGGAAATGCCCTCTAAAGAATCTGTGGATAAAGGAATCGATGAGTTCACGAATGGAAGAATTTGTTTATCTGGAAATACCAACGCCCGGGCGGCCAAGCAATGATCACTGGAAAATGAACGGGGCAATTGACCACCCGTAAAATTATCCACTGCAAATGGATGAAGGGACTGGGGTTTAACCAGTACATCCTTGGCCAAAATTGGGCGGTTATCTCTCTCCCCAAAATCGACCACTTTGTCTAATGCATCCAATAATTCGGCGATTACCACAGAGGGGGAAATCTCTTCTGACTGCCGAATGGACTGTCCGATGTAACTTAAATAGAGGAAGTCACGGGCGCACCACAGGGATTCCAGAAACAAGTATCGATCATCCTCCCTAGCAGATCGGTCTCCGGGACGGCGATCACCAGATAAATCAAAACTAGCAGACTGCGTCTGTCGGGGGAAAGCGCCCTCATTCATACCAATAAGGCAGATTATCCGTGCACTAATACTACGCATGGGGCGCAATCCACAAAAGGTTACCCCGCGGGTAAGAAACTGGCCACGGGTGGTGCCCGACTCCACCACATTATTGAGATGATATCGAATAACCCTTAGGGGAACCACGGAATCAGGTGCAAGTTTACCATACTGTTCTCCAAGGTCATGAATTGCCTGGTTGATCCTCTGGCGATCCAACAAAGTGTCATTATTTTGCGGAAAAAAAGAACGAGAGAGAGAATCCAGAAAAGATTTCCATTCTGACAGTCCCTGAGAACGCCGGGCAGATTTCTCAAAACTGCTCAGAAGGTCAGTCACTTGGTAAAGTTTGGCGAAACGGTTCGAATTCTCTCCCTCGATTTCGTCATAAGGAAGCACTCCTGACCAGGTGTGTTCATTATGAGACCGCATCGTATACCCCAAAGCCAAACGATCGAATGCATGTTTCCAGCTATGTTCGTCGGTAAGTGTGGAACCGATAGATTTTCTATGCTCGCCATCAAAACCCCAGTGAAAGTGACAATCACGAATCCACTGCCTGTAAGTATCGATATCGTCGTCCGTTAATTCAAACCTTGTACGTATGGGCAGGGAGTCGAGTAGATCCAGGATCTCAGTATTTGTCGCCCGACCATCAAAAAATTCCAACAGATCAAAAAAGAAATCCACCAACTGACTTTCATGCCTTGGTTCCCGATCAACAATCGAGAAAGGAAACTTGCCAGGCATACCATCTTCCATCCCGCCAAATGTGGCCCGTATGTAAGGTGCGTAGGCCTCGGGATCGGGCATCATCACCAAGATATCGGATGGTCGGATTGTGGGATCATCGGCAAATCGACGAAGTAGGTAATCTCTCAACACCTCGGTTTCCCGCATCGGGCTGTGACAACTCATAACCTGCAAAGAAAGATCAGATGTATCAAACTTTGTGCGTTCATTGGGCCGATCCGTGAAAACTTCAAAGGTCCATCTTTGTAAAGATGAGAGAACCGAATGACCCTCCGGTTCCCGAAAGGGCAACGGTAGATCATGTGCATCCCGATCTACCAAAAGATTAAAAAATTCCCTACCCGTTCGACCGAGCGATCCAATCAAAGGATTGCCACTCTCAATATTTAAGTCCTCTTCCTCCCAAGCACTCTGCCCCTCCCTGTTCGCACGATTTATTGCCCGTTGCTTCCATTTTTCCGATTGCACCTCGCCCCACATGACCGGAGCAGGTTGAAGAGCATATATTTGAAGCAGGCGGACTTCTCCGTACGATTTTAAAATATCTAAAAACACAGGAGGTAAGGTCGAAATCCCAAATACAATCAACCGGGGCGGGAGTGATTGCAGAGATCTTGGACCATTTAATCTTTGCATATCTACAACCAATTCAGGCAAGGATTTTTCTCCCATTGCTGCACGCAACTTTCTCCAGAGTATAGATTGCCAAGCATGCTCCCCGTCCACTTGTTTACTTTTTAACCATTGGATGATCATTTCCGGGCGATAGGTTTGGTATGAATCAAACTGGGTTGATACCTGTCGACACAAACGAAACCGCCTATCTTCATTTTCTTGATCTTGACCGAGGTAACTAACGAGCGGAGAAAATGCTTCGGGTTCGGACTCGATCAATCCCGGCAGAAGCCCAAATATTTTCCATGCCATTCCCTCTTTCGTGTAAGGGTTCTTTGCAGGAACTCCACCAAGAAAGCCACGAAGAATCATCCATATTGTCTCCTCGGGGAACCGGAACTGAGAACGCCCAAATATTTTCATTCGATCGGCAAGCTGCAGTTTTAACCAGGCACCCATTCCGCGGCTTTGCACAAGGAATTCTATGGATTGAAATGGATCGACATAGCCGTCACGCAGATTTTCCGCACACTGTTCCACAAGAACCTCTGGATCGTTCGAACCATAAAGAAGGATACCATGCCCGAAATTACCCTTCTCGGTTTCCTGAGCACTTATTTGCTCCATATCAAAATCTATCTCGTCTTGGCTCAATTAGTGGAAAATATAAATGTTGAAAACAAATGTGCGAAGAAGATCGAATGAAATCGTATGGGTACTAACAATTTATAGTTAATTGCCCGGTAACAGGATGAAGAGTTAAAAAAGCCATACAGAATTTATAACAAATCATCAGGACAAATAGAGTCCGAAAGAATTATTTTTCTAACTATTTATTTGGGAATCAATTGCCCTACTTAGAAAGTTTTGGGGGGTAATTTAAACTTTACGACAGGAAATCAAAAACAAGAAGCACGCCCCCTTACTTCATTTTAGAGTGCTGATGCTCAACTAGGCTAAAAAATTAAACCATCAAAAACAGTGAACTAAAGTCGTGTGAAATGCGTTTTATTATCAATAATTAATTAATATATACATCATGAAAAATCTCTCTCTCACACTTATTTTTACAGTCCTGTTTCTTCCCAGTTTTGGAGCTCCCAAAAAAGACATAGTCGATACAGCGGTAGAAATAGGTTCTTTTAACACGCTCGTATCAGCAGTACAAGCAGCTGGGCTTGTGGAAACTCTTAAGGGAGCTGGGCCATTTACCGTTTTTGCCCCAACCGATAAAGCTTTCGAGAAATTTTGGCCTGAAACCTTAAAAAATTTGTTGAAACCAGAGAATAAGGACAAATTACAAATGCTGCTCACCTACCATGTGATACCTGGTAAAGTGAATGCCAAGAAAGCCAAAAAGTTGAGAACTGCAGAACCCCTGAGTGGTGGTTCGTTTGAGTTTTCAGTTAAATACAACGATTTGTTTATCAACTACGCTAAAGTCGTAAAGGCGAACATCAAAACTTCCAACGGTATTATACACGCGATCGATTCGGTACTTATTCCAAATGTCGTAAATCAGACATCTTCCATTCAACCGAGCAATACGCATCAAATTATTAAAAAAGCGATACACAAAGGCGTACCGATGTTTAATTCCGGCCATCATGTAACAACCGCAGCCCTCTACATGAAAGCAGGAGATGAGATCCTAGATCAATGCCCATCCTCTGCCTGCTCAGCGTCGATGTCCAAAATTAAAACTGCCATGCAACAAGCCTCGGCTGCTGGTTGCCCGACATCTCAAGCTTGGATTATGAGAAATGCATTCGATGAAGTATTAGCTTCTTCGAACTAACCATTTTCTTGCCCACCATCAGCGAGTCTTCTTTCGGGAGGCTCGCTTTTTTATTACAAACTCTACCCAGAAAATTTTGTAATATATTAAAGACAAGTTAATTAATATCGCTCATTAAAACTGAAAACATTCTGTATCACGCTTAAATACTGACCTGCAACCCGCTTAGAAAGTGGCGCAAGAGGTGGGATTCGAACCCACGACCCTCGGTTTAGAAGACCGATGCTCTATCCAGCTGAGCTACTCTCGCTTAAAGGAGTTGTGATGGTTATTTTTTCATAATTTAAATCTTAATTCTCCGCAATCCGAAAGGTTGCTACAAATAGGATTCGATTGTAATTACATAGAAATTATCATTTGTTATGGATAATAGTGTATTCAAACTCCTAGCTAAAATCCCTCAAACCAGTAACCATGAAAATCTCCAAATTAATTTATTTCATCGTGTTCTCCTACGCTCTGTCTCAATCGCTTGCCGCTCACTGCCAGGTGCCGTGCGGGGTCTACGGGGATTCCGCACGCTTTTCCCAGATGCTCGAGGACCAAACTACCATTGCCAAAGCGATTGATCAAATATCCGATCTGGCAGTCAAAAAGGATGCCAAGTCTGCCAATCAATTAAACCGCTGGGTTGCAGCTAAGGAGGATCATGCTTCCAAGATCCAAAAAATTATTGCCGAATATTTTCTTACCCAAAGGATCAAATCCTCCTCTGAAAAGTATGGTGCCTTATTAAAGGGTGCACACTCAGTT
This sequence comes from Opitutales bacterium, assembly GCA_028045305.1. Classification (GTDB taxonomy): domain Bacteria; phylum Verrucomicrobiota; class Verrucomicrobiia; order Opitutales; family Seribacteraceae; genus Chordibacter. The sequence goes on along the minus strand of JAOFTV010000008.1, from coordinate 69,470 downwards.
ATGGTGGCAGCGATGAAATGTAAGCAGGGTGCTGATACACAAACTGCTGATACTCTCAAGTCGGCGATTAAATCCTTCCAACAGGTTTACGAAAAATAAGCTCAATCAGGGTCTTCCCTGATCTCCAACATTTTTTCGTAAGCCTCGTTCCACTCTTGCGTTTGTTTGGGTTCATACCTTTGGGGTTCAAAGGAATTAGAAATTAGTTCTCTGGCTTCAGAGAGCGAATTGATTTCTCCCGCTGCTATCATTTGCACGATCACATTCCCAACCCCAGTCGCTTCGATGGGACCGGCCAGAACTTCACAACCTGTAGAGTCAGCAGTCATTTGATTGAGCAATTCATTTTGTGTCCCTCCCCCTACGATGTGCAGTTGATTAAGAGACTTACCCGTTTTCCGGCGCAAATTCTCGAGTACTTCGCGGTATTTCAGAGCAAGTCCCTCAAGGGAAGTCCGTACGATTTCGTTTTTGGACTGGGGAGCAACCTGCCCAGAAGCAACGCATCGCTCGGCAATTTTGCTAGGCATTTCACCAATGGTAGAAAATATGGAATCATCCACATCTAAAATTGCTGAAAAAGGACGAGCTTCACGAGCCATACTGGTGAGCTGGGCATAATCGAAATCTTCTCCCCCCGATTGCCAGTGCCTACGGCATTCCTGAACAATCCATAATCCACTGATATTCTTAAGGTAGCGAACATCTCGGCTGACTCCGAATTCATTGGTAAAACCGAGCTGATCACTCTCGGCATCGCAGAGCGGTTGATCAAGCTCCACCCCCATTAGCGACCAGGTACCCGAACTAAGGTAGGCAAAGTCAGACCCATTAGAAGCGGGAACTCCAGCAACCGCCGATGCAGTGTCGTGCGATCCAACGGTGAATACAGGCAAATCTTGGCAGCGAATTTTATCCCGGGCGGCCCCCCTAACCGTTCCAACCAAATGCCCGGGTTCCCACAACTCTCCGAGCATGTGGGTGGGCAGGTTTAAACGATCGAGCAGTTCAAAGTCCCAGGCTCGCGTAGATTGATTAAGCATCTGGCTAGTACTGGCCATGGTAATTTCATTTCCCTTTTCTCCAGTTAACCAAAAATTAATCAGGTCCGGTGTAAACAACAGGTTTTGGGAGGCATCCAAGCATGATTGCTCAGCTTCCTTTTCAGCCATCAATTGAAAAATCGTGTTTATAAGCAAAGGCTGAATACCAGTACGGGAATAACACTCTTCTCTTGGAACCATGGAAAAAAGTTTATCAAGCATAGGTTGGGTACGTTGATCCCGGTAATGATAGGGCAAGCCCAGTAAATTTCCTTGGTTGTCCAAGTGTCCGTAATCCAACCCCCAACTATCTACACCGATGGATTGAAGAGAGGTTCCATATCTCGCCTGGGCCATAGCAAGCCCATTGACAATTTGTTGATACAGCCCAACCGTATTCCAGTGAGTCGATCCATTGAGCGCTACTGGACCATTGGGAAAAGAATGCACCACCTGAAGTTGCAGTTTACTTCCATCAAATTCACCTGCTAAGACTCTCCCGCTTTCTGCTCCCAAGTCTACTGCGAGGTAGGCTTTCTTAGAATTGGACTTAAAATCAATCATAGAATAAGCACTCTATCGCTACTTCCAGACGCTCGGACTGTCGAGAAAAAGATAGCATTATAAAACTTCTTGCAAATGGGCACTCTTGCTTGAAGAAACAAAATGATTTGATATTAAAGTATAATAAGCAAATTCAAATACCTGATACGCTTTTATTTACAACTCCCACTAAATATGATTTTTGATCCAATTTATCTCCTCGTCATTGGTATCGGCATGGGACTCAGCTTTTATGCTTCCAGCATCACCAAAGGTCGTTTTCGCAAATACAGTAAATTCACCACCCGTTCACGGCTCACCGGTGCGGACATTGCCCGTAACATCCTGCAGGACAACAATATAAACGATGTCAGCATTGAAAGGGTTCCCGGAGAACTGAGCGATCATTATGACCCCCGAACCAAAACGCTTCGGCTTAGCCAATCCGTGCACGATTCGAACAGCATGGCTGCCTTTGGCGTAGCAGCTCATGAAGTCGGCCATGCCATCCAGCATGCAAAATCCTACACATTGCTGTCTTTTCGTTCGGCTTGGGTGCCTGTTGCCAATCTTGGGGGCGGACTTTCTATGATCGTGATCATGCTCGCCTTCTTCCTAGGAGGTGTGCAAACTGCAACCGGAGCCTCTCTATCCTGGCTTGGAGTCCTTTTGTTTGGGTGTACGACCTTATTTACCCTAATTACATTGCCCGTAGAATTTGATGCAAGTAGCCGGGCAATTGCCTGCCTGCAAAGAGGCGGATATGTCACCGAGAAAGAATTGGACGGTGCCCGAAAAGTTCTCAATGCGGCAGCCATGACATATGTTGCTGCCTTTGTCACATCGCTCCTCACTCTCCTGTATTGGGCTTTTCGCCTGGGTTTACTTGGTGGGCGTCGCGACTAAGCTGTTGTTGCTCCCTTCCTCTTTTGGTACAGCCCCCCCTACTGCTTACTTTTAAAGTAGTCCCAATTCTAGTATTCCGGGCTATTGCAAGTTGTCTTTCCTCTATTAATTACATAAATATTTATATCTTATCTGCCTTCTACAAACTTGATTAAGTAAATGCTTTCATCCGCTCGCAATTTAAACGGACGAGTTTTTTCGTCCTTACTGTTAGGTATTTTTCTTCTCGTACACGCTTCTACTGGAAAGATTGCTCTACAAAAAGAACATCGAATTTCAATGATCGGTGCTGGCATGGGATCACGCATGGTTCATTACGGTCATTTTGAAACCGAGGTTCAATTGCGCTTCCCCCACCATCGATTGGTGATTCGTAACATGTGCGACGAAGGAAACACCCCGGGCTTTCGTCCACACCCTGGGCGTGGACAGGAGGAACAATATGCATTTCCCGGTGCCAAAGATCTTGTGCCAGCCAAGTTTCAGGCCCTTACCAAGCCTTCAGGCTTTTTTGAAACTCCTGACCAATGGCTTACCCGATTAAGAACGGATATAATTCTGGCATTTTTCGGATTCAACTCTTCTTTTAATGGACCGAACGGACTTGAGGACTTTAAAAGAGAACTGACCGCCTTTCTCAAGCATAGCCTTAGCCAGCGTTACAATGGGGAGTCCCAACCTCTTTTAGCGCTGATCTCCCCTACTGCAGTTGAGCCCACACCTGGAGTTACCACTGGTGCTTCGCAAAACAAAAACCTCGCTCTCTATGTGAATGCGATGCAAAAAATTGCCAAGAAAATGCGCATTACCTTTGTGGATGCCTATAATCCTTCGTTGCAATGGTACAATGGGAAAGAAGTTCACACCGTAGATGGTGCCCTTCTCAATGATTTGGGAAACCGCAAACTCGCCACCCTCCTGTGCGATCGAATTTTTGGTCAAGGTAATCCCAAGAAAAATAAACGGGAAGCCATCCATGATGCAGTGATGGATAAAAATTTTTATTGGCTAAACGATTTTAAAATTCCCAATGGTGTCCATGTCTACGGAAGAAGATATAATCCACACGGGCCCAAAAACTACCCTTTCGAATTGCAGAAGATTAGGCAGTTTACTGAAATTCGAGACCGGGCAATTTGGGCAGCCAGTATCGGGCAAGGGACCCGTTTATTTTTTGAGGACAAAGCGCCCGGCAATAGTCGTTTATCTGCTGGGTGGAATTTTGTAAGTGCCCCCGAGCCAGTCCTTTCCGGCAAAGCTTCTTTACTAAGAGAAGGAAGGAATAACAACCAGGTAGTGGTCGATCAATTCCGCCATCCTCATCATATAACAGACAGAGAAGAAGAATTTTTTGCCTGGGTTTATCTAGATCCTAAGAATCCACCCAAACAAATCATGTTGCAATTTCATAACGGAAATTGGGAACACCGGGCTTTCTGGGGTCAAAACCTTATACCCTACGGTATTGATGGAACAGCAGGTAGAAAAAGATTGGGTAATTTACCAAGTGTTGGGAAGTGGCACCGATTATCCATAAAAGCTCACCAAATAGGATTGAATGTGAATTCAAAAATCTACGGGATGGCCATTACCCAATGGGGTGGAAAATCTTACTGGGATCGTGCCGGTGTTCATTACGGATCGATTAACCTTGCTGAAGAGGACAGAAAAACCATCAAACTGCCAAAGGTGGAGACCAATTACCGGTCGGATAATATAAAACATGGAAGATTGAGCTACACTCCGGGCGAACAAGTCGTGAGCAAACTGAAAACTGCACCTGGCTACAAAGTTCAACTTTTCGCGGATGAAAAAAGATTTCCTGACCTTGCCAATCCGGTGCAAATGTCATTCGACAACCAAGGCAGATTATGGGTGGCTACTATGGCAAGTTATCCGCATTACAAAATTGGTGATCCCAAACCTCAGGATAAATTGATCATTTTTGAGGATACGAACAAGGACGGTGTGGCCGACAAACAAACAAACTTTGCAGATGATTTACATATTCCCATCGGCTTTGAGATTTCTCATGACGGAGTTTATGTTTCGCAAGGAGCTAACCTTATATTACTCAAGGATACAGATGGTGATGACCGCTATGACCATAAAGAAGTCATCCTGAGTGGTTTTGATGACCACGACACTCACCATGCAATATCTGCTTTTTGTGCCGATCCTTCCGGTGCCATTCTTATGGGAGAGGGAGTCTTTTTGCACAGTAATGTGGAAACCGTTTTTGGGGCGATTCGTGGAACAAACGGCGGATTTTTCCGCTACTCTCCTCAAAATAAAAGCCTAACCAGGCATGCCCAACTAAACATTCCTAATCCGTGGGGAATTGCTGTGGATTCTTTTGGTCAGGAATTTTTTCTTTTCACTTCAGGATCTAAAGTTGGATGGATGCAACCCGGTTCAGTCAGATCAAGGTATGGAGCAGCCCTAAATTCACCCGACCTACTCACCTCCAACAAAGTCCGCCCGACTTCTGGAATCGAAATTATTTCCAGCCGGCATTTCCCCGAAGATGTTCAAGGGGATATCCTTATTAATAACAACATTGGTTTCCTTGGAATTAAACAACATCAATTAATTGAACAGGACCCTGGTTTTACCTCTGAGTATCGACAAGACCTGCTCTATTCTACGGACACAAACTTTCGACCAGTCGACCTTGAGTTTGCCCCAGATGGTTCCCTCTATGTGGTGGATTGGCACAACGCACTAATTGGTCATATGCAACATAATGCCCGGGATCCAAACCGGGATCATGTGCATGGCCGAATTTACCGGATTACTTACCCCGGGCGCCCTCTTGTGAAACCTGCCAAAATTGTCGGTGCATCCATTCCCGAGCTCTTGGAAAACCTAAAACTTCCCGAACTGCGTACTCGCTACCGTACTCGCCGGGAATTGCGTGCCCGCCATCCCAATCATGTCGCACAAGCTGCAAAAAAATGGGCAAACGGACAAACCGATGATCGTCTAAAACTCGAAGCTTTATGGGTAAGTTGGGGAGTTGATCGATTGAACAAGGAACTTTTAATCGAATTACTCGATTCCAAAGATTACCGAGTGCGTGCAGCTGCGGTTCAGGTTTTGCGAAATAATTTCTTTAATTTTGAAAATGAACAGGAGTTACTTATGAAGGCAGCTCAAGACAGGCACGGTCGGGTACGGACAGTTGCTGCAACATCTGCTTCTTACTTATCACCTAAACAGGGTCTCCCCATTGTGAACGAGGTAATTAAAACTGGTATTGGTGAGGCTTACAGAGGCAGCCTAAATTTCGCCAAAAGTGCTTTGGAACAAAGCAACGAGCCCTTTGTTGAAGAAAAACACCGAATCAAGGTACCGGAACATCTTTCCCTGGCGGAAGGCAGGCTCTACACCAAGGGTGCTGAGATCTACGAGAAGGAAGGTTATTGCGGTACTTGTCATCAGGAAAATGGACTTGGGTTGCCGGATTCTGGCTTCCCTCCCCTCGCTGATACAAATTGGGTAAATGGTGACCACAAACGCCTGATCAAACTTACCCTCAAAGGATTAATGGGACCCATTGAAGTAAAGGGCAGGAATTATCCGGGTTTGGTACCCATGACCCCTTTTGAAAGTTTACTAGACGACTATGATGCGGCTGCTGTGCTTACATTTATTCGAAATTCATTCGGAAATAAATCCGAGCCAGTTCTCCCCTGGCAGGTAAATAAAGTAAGGAACGAAATTAAGGAAAAGAGTGGATTTTACAGTCCTGCAGAACTTCTTACAACCCATCCAAACTAATTAAGCCGCCGGCTTAAACCTCTTATCGCAAGGCCTTTTTCCTTATCAGGTTTCTAAGGGGGATATTTCCTCAGCCAAGTCTTCCAAAGGATAAGTCCAAATTTCGGATAAAGTCGGATGATACCAATCTGCCTTTAACATATCATGGACTGTCGCCCCCAACCCAACGGCAACTGACAAAGAATGAATGAGTTCCCCCGCGTCCTTGGAAGCACATTCGGCTCCTAATATCCGTCCTGTATTCTTGTCCGCATGAACAGCCACATAACCCCGCTTTGCCTCCATAAGGATAGATTTCCCATGATCATCAAAAGGGAAAGATGCAGATGTATATGAAAAGCCCCTCTTTGTCATCTGTTCCTGACTAAGACCGACCCTGGCAATTTGTGGATCCGTAAAGACCACAGTGAGCAAGGAATCATATGTCATTGGATTTACCGACTGCCCAAATGCATGCTTGGCCACGGTCTCTCCCTGCCTAATGGCCACATGGACGATCTCATGTGGTCCAGCACAATCTCCAGCAGCGTAGATATGGGGAACATTGGTTTGTTGATACTCATTGGCGATTAAATGTCCGCTTGACCGAAGTTCGAGGCCAACCTTATCAACTCCCAGGCTAGCCGTTGCAGGCTGGCGCCCGAGAGCATTGAACAAAAACTTGGTTTCCAAGGTTTTGGATTCTCCCTCATGCTCAAAATCAACCCTTACTCTTTCTCCCGGAAGATCTTCGAAGGATTTAAGCGAAACATTAGTTATTAAATTAATCCCATTGTCTCGTAAAGCATCGGCGACGACTTCAGAGGAGGCTTGAGCAAATTCTTTTAAAACATGGGAACTTCTCTGCAACTGTACAACTCTACAACCGACACGGGCAAGAAATTGAGCAAGTTCACAGGCGACCACTCCACCTCCAAGAACAATGCATTCTTCAGGCAAATAGTTTAAGTCCAGCACATCATCGCTTGTTTTGTAAGAACAACCACGCAAGCCTGGTAAATCCGGGGTTTTGATGATTGATCCTGTAGAGATTAAAATCTTTTCTGCCCGCAAAACTTTCCCATCAGATAATCCCACGGAGTTTAGGTCCCGAAAATGTCCATAATCCTTAAAGAGCGAAAACCTACCATCCTCCAACTGCTCTTTTCGATATTCGGAAAATTCCCGGATCACTTCGCGTTTGCGCTGTTGTATTGCCTCCATGTCAGCCACCGGTTTGCCACCCTTAAAGCCAAAAACATCTCCCTGCTGAGCAAGATGAAGAACTTCTGCGGAGTAGATCAAAGTTTTGGAAGGCATACATCCCCGAAGAATGCAGAGGCCACTAAGTTCGCGGGCTCCATCCACAACGGCTACTCTTTTGCCCAACTCATGTGCGGTCCGAGCTGCTGCATATCCAGCGCTTCCTCCACCAAGCACTAAGAAATCAAAATCATTGGAATCCATAATTCATGTACTCATAGGCTTTATAAAATGACTTGTCGAACAATTGAGTCATCAATTCCAAGAAGATCCCACCATACCCGAGCTTTAAACTGATCCTGACAGATAGATCAAATTTGCTGTATAGAATTGAATTGATTCGCAGGAAATAATATCCAATGATTATAACCTTATGATCAGACTACAAGAGTATCAGGTCGGCGAAATTGTATTACCTGAGGGTGAACTAGGTAAAGGGTTTTGCATATTGGAAAGTGGTACACTTGAAGTAATTCGTGATGACCGTGTTCTCAGCGAGATCGACATGAAGGGTGCCATCTTTGGCGAACTGAGTGAAATTTTATCAATGAAAAGAGATGCATCCATACGTGCCAAGACCATTGCTCAGGTAAGGCATGTGGAGGAGAGCGTCGCTGACATTATTGCAAAAAACCCGAAGGTCGCATTTAAGCTCATTCGTACACTCGGTCGCCGGCTTTACCGCATGAACAAAATCGCTACTCGCGGAGATAGCGAAAACGAAATTTTAAAGAAGGCGACTGACTCGGAAACATCCAATGCGATTGATACCACGACACGTATTTTGGTAGTGGATGACAAACCGAACATTATCAAACAACTTTCTGAAATGTTTGCCAAGAGCGAGTGGGTGGTTGAGGGAGCATCGGACGAAACCAGTGCCTTGGCGGCATGTGAGAATTTTAGTTTTTCCGCCATTCTCATCAGCATGGGATTGCCCAGTGATGGTGCCATCGGATTGCGGCGAAAATTAAAAACTAATCACCGAGTTCTTAATACACCAGTCATCGGTATGATTGTCATGGGTGATGAATCCGCTCAGAAAAAAGCTTTGGATCCAGGCTTTGCTGACTGTATCTCCAAACCATTTAATCAAAACAAGATGGATGCGGTATTGTACAAGGTAATGAACCTGGACTCGTCTGCACGCTACTTTAAATTCATCGAAGATTTTCTTTTCTTCGAATTACCCCCTGAACTTTCTCCGTTTGTAATTAATGATATCAAAGAGAATATGGATCAACGTATCCGAAACACCATCAATGAAGGTATTCTCAAAATAATTATTGATGTTTCCTCTCTGGAAGAAGTCGAAGAGGAAGCGATTGAAGTGGTTGGCGAATTCTCCGAAAAGATTGAGGATATGAAATTACCTATGCGCGGTGCGATCATTGCCACGGGTGAGGACGCCGAAATGTGGAACAACCTGGATGGTTGCGAAGAGTGGGCGATCTGCGAAAACCTTGAAGAAGCCAAACAGTCTTTTGAGCAAGAACCTTCTGAAGGCGAGGATTAAAGGCTTTTCTTTTTCCATTCTCTTGCCGCGTCAACCTCCTTCGGGATTTGAACTTGGACGATTTATTTGAATATGTCTAATGCTGATCTTGCCCGATCCTCATTCCTGAACTTACAAACGAGTGTCAGGGAAAATCTGCTTGAACTTGATACTCGGCTAACTCTTAGTGAAGATGAGTGGAGCAGAGAGGAAGGTGGAGGTGGAAGAACCTGGGTATTTGAAAAGGGTCAGGCTCTGGAAAAAGGTGGGGTTAATTTTTCTGATGTTTTTGGAAGCAAATTACCCCCCTCCGCGACTTTAGACCGCAAAGAACTCGCAGGATTGCCTTTTCGAGCAATGGGCGTGTCCATCGTCTTTCATCCCTACAACCCTTATGTGCCAACAAGCCATGCAAATATTAGGTATTTCGAAGCCGGTCCGGAAAATAAACCAATCGCCTGGTGGTTTGGAGGAGGGTTTGATCTTACGCCTTTTTATGCATTTGAAGAAGATGTAATTAATTGGCACGAAGCCGCTCGCTGTGCATGTGCTCCCTACGGTAAAGATTTGTATCCAAAGTACAAGAAATGGTGCGACGAGTATTTTTTCCTTCCTCATCGAAACGAAACCAGAGGAGTTGGTGGTTTATTTTTTGATGATCTCGACCTGGGTGGTTTCGAGAAGACCTTAGAATTCTGCCTGTCTGTCGGGGTGACCTTCAAAGATACTTATTTCTCGATTTTTGAGAAACGTATGAATGAACCCTTTGGTCAACATCAGAGAAACTTTCAAAAATACAGAAGAGGTCGTTACGCTGAATTCAACCTCGTTTATGATCGAGGAACCCACTTCGGTCTGCAGTCTGGGGGGCGTACAGAATCCATTCTTATGTCCATGCCCCCTGAGGTTAGCTGGTCATATAACTGGCAGCCTGAACCTGGATCACCCGAGAATGATTTGTATGTTTCTTATTTAAAACCTCATGATTGGTTAGGGGTGGAGAAATGAATGGCAGAACTCTTTTTAACGCCGCCATAGAGGGAAAAAATCATAGCGGTCGCCCTCCCCTTTGGGTAATGAGGCAAGCAGGTCGCTATTTACCAGAATACCGGGCACTTAAGGAAAAATATAGTTTTGTGGAGATGGTAAAAAACCCCGAACTGGCAACTGAAGTAACCTTACAACCCTTAAAAAGGTTCCCGCTCGATGCTGCCATAGTCTTTAGTGATATTCTGGTCATTCCAGAAGCAATGGGACAAGAGTATGCATTCCGTCCTAGCGGGGGCATCGAAATGAAAGTGAAACTCAAAACCGATGCATGCATAGAAGCACTAAATTCATCCCAAATTTCCGAACGCCTTGCCTATGTTGAAAAGACCCTGAAATTATTAAGGAAGGAATTGGGCAACGAACATGCGCTTCTTGGCTTTTGTGGCTCTCCCTGGACACTTGCTTGTTACATGATCGAAGGAGGTTCGGCCGAAGGATTCCCTACGACCATAAAATGGGCCAAGGAACGACCAGAATCTTTTGTGCGTTTGTTGGAGAAAATTTCTGAGGCTTTAGTAGAATACATTAAAATGCAGGCCGAATGTGGAATTGATGCGCTGCAAATTTTTGATAGTTGGCAAGCCTTGTGCCCGGACCAATATCTATGGGATTGGTCCCTCAAGTGGATCAAGCAACTTGTACAAAACTCGCCTGGTTCGGTTCCTATAATTGTCTACGCGAATTCCTCAGTAAATAGGTTACAAGAAGTGTGCAACACGGGGTGTGCGGCTTTGGGCGTACATCACAGTGCAAACTTGCTTGATGCACGTATGTCTTTGCCAAAGAATTTACCGCTTCAAGGTAACCTTAACCCGGAACTAATGGAAACGGACGGAGAAACGGTCAAGGTTGAAACCTTGAAATTACTCGACGAAATGAAAATGGACCCTGCTCACATTCTCAACTTGGGCCATGGAATTCGACCAGGGGCTAAAATCGAGTGCATGGAGTCCTTGGTGGAAACAACTCGAAATTACTCGATGAATTAGGACTGAAGTCCGTTCAGCCTCGAACGGTTCTTCGGTGGCAATGAGCAAATGTTCGATACCGCATCTTCGAAATCTTCAAATCCTTCGACAATTTCAATTTCCATACGCAAATAATAAAGGGGCAGTAGAGGGGTGTAATCCATAGGTATACGTACGGCATCCTTTTCCGTGGTAATCATAACTTCTACCCCAGCATTTTTTGCCCGTTGAAACATTTTGTCCAATTCTTCCTTTTCATATCTGTGATGATCCAAGAATCGCTTTCGGTATCTTAACTCCCCTGACATGCGATGAATCAATTGTTCGAAACCACGGGGAGAAGCAATTCCGCAAAAAACTCCCACATATTTTTCATAAAGAAAATTTAGCCGTTCCTTGACTGTTCCATTGATCTCGTTAAAAACCTTTGGCTTGTGTGCACATCGAATAATTTCAGCATTTCGGTTATATTTACGGATAGTTTCTAAAAGTTCCAATTCTGGCTCGATTTCAGACTTGGTAATAAGCACATAGGTAGCTCTAGATAGATGACGCACCGGTTCTCTCAGGATACCTCTTGGCAAAAGTTTGTTATTCCCAAAGGGATTCATCTGATCGACGAGCAAAAGGTTCATATCCGCTTTGATGGGAAGGTATTGAAACCCATCATCCAAAATAAGCACCTCAGCTCCAAATTTCTCAATTGCGTATCGACCAGCCTTTACTCGATCTTTATCAATTAAAACGACCACTCCAGGAAGGTTGTGAGCCAACATGTAAGGCTCGTCTCCTGCTACATCAGATTCAAGAAGCACTCGTTTGCCATCGCTAACCACCTTGGGAGGCATATTTGTTTTATCTTCTCCCCGGTCGTGAACCATTTCCTCCTTACTCTTATAACCGCGGCTTAGAACTGAAACTTTTTTTCCTTTTGCCTGTAACTCCTTGGCCAATCTTTCGACCACAGGGGTTTTACCAGTTCCCCCCATAGTCAGGTTCCCCACAACAATAACCAAACCATCAAGTTCCACCTTCTTGAGAAAGAGTCCATGAGTGTACAGGAACAGCCTCAATCTTACAATGCACCAAAAAAGGTAAGAAAATGGATGAAGAAACAAACCAAAAAGACGGGCAGAAATGGAAAGGTCTCTGTCATACAGAACCCCTTCGACAAAACTCTCGAATTCACTCCATTTCTTTTTTGTACGAATAAGGGCAGAATTTTCCATCAAAATTTCTAGAATGGATAGGTCTGGCGGTCTTTTCAATCCGATTCAATCTTCCTCAGTTCTTTGCTCAATTGACTTTTACAGGAACAAGTATTTGATGATTTGATTGGAAACAATCCTTTCATGCAAGTAACTCTATTAAAATCGAAAATTCATCGGGCTGCTGTCACGGGCGTGCATCCAGATTATTCAGGCAGTCTATCTATCGACCAAGACTTACTTGATGCAGCTGGCTTTCTGCATCATGAAAAAATTCTTGTTGGAAATATCACCAACGGAGAAAGGTTCGAAACCTACTGCATACCTGGACCACGCGGGTCTGGAGAAATTGCCCTCAACGGGGCTGCTGCACACAAGGGTAAAGTGGGAGATTTATTGGTTATTATTACATTTGTTTCTCTTAACCCCGAAGAAGCATCGGTATGGGAACCCAAATTGGTTCTGGTTGAAAAAAATAACCTTTCTCACAAAATTGTAGTTTCCGGAATTTCAAATTCATCATGATAGATTACAAATTATATATACCTGGACCGGTGGATGTATCACCGGAAGCGTATCAAGCGATGGCCACTCGAGTCATGGGGCACCGAAGTCCAGACTTCGTAGACCTGTACCAGTCTTGCCAAGCTCAATTACAAGAGTTGTTCCAAACCAAGGACCCCGTCTTCCTGTCTACTTCAAGTGCTTGGGGGGTAATGGAGGGTGCAGTACGCAACTTATCCCGCAAGAAGGTCTTGTGCTGCATGTGCGGAGCTTTCTCGGATAAATGGCTTGATGTGTCCCAAAGATGCGGTAAAGAAGCCGAAGGATTAGTGGTAGAATGGGGAACTCACATTCCTCCTGAATTGCTTGACGAAAAGCTGGCATCCGGAGAATTTGATTTGGTCACATTGGTACACAATGAAACCTCATGCGGAATGATGAATCCATTGGAAGGCATCATGAAAGTATTGGCCAAATACCCTGATGTCATCTCGGTAATCGACACCGTAAGTTCTTTTTCTGTGGTACCTATACCCAAAGATGACTGGGGAATTGATGTAATTCTTACGGGTTCTCAAAAAGCATTAGCTCTGCCTCCAGGACTTGCCCTTCTTTCCGTATCTGAGCGTGCTTTTGCCCGTGCTGAAAGTATTGAGGGTCGAGGATACTACTTTGACTTTTTGGAGTTTCTGAAAAATCACGAAAAAGGAATGACTCCCAGTACTCCGGCCATTCCCCAAATTCATGGGCTCAAATATACGCTGGATAAAATTTTTGAGGAAGGTATTGAAAACCGCCAAGCAAGGCATGCAAAATTAAATGCAATCGTACATGATTGGGTTTCGGAAAAAGGTTTCGAGTTATTGCCCCAAAAACAATATGCTTCAAAATCACTTACTTGTGTTAGAAATAACCTTGAAGTCGACATTGCTGGTTTTGTTAAAGCTTTAAGGGAAGAGAAAAAACTAGCCATTGACGGTGGTTATGGAAAAATTAAAGGAAAGACTTTCCGCATCTCCAACATGGGAAATGAAAACGAAGAAACCATTTCCCACCTCTTATCGTCCATGGACGAGGTTCTTCCCCGTTTTCTTTCATCTTAAACAACCTTCCGATCCAACCGCTTGCTTCGTCCTGAACGGCTTATGAAAAAACTTGTTATTGCAGAAAAACCCAGTGTTGCCCGTGACTTGGCCCGTGTCCTCGGTCGTGTACCCGCTAAAGGAGATTATTACGAAAATGATGAATGGGTTATTGATAGTGCCATCGGGCATTTGGTGGAATTGTACATGCCTGACGATTTCGATAAAAAATTAAAATCCTGGAAGATTGCCAACCTACCGATCATTCCTGAAAAGTTTGAACTCAAGACAGTTCTCACTGCAAAGAAGAAGTTTCAGAGCTTAAAAAAACAACTAAAGAGAAAGGATATTGAATGTGTCATCAATGCATGTGACGCGGGAAGAGAAGGTGAACTTATCTTCACTTACATTCATGACTTGGCTGGATCCAAGCTCTCCGTAAAGAGGCTTTGGCTGTTGTCAATGACCGAGCGTTCTATCAAGGAAGCATTTACAAACTTAAGAGAAGGTGAGTCCATGCAACCTTTGCAGGATGCTGCTCGTTGTCGCTCCGAATCAGATTGGTTGATCGGCATTAATGGAACTCGTGCCGTTACCATTAAGCGAAACAAAGCAAGCAGTAGACAGGTATCCACTGTCGGCAGAGTACAAACGCCAACCCTTTCCATGGTAGTGGAAAGAGAATTGGAAATTCGAGATTTCAAACCAAAGACCTACTTTTCCATACGGGCCAACTTTGAAATTGCCAATGGTGTGTACCAAGGAATTTACCAGAAACCCGATTTCAAAAAAGATGAAGGAAACGACCGCGACCGCATTGATCGCATTTGGGACGAAGAATCTGCACATGCTCTTCACCGTGAAGTAGAAGGAGCAAGCTCCTGCCAAGTAGAAGAATCTAAGAAACGCACTAAGCAAAGCTCTGGGAGGCTCTACGACCTAACCACTCTCCAAAGGGAGGCAAATCGGTTGCACAGCCTTCCAGCTAGTAGAACCCTCCAACTGGCACAGGCTCTTTACGAAAAGCACAAAGTCATTACCTATCCGCGGACTGACTCCAAAGCTTTACCAGAAGACTACCCGAGCACCTGTACTCAATTACTTCAAGCCATAGCAGGAGAATTCGCTCCTTTTGCTCAGAAGGTTATCCAATCCGACTGGGTCAACCCGAAGGATAAAAGAGTTTTCAATAACAAACAAATTAGCGATCACTTTGCAATTATCCCAACTAACAATTCTCCTAAGAACCTAGATGCGAACGAACTCAAAATTTACAACTTAATTCTTAAAAGATTCATCGCCGTTTTTTACCCTCCTGCAGAATGGGATGTCACCACCCGGCATACCCAAGTAAATGATCATAAATTTAAGACAGAGGGCCGTGTACTGGTAGAACCTTCATGGTTATCGATCTATGGAAAAGGACAAGGGGGAGAAGACACCTTGCCTGCAATGAGTACTGAGGACCAAGAAAAATCAAATTTTCTCGATTGCGATCTTATTGAAGACCAAACCAAGCCCCCCGCTCGATTTACTGAAGCTACCCTTCTGTCTGCAATGGAAGGGGCCGGCAAACTAGTCGAAGACGAAGACTTGGCAGACGCACTTAAAGACAAAGGTTTGGGCACTCCTGCAACTCGTGCCGCCACTATTGAACACTTGATCAAAGAAAAGTACCTCAGTCGGGAAGCAACGGAATTAAGACCCTCCCTCAAAGCAGAAGATCTTATGCAATTCCTAAAGGCTGCTGGTGTTGAGATACTCACAAGCCCTGCCATGACTGGGGAGTGGGAACAAAAACTTAGATTGATTGAAGAAGGCAAACTTTCCCGGGATACTTTTATGGGTGAAATTTCTAGCATGACCCAAGATTTCGTGAAAAAAACGACGGAATTTGATGATTCACAAGCTTCTCTTAGGCAGACAGATTTACTTTCTCCTTTGGATAATCAACCCATCTACGAGGGATTGAATAATTACCAAGTTGAATCTGGCGACTTTAAAATTTCCAAAAACATTGCAGGTAGGAGATTAACCGTTGAGGAGGTCGGAATTTTACTCAAGGAAAAGCGGGTTGGTCCCTTGGATGATTTTATCTCCAAAACTGGGAAAAGGTTTTCCGCAATGTTACAAATGGATGATCAATTCAAAATCACCTTTCTTTTTGATAATACGCGGAACGAAGAAGAAGAATCTGTGGAAAAGGAAATGATCAAAACCGCTCCACAGGTGGTGGATTGTCCGGTTTGTGACGGAAACATTCATCAGACCGATCTCTCCTTTCTCTGCTCGAACAATAAGAGAGTCTCCGACAAAAATTGTAACTTTAGAATTACCCGAAAGATCCTGGATAAAGAAATCCCCCTTGAAGAATTAAAAAACTTGGTAACTGAGAAGAAAACTGGATTGATTAAAGGATTTATTTCACGAAAAACAAAAAGAAGGTTTGAGGCCAACCTCATACTCAAGGAAAACGGATCCATTGGATTCGAGTTCCCCCCCAGGAAGAAAAAAACTGCCTAACTCCCTTTCATGCCGCTCTTTCGCTATCGAGTTCTTAATGGAAAACAGCCTGAAGAATTAATTGAGGTGGAGCAGTCCCTAGACTCTCCTCCCCTAACCCATCATCCGGTTACCTCGGAAAAAATTGTTCGGGTGGTACAGTCTTCAAATCTCGTCCTCCAACATGGTGACCGTATGGAGTCAAAAAAACTTACCGCCGATAACCTGGAAAAACATGGGTTTTCCGTGTACGAAAAAAACTCGGATGGATCAAAATATCAGCGCACCATTGGAAAATCTGGTCCAGATTCGATTCCCCCCCCCTCATGAACACAAAAGCAAAAGTGAAGAAACCAGAATGGTTGCGGGCCAAACTACCTACAGGTCCAGAGTACGGAAGGGTAAGGAACCTTGTTGACGAAAATCAACTGCATACGGTTTGCCAAAGTGCACAGTGCCCCAACATGGGAGAGTGCTGGTCTCGAGGAACAGCGACCTTGATGATTCTTGGCAATATTTGTACCCGTGCCTGCTCCTTTTGTGCCGTACAAACTGGTAAGCCAACCGAGCTTGATCTAGCGGAACCACCACGTGTAGCCGATGCCGTTGCCAAGATGGGTCTGAAGCACTGTGTACTTACCTCAGTAGCCCGTGATGACCTTCCAGATGGCGGGGCAAAGGTATGGGCAGCTACAATTAGAGCGGTTAGAAACCGTAACCCAAACACCGCGATCGAGGTATTGGTTCCTGATTTCAAGGGAGATTTTAAAAGCTTAGATATCGTATTGGATGCCAAGCCGAATATATTTAATCATAATTTGGAAACTGTGGAACGCCTCCAGCGCCCCATCCGAAAATCTGCTAATTACAAGAGAAGCCTTGATGTACTCGCACATGCCAAAAGCCGGCAATTTCCAATCAAATCAGGAATTATGCTTGGGCTGGGAGAAAAAGAAGAGGAAGTCAGGAAAGCTTTGGAAGATTTAGCCGCCATTGGACTGAATGTGCTAACTCTTGGACAATACCTACAACCGAGTAAAGAATATGCTCCCATTGACCGCTGGGTCACACCAGAGGAATTCGATGCATGGAAAGCCGAAGCACATAGATTAGGAATTGAAGTTGTTGAATCTGGTCCTCTCGTACGTTCATCTTATCATGCAGACGAACAGTCCGACCGTTACTCCGAGCAGTCAAAACTACCTGTAATTTCAGGTTAAAACTATAAATTTCTCTCTCCCATAAGGAGAGGAAATTAATTTTTCTAAACGAATAAAAAATGAAAAGGCGTTCCCCGAAGAGAACGCCTTTCCAAAAATAAAGTAAGAAAAAATCTTACATCATGCCATGATCATGGCCATGTCCAGCTGGAGCAGGTGCCTCCTTTTCTGGAATGTCTGTAATCATGCAATCGGTAGTTAAGAGAAGACCAGATACGGAACCGGCATTTTGCAATGCAGTCCTCGTAACTTTAGTCGGGTCAACAACTCCTGCTTTGATCAAATCTTCATGGGTATCGGTAGCTACATTATATCCCATGCTTGATTTTGATTTAAGGACTTGTTGAACAACCAAAGAGCCTTCAACTCCTGCGTTGTCACAAAGCTTGCGTAACGGGGATTCGATAGACCGACGAACAATGCTTGCACCAATCTGCTCATCGCCTTCAAGCAAAGAAGCTGCTTTTTCGATAGCATTTGCAGCACGGAGTAAAGCAACGCCTCCTCCAGGTACAATACCTTCTTCAACCGCGGCACGGGTTGCATGCAACGCATCTTCAACACGCGCTTTCTTTTCCTTCATTTCAGGCTCGGTAGCTGCACCCACACTAATCACTGCAACTCCACCAGCTAATTTAGCCAAGCGTTCTTGCAATTTTTCGCGATCGTAATCGGAAGTGGTTTCTTGAATCTGGCGACGAATTTGTTTAACACGGCCTTGAATGTCAGAAGCTTTACCAGCACCTTCGACAATAACGGTGTTTTCTTTGTCAACGGATACGCGCTTGGCTTGCCCGAGGTCAGCAAGTTGTACATTTTCCAACTTGATACCAAGATCTTCTGTCAAGCAACGTCCACCAGTCAAGATAGCCAAATCGCGAAGCATTTCCTTACGACGATCTCCAAAACCAGGAGCCTTAACAGCACAAGCATTGAGTGTACCACGTAATTTATTGACTACGAGAGCGGCAAGGGCTTCTCCCTCAACATCTTCAGCGATGATAAGAAGGGGTTTTCCTTGCTTGGAAACCAATTGGAGAAGAGGAAGTAAATCACTAAGAGCACTGATTTTCTTCTCATGGATAAGAATGTAGCAGTCATCTAATGCAGCTTCCATTGTGTCGTTATTGGTGCAGAAGTAAGGACTTAAATAACCCTTATCAAATTGCATACCCTCAACCACATCCAGGGTTGTCTCGATGCTCTTTGCTTCTTCAACGGTGATCGTTCCGTCTTTACCAACTTTGTCCATTGCATCTGCAATGATGACACCAATTTCGTCGTCCCAATTGGCAGAAACGGTTGCAACTTGGCGAACTTCCTCGCGGTCAGATACTTTTTTACTGTCGCGCAATAGTTTCGCAACTGCTGCTTCAACAGCCTTGTCAATTCCACGTTTCATGTAAACTGGGTTTGCACCAGCTGCCACATTCTTCAAGCCTTCACGATAAATAGAATGAGCCAATACAGTTGCTGTAGTAGTTCCATCACCAGCAAGATCAGATGTTTTGGATGCTACTTCACGAACCATTTGTGCTCCCATATTTTCGTAGGGATCTTCAAGCTCAATTTCCTTAGCTACAGTTACACCATCCTTGGTAACTGTTGGAGAACCGAACTTCTTGTCGATTAATACATTACGACCCTTAGGGCCGAGCGTTACGCTGACTGCTTCAGCAAGTGTCGACACGCCTTTAAGAACTTTCTTACGGGCGGCTTCGTCGAATAAGATTTGTTTAGCCATAATTACTTTTAGTTTTTTAGAAATTTATGATTTAAGATTTAATTCAAGCAACGATTCCAAGGATGTCTTCCTCACGAAGAATCTTGTATTCAACATCATCGACTTTTACATCGGTTCCGCCGTACTTACTGATCAAAACTTTATCTCCTTTTTTTACTTGAAAAGGAACGTCGTTACCGGCGTCATCCTTTTTGCCTGTTCCCAGGGCTACAACTTCCGCTTCCTGCGGCTTTTCCTTAGCTGAATCGGGGATAATGATCCCGCCTTTGACTTGCTCGTCTTCATCGACTTGCTTGACGAGTACACGATCTCCCAATGGAGTGATTTTTGGTTTGCTCATATTCCTTTTTTTTTGGGTTGGTTTAGATTTTATTGATTAACAGTTGAAAGGATGGTCTTCACCACCGATTTCCGAAATTACAAGTTTATGAATTAGGATTTTTCTGAGGCTTCGCTTTCATCATCAACGACTTCAAAATCCGCATCGACAATATCATCCTCTTTCGATTTCTTACCATTTTCAGGATTGGCTTGAGCTGAACCGGCTGCTGCAGCCGCTGCTGCTGCAGGATCGGAAGCACCGGCACCCGCCTCGGCTAATTGTTTAGCCAACTCCTCAAATCCTTTCTCAAGTTTTTGCTTGGCTTCCTTCAATGTGGCAGGGGTTGAAGATTCATCATCCAAAACTTTTTTTGCATCGGCGACCATATCATCGACTTTCTTTTTCAAGTCTTCTGGTGCTTTATCGCCAAGATCAGTGAGTTGTTTTTCACACTGGTACACCAAAGAGTCTAAATCGTTGCGTGTTTGCACGGAATCTTTCTTCTCCTTGTCTTGATCTGCAAATTTCTCAGCTTCTTTTTTGAGCCTCTCGACCTCATCTTCATCCATGCTTGATGAACCAGAAATAGTAATTTTTTGATCTTTTCCGGTATCTTTGTCTTTTGCAGTTACATTCAAAATCCCGTTGGCATCGATATCGAATGTTACTTCGACTTGGGGAGTACCCCGAGGAGCTGGACGGATACCATCAAGTTTAAAAGTGCCCAAGGTTTTGTTGTCGTGGGACATGGCACGCTCGCCCTGTAAGACGACGATATCCACTGCAGGTTGGTTGTCGGCAGCAGTCGAGAAAACTTGGGATTTTTTTGTGGGAATTGTTGTATTCCGCTCGATCATAGCCGTAGAAACACCGCCTGCTGTTTCAATCCCCAAGGTCAATGGAGTCACATCCAAGAGCAACACGTCATTTACATCTCCCTGAAGAACGGCTCCCTGTATCGCTGCTCCAATGGCAACAACTTCATCAGGATTCACCCCTTGGTTAGGATCTTTACCGCCCAACTCCTTGGCAATTTCAACCACACGAGGGCTACGGGTCATTCCTCCAACGAGTACCAGGTTTCCAACCTCTCCAATGCTCAGACCAGAATCTTCCAAGCATGATTTGAATGGATTTTTAGTGCGTTCATAAAGATCGTCACAAATTTGTTCAAGTTTGGAACGAGAAAAAGTTACATTCAAGTGCTTCGGACCAGTCGAGTCAGCAGTGATAAAGGGGAGGTTAATATCAGTGGATTGTGAAGATGAAAGAGCCATCTTCGCTTTTTCCGCTTCTTCTTTTAGACGCTGCATTGCCATAGCATCTCCGGAAAGATCAATGCCCTGCTCTTTCTTAAAATCTTCTACCAACCAATTTATAATTTTGTCATCCCAGTTGTCACCACCGAGTTGGGTATCACCATTGGTTGCCTTGACTTCAAAAACTCCGTCCGCAATTTCAAGGACACTTATATCAAAAGTTCCGCCACCTAAATCATATACAGCGATGGTTTCTTCGCCTTTTTTATCCAATCCGTAAGCCAAGGAAGCTGCAGTGGGCTCGTTGATGATACGCATAACTTCCAATCCAGCAATTGCACCAGCGTCTTTGGTCGCTCGGCGTTGATCATCATTGAAGTATGCGGGTACAGTTATAACTGCTTGAGTGACAGGTTCTCCCAAATACGCCTCGGCATCAGCTTTGAGCTTTCCCAAAACCATGGAAGCGATCTGTTCGGGCATAAAAGTTTCGGTCTTTCCATCAATATCGCACTCTATGACAGCTGCACCATTCTTGCCTTCAATAACTTTGAAGGGAAGTGTACTCACTTCATCTTTAATTTCTTCAAATTTACGACCGATCAGCCTCTTGGCTGAATAAATAGTATTGTGTGGATTAGTAACTGCTTGCCTCTTTGCAGCCTGACCGACAATACGTTCACCCGTTTTTGAAAAGGCGACAATTGAAGGGGTGGTGCGATTACCCTCGGAATTGGGAATTACCTTAGGCTCACCTGCTTCCATCACAGCCATGCATGAATTACTTGTTCCTAAATCTATACCTAATATTTTGCTCACGGAAGGGAGACTTGCACCTTTCGTGCCCACTTAAATGAATTATTTAAATATATTATTATTAGGAACTTGTGTAAAAATAAGTCCTTCAGGAATATGTGTCATCTAACAAAACTGTGACAGCGTGTCTCAAATCGTGTCACATACTTGGCACGATGTGACAGAAAAATTTCAAGTTATGAATCAGTTGAATTTTGAGGACTATTTGATTGATCATCCAGGTTGTCCAAAATTTCCATAACCCGAGTTCCCCGTTCAATCCCAAGATCTCTGACAAATTGAAGTTTGGGAGAATACTTTAGAACCACATATTTACTGACCACTCCACGAATCTCTCCGGCATGTTTACGAAAAAATTGTTGAGCCTGTCGGGCGCACAATTCATCCCCTACTACCGAGTACGCCACCGTAGCATTGCGCAAATCTGCGGATACTTCTACTGAGGTGATAGTCCAGCGGACAGTTTCTGCACCGTACCTTGTAGTAAGGTAGTTACCAATTTCACGCTTAACTAACTCACTGACCCTTGCAATTCGCAGGCTCATCGCAGATAGGCAGGGTTTTAAAGAGTGGGACGAATCTTTTCCACTTCAAAAGTTTGAATCTCATCGCCCTCTTCATACTTTTCAAATGAATCAAGTCGCATTCCGCACTCAAAGCCAGCCTTTACATCAGTGACATCATCCTTAAATCTTCGCAGAGTGTCTATTTTTCCCTCAGCAATGACTTTACCGCCACGAACAAGCCGGGCACCTTTATTGCGGGTAATATTACCTTCCATGACCATACAACCTGCAACCGCTCTGCCTTTGCTGACTTTAAATACTTGACGGACTTCCGCTCGACCAGTCTTTTTCTCGACCAATTCAGGTTCCAAAAGATCAGCCATGTTATCTTTCACCAAATCTATGATTTCATAAATTATGCTGTTCTGAAATACACGAACACCTAGATGCTTGGCTTCTCCCATCACTCCATTTTCCATCTTCACATTGAATCCAAGAATATCGGCCTGAGAAGTTTGGGCCATCTTCACATCATTTTTGGTAATCAGACCAACATCTGACTGTAAGACCTCCAATACAATCTTATCGCTCTTAATTAATTCAAGTGCATCTTTCAGAGCTTCCACGGACCCGCGAACATCAGCTTTAAGAATTAATTTATAGATAGTAGACTTGCTCTTACTGATTGCTGCAAATAAAGCATCTAAAGCAGCTGCCCCACCCTCTTCTTCCGCCTTTCCTTCTTCGGGCGTAACATCTTCGGGCATAGCTTGAATCTTCTTTTCTAAAACTTCGTTTTCTTCAGCTACACGCCTTGCATCCCTCTCGTTTTTACAACCCACACAAAGTGCACCCGCATCAGGCACGCCCGACCAACCAAGTACATTAACGGGAGTTGATGGAGGGGCAGACTTCAATTGGTTGCCCTTATCATCAATCATGGCTTTTACTTTGCAGTAAACTGAACCACAGGAAAATGAGTCACCTATTTTCAAGGTGCCTTTTTGGACAATAACGGTGGCAGTTGGCCCACGTCCAACTTCAACCCTGGCCTCAACCACGCTAGCTTCAACTTTAGCTTTTGGATTGGCTTTCAACTCCATGAGTTCAGCCTGTAAAAGTATCATGTCCAAAAGCTCATCAATATTATCTCCCTTCAATGCGGATACGGGAACAGTAACAATTTCACCTCCCCAATCTTCTGCAGCAATGGAGCGGTCTTGCATTTGAGTTTTCACCTTATCGATGTCAGCCCCTTTTACATCCGTCTTATTTATTGCAACGAGGAGGGAGGATTGTGAACGTTGGGCAAATTTCAAGGCTTCATCCGTTTGAGGCATAAAACCGTCATCTGCCGCTACGACTAAAACCGAAACATCAGTAAGGTTGGCTCCCCTTTCGCGAATTTTGGAGAAAGCAGCGTGGCCTGGCGTATCAAGAAAAGTGATTTTATGATCGTTACGATCAACTTGATATGCTCCAACATGCTGGGTTATTCCACCTGCTTCCCCGTCGACAATATTTGTTTTACGCAAGGTATCGAGAAGAGTTGTTTTTCCATGATCTACATGCCCTAAAATACAAACTACAGGCGGGCGGGGTTCAAGAAATTTTTCATCATTTTCATCCACCTGTTTCTTAACCTTTTTCACCTGTGGTTCAGCTTTTTCCCCACGGTGACGAACTTCTAAATCAAAACCTTTTGATTTGGCAACTTTACTGGCAACCTCTTCGTCAATGGTTTGGTTCATCGAAGCAAAGATTCCCGTCTCCATTAATTCCGAAATTAATTGAAAGGGCTTCAATCCAATCAAACCTGCAAAATCGCGCACTACGATTGGTGGCTTTACAATAATTAAATTACCTTCAACTGTCCCCCCAGCATCAGGCTCTGCCAACTTTTCGACGGTGGAAGAAACAGATTTTGCTTGAACGGGAGGCGGTACTCCAGCCGATTTTACCGGAGGACGGGGCAATACAGGTGCGTTCCCAGCAGTGGTAGGTTCCTGGCGTGCTGCTGGTTCCTCGATTTCACCTGAAGTAGGGTCATCACTCTGAACAGGTGTGGAATCTTCCGTGGCTTCTTCCACTTCTGCTTGTTCAACTTTTTCCCGCTGTTGGCGCTCCCTGTCTAAATCTTGCTTGGACTTTACGAAAGGAAGCGATGAATCTTCCGATGAATCACTTTTATCCTCCTCATTCTCCTGAATATTTGTGGGGGATACCTTTGACGCATCCTCAACCGCTTGTGGAGAGACTGCAAATTCTTCGATAATTGATTGAGCAGTTATATTATCAATCGTTGAAGAGGCACTTTTCACCTCGTATCCTCGCTCTTCCAATATGGCGATGACCTCCTTACTGGTTTTACTGGTCTGCTTGGCAATTGCGTGGATTCGTACGCTCATTTCGGTGATATATTATAATTTCAGTCTAGGTATAAAACGGGCTATTCACTCAGACTCTTCAGAAGCGGGAATGGTGGTGGCCACTTTGGCAAGAATATCTTGTGCGATTGGTTCTTCAAAGCCTAAACCGACTAGGTCTTTATCGGTCACACCCTCAAAAGCTTCTGGACTAACAAGTCCAAATGCAACCAAACGGTCTGCGACTTCAAACTCGATGCCAACGGAGGTCAATCCCTCAGCAGCTTTTGTTTTGCGTTCGTCAAAACCAACTTGTTTTACAACTACCTTACCAATATCCAGCTTCCAACCGAGTAAGCGGGAAGTCAATCGGGCATTTATTCCCTTGCGACCTATGGCCACGGAAAGATCATCTTCTTTAACCTCGAAATACATTCGACGCTTATCCCTGTCCAAATTGACATTCTGTGGAATTGCAGGTTTCAGTGCCTCAACTAGTTGTTCAACCGGATCTTCAAACCATCTGATAATGTCGACTTTCTCACCGTTCATTTCACGGACGATACTTTTAACGCGGCCACCACGGGCACCTACACACGCACCAACTGGGTCTACTTTTGGGTCAGTGCTTTTTACACAGACTTTGGTACGGTATCCAGGCTCACGGGCCATCGAGGCTAAACTAACGGTACCGTCAGAAATCTCGGAAACCTCCATATCGAAAAGCTTGCGGACAAAATTTAGGCTAGAACGGCTCAGGATGAGTTCTGGGCCCCTACCCTGTTGCTCTAATTTCACGAGTAGACAACGAATGCGCTCCCCAGGAACCCAGTCTTCGCCAGGAGCCTGTTCGCGCCAGGGCAGAAGAGCTTCTGCTTTGCCAACCTCAACGATCAAATCCCCTCTTTCTTTTCGGCGAACTGTACCAGTAACAAGGTTACCCACTTGATCACGAAATTCATCGTAAATATGTTCCTTCTCAAACTGTCTCAATCTTTGTTTAATTGCCTGTTCTGCAGTTTTAGCTGCAATACGACCTAAATAGGCTGGGTCCATTTCCCGTTCGACCACATCGCCAACTTCAGGAGTATCCGCATACAACCTCGCTTTATCCAAATGAATCTCGCGAGCGGTATCGGACACAGACTCCACTACATTCAACAAAGTCCATGCTTGTAAGGCACCAGATTTCGGATTGATTTCTACACGGACTTCACTGGGTTGAGAATTTGCCCCTCCCCTTTCAGCCGCCGCTTTTATGGCGTTTTCGATCGTGGCGATCATGTCTGGACGACTGATCCCCTTCTCTTTTTCCATGTATTCAAGGACTGCGAGAATTTCGCTGCTCATCGTTCGGAATGTATTTTATGGTTTAAGTTGGAGAGAAAAAAAAAGACGAGCAAGATGCCCGTCCTCTTCTTGGACTAGACTAGGAATTTAATGGATCAAACTAAACAAAAGAAGGATTTTGTCAACTTATACCTAGCGAAGTTCCATACGAAGTTTTTCCTCATTGCAGGACTCGTCAGATATCTTATTAATGGAGGTTTTTTTGATGAATACTATACGCTTCACCAATCTACCCGGAGATGGAATCGGGCCTGAAGTCATGTCGACCGCCTTAAAGGTTTTGGAAAAAACTGGGAAGGCTTATAATTTTATCTGCGAAACTGCTGATCACGATGTCGGGGGCATAGGTATAGACAACCATGGGGAAGCCCTCCCCTCCTCGACTTTAGAGGCTTGCCAATCAGTCGATGCCATTCTTTTCGGATCTGTAGGTGGTCCCAAGTGGGAAAGCCTTCCACCCAAGGATCAACCAGAGCGGGCTGCCCTTCTACCCCTAAGAAAGGCATTTGAATTGTTTGCCAACTTGCGCCCCGGCAATCTTTTTCCTGAGTTGGCCGATTTATCTCCACTTCGATCAGATGTGGTTAGTAATGGAATTGATGTACTTTGTGTGCGGGAACTCACTGGCGGGATCTACTTTGGGCAACCCAAAAGCACACGCACTCTCGAAGACGGTCAAAAGGAAGCTATCGATACCATGATTTACCGGACCGGAGAAATTGAGCGAATTACTGAAATTGCAGTTAAAGCAGCTGCACTGCGCGGAAACAAAATATGCTCGGTCGATAAGGCAAACGTACTTGAAACTTCCGTTCTATGGAGACAAACCGTATCTGAATGCATAAATAGATTGGATCCATCCATCGAATTATCTCACATGTATGTAGATAATGCGGCCATGCAGCTGGTCAGAGACCCTAACCAGTTTGATGTTTTACTAACAGAAAACATGTTTGGAGATATTCTATCCGATGAACTTGCAGTGATTTGCGGATCATTGGGCATGCTCGCTTCCGCTAGCCTCGGTACAGGGACCAACTCTTCAGGCCATCCTTTTGGACTGTATGAACCTGCAGGTGGAACTGCCCCAGATATTGCCGGAAAAGGATTGGCTAACCCTTGTGCCCAAGTATTAAGTTCCGCCCTTATGCTTCGATATAGTTTTGGGTTGGAAGACGCAGCACTGGCGATCGAAAATGCGGTTAAAGAAACCATCCGGTCCGGTCTGCGTACTGGTGATATTTCGCAAGGGGAACCTTCCGTCGGCACCGCGGAGATGGAAGAGGCTATTTTGTCCCGAATTGCTTAATTCATAAAACAATTCTTGCCTGAGATGAAAGCACGCGAAATCCGCAAATCTTTTCTGGAATTTTTCAATTCGAAAAACCACGAGCTCATTTCATCTGCCTCGCTCTTACCAGAGTCGCCCAACCTGCTTTTTACCAATGCAGGGATGAACCAGTTTGTACCCTATTTTCTGGGAGATCAAAAAGCACCATTTCCCAGGGCAACAGATACCCAGAAATGTATCCGGGCAGGAGGAAAGCACAATGATTTGGAAGATGTCGGGTTGGACACCTATCACCATACTTTTTTCGAGATGTTGGGTAATTGGTCCTTTGGGGATTATTTTAAAAAGGAAGCGATCGAATGGGCTTGGGAACTTTTGGTGGAAGTTTGGAAATTCCCGCCAGAAAGGCTCTATGCTACGGTTTACAAACCAGCCGCAGGAGACCCGGCAGACTTTGACCAGGAAGCTTATGATTTATGGTCAGTGATTTTTCAAAAAGCTGGACTCGATCCAGCTGTTCATGTGGTTACTGGAGGAAAGAAAGATAACTTTTGGATGATGGGAGAGACGGGTCCTTGCGGTCCTTGCTCCGAACTTCATCTCGATTTAACTCCAAATGGGGATAGCGGTGGAAAACTCGTTAATGCTGATTCCCATTTGTGCATAGAAATATGGAATCTTGTATTCATCCAATTCAATGCGAATAAAGACGGAAACTTCTCTCCTCTCGTTGCAAAACATGTGGACACAGGCATGGGGTTTGAACGAGTGGCTGCAGTGATACAGGCAACCCAACAATTTACCGACTTTTCAAAACCCGCATCAAATTATGACACCGATGTTTTTTCTCCCCTCTTTAAAAAGTTGGAAGAAATGTCAGGAAAGTCATACCATTCCACCCTCCCAAATGATGGAAAACCTGCAAATGAGCAGGAGGAGATAGACATCGCCTTTCGGGTAATTGCAGATCATTTACGGGCACTAGCTTTCTCAATAGCAGATGGCATTCTTCCTGGGAACAGCGATCGTAATTATGTACTCCGCCGGATTCTTCGGCGGGCAATTAGGTACGGTAGAACCCTTGGGTTTTCTGATCCATTTTTTCACAAACTCGTTCCGGTGCTAGTCGAACAGATGGAGGATTTCTTTCCCGAACTCCTCGAGCGTAAGGACTTGATAGAAAAAACTCTCCGTTCCGAAGAAGCATCCTTTAATAAAACCCTTGATCGTGGAATTGAACTCTTCTCCCGAGAAACTCAGGGAATGGAAAAAGATCAGCAACTATCAGGAAAATTTGCATTCAAGCTTTATGACACCTACGGATTTCCGCTAGATCTTACAGAATTGATTGCCCGAGAACGCGGACTGACTATCGATCACCAGGAGTTTGAAGAGGAAATGAATACTCAAAGGCAACGGGCACGGGAAGCCCATAAATCTGTTGATATTTTAGTCAGCGAGAACTCGGATTCCGCAGATTCCACCATTTTTACCGGCTTTGATTCATCTAACCTCAAAGCCTTCTCAGCCTCTTGCGTGGATTGGATTGAACAAGATGACAAACAGTACCTCGTTGTCGACAAGTCTCCGTTTTATGCTGAGATGGGCGGACAAGTGGGAGATTCAGGCACAGTGTCTTTAAATGAAAAAGCTCTCAATGTTCTAAATGTTGTTAAAGATGCAAAAGGCCGGTTTCTTCATGAAATGGATGACCATATTAAAGCAGATGAAGTGATTGGACAGACCTGTACGCTCAGTGTGGATGTGGAACGAAGACTTGCAATCCAACGCCATCACACGGCCACACATATCCTACACTGGGCATTGAGAGAGGTTCTTGGTGACCATGTTCGACAAGCCGGGTCATTGGTACAGCAGGACCGCTTGCGTTTCGATTTTTCTCACTTCGAATCAGTTTCAAATGAGCAACTACAAATCATTGAGCACTTGGCCAACGAAAAACTTTTGCTCAATGAGGAGGTAAACACCTATGAAATTCCATTTTCAGAAAAACCAGATGGCGTGATCGCTTTTTTTGGTGATAAATATGGAGAGTTTGTACGTGTGGTCGATCTTGGCGGATGGTGTCAGGAACTTTGCGGAGGTACACATGTTCGTACAAGCGGAGAGATTGGTTCGATACGCGTGGTTTCAGAATCTGCCATTTCCGCCGGTACCCGACGCCTAGAAGCTGTGGCCGGGTTTTCCGCTTATCAATGGACCGACGAACGGGTCAGTGGATTTAGTCAGTTATTGAAACGATTAGCCTGCCAACCCCATGAACTTGTGGGTAAAATTGAACAATTACAGACGAAAACCAGGGAATTGGAAAAGAGACTCCGTGCATTCGAACAAAAAGGACAGGCTGGAGTTGCCGATAAATTAATTCAATCCGCCCAAGAAAGGGAGGGAGTAAAAATAATCTCCGGTAAAATACCCAACCTCTCCGCAAATGATTTACGGTCCCTCGCTGCTCAAGTAAATAAAAGATCTCACCCCTCCGTTGTTCTGCTTGCTTCGGAAATGTCGGAGAAGTGCTCAATGATTTGCATTTGTTCCCCCGAAGCTGTGGATGCAGGCCACAAAGCCGGTGTTTACTTAAGTGAATTGGCAGATAAAATTGGAGGGAAAGGTGGAGGCAAGCCCGACTTCGCCATGGGAGGTGCTCCCGCAAATCAAGGATTGGACGAGGCACTGGCTTCTCATTCCCTGAACTCCTAAATTTTTCTACAGGGTGAAGCTGCGCATTTTGCTTCCCCCCACCCTCGCTGGCTGCGTGCAACGAAACGCCATTCCCGCCAAGGTCGAATTGGAAAACGATACGGGTGATCGTCTGCCACCTGAAAAATGTAATATGGAAGATTTAGCTGGTTTGCCTGATGCCGAGCGTTCTGCCCTTTTTGCATTATCCCAGTGGTGCGGAGGAAAACTCTCCTCCTTTTTGCAACTTGATTTAATACAAGCAGCCGAGCTTCTAAAACTCCTCGCTGAGAACGAATGTTTTTTTCCAGCGAATTTACCTGACAATCCAATACCATGGGTCGATGGAAAATTGGAGGGGGTGAGCGAATACCTCAGTCCACCTGAGCAAAAGCAGCCACCCCGCAAAGTTCGTGAAATTAATAGGGACTATGAAATGCCCGGCGAAAAGGACCCGCTACCGGATTTGCCCGACTACTTGGGACCTCCTATTGAAGTGGAAGGATCCACTGAATATTTACGTATCATTCTGCCAAGCTCAGAACATCCGGGATATTCAGAAGTGTTAAGATTATTGAGAGAGTGGAGCTTTATCCGCGATCGGGCACACAGGCATTGGTGGTGGCTGAGGGATTCATCCAAGGTACTCGACTTTTTAGCATCGCACCAAGAAGAATTGGATCTTGATCACGATGCGGTATTCACTGAGAACTTTCGCAAGCACACATCTTCCATAAAACCAGCAGTCCTGCGGATAAATGCAAAAGAAAGTGAAGAACAAATTGAGGTTGAGGCCAGAATTGAAGCTGGAGACGCACCAGTTGAACTGATTGAACAGGCTCTGGCAACCGGAAGAAATCATTTCAAGCATGGAAAGTTCACATACATGCTCACCAAAGAACTTCGGGATAAGACCGCTCAAGTACAAAAGCAGGCATCTGGACAAACGGATACTCCTTTACTGGCCCGCTCCTCCCACGCAGTTTCCCGCTTTCAATCCACAACTCTAGAAACATTTTTATCAGAAGCAGATCCTCGATTTCGCCCGCCTGCTCAATGGAAAAAGCGTGGCCTTGCTTTGCGTGACCTGGCCTCCCTCCCCACTCCGCTCCCTGGGGATGGACTGGAAGAAACTCTGCGCCCCTACCAAACCGTGGGTACTGCATGGATGCTGCATTTATTTGACCATGGACTGGGGGGTATTCTCGCCGATGAAATGGGCTTAGGGAAAACCCTGCAAACTCTCGCCTTTTTATCCTGCCTGCGACAACGGGTAGGGACAGCCAAAACATCGGTGGTTATTTGTCCGGCCTCACTGGTGGAGAATTGGAAGCGGGAAGCCCAACGATTTTGCCCATCTTTCGAGGTATATTCACACCACGGTCCAAACCGGGCGACCACACCATCATTTTTAGGAAAATTTGATTTGGTTATTACCTCGTACGGCACACTCTCGAGGGATTTGGAAATGTTCCGGGATTTTCCATTCCTCTGCGTAATCGGTGACGAAGCACAACACCTTAAAAATAGACGGACTCAAAATGCCAAGGCCACGGCATCCCTTAATTCTGAAGGGCGCATGCTCCTAACAGGTACCCCTATTGAAAACAGTGTGTCTGACCTTCTTTCCCTCTTGGCATTCCTTCTCCCTGGTGCCAGCCCCCGCCTTTCGGAAGGATCACGTGGAGATGAAAGAATTTGGCACGAACAACGTATACTCAAACAAGCAGCCCCCTACATCTTGAGGCGTTCCAAGCGGGAAGTCGCTCCAGAATTGCCCGAAAAGATCGAACAAATCCTCTACCTAGAACTCACACAGGATCAAAAAAATTGCTACGAAGAGGTCAGGAAATCTGCAGAAGTTGAACTCGACAAGATGGCGAATGCAGGAGCCAACGAAGGAGCAATGAGAATGAAAACCCTCACACAGCTCCTACGTTTGCGCCAAACCTGTTGCGATCCTCGCCTGATTAACGCGGAATTGGAAAACCATCGCTCTTCCAAGATGAATGCCTTTCGGGAACTCCTTTACAATTGCCTGGAAGGTGGACACCGCATGTTGGTTTTTTCTCAATTCGTAAAAATGCTTCAATTACTCAGGGCAGAGTTGCAATCCGCTTCTCTTCCTTTCTGCTATCTTGACGGTTCTACGACCGACCGAATGGCTCAAGTCGACCGCTTTCAGGAAGACGAAAATATACCCGTTTTCCTAATTTCCTTGAAAGCGGGCGGTACCGGACTGAATCTTACCGGTGCAGATGTTGTATTACACTTCGACCCTTGGTGGAACCCAGCCGCGGAGGCACAGGCAACTGACCGGGCACACCGCATCGGGCAAGATAAACAAGTTACGGTGTACAAACTTATTACCTCTGGAACTGTGGAAGAAAAAGTTTTGGGATTGCAACGGGGAAAAAGAAAATTGCTCGAGCAAGTGTTTGACGAATCGGAAGCGGCAAATTTGTCTTTATCAGTAAATGATCTTCGAGAATTAATTTAAAAATATACAATCTTTCAGAACACACACCCTTTCGTTTTCATTGACATTTCTGCCGGGTAGTTAAATTTATTTACTAGTGAAACACTGCCTATTCATTTTATCTTTCCTATTCTTGGGTCTCCACTTTTCTTTTGGAGAAACACGACTCGGTAACTATTATTTCGGTTTTGAAGTTAGTAGAATTGATCATTCAAGATCTTATTTGGAATCCAATGGAACCAGTACCGAGTTGAAAAACAGAGAGATGGATGGAGTCTCCCTGAACCTGGCATTGAACCTACCACTCTCTGACTCCTTTGATCTTAAATTAGCCGTAAACCGAAGCGATTTTAGTGATGATAATAAATCAGACCATCTAAACAAGGCGAGTGCTGACCTGATTTTTCGTTACAACCGTATCAAAAGAGATACTGGATTCATCCTGCCCTTTGCCGGACTTGGACTTCTTTATACAGAATACCACAACCATAAAGAAAAATTTCATGCAGTCTTACAAACCGGTGCTGAAATATACCTTCATGAGTCATTCACACTCACCCCCCGTTTCAATTACATACATTCTTTGTTAAAGCAGGAATGGAATCACCCTGAAATCTCGGAAAATGATTTCAAGTTCGATCTTTCCCTTACCTGGTTAGCCACGAGAAAGCATGCACTATCCCTTGGTTTTTCCAAACATGTGGATAGCGAGGTTTCCACCTTTGGTATCGAATACTTGCACTCCTGGAAATAAGCATACCGCGGATTTTTGATCTTTTCCTACAAGTAATGCGATCAGGAATGTGTTTCCTACAAGTTAATTTGCACTCCTCTTCTTAGGTAGGTTGGTACATCCAAGTCCTCACCTTCATACATGTTTCGGCTTGGAAGGTTATCAAAAATACCCCTTTGGTTCTGATCCTCCATGAATGAAAATGTATTTTGTTCCAAAGATTCGGAGGTTTTCTTTTTTGAGCCTCTTTTAGAAACCATTTTCTTAGCTTCTTTTTGATTAATTGATAAGCGGGATGGATGAGTTTCCTTAGGCTTGGAAGTTGCATGGAATACCTCCTGAGCAGGCGGTGCCACGTCTGCCATTGGCGAGGCGGTACCTAGGTCAGTTGCTCCCAAAACAATGATGCGAACTTCGTCCCCCATATTCTCGTCAACATGGGCACCAAATACTACCTGCTCACCAGCTTTAAAAGCTTCCCGAATTTCTTGAGATGCAGACTGTAGTGCGGACATCCCTAAGTTCGGACCACCATTGATAAAGATTAAGAGAATGTCTGCAGCCTTGGAAACATCAGGGAGATGCAACATCGGACAAACAAGCAGTTCTCTCATAGCTTCACGAAGTCCATCCTTACCTGCCCCTTTACCGTATCCAAAAAGTGTTCTACCCGCTCGACCGCCAAAGGCCTTACGCAAATGGACGAAATCAACATCGATCATTCCTTTTCGGTAAATCAGGTTACATATTGCTGAAATCCCTCGGCTAACATTCCTCCCCGCTTCGGCAAAACATTCCAGAGCGGTCGCGTCCGGGCCACCAATTTGTAATAAAGAATCATTGGGAAGCGGAATCACAGCATTGGCATGTTTTCGCAAATCCTCAAGGCACTCTTCCGCCTGTGCATGCCTTGACTTCTCCCAACTGAAAGGCATCGGTGCAAAAGCAAAAACAAGGGCTCCCCGCTCACGGGCTAATCTTGCAACAACTGAAGCCACTCCCCCACCCGTACCGCCTCCAAGACCAGCAAGTAGAAAAACCAAATCTACACCATCAAGTTTTTCCCGTAATTTGTCCTTTTCCTCCTCAATGGCACGGCGGGCTAATTTTACATCTCCACCGGTCCCCATTCCCCGGGTATGCCGACGACCAAATGTAAGTTTTTCAGCAGCAAGAGAATCAGCAAGGGATCGAACATCCACATCGATTACCAGATTTTCTACATAGTCAAAGTTGTCAAAACGCAGACCATCCACCAAAGAAGTTCCAGCACCTCCTACACCAATGATCATGGCACGCAAGCCTGGACAATCTTGAAGATGTGGATTGGCTGATGGTTCAAGGAAATTTTCTTGGTTCATGATATTTAGGGGCTGGGGATTATCAAAGAATGATTTCTAAAAATATTTAGAGAATAATTTTAAATTCCCAGTAATCCTCCGATTTTACTAAGAATACCGGAATTTTCATTGCTCTTTGGTTGACCAGGCAAACGGTTGTCCTCCAACGCGTAATGCAAAAGTCCAAGAACGGTCGCGTTTTCTGGTTGGGCCAAATCTTTTCCAATTTCCGACGGAAATGTGGCCTTGCGGGCGGGCACCCCAAGTACCATGGAAGCAACTTGCTCAATCCCCGGCAATCGGGATGCACCTCCAGTTAGAACCACCCCTGCTCCCAGTTCTTCTGGGTTTAGAAAGTCGCCTAACTCTTTGGCAATAATTTCAAATAATTCAACCACTCTAACATGAATGATACTGGAAATGGCTTTCCGGGATACTGCTCGGTCACCAATTGTTTTTTCATTAGTTATCCATACTTTTTCATCCTGAGCGGAAGAATCATGCTGGGCTAATCCATAAGTTAATTTCAATTTTTCTGCGTAAGGTTCAAATACCCGTAAACCCATGGCCAAATCCCCGGACACGTGGTCTCCACCTACAGGAATTACCCCGGTATACGCAACATGTCCGCTTCGATAAATTGCCAGGTCCGTAACACCTGCCCCCATATCGATGACAAGTACTCCCGCCCGTTTCAAATCCGGACCGGCAACCAGGGTTGATGAGGCAATGGAGGATAAAATTAAATCATCGACTTCCAAACCATAACTATTTGCAACATCAAGGTTTGCACGAATAGCAGAGTCATTTCCCTCAATAGCCCAATAAACAATTTCTACTTTCTTACCAATCATACCAACTGGATCTTCCACCGGTCGACCGTCCAATAAAATGGGCATTCGTACATAATGTACATAAGATCTGCCATTCTCTGGCTTACGCCTTTTTGCTTCATCCGCTGCCCGTTGCAGATCGGATGCAGATACGCGACCATCTGAAGAAGAAACATTAGCACTCGCACGCAAAACCGATCCGCTTAAATGAGAACCCGTCTGGGCAAGGTAGATTGAATCCACTGTCGTCCCCGACATTTTTTCCGCTTCTGCCAAGGCGGTATGAACCGATGTGCCAACTTTATTAAAATCTATAATCTCTCCCTTTCTCATTCCCTCGTTCGGGCGAGTGGCCATACCCACGATGCTTAGTGGTTTGCCTTCAGATACTTCCCCAACCAAAGCTTTTGCTTTGGAAGTTCCAATTTCGACTGCTCCTATGATCTTGCTCATTTCTATATTAATCGAGGTTTGCTGAGGCGGTATGCTTTTTAAGGTTATATTTTGGCAAATACAGAACGTTCGTGGGATAGATCAATTGAACGGATTTTCGCAGTCTTTGAAAACTTTGGATCCTTGAGCAGGTATCGAAGTCTTTTCATTTGATCTGCATAAGCATTTGGTGAAAACCGAATTTTTCCTATTCTACCGGACTGTACGAGTATATGGGCTCCTGGGTCTAAATCATCAGGTCGCTCATACGAAACCACCCGCCAATCGCGGTACAGGTCTGGATATTCACGCCGAGCAAGTTCAAGGAGGGGTGAAACCCGAACCATACCGGCAAGTGCAGCATAACCAGAACCATCTACCTTTCTTTTCAGTTGATTTGGGGCAATCCGCAAGGATGGTAAAAGGGCTAACCTCGAGGATGAATATTCCTGCCCCAAGTACAGTGTTCCATCTCTAGATACAAGCCAGTCTTGATAACCTTTTTTTCTATCCTTTAGCCTGAGCACAAGAACGGGTTGCCTTTCTTGAATGGTAACTTCTAAAGTTGATGGGAATACGCGTCGTATCTTAGCATTCGCAATTTGATGCTCACCCAATAAATGCTGATGTATATCAGCTAAATTTAAATCCATAAGAGTACGTTTTCTTATCGGTCCAAACCAGTTTGCAAACCATTTATGGTTTAAAGCTCCATCGCTGGAAAAACGGACACGATCGACTATCGGGCTAACGCCTTTGAATTCAAAACTACCCACAAGGCTTGAACTAAAATTCTTTTCGGTAAAAAGTCCAAAGGCCCCAACCACGGAAAGAATTAATATTAAAGATAATAACTTCAGACCCATTTGCCAGCGCTTACGAACTGATGAGCGGCTAGCTGTTCTACGGGATTTTTTTTGAACAAGATCCTTCCAACTGGAAGGTAAAGATAGATCAGGCGACTTTTTCTTAGGCATGGATTAAGCTGCGTGGCAGTTATAGGATGGATGACGGGCGAGAAAACGTTGGATGGCGGGTTCAATAAGTCGGCAACACAGTTTTTCAAAGTCATACCCCGAACAAGATGCACTCTTTGGAAGAAGGCTGGTCGCGGTAAGACCCGGGATTGTGTTTACTTCAAGGAAATGGGCATCCCCGTCTTCAGATATCATAAAGTCAATCCGGGCAAAGTCTCGACAGTCACAAGCTTGGTAAGCTTTTCGGGCAAATTCTTTTAATTCGCGCTCCACTTCGTCATCAATGACCGCAGGAAACCTGTATTCTGTGGAACCTGGAACATATTTTCTTTGGTAATCGTAAACCCCACCGACGGGAATTACCTCAACAATTCCCATGGCGTGATTATCTAGCATACCAATCGTGACCTCCCGCCCAATTACGCGCTTCTCAAGCATCCACTCCCCGGGTTCGATTTCCGAAATTGCATTTTTCAAATCCTCAAATCCGCAAATTACCCGCAGGGAAACACTGCTTCCTTGGTTAATTGGCTTTAAAACAGTTTCTCTACCTAGAAGATCAATTAATTGGCCTGGGTCACACTCTCTGGGGTTAGCAAAGGTCACGCTCGGAGATACGCGAACTCCAATTTCAGCAACCTTTTCCTTTGCCAATGCTTTATCCATGCACAATTGACTGGATGTAGCATTGCTCCCAGCATATTCAAACCCCGCGTCATCAAGCAAAGCTTGCAATCGACCATCTTCTCCAAAGGTTCCATGGATTACTGGAAAAATAACTTCGTTATTTGCATCCATACCTTCAGGCAATCGATCTTCACTTAAATCGACCAGCCTCGCATGGTAATTCTTAGAGAGTGATTCGAATAGGGCTTTACCGGAGGCACGAGAAACTTCGCGTTCAGGTCCGGTTCCCCCGCATAAAATGATTAAGTTCGGTGTAGTATTCATGGTGAATCGAGTGAGGTATATTTAAGAAAGGTATTGTTCCCATGATTTCCCGAGTACATTGACTTCGGGTTCGAGAGTAAGTCCGTGGGATTTTTGTACACGCTCACGCACCTTGAGGATAAGTTTGATCACCTCGGTAGCAGTGGCATCTCCACGATTAAGAATAAAATTAGCATGCATATCAGAAACTGTGGCTCCGCCCACTTTTTCTCCTTTCAGACCGCTTTGATCAATGAGCCAACCAGCGGAATGCTCATTTGGGTTTCTGAACACACACCCGGAACTTGCTTCACGGGGTTGCGTTTTTCTACGTGCTTGTGCCAAAGAATCTATGACTTTTCGTATTTCCTGGTGTTTCGCGCGACCCTCGGACTTTAGCTTTGCCCTAAGAGCAATCCCTTCATAAGCCTCCTTGCAATATCTGTACCCGACTTCAAGTTCGCTTCCGGGAATCTCCTGTATTTTGCCATTTGGTAAAAGAAAACTTACCCAGTCGACTAAGTCGAAAGTCTCCCAGCCCATCGCTCCAGCATTCATTCTCAACGCCCCCCCCAGTGTGCCCGGAATCCCTTCGAGAAATTCAAACCCTTGAAGTCCTTGCCCACAGGCAAACTTGCAAATATCGTTTAGCTTTGCTCCTGCACCCACCACTAGGGAATTTTCGCTTCTCAGTTCAATCGTGTTCCAAAACTTTCCACGCAGGCGAAGTACTAGACCGCCAAAGCCATCATCAGGTACAATTAAATTCGATCCCCTACCCATCATCGACCTAGGCAACTCAAACAACTTGCACGCCTCCACCAGAGACCTCAAATCCTCTGCATTGGCGGGCTCGGCATACCATCTTGCATTCCCCCCCACCCCCATGGTTGTCATCGAGCCAAGCGGGTGGTAACCGTTCAATATTGTTCCAGTAGACAGTCTGTTTTCCAGATACAGGCCGAACGCCTTATGCTTATCTTCCCCACTATGCTCCCAAGCAGAAAATGCATGTGCCCAGTGCTCGATATCTCCTGCACCCACAAAAAGTACTTGGTCCTTGAGCTTTTCGATATTTTTTCTGTGCAAAGAGCGGCGCAGATCCCCGAAGTCATCATAAATCTTTGTACTCCCGCGCAAGCGAGGTGGCAAATATCCGGTAAGTGCTTCCACCGAACCCCTTTGGTCAAACTTTTCAAAAGCAGAATAAGTGGGGAGAAGAAAGAGCTGGTCAGCATGGGCAAGTTCCTCAGCAAAACCAGCGGCCAAACTCTCGGTTCGAGAATATCGATGCGGTTGAAATATTACTTTCATGGACCTGGATGGTTCCATTTTCCTTCTTAAATCAAGGAACGAACGGATCTCTGTGGGGTGATGAGCGTAGTCTTCCACAACCCAACGGTTTCCATCGTCAAAGAGAGTTGCCTGTCTTCTTTGAATGCCCGGAAATTCTTCGAAATCCAAATCCTGGACGGAAAGATTTAATACCCCGATTACCGACCTTACGGCACGTTCATTGGCTTCGGTAAAATCATGAGGATTGGAGGCAGGGGAAAAAAATACGGTTTGTTTATCTGACAAATTTTGTGCAATCGAATTAAGGGGGGCACAGTCTTGGCAAACAATATGATTTTTAGTCCGCTCAAATAAGGATTTTAGAGTATGCAAGAAGGACTCCTTGTTTTCATAGCGGTCGACATGATCCCAGTCACAGTTCAATGCCACAGTAATGTTGGGAGAAAACCCATCGATCGTACCATCACTCTCGTCAACTTCCAGAAGCACCCATGGAGATTTTTGAAATTTCCCAGATGGTAAGATGGAATCAATGAATTGTGCACCAACCAAATATGAGCATGGAAAGTTTAAACGCTCGAGAGCCCAGGCAATGCGCCCAGCAACACTTGTTTTTCCATGGCTTCCGACCACTGCGATCACGCGTTTACGGGAGAATAGAGAAGACAAAAATTCGCCCCTTTTGTAAACAGGAACATCTGCATTTACCCACTCGGACACCATAGGATCATCTGCAGGGATTGCACTCGAACGAACCACGCAGTCCGGGGTTAAAATAGCTTCGGGTTCATGAAGTATTTTAACCCCAGCATTTTCAAGCTCGGTCCGCAAAGGTTCTCGAAATTTATGATCAAATGCTTCCACACGAACACCGGCACCTCGCAAATAGAGGGCAAGAGGAGCCATGCCCATACCACCGGCTCCAAGCAAAAGCACTTTCCTTGGTCTTTTCATGCAAAGACCCCCCCGAAATCTCTACGATCCGCAACCGATTTGGAATTTTTTAAAGACTGTAAAATATCTTGGGCCATCCGAAGTCCATCGTCTCCCGAATCAAGAGAAAAGAGATTTCTTCTAATCAATGTTCGAAATTCTTCGTTAAACATTAACTCCCTGACCTCATCCAGTAATTTCTCTGAGATCTCTGATTGAGGACATACAACCCCCCCACCCTTACTTTCCAGGTAAACTGCATTGTGGGTTTGATGATCATCCGCTGCATAGGGGTAAGGAATCATAATTACCGGCACCCTACATTTAACAACCTCTGCCAAAGAACCTGCTCCAGCACGACTAATCACTAAATTGGCG
Source organism: Opitutales bacterium (assembly GCA_028045305.1). Taxonomy (GTDB): domain Bacteria; phylum Verrucomicrobiota; class Verrucomicrobiia; order Opitutales; family Seribacteraceae; genus Chordibacter. The sequence continues at coordinate 29,239 of JAOFTV010000008.1, read as the reverse complement.
GAAGATAACAAAACTTCCATTTGATCTGTAAAAGGAACAAACCTACTTGTGACCGTAGTTCCAGAAGCATCGTGTAGCTGAACCACTCCAGAACTTTCCTTGTTCATTCCAGTAACGCAATAAACGGAAATTCCATCCATAGCTAAATTTTCGATATTATTCTTCACCCACTTGTTCAGAGCCACCGCCCCCTGACTCCCACCAAGGACAACCAATAATTTATCAGCCATAGGAATACCAAGTTTTCTACGAGCTCTTTCCATGGGCATTCTTCTGAAATCCTGTCGCAAGGGATAGCCGAAATGATAAATCTTTTCATAGGACACACCCTCTACCCGGACACCTTCAGGAAGGTAAACCCGGTCCGCTCGCCGGGCAAGGAAACGCACTGCTTTCCCAGTCTTTCGATTAGACTCGTGTAAATAAATAGGAATACCCATGGTGCGTGCAGCCAAAGCCGGTCCGAGTGTGGAGAACCCCCCAAACCCAACAAGGACATCAGCACCCACTTTCCGGTAAAATTTTCGAGATAAAACAAAGGAGTGAAGGAGTTCTTTAAAAAACTTGAACAATCCCCAGGCGGAGCGGGAAAAGGGTGCTCCTGGCATAGGTTCGAAACTCATTTTTCTATACTTCGAGGATAAACGAGAGTCGACTTGTTTACGGCTAATAAAAAGCCAGCATGGACACCCTTTCTCCTCTAACGCCTGAGCAAGTCCAATTCCTGGAGTCAGATGTCCCCCGGTACCACCGCATGCAATGACTACATTTTTCACATTTCTCGGGGCTGGATGGGTTTGGGTTGGTCCATTCTTCGTAAAACATTTATGACCAGACCGATCATAATAAAAACAACTACAAGGTTTGATCCTCCATAACTGATAAATGGTAAGGACATTCCCTTAGTGGGCAGCGAGCCCGTAACCACGCCAATATTGATGATGGCCTGAAAGGAAACGAACAACAAAGCACCCATCGCCAGTAAATAATCGTACAATCGAGTAACGCCCCTCAACTTCCAGCAGGTCAGACCAAAGAGCAAAAGGAAACATAACAACACGCACATCGTCATAACCAGACCTAATTCCTCACCAATTACGGGGAAAATAAAATCGGTATGAGCTTCTGGAAGAAAATGCATTTGTTGCCTGCCCATACCCAAGCCCACGCCATCGACACCTCCCACTCCAAAAGCAAGCATACCCTGCCAAAGTTGGTAAGCACTGTCATTGGCATTCGCTTCCACATCCAAGAAGGAAGTTACCCGTCGGATACGCACCGGATCAAAATATACCAGTACAGAAAAAGCCGTTACGGCTAAACCTGCCACCGGCATCAACCATTTCAGGCTCGTACCAGCTTGAAACATCAAAGTGGCTCCAACTGCTCCGCATAAAAAACTAGTCCCAAAATCAGGCTGCAAAAGAATAAGACCACAAACCAATCCGAGAAAAGCGGAAGGAATGGCAAATCCATCAAGAAATTCACCCAATGTACGTTGTCGCAAAGCAAAATAATGAGCACAGCCAAGTACCAGTCCAATTTTGGCAAATTCGGAAGGCTGTATCCTCAAAGGTCCTAAACCTATCCAGCGCTGGGCGCCATTCACTTTCACTCCTATGCTGGGGACCAAGGTCAGGATAAGGGCAAATATACAAATACAAAAAATCAAGGGAGTTTTTTTCTTCAACCAGTCCAAATCTATCCAAGCTGCTACAGCAGCTGCAATCATTGCCAGAACTAGCCAAACTGCCTGTTTTGCCAAAAGATCCTGGGCTCCACGAACTGCACCTGCACTAAACAGCATGACCATACCCAGCATAGTCATGCACAGAGCGGCCATCACCAAGAAGGTGCTAACCAATCCGGAATTTCGAAAAAATTGCTGTTCTATCGCAACTCTATCCACCCTGTTATACTCACACCCATATGCTGATCCACTTATCCCGCCATTTCCCGATCATGCTTATTCCGACACATCAATAATCGGTCTCTCCACTGTCGGACTTTCATTAAAAAAATCTTGCAACGAGCCACCATCATCCGTGGGCACCAAATCCACAGAAGGGGATGACTCAATAATGGCTTCAGGGCTATCAGCAGTTCCCTGAGCAACAATCAAAGATTGTCCAACGCGTATCAACCCAGGATTGGATAGCCCATTCCACTCCATAATTTGGGCTACCGTAACTCCATAAATTGAGGCTATACGGGAAAGGTTTTCCCCTTTTTGCACCGCATGTGTTGTAGATCCTGGAGGAACAATGATTGTAGGCTGTTGCTGAACAGGAATACTTTCGTCTCCATTTCCCTGCGGAATGTTTAATTGTTGGCCCGGGCGAATGATGGAAGAAAGCGACAATCCATTCGCCTGCAATAAACTGGACAACCTAATACCATGCTTCTTGGCAATTCTTGAAAGTGTATCCCCACTTGCAATTTGGTAAGTTTCTCCACCTGTTGGATTAGATTGAATTGAAGGTCGAGGAGCCTGTTGGGCTGGAGAATATCCATTTCCAGCAGGTATCATAACTTCTTGCCCAATGGATAGACGACCAGTTTTGTCCATATTTGGATTTGCCTGTAATAAATCAGACAATGATATACCGTTCTTTCTGGCAATTCCCCACAAGGTGTCCCCTTTTTGGATTTTATAGACTGCAAGGTCTTTGGGTTTTAAGTCCATAGGAACTGGCCCTTCCTCCACAGGAACAATAATCCTTGGTGACTCGGCTGGCGTTGGTGTGGGCTTGGATTTTCTCGGAACAATGAGATCGCCTGGCCTAGGTCGGCTTGGGGCTGCAAATTCATCTGCAGGAATCCCACCAGGTTTACGCAGTTGAGCAGCTTTTTCATCCGGTAGTTCGGCTTGATTAAAAGACTGCTCGGGGACAAGCGAAGCATTCTGGTCAGTTTTTGAAGCTCCTTGACGAACCCCAGCTGTCTGGCAACTCGGTTGAAACATTACGAGTAAAATAACCCCGACATGCAGGGAAAGTAGGATACTAAAGACTTTAGTTATTTTCATGGTTATCTTCCTGTCTGTATTGCGAACGATTGAACAAATAATGAGGTATCTATTTCACGAGCTTTCTTCAAATCCAAAACAATGCGATCGAAAGCTTTTCCTCTTTCCACATAGTTTTCATGGGTATCAAAACTTGCGAATCCAGGACTAAAAAGAATGTCGACCGATCGTCCAGAAAAGGAAACTGCTTTCTCTACTGCCTCTTTTAGATTTTTGCAGAGTGTGGACCAGGACCCGCAGTCCTGGAAGATTTGATGAAGTTCAGGTCCAGTATCTCCAACGAGAAATGCTTTATCAATAAAAGGCCTAAGGGAACTGGCAAAGGATTTAATCTCTTCACCCTTGCTCTGTCCTCCTCCTATCCAAAACAATTTTCGAGTAAAACTTTTACAAGCTGCAATCGTGGATGCGAGATTCGTAGATTTTGAGTCATTCCAAAAGTTTACACCCTCAATATTGGATTCCACTTTTTGCAAACGAAAAGGCTGTCCGACATAATTTCTTATAAGTTTATAAAATTCATTTCTTTTTATTCCACCATGCAGAAACCATTTTTCAACAAATGCTAAGTTCTCCAACTGAGGATTTGACAGAAGAAAATGATTTTCCCCAAGGGGTACATTTTCTTTAATAAGTGGGTCAATAATTTCCACGGAATCCGGGAAATCAAACCCCATCTTCTTCCCCTCATCTACAACCGATCTGCCAACCATACATTTTTTGAATTCATTTAATTCCAAAAGCCGATATTTTGAACGAAAATATTCTTTTTTCGTTCCGTGGTAATCTAAATGATCAGGTGCAAAATTCGTCCATACTACATCCGTGGGTTTAAAATATTTTAGATTTCTTGCCTGGTAAGAACTAGTCTCAAGAAATACCGTCGTCTCTGAGCCCAACCCATCAGCAACTAATTGAGTCAATGGAATTCCCAAGTTTCCTCCAGCAACCACCTTCATTTGAGAATTTCTAGCAACATGTTCTAACATAGTAGTAACACTTGTTTTCCCATTCGTACCGGTAATTGAAACCACCCGTTGTTTTTTTAAAAAAAGAGTTCCAAATTCTACTTCACTGAGAATTTCTTTCCCTGCTTCTATTGCACGTATTATCCAGGAGTGGTTAGGCTTAAAACCCGGGCTTGTAATTACGACTGAACAGTTGCGGGCATCCGCCATTTCAAAAGCCCGCTCCTGCTCATCGAATATTTCATATTCCCATTCCATTCGATCGAGCAAATTCACAACTCCTTGCCCGCTCTTTCCCGCGCCTAATATTGCAACCGGCATGGGTTGCAAAGTCCTTAAATTTTCTAAAAAACCATTCACCTTTTTATCTAATTTTGAGAGTGGCTAATCCGATCAGGGCAAATAAGAGTGAAAGTATCCAAAAACGGATCACGACTTTGGTCTCCTTCCATCCTTTGAGTTCGAAATGGTGATGAATGGGAGACATCCGAAAGATTCGTTTCCCTCGTGTTTTGAAAGACGCCACCTGCAGAATAACAGATCCTGCTTCCATCACAAAAATTCCCCCCACTATGATTAGAGTCAAAGGTTGGTGAATCATCAAAGCAATGATTCCCACCAGTCCGCCAATAGCCAGAGATCCGGTATCCCCCATGAACACTTCTGCCGGATGAGCGTTGTACCATAAAAAAGCCAGGCTCCCGCCGAGTAAAGCCGCACAAACTATCGCCAATTCCCCGGTTCCGGGAACGAAACTTACCTTGAGGTAATCCGCGATAATGAAATTTCCGGCTGCGTATGCCATTATACCATAGGTCAGTGCCACTGTTACGGTACAACCGATCGCAAGTCCATCCAGTCCATCTGTCAGATTCAATGCATTGCTCGAACCGCAAAGAGTAATGAAGAAAAAAGGAATCAATAAAGCAAGGGGCAGGATGGGAGGACCGCTCTCTTGTGGGTAACTTAAAAAAGGAACCCAAAACTCCTTCATTTTGATTGCGCTTTCCAAAGGTCCATTTGCGGTACCACCCAGATTTTCGCTCCAGGAACCGAGTAGAAGTCCAATTACGCAAAAAGTTGTAAGGAGTTGCCCTAATAGTTTCAACCTCCCAGGAAGCCCTTTGCTGTTGCTTTTGCTTACTTTTAAATAATCGTCCGCAAAGCCTACCACCGTGAGGATCGTGTAGGTTAATAATGACGCTAAAACATAAACATTTGGCTCTGCCCACAACAAGGCACTGATAGTTACTGATAGATAAATCAAAATTCCACCCATCGTCGGAGTCTTTGACTTGAACTCGTGCAAATCCGCAAGTTCCCCAACTTCTTCCTTCTTCCTGAAAGCTTGTCGAGCCCCCAGTAACCTTAACGCAGAAATGATACGTGGTCCCGCAATAAAGCCGATAAACAATGCGGTCACGCCGGCTCCCACAGACCTTACTGAAATAAATTGAAACAATCGAAACGGGCCAAACCACTCCTCCCAAAACTGCAAATAACTCAGCATTTTGCATTACCTAGATCATGCTCAACTGAAGTTGCCCATGAAGGCACAAGTCCTTCGAGTTTATTGGACCGACTTCCCTTAAAAAGTACATTGCCTTCAAAATCTTCCACTATTGGACGGGCATCTTCTAAGTCCCGAAGAACAAGTACCTGGTTTTCACTTGCACCAGATTCCATCAATCCAGAAGCAAACCAGGAGGCCTTTTCCCCTACCAGGGCAACTGTATCTTCAGGTTCAAGTGATATTTTTGTACCTGTACTACGGTGTAAGCCTGCACTCTCCTCGCCCAGTTCTTCCATTCCTCCGAGAATATACAACTTTTTCTTACCCAAACTTTCCTCCTGGAAAAACTTTACTGAATCTTCCATGGAAGCGGGGTTGGCATTGTAGCAGTCAATGAAATATTCGCACCCTCGACCCTGCAGGCGATTGCCACGCAGGGCCGAGGGGCGGTATTGGGGTAGGCGTTCGAAAATTTCTTCATCGGTTATTCCCAGCTTGGATGCAACTAAAGCAGCTAGTGCCAGATTACTTGCCATTCCTGGAGAAACTCTGGGTATTGAAACCGAGAGCACAGTAGATTCATACCGCCAAATTTTCAGCAAATATGAATCTCTGTGCTCAGTTTCAGTTGTTTCAGTCGAAAATTCAAAATGGGCTTCGTTTTTCTTACATTTACCTGATTTGGGCTTACCCTCTTTAAGCACCACATAGTTGTCATTTTTTTTCATGGCCCTACGAAAACAATCAAATGACAAACATTGCTCCGGGAAAAAAGCCCATGAATTCGATGACGCCTCTGTCCATAGCTTAATCTTTTCTTCAGCAACCGAATCTAAATTCCCAAGGCCTTCAAGATGAGAAGCACCAATCATAGTAATAATTACATGCTCAGGATCGATCATCCTTTGAAGTTCATCCATATCCCCAACATGATTGATCCCTGCTTCAACCACTGCATATTGATGTTTATTCGATTCAATCTTTAACAAGGTCAAAGGAACTCCTAAGTGATTATTTAAATTTCCCTCCGTAGAAATCGAACCAGTCAATAAATGAGCAAGTGCTTCTTTAGTAGATGTTTTCCCACAACTTCCAGTTATTCCAATCACTGGTTTTTTAAACTTTTTCCGATGATTTCTGGCAATATCCTGAAAGCCAGATACGGTATCATCAACCAACAACTGTGGAATGTTTATGCGGTCATTCACATCACTCACAAGTGCACCCCCCGCACCAAGATCCATAGCTTGTGGCAAATATTTATGCCCATCTCTCATCGCTTTTATAGCGATAAAAAATTCACCATCTTTAATCGTACGAGCATCAATGGAAAATCCATTTAACCTTTTTTTGGGTATACGGTTCCAATTTCCACCGGACCATCTCTCCAAATTTCCTGGATCAAAAAAGGGCATCCTTAACCTGCAAAATGTTTAGCATCAAGAAGTTCTGCTGTTACTAAACGATCATCAAAAGGAATAGATGTTTCATTGACCTCCTGAAAAGATTCATGCCCTTTTCCAGCAATTAACACACAATCTCCGCTCTTTGCTTCATTCAAAGCATGACTTATCGCCCTTCTCCGATCTTCAACAAATCTAATATCTGCCTGTTTAGATACCCCTTTTCTCATATCTTCAAATATAGATTTTAAACTTTCTCCTCTTGGATTATCTGCAGTTGCAATGGAACTGTCTGCGCCCGCACATGCTACACGTGTCATCTCCAACCGCTTTCCACGGTCTCTCTCTCCACCACAACCAAAGACAAGTCGAACTTTTCCCTTGGTGCACTCCTTGAGCATACCAAGTGCATTTCTTAAAGCATCTGGAGTATGTGCATAATCAACCACAACCCGATAATCCTGCCCCCGTTCAACACTTTCCATCCTGCCCTCAACTCCTCCAAAGCCAGATAATTTTCGAATCGAATCGGATACGGGACGTCCAAGTGCATGAACAATGGCAAATGAAGCCAGTACATTTAGAACATTATACCTTCCAATCATAGGACTTGTTGTAACCAATGAACCAGCGGGACTTTCGACAATGAATTGTGATCCATGTTCATCCATTGATAATTCAGTTGCCCGAAAATCATTCCCCTCATCAAATCCAAAACTTAAGGCTCGAACCTGTGGAGGAAGTTCTTCAAGCAATCTCTTGCCATATGGACAATCTCCATTGATCACAACGATTTTGGGTAGAGGCCCGTTCGAACCGTTGAATAATTTCCTTTTTTCACGAAAATAGGTCTCCATATTTCCATGGTAATCCAAATGATCCCTGGTTAAGTTTAAAAAGGCTGCCACTTCAAGGTTTAATCCAGCCACCCTGGATTGGTGAATCCCATGTGAACTCACCTCCATGACCGCTTCCGAACACCCTCCCGCAAGCATATTTTTTAACAATGCATACAAATCTGCAGCTTCTGGTGTTGTTTTAAATGACGGAAGAACCCGATCTCCTAAATGATATTTCACCGTTCCAACCAAACCAACTGGTCTTCCCGGAGATTCAAGAAGGTGCCTGGTTAAAGTACTAACTGTAGTTTTTCCATTTGTACCAGTAACCCCTACAACATTTAACAATTCATCAGGCGAATTATGATACCGTTTTGAAAATTTTGCTAAAGCAATTCGTGCATCATCTACCTTTACTCGCACTGCACCACTCGGAATCTCAACTTCATCAGAATCTGTTACGATTACTTGAGCTCCACGCCTAACCGCTTCTTTTAAGTGTTCATTGCCATTTGTCCTTAAGCCCGGAAGGGCAAAAAATGCGGATCCCGGAGTCACTCTTCTACTGTCCGAATATATAGCATTTAGACGTAGGTCTCCACGACTCCTGACATAGTCGGCTTCTCTACCAGCCAATTCCCGAAGGTCCATTCGACCAGACATTCTAGCGCGTACGCTTTCCATCGTTTCTGAGTTAGTTTCTACTGTCATGATAATTACCCCAATTAAAAGTTTTGTTTATTAATATTAAGATCTTTAAAAAAGCTTACTTCAGCTGGCTTTGGTTTTATACCCATGTAACCGATTATCTTTTTTGCCACTCTTTGAAATGCTGGCCCGGCTACGCTTCCTCCGTACCCTAATCTTCCTTTGCTCATGTTTGGTTCATCTACAAGAACGGTTACTGCTACCAATGGATCGTCCGCTGGCAAGTAACCACAAAAAGATGCGACATGGTGCCGATTTGAATATTTTCCATCAATAATCTTTTGGGTCGTGCCTGTTTTTCCAGCAACTGCATACCCGCTTATCCTAGCTCTTGCCGCTGTCCCTTCTGTGCTTACAACAGACACTAGCATTTCAGTCATTACTTTAGCTACCTTTTCACTTACCACACGCCTAACAGGTCTAGGTTGAAAGGAGACCACAGTCTTTCCCTCCTCATCAAATACACGCTTTAACAAACTTGGTTTCATTAAAATTCCGCCATTTGCCACGGAACTCATAGCTGCATGCACCTGTATGGCTGACACAGCTACTGCATGACCCATAGGCAAACGGGTTATGGTTAATCCATCCCATCTCTTTGGATGATGTAAAGTACCACGCCTCTCTCCGACTAGTCCCATGTTAGAACTCTCTCCAAACCCGAACATTTTTGAATATTCATACAACCTGTTTGAACCCAATTTTATACCAAGCTGAGCGGCTCCTCTGTTACTTGATTTTTGTACCACCTCTCGCAGGCTTATTTTTCCAAGTGGATGATGATCGCTTGGTAACCTACGTACTCGATTTCCCACCTGATAAGTTGGTATGGAACAATCTATAATATCATCCGGATTTACAATTCCCTCATTAAGAGCACCCCCAACAGGCACGATCTTATAAGTTGAGCCAGGTTCATAGAGGTCAGTGAGTGCACGGTTTCTTTGATTTTCCAGAGGATATTCTCCATAGGAATTTGGATCAAAGGTCGGTGCATTGCCGAGAGCTAAAATCTCTCCAGTTCTCGGAGAACTCACGATAATGCTAGCACTCAAAGGTTCATATTCTTCAACAATCCGCTTCAGTTCATCCTCAACAATTTCCTGAACCATCCGATCAAGAGTAAGTTCCACATTCAGGCCATTTCTCGCCTCTACTTCTAATGACCGATACTGTGGCATTTCACGCCTTCTTCCATCCCGCTCAATTTCATTCCAACCGTCCTGCCCCTTTAGGTAATAATCAGAAAGAAGCTCAACTCCCATACAAGCCTTCCCTTCGTCATTTACGTAACCAAGCAAATGAGACGCAAGGGATTGATTTGGATAAAGTCGTGAATGCTTATAATTACCGTAAACCCCTTTTATTTTAAGTTCCTTTATTTGCTTAAATTCACTTTCCTCGACCCCTTCCTTTAGCTTAACCCAACGAACGAGTTTAATAGATTCACCATCCTCAGTTCCGGATCGTACTTTTTTATTCGCTGCCTGCTCTATATCTTTCACCAATAGCCCTAAGATCTTAGCAAGTGCTGGAAACTTTTTATAATCTTCCTCAAGAAGTGATTGCGGATCCATCCCCACTACCACAACAGATCTAGTAGTCGCCAACAGGTTCCCCTTTCGATCAACCAAATCCCCACGCCTGGCAGAGATGGGCACGAAATTTTTTCGGGTATTTAAAGCAAAACTTTCGTACTTATCAGACTTTACAACCTGTAAGTGAATGAGCCTTCCGCCCAAACTACAGAACGTTAAAAGAATAGCAAAAAAAACGAGATAGAAGCGGTACGGAGAGATGAAAACGTTTTTCATCTACCGATTGTCCGCCAACGCGGAATCTTGGTATTTTCGCAACTGCAAACGAGGAATTTCACTTCCTAAACGAGACGCCATTTCCCTGGAACTAACATGTACCGTCCTTGAAGCTGCAGGCATACTCAATCTTCCAGCTACCATTTTAGCGAGCATTGCTGGCCGTAGCATCTTAGCACGCTGCCCACGCAACTCCCTAAGTTCACGCCCGACCATCTCCCTCTCGTCTTCCATCCTTCCACATATCCGTGCAGTTTCTGATATCTCCATCCGCAACCACACGATTGATATCGCACCAACCCCAAAGAGAACAACGGAGGGAAAAAGGATCATCCACCACACCCTTTTCATAATTCCTCCATCTCCTCCACTTTGGATTTTCTAAAAATTCTCAACCTCGCAGAACGACTTCTTGGATTTGACTCAACCTCTTCCCTGGAAGGGATAATTGCCTTGGTAGTAACCAACTTCCCATGAGATGTACGATCATGCATTGAACGACTGTCATTCTTATGCTCCGGCCTACCAGCCATTTTCCTCATAAACCTCTTAACGATGCGATCTTCCAATGAATGAAACGATATTACTGCAAGCACGCCACCATTCTTCAGAGCACTGAATGCTTGTGGCAAGGTTACCGCCAAAGCTTCCAATTCACCATTAATCGCAATACGAATTCCCTGAAAAGTCTTGGTCGCCGGATGAATTCGCTGCCTGGCGTGCCTACCACCAACTGCACCCGAGACCACCTCCGCTGCACTCATTGTCCTCGCAAGTGCACCAGTTCCCCGCGCAGAAATAATCGCCTGCACCACCCGGCGCCACCTTCTTTCTTCTCCATATTCACGAATCGCACGAACAAGGCTCTCTTCAGATGCAGTCTCCAAAAATTCAGCTGCACTCATCCCTCTCCTTGGATCCAGCCTCATATCAATGGGTGCATCCAATCGAAAGGAGAAACCTTTCTCTGGCTCCATCAACTGAAAGGAGGAAATCCCCAAATCCATTAAGATCCCATCAAATTCATTCGCACTGGAGACTTGGTCCAACTCACGAAAAGAACCGTCATGAAATTGAAAACGATCAGAGAAATCCTTTTTAAACACCATCGATCTTTCCACCGCATCCGGATCACAATCAAAGGATAGTAGTTGAGTTTCTGAATTGGCCTCAAGAATTGCCCTGCTGTGACCTCCTCCGCCAAAAGTTAAATCAGCAAAGACACCACCATTTTCGGGCTTCAAAAAGCCCATACACTCATCAAGCAGAACAGGAACGTGCCTCACCGCCGAAGGAGAACAAACGAACTCAACCGTCCCACAATACATATTTACCCCCCCCAAGGCCGACGTTACACAGGAAAGTCGAAGCGCGAGGGAGGAGGTGAAAATCGCCGACCATTCCCCTTCTACGGGAGACCACCCTAAAAGTCACCCAGTCCGGTCGATCAAGTATCATAACCCCAGCTCCCTCATCGCATCGAAAACATTTCTTTGATCTTCGCTCGGACGCTTTGCATACCGAGACTCAGACCATATTGCAAAAGCGGAAAAATTACCCACAAGTACACCCCTCCCCTTGATACCCGCATGCTCGATCAACTTCTCGTTGAGGTTGATCCGGCCTTGCTTGTCGCAACCAAAAGAGTGTGCCTTGGCAAACAGCTCCATCAGTAAAGCTTGTGCCCGGACATCGGAAAGACTGGCGGCTGCTACCTTTTCTTCGAGCCGGGCCACCATCTTGGGCGGATATACCGTAACGTACCCCCCGGGATTGGGCAGAGCAAGGTATGTGTTGTCTCCTCCTGGAATCCTCCACTTCGAAGGAATGGTCAAGCGGCCCTTGCTGTCTAAAGCATGGGTAAATTCTCCCACAAAAAAGGTTGTCGCTTCGCTTGCCATAACCGAGGGGCATCTATCCAATAATTTCCATCTTCAACCATTTCCTCCCATTTTAACCCACCGCCGTCAAGGACTTTTACAAAAAAATATGAAAATTTTTAAAATTATTCATTCCACCGTTGCTCCTTTGCCCATTGCTCTCCAATTCTTCCCTAGAGATGAAAAAGAAGCAAAGAGCGGATGAGTTACTGGTAACCACCGGAGCCTGCGAAAGCCGGACCCGAGCTCAAGCCCTCATCATGGCGGGCAAAGTGAAATGGGGAACTGAACGTATTGATAAATCGAGCCGCATGGTTCCTTTCGATGCTGTGCTCACTGTGGAAGAGCCCCTCCCCTTTGTCGGTCGTGGGGGATTAAAAATGGAGAATTTTATCAGGGAAAGTGCCTGGGAAGTATCCGGGCTTCCCATTTTAGACCTCGGGGCTTCAACGGGGGGCTTTAGTGATTGCTTATTACAAAGAGGTGCCAAAGAAGCAACCTGCGTGGATGTCGGCCGAGGCCAACTACATTACAAACTTAGAACCGACCCTCGGGTGACCAACCTCGAAAAAACTAACCTCCGAGACTTAAAGGCAGACAAGCTTCCGCGAAAAGAATATCCCCTAATTGTCATGGACCTCTCCTTCATTTCACTTCGAAAAGTATTGGAACAAGCATGGGGATTTCTCTCTCCATCTGGAAAATTGGTCGCTCTGGTTAAACCTCAGTTTGAATGCCGCCGGGAGGAAGCAGATCATGGCAAGGGCGTGATTCAAGAGGACACCATTCGGCAACGAGTGATTGAAGAAGTTTTGGACTTTGCCAAACTTCGCTTAGTGCATTCACGCTTGATCGCACAGAGGCTCGCTGAGCCTCACGGAGCAGATGGCAACTTGGAATATTTTCTCGCCTGGCAAAAAGACGAACCCGAGAGGATACCAGGTTCTCCGAGAGGAATTACAAATTAGCGACTGGAACCTAAGCCTGCGGAAACCAAGTCTCCGAGAATGAGTTCGCGGCTAGCCTGTCCACGTTTCGCTTCCAAGGCTACACGCCTTTGTGTAATAGCTTCCTCTGTGGATTCCTTGCTTATTAGAGAGTAAACCTGAGTCAAGCGGACAAACGTGGCCTCTTCCCCATTTCGTTCCAACTCTTGCCAATTTCCATCCACCGTTAAAGTTTGAGCAGTTTCCAACAAACCCATGATTGCTGCCCTCTCCTCATCCCCCTCCTTGATCTTTTGGCGTAGAGATTTTAAAAGGTCATCTAATTTTTTAATCTTTGTTTGATTACCGGAAGCATTAGCATCTGCAGAGGTTAATAATTGTCTTTCCTCTTCTACCTTTTGAATACGGCCACCTAAAGTACGGGCCTTAGCATCAAAACCAGCACGGGCAAGAGCGGGGCTTTTTGCAACGGTTTTAAATAAACGCAAATTTCCAGGTTTCTCTGGCTTCTTGTTCTTGGCTTGCAGTTTCGCGAGAACAGCATCGATTTGATCAGAAAAATATTTTCCGGCAGCTTCCGCGGTATAGCCCCTGTATAAATCGGAAAATTTTGCATCCTCATAAGAACCTGGTTGCTGCGGAGTTTTATGATCTAATATGAAAACCACATAGCCCTGCCTGGACTTGCGTACGGAACGGGTAAAAAACATGCGTTCATTCAAATTTTCGACCTCCTCCAATGGTTCGCGATTTGCCCTGCGTTCACTCTCCCTTCTTTCCAGGCCAAGAACCATTGCCTGCGTGCCCATTTCCTCACGGGAAAAGGAGATTTTCTGTGCCCTCGCTCCTGCATCCTCGATCATCGAGGCAAGTTCGGCAGAATTGCGAAGTTCATTAAAGGTGGAATATTTGGACCTCAGCTTATCACGTAATCCATTTAGTTTATCCAGGAATGCAAGGGCTGCGTCTCGAGCCTGTAAATCGGCATCCCTACGGGCATCTTCTTTGTCTCGGGCAATCACACGTTTAGACACTTCCTCACGGGCTTCTTCAAAAGTTTGAGAAACCGTTTTTTCAACAACCGTACTGTTGTTACCATCATTGGAAGGCTCCGTAGGTGCCGGCTTCGTAAAGTCAAGCTGGTTGCGTTCAAAGTAAGATCGCAACCTCGCTTCGTCTGGAACCCCAGGTTCAGTTAGAAATTTGGCTGATGAGAAAATCGTGGCACTCGCAAAAGTGCGTGGTAATTTAGCAAACGGGGATTCAACCTTTCGCTCATTATGAAATTCACGAAGTTTCGCACTCATTCCATCAACCAATACTACCTGCTTGGAAGTGGATGATATACTGGGTGTATTTAAAGGCAGGCGGTCTGGTTTTGGAATTAGTGCCAAACTGTTCTTTTCTTGAGGTTTGCATTCAAAACCAAAATCCTCCCCATTCAAAGCGGATTGTAGATTCTTGCGGAACTCAGGTAATGCTTTCCCCAGAGAAACAAACCGGGTCGTTCCATTTTCATCCCGGGGAGATTTAACAAAAATAAACCGTCGTTCATTCGATCCATATTTTACATTAATTGACTCATTTACCTTGGGTAATGACTTTATCTGCATTACCCGCCATGCAGGTTGCTGGAAGGAAAGATCGTCCGCCCGCAACTTTGCAACCTCTCCATCCCATGCAAATTGTCCAGTGTGCAAATCCGCCCTTACCTCTTCTTCCAAAGCATAACCGCTATCAAGATAAATTCTTTCCACTTGGCGGGTGCGAAAAGAATCATAAAGGATCGACTCTGCATCCCGCCCAGAAACGCCATGACGGCTACCCACAAAGGAGAGGGCTCGCGTACGGTTCTCTTCCACATCCATTCCTGGGGCAAGTCCGTTTAAATATTCTGCAAAACGGGAGTTGATCGCAGGATGATTGAGGTGCAATGGCATTAACCCCCAACTGTCTGCCTGGCCAGCCAGTGCTACCTTGTACTCAATAACTGCCTGCAAAAAGTCTTGGCCATAATTTCCAGATCTCGCGATCTCACGGGCTTTCATATCATTGGGAAAATTCGGCCAAGCCTGCATATAGGAAAACATTTGCTGCAGGGCATCACGGTCCATTTCCGCCTCGCCTCCCTGGAAGGCAGCCTGCATTCGTCCCTGTAAATTTTGGAGGTAATCCTCTTCCGCTGTTTGCAGAACTTCCTCTCCTGGTGAAACCACAGACCCAAAATCAGCAGCCACTCGGTTGGCTATGCTCAAAGATCTTCTTTGGTCGGGATCATTCCAATCATAACCATAAAACTCCTTACGCTCACGATTGGGATCAGGAATGAGATCGAAAACGGAGGAACCTTGGGAAAGGTAAAGGACGAAGGAAACAACGACCAGAAACAATAGTAGTACGAAGACAAACTTTCCTTTGGACGAAATGAAATTCTGCAATGAAGTGATCATATGATAGGATGGATAAAAAAGGGATTTATGATGAAGACGACAAGAGGAACGTCAAACCAATGCAAGGTGCGAATAGCTATGCATCAATGAGGTTTCAGGCGTGGACTGTCAGCAAAAATCAACGAACTCATCCAGCTTTGCCTCTTACTTCCATCCTCCTTCAGAAAGGGTCTCATAACCACAAGCTTTTCCAATTCCAGTTCATTGGGAGAAGATTTCGCCCACTGTAAAAAATATTTATAAGTCTCCGAGGGGATAACCTCTCCAGCCGAATTTCGCCCATCCGGCAATTTCACCTGAACCACCAGGCGATTACCATTCCACTTCCATTCCCCGGAACGCTTCCCCAAACTTCCCATTCCACTAACATGTGCCCCGCCCCTTGGACCGAAAAGGATTTCCAAAGGATAGGAGGCCTTGCGGGACTTTCCCTCGTTACGCATCAACAAAACAGGAGATCCATCGTCATTGCTCAGTCCTTGCTTAGTCTGAAAGGCATACCTCACCCCACGTTTGATCAAATAATATTCATCCGGTTTTTTCCCATCCTCGAAATGAAGCACCCGTTCTCCATCTCCGATAGACCACTCTCCTTCCCGTCGAGTTTCTTGAAGCTCGGGGTGTTGAAAAATTAAAACAGCCACCATCTTGTCCGGAGTCTGAGTGAGTTCGAGAGAGAGTTCGCACTCCTTCCCCTGAGCAATCAGTACACCGTCAAAAACCTCATGCACCCAGTCCTGCATCTGTCCAGTGTAACGTCCAGCAGGATCCTCTTTTCCACAGGAAGTTAAAAAAAACAGCAAACCGAGTCCAACCGACCGGTTGATAAAATTCAAGAGAATGGGGTATGCAGAAAACATCTTTTTCTTCATCTTGCGACAAAGGAGGTAAAAATTCAATTACTTACCATCGTCTTCTTCCTGAGGAATTTTATTAAATTCCCGATGGTAAATCCAACAGGCCAAAAGAAAACCCACGGCCAAGAATAACGACCATGCAGGCCCTAATTCCTCGGTCTCCTTAAAAATTAGTTTGGCCGGGGTAATTTTGCCAAGCGAACGACTTAGCCTGACTTCCGGGAAAAGCCGGGGAGATTCATCACCTCGCTTACCGGGCAGGTAGACTTCTTGATCATCCGATCGCTTGATTAAAGAGAGCGATCCGTCCGCAGCATCGAATTTCAAATAATCCTGCCAGGTGTAATAATCATCTGCACTGGTCGCCCCTTTGCCGATGAATTGCCAAAGTTTTTTTCCTGACTCCTCCTCGTCCAATTTTCGAAACCTCCTAAAACTCAGTTTGAACATACCATCCTCACGTGTCCACTCTCCCACGACATCCTGCCCGCCCGGACCATTATCGTCATAAGCACCCGGCACGATTCCCCATGCTTGCCCGGACCACAAACCCAGCCCGAGCTGGTAACGGTCAAGCACACCTTCCAGGGAATACTCCGTCCAAGGCACTGGAAAAAGATGTAAATAAATTTGGGAGCAAATAAAGGAAAAGAGGCAAAGCAGACCGGCCAATCCAGTCATCCCTCTTTTAAATTTTAACGAGGAGGTAATTTGCTTTTTTTTCCACTCCCTCGCACGCCTGTTTTTTATCTCTTCGCTTGAGAGAACGGGTCCCTCATCAATATCATCAATTTTTATACCATAACTCTCCATATCCACCATTCCAGGAAGAGCTTGCATAGAGTGGGCCGCACTGGGAAAGGCACGGTTCATAGATTTCCCTGCCCACTGTGCCCACTCCGTCCACTGATCCGGCAAAAGGGAGCTTTTTTCAATTACCCAGTGACCAATGGTTCCCAAAGCCTGTAAATCCCAGTACTCCTCCGGTTCATCAGATGGCCCAGTTCCATCCGGCCTGAACTGAGCACTCACTGCCATTGACTCTTGTGCCTGTAAACTTTGTGAGGCATGGACAATATCGCCATCTGCATCACCGATGATTGATTGAAACCTGAGGAGTTTTTGCAACCCCAGTTCCGCAAGCCATCCCTTAAACACACCATCCTTTCTTTCGAGCAGCACATTGGAAGGCTTAAGGTTTCCATGGATCACTCCATATTTGTGAGCCCGGTCCAACCCCCGGTGTAAATCAATCATTATCGACAGCAGGTCTTCTGGACTGATCTCGCCAGGAATTTCAGTCATCCACTCATCCAAAGTTCGTAAATGAACAACCCTGGGTTCCGCTTGTTCTCCCTCTTCAGCAGCCTCAATCCTCTCTCCTGAAATCCACGAATATGAAAGCCAATGCTTCCATTTCATAACCCCAAAATCCTTTAATTCCCAAATTCCAGGACCCTGTAATTGTTCAAGTGCCTGACACTCCTGACCAAAGAATTCCGAAAATCCCTTTTTTTCTGAAAGTTCCCGGGAAAGAAGTTTTAAAAAACAGCTTTCACCCCTTGATTCCCCCTCTCTTTGTTCACCCTCGTAACTTTGTCCGCATCCGCCTTCTACAATCCACTTACGAATCCTCAACGGGCCTATTCGGGTACCTTCTGAAAGCACGGCTACCGGATCGTTGGGGGTTGGGGGCGTGGTTTCATCCCCACTTCAATTTATTTCGCATCACCCGAAAATGAGAATGCTTCTCCACCTCGAGGAGCGGAAAGGAACGATCGGAAGTAGAGACTTCCAATGGGAAATGTGGATCCGCCGAGAAAGCTTCTCGACCATCGGCAAAAACGCTGGGCACAGGTTGCGAGCCCTCGATCTCCACCCTTATTTTCATACCCGCAGGGAAAACGACTGGGCGACTGGTAAGGGTATGGGCACTTATGGGAGTCATCAGCATGACCTTTGCCTCGGGATGTGCGATGGGACCTCCAGATGCTAAGTTGTAAGCCGTGGAACCAGTGGGCGTGGAAAATACAATGCCATCACAAGCATATTCGGCAACCAGTTCATGCCCCGCATGTACTGAGAACCTGCCCAACCTTCCACTTGTTCCGCTCTTCACCACCAAGTCGTTCAAGGCCAAACTCTCAGCCCCATTCAATGAGGAATAGCCCAATAGACTTCTTTGCCGCACAAAGTACTTCCCCTGAAGCATGGGAGGTAAAGCCTCGTCCAATTCCCCTGGGGAAATGGTTGCCAAAAACCCAAGTTTACCCAAGCCCACACCTGCCACTGGCACTTCATGCTTTACCGCATCATTAAGAAGATGGAGCAAAGTACCATCCCCTCCCACAGAAAAACAGATGTCGGAATTTTCCAGGAAACCATCAGGGCAGGGAAATTCATCAGTCGCACGCACTTTTACCCCCGCCCCTTGGCAAAGTTCCTCCAGTTTTCGTCCAACCTCTTTCGCTCCTGGCTTGGAGAGGTTATTGATAATGGATACGAGTCTGGGCGGGTTCATGATTAATTCATCAATGATAAGAAAAGGTAAAGCGAGTTGAGGCAGCGGTCAAGTGCCAGCGATCCACGGAATTTCCTTTGGGGGGGCTTCCTGTTCGGGCTTGAGTAAAAACCTCGACCCTACTGGGAAACGGTTCCTGAACCACTTTCTTTGCTTACTGACAAGTTTTCTGGTGGCTCCAGCAATGGCGGACTTCAATTCTGCCCGGTTCAATTCTCCCTCCAGGAACAGGCGTACTTCACGATAACCAACCGCATTGGTTAAACTCGGATGCTGGCTCATTCCTTGGGATAGAGCCTCCTGTGTTTCCTCAATCATTCCATTGCCAAGCATTTTTTCTGTTCTTCTCTCTATTCTTCTTTCGACATCTTCATTTTCTCGATCCAGCCAAATCATACTTTTCGAACATTCTGCGTATGGGGTGGGTAAAGCATCAAACTCCCGCCTAATGTCCACCAATTCCTTTCCCGACTGCATGCATCTTTCCAGTGCCCGGCGAACCCTCGCCTGATTTTGGCAATCCAGGGAACCCAATCCTGAGGGATTTATCTTTTCCAACCGGACGAGGCATCCTTCAAGCCCCTCCTCTTCGAACCATTTATCCACTTTCTTTCTAGTCGTTTGGGAAACCTCCAGGCCGTCAACCACAGGCCTTAAAAAGCCTTCCATGAAAAACCCACTTCCTCCAACCGCCACCAAGGGGACTGAACGCTCAATCGCTTGATCGACCACTTGCCTGGCATAATCATGATACCGTCCGACGCCAAATATTTCACTGACCTTTGCCAGGTTTATTCCATGGTGTTTAATCTCTGCACGCTCCTGCTCATCTGGCTTAGCCGAACCAACATCAAGGCCTTGGTAACAAGTTACCGAATCGCAGCAAAGAATTTCTCCATAATTTTCTTTCGCCCAGGCAATGGCCCAATGGGTCTTTCCGGAAGCAGTTATTCCTCCCAAGAGCCGTAGTTGGCAATCTGAGGCTCCCATCCCGTCCGACTCCCCGTCGCTTATTTGGTAACCAGTGCCCCCGTCAGAGACTTGGTTTTTTCCGCAAGGGATGAAATGATCTTTTCTCCGTCTCCCAGGTTTTTGGATATACAGTTTACCAGAGCACTACCAACCACCACCCCGTCAGCAACCCGGTCAACCTTCTGCACCTGCTCTGGCGTGGAGATACCAAACCCAACCACCACTGGTAAGTCGGTATGTTCACGAATAGAAGCAACTCTCTCCTCCAAGTCACCTGCCAAATCCGTACGCTCTCCCGTCACTCCCTCTCTGGATACATAATAGACAAAGCCGGTTGCCACCGATGCGATCTTGGCAATTCTTGTCTTTGGAGTAGTGGGAGCGATGATAAAGATATTGGCCAACCCACTTTGCTTACATGCAGCGATCAATTCCCCCGCCTCTTCTGGAGGCAGGTCCAGGGTGAGCAATCCATCAACCCCGGCATCCTTCGAACGCTCGACATAATTTTTCGTACCCTGTGAAAAGATTAGGTTGTAGTAAGTGTAAAAAACAATGGGGACCTCAGAAAATTTCCGCACCTCCTCAACAAGACGGAAGACATCCTCCTGCTTGCATCCAGACTCGAGCGCACGCTGAGCGGCTAATTGATTAGTCAGCCCATCCGCGAGCGGATCAGAAAAGGGCACACCAAGTTCGAGCAAGTCGACTCCCTGTTCAATCAGAGTGCGACAAATCTTTAAGGAAGTATCAAAATCCGGATCACACGCACAGACATATCCGACAAAGGTCGATTTTCCGTTTGCTTTGCGATCAGAAAAAAGTTTCGCGATTCGTGAAGAAGTCTCCATAAGAAAAAAGAACTTGAATCATTTCCAATCCATCTATTTCTGGCAACGGAAAACGGGAACGTTTATATCGTGATCTTTTTTTACCGTATCGCCTTTCCGCTTTTTGCTCTGTTTCTTTGTCCGTACTACCTTAGAAGGATGTGGCAAAGGGGTGGGTATGGGCATAACTTTTTACACCGGTTAGGTCTATGGCCTGATCTTCCCCGAAAAAACCCTCAGGCTAAACGCATCTGGATACAGGCGGTGAGCGTAGGGGAATTGTCATCCATTCAAAAATTAGTCGACTTACTCTCCAAAGACGAGCGTATCGAACTGGTCCTCAGTTCCACCACCAGCACCGGTCTTATTTTTGCAGAAAGTAATTTTTCCAGGCAAACTTTGTCGATTGGTCCGTTTCCCCTCGACTGCTGGCCATGCAGTTCCCTGGCCTGGGCGAGAATACGCCCGGATATGGTTATAACCATTGACAGCGAGTTATGGCCCGAACATTTCGAACAAGCCCGGATCAGGGGCGTTCCAGTACTGGTTCTAAATGCCAGGCTTTCAGACCGTACTTATTCGCGCCTCTCTCAATCCTTCTTAGCCCGCAGTTTCCTACTCCCCAAAGGCTTGGAAATTCTTACCACCTCAGAACGTCAGAGGGCTCGATGGATCGATCTGGGGGTCGATCCGAAACACCTTCAAACCGCGGGGAATTTAAAAGTTGATTCAGCTCTCCACCAAACCGTGCTTCCCCAAAGAAGGGAGGCATTATGCCGTGAATTTGGCTTTAAACATGACAGCTTTGTCATTGCCGGCATCTCCACCTGGCCGGGTGAGGAAGAATTGCTGATCGATACAGTTCTTGAACTTGGCAAAGCGGGTACGGACGCCCGCCTGCTTCTTGTTCCCAGGCATGCAGAGAGACGTAAACAGATTGCGAAAATGTTGGAAAATTCCGGACTACCCTATCAAATGCGCAGTGAAAACAAGCAGGGCCAGCCTGGCACAATCGTCTACCTGGCAGATACCACCGGTGAATTGGCCGAGCTCATCCACTCGGCCGACCTCGGATGGATAGGTAAGACCCTTCCTCCCAACAGGGGTGGACAAAACCCCATCGAACCCATTTCCATCGGATTACCGCTGGTTACCGGTCCGAATTACCAGAATTTTCGCGAAACCTGTGGAGATCTTCTTCTTCACGATGCCATAGTCGAAACATCTTCCGAAAAGCACGCCAAGAAAGCGCTCCTCGAATTAGCCAACCATCCAGATCAACGAAAATTACTCGCTTCCCGGGCTCATTCATGGAGAGATAAACAGGGCTCTCCCTCCTCACACAGCCTCACACGGATTTACCAGATTCTGGAACTTCCCCAAAATTGATCCCCTTCCCCACCCTCTTTGACTTGCCCCAGAACCCCGATATTGATATTGAGACTCAGTATCAATAAGAACATGAAGCACCTCTACTATTCCATCGAACCTTTTCCATTATTGCAGATGCTCATTGCCGTACTCTGTTTGGCATCGGCATCTTGCTCGGATAATGCCAATCCACGCGACCCGGATAATTCTCTCAGCCTGGAGAGTGTGGTCATTGCCTTAAAAGCAAACAAGAACCCCCAAAAAATGCTCGCGGAAAAAGACGCCCTTGAAACTTACCTTTCCGTAAAGCTTGAGAGACCAGTGAAAGTGATCATTCCCACGGACTCCGCCGTGGTGGTTGAATCCTTCCGTAACGGCACCCTCGATCTCGGTTACCTTAGCTCCACAGACGCCGCCCGCAACTTGGACCAAAACTCTGCATCCGTTCTGCTCATTCATTTGAAGAATGGAAAACCCCACTACAACAGTGTGTGGCTGAGCCTCAAAGAAAAGGACTACCAGTCCATTGAGGATTTACAGGGTAAGCCCGTTGCCTTCGCCAGTCGTTCGAGCACCTCAGGTTTCCTCATTCCTTGTTGGGATCTTTCCCAGCGAGGCTTGATCGGTACAGATATTTCCTTGGATAATTTTTTCTCCGAAACCATTTACGGTACGGGATACGCTTCCGCCGCCCAAAAAGTGCTCACAGGAGAGGTGGAAGCAGCAGCCGTAAGTGATTATGTTTACAAAGGGGACGATAAGTACCTTTCCAATGAGCAAAAAGCCCGCTTGCGTATTGTCCAGGAACAAGGCCCTGTACCTTCGCACACCCTGTGCGTTCGGTCTTCCCTATCCTCTCAAGATCAATCCATCCTCAAAGCTGCACTTCTTCAAATGAACCTGGACAACCCCACGCTTTGTGACCAGGCGTTCAATGGAGAACTTGTAGAAGTCAATCCAACTGAACACCTGCGTGTCACCCAGGAGGCCCTGGCTCTACAGAGCACCCTGAAGCCCTGAATGCATGGTTGAATTCCGCCCGATTGATCGATCTATTTTTTCATCCGTTAAAAGATGAATGCCCCCACTCCCCTGCTTGAGGTCACGGATGCCGGTCTTAAAATCGAAAACCGCTGGCTTTGGCGACAGCTTGACCTACGCCTTTCACCCGGTTGCTTCCTTGCCGTAACAGGTCCATCCGGAGCAGGCAAAACCTCTTTACTGCGGTGCCTTGCTGGGCAAATTCCCCTAAGTGAAGGTACGATTACTGGAAAAGAGACATCAATCGCCATGATTCATCAAGACCTGCAACTTGCTGATGGAGCGACCAGCCTGATGAATGCACTGGGGGGCTGCCTTCGGAGACATTCTTTTTGGTCCACCTTTCTCTCCTTTCCAACCAAAGAACGGACCGAGGCCAGACGCCTGCTCGAACAGTTTGGTCTTTCCGGAAAGGAAAATCAGTGGGCATCAACTCTTTCCCGCGGAGAGCGCCAGCGCCTGGCCATTTGCCGTACCCTACTTGCCCGCCCGCACATCCTCTTGGCCGACGAACCTGTAGCCAGCCTGGATTCCACATGGGGGGATCGTGTACTCGGCCACCTTAAAGAAACTAGCCAAGATCGAAACGGTTGCATTATTTGTTCTCTCCACGACGAGTCTCAAGTCACACGCTTTGCAGACTTTCGACTTCATTTGGATGAGTCTACACCCGAGGGTTGGAAATTACAGTCCGTCAGAAAGGATAAAACTTCATGAACCAACGAGTTCCCTGGCACAGCCGGTTTGATCTGCTTGGAGTAACCTTCCTTCTTTTTATCGCTGCAGCCCTGGGTTCCCTACCCGGTATTGAGGGATCCGGCAGGCACCTTGACCATTGGGGTAACCTCGTTCGTTTTGCCTCACAATTCTTTCCTCCAGACTGGAGCATACTCGACCGTACGTTTGTCGGATTGCTCGAGACCATGCAGATCGCTCTAGTCTCCACCTTTTGGGCTATTTTTATTTCCATCTTTTTATCACTGGGAGCATCCCGTAACATTTCACCCGCTTGGATTCTTTGGCCCACGCGTATGGTATTAAATGTTATCCGTACGATACCGAGCCTGCTCTGGGCATTACTCGCAGTAGTCATCGTGGGTTCTAACTCTCTCGCCGGAGTAATCGCACTTACTCTTTACAGTGTGGGCTACCTCGCCAAATTTTTTAGCGAAGCTTTCGAATCTGCAGATTTACAGGCCCAGCAAGCCCTGCGTTCACTTGGAGCCAGTCCGCTGCAAGCATTTCGTCATGGGCTATGGCCCAATGCACGTCCGGTGATTTGGAGTCATTGCCTATGGATGCTTGAGTACAACTTTCGGTCAGCAAGTATTATTGGCTATGTTGGTGCCGGTGGAATTGGCCTGCACCTCAAACTCTATGCCGAATCCGCAGATAGTTGGAACAAGTTCTCCCTCGTCCTGCTATGCATACTAGTTATCGTGACCACTCTCGATTTTATAGGCGAAAAAATCCGCCAATCCTTAAGGGCAAAACTTGAGGGGAAAAGCAAAAAGTAATCTCCTCGGTTTGGTGGACCGAAAGTAAAATACCGATGCTTAAAACATATGACTGCCCATAATGGTCAGCCCGAGATCCCATGCCTGGAAACTTGAAGATTCGCCCTGCAAAACTTCCCCCTTGCTATTCATCCATAAAGTGGACCATCCAACCCCCGCGTCCAAACTTAGCCAGTCAAATGCCTGCCAAGTCAGTCCCATGCCGGCATTAACCATCCAGTCTACCCTGCCATCCTGTTCATTTTTAAGATATTCGGTACGGGTCAGACCAATGCGCGGCATCAGCATAAACCTTCCCTCTTCATCGAGCAATTGCACCAGAGCAAGGCTCAACCCGAGTTGCAGGTTGTCTCCATCATCAGCAAAAACTCCGGGAGCTTCGAAAGCAAGTACGCGTTGAGTGAGGGCAAACTTCATCGATGTATCAAGAATAAGTAAAGTACGCTCTCCTGGGGCAAAGATTTTACTCAACCTTACCGATGGGGCAAAAGCATCAAACATTTTATCCCCGCTGTCCATACTGTGCAGTAAATTGTACTCAATCCCGGTGGATATGCTGTAATGATTTGGCAGTTCAAAATTCAAACCTCCTTTGACCATACCAAATCCATATCCGAGCGAATCCTTAACCTCTTTATTTTCGTAGGTTGCAACCTGCATCATCATGTCCACACGTGGAATCATGGTTATATAATCTCCCAGGCTAACTCCCTGTGTGGACAGGGATAAACCGAGGGCATTTTCCAGAACCATAGATTTCTTTTCATCGCTTTTTTGGCGCATTACATTGTTGGTGTAATATGTACGGGCACTGGTAAAAGCACTTAAGTTCAACCATGTATCCTCCTCGCTTTTCGAAGCGGACAATTCTGCATCTTCAGGACCAACCGCAGTGACAAACCTTCGATTTGCCAACGACCCCAGAGCAATCGCTCCCGGCGCCAGTTCCTCAGGTAGTGGGCCTACCCAGCCTTCAATAGGTCGTGTCCGTACTTGGGACATTTCTGCGGTCGGTTTATTCGTTTTCTGGAAAGTTCCTTCCTTCACCTCCACCAGTTCACCACCCACCTCGTCAGGGTCTTCAAGTAAGTATTTGCGATCCTTAAGCGAGCCAAGCGCCACCACACCCGGAGCCAATTCCTGTGGAGTCGTCCCCACCCATCGTTTAACAACCTCCACAATTTGCTGTTCTCCCAGATTGGACCCAACTTCATCAAATTCAGCCGGATCAGAAAACTCCACCCCACACAAAGGTAAGGATAATAAAATTGGAGTGAAAAACTCTCGTAAAAGTTTCAAGTCTCTAAAAAAGGTAGGATTAAAATGATTTAAGGACGGGCAATCTTTCCAATCTGTAGGTTTTTACCATGCAGATCGAATGTCGGTCTATCCTTCAACAAATTACCACCCGAGCGTACATTCTCAATGAAATTGACCCTTCCAATTTGTTGTGCTGCTGGAATGGCGGTACCAAAGTTCGGATATTTCCCGTCAATTGGTCCGTGCAAACTATTTAAACGCACCTGCGAAGCGGCAGGAAAGTTTATATTTTTTAGCCTCAGGGTGGTTGCCTCCATCACAATTCTCGAAACATCTCTTTTAAAAACCAGCCCATCCACATCCAAGTCCCGTCGAGCTTTTATCGTCGTTAGAAGATCAGCCCCGATGGAAACATCTCTGAGTGTAACATCCCGATACCCTCGAATGACCACTTCTCTTGCCGCATCCAATGACACTTGGCTGAGCAAAAGATTTTGCCGGGCAGCCAGAACCAAGTCACTGGTTACAGATGTCAAGGCACTGCCTGGAGAAACAGACAGGGTACCTGCACTCATTGCAACCAAGCGTGTATTCCTATCCGTTGGAGCCTCCCATTGGAAATCCCCATCCAAATCCAAGGACTGCGAGGCTACGACAATTAATTCCTTACCACCGTCAGAAAAATAAGGTCCCAATGCCTTGACATTATCGGAGACGATCAGGTTTTTTCCACCCACCACCATTGCACCCCCAGAGATCAATCCATCCCATAACAACTGGTCATAAAGTGCGGTGACCTCCTGATAAAATGGATTTCCCATAACTTCAGAAACATCCAAAGGATCAATAACCGAACTCTCTTCAATCCGATAATCTCCCAGCAGAGAATCCGCCACCTCGCCTAAGCGAATTAACTCCTCCGTCCAAACCCCATTTGCCATCTCACTTAATTCCTCCAAAACCTCCCCGTTCCCACTCTCCATCAACCTTTCGCTCAAACTCCTTGCCCTCACACTCAAACTATCACCCGGCTTGTTTGTCGGCACCCGGTTTGTCCGGGAAAAGTCGATATTCATCTTAGTTAGGGATTCCTCAAGTAGAACTTCCTCAATTCCTTGATCCAGCAAAGTAAGCATCACCTCATTCTCAAGTCCAAGAATAAGGTCTCTGGTCTGCGGACGGTAATCAAAAAATGAATCTGCTCTCTCCTTGGTGAATTCTTCCAGTGAAAGCAATCGGCGAACGACCTTTCGCTCTTCCAATAGCAGCTTTGTCCGAGCTTCAACAGACAGCTCGTAAAACCGAAAAGTCTGGTCCTCCAACAGTCCAAACTTAGCAAGTTCTTTGGTTTGAGCATCAAACCTTCCCGTTTTTCGGGCCTGTGCAAGTTCGGCATTATTTTCAAGAGCCGATGCCTGTGGGTCTCCCACTTCGACAGGTGTATTCTCAATGGCTTCTACAGGTGCGCCTTCACTGCCATTCTCAACTTCATCGACTGGCTCATCGGGAGAATCCGTGCCCGATCCATCCTCTTGGCTGTCCCCCTCCGAAGATTCCTCACTTGCAGAATCATTCGAGGAATCAGATTCACTCTCTGCAGCCACCTGCTCCATCGCAGCCGAGACCTCTCCCAAAGAAACATCCTGTGTTGCCTCAGCCGCAACCTCATTGGATACCTGAATTTTTTGGGCCACCGTTGGGTTCACAGGTCTAAGGGTGGGAGCCCCTCCTGGAGGAGCGCTCATACCACTTCCTTCACTCACCGCAATCGATGGTCCACCCCCAGGTGGGGTAAATTCCACCGTGGATTCAGTAACATCAAGCTGTACACCCTGCCCCGGGTTCGATGCCATTTGAAATTCTGTTCCCCGAATTCCCGCAAAACCTAGCGGAGAATTAATATTTAAGGATGAATCCTTATTTAACTTTTTCGTTTTAAGAATTAAAGAACCCATATCCAGCTCCAAAATAACTTTTGATTTACTTGGCTCCTCCGAGAGCTCAGAGACCTTTCGCCCATCATCCTTAAAAGGTTCCTGCTCAAAAGTGCCCACTTTCATCCGGGTATTTTCATCAAGGGTGAGCAGAGTACCGTTACTTAGCAGGCCAATTGCTTTTGCTCCTGCACCCGTGATCACATAATAACTTGGCGGTATAGGCTCACCGGGTTTTACATCCTTGGCTGGAATGCCAGCCCCATCCTCAAACCTTACATCACCCTCGGCAGAAGCCAGAATCAGTACCCCACGCGTTGGTTCAACCCCAAATGCGGACAGGTTAATTGAGGCAAGCCCCATTACCATCCACCAAAATTTTATCCTCTTTTGCATGTTATTAATCACAAATCATCGAGCCTCCTCACCTTCGTCAACGGAGTATTCCTCCAGGTTCAACCAGTTCTCTTTTGCATAATCATAAAGCAACCTGCTTTGCTCGAACTCTCCAAAGAAATACAGCCAGTTTTCCCCCTCTGCGGAATAAAGGTAAGGATAAAGGTTCTGCTCCGTCCACAACCACCCCAATGTATCCTTCCATAACCACAACCCACTACCGGTACTTGGACTCGGGTACAACCACCCCAGTTCCAGATGTAGCATCCATCCACTTTGTGAGCGGTAATAATTACCCAGCCATGGACTTTCCCACCAACCCGGTGCGTTCTTAATTGCGGATGCACCGGTCAAACGGTCCAATGAAGGCGACTCTCTCTCCAACTTTAACACCTCTTCCAACCCATAACTTTCTCCCTCCAAATTTGCCCCATACGCCATGGCATAAAGTGTTGTCCAATTTTCGTCGGGTAGGAACCATTGGTCGTATACCCCCTGCATCGCCGATGGCATGTAAGCAAAGCTGGAAAGTCCCTGACCGGTATTAATAATGGGTAAGCGAACCACCCCGTCCTGAAAAGGGTGGACAATCGGTCTATTGCAGAGCAGTACGCCCAACTCGGAGACCTTTGCATCGTTCATCACCCGTAATCCCACCATCAGCAAATCTCCGTTCGCTGGCTTTTCGGGAATGAGTGTATCCACGACCAACATGGTTTCATCCACCAAACGAATGTTAAAACCCAACTCCATGGACGCGTTAAATTCATCACTTGTTCTCACCCGTATCGAGAAAGTCATTGGGTCATTTTCGTAGTCAAACGAAGTGGCCGTCTTCAATACCCCACCCTGAGTCAGTTCAAACCTTGCATTGCTTTCCGCACCCTCCCCACTCACTAATTCGTAGCGATAGGTTCCCGTCTGATTGGCATCATCTGGATCGATGGTAAAGAATTGTCCAACCCTTGTACCAATAGCTTGGTTTTCTGG
>JAOFTV010000072.1 GCA_028045305.1 Opitutales bacterium | reverse complement strand
CTCAAAACCGCCTCCACATTTGATTACGAAACCAATGCCTCGGTCTACACCATAACCGTACAAGCAAAAGACGAACTTAACGCCACAACCGAGGGTAACTTTACGGTGACGCTGGAGGATGTGGATGAGGATACCGATGGGGATGGGTTCCGGGATTTCTTGGAAGCCTCAACGGGTAGTGATTTAAATGATCCAAATTCCACGCCTCTACAACGAGGCCTCGTTGCTTGGTACCCCTTTGATGGCAATGCCTCCGATATGTCGGGTAATGGAAACCACGGTACGGTGTATGGAGCGACGTTGGGAACGGATCGGCACGGAGCAGCTGACAAAGCTTATAGTTTTGATGGGGTGGATGATTATATAAATTTGGGAAATAGTCTTCTTCCTACTAATGGGGATGATTGGACAGCAAGTATGTGGGTGAATAATCCGCGGGCGAATTCCACTCACGGTTTATTATTGGCTCAGTACAATGGAGGTGCCGGACGGTTCCAGTTCTTTTCTGATGGGGATTACAAATTATCCATATTCAGTTCGAATATGACCGGAAGCACTGAGTTGCCGGGCTTCTCACTTGGCATGCAAGAAAACTGGAACTTGCTCCATCTTATTTCCTTGGGGAATAAAATATCTCTATATGAGAATGGAATTCTCAGGGTTAGTGATGTAACCATAGCAGATATTGCCGAGACTGATACCATGATCGGCAATGATGGCAATGCAGGCAGATGGTTAATAGGCTCCATCGACGATGTTCGCATCTACGACCGTGCTCTTTTTGAGGAAGAAATTCAGTTGCTCTATGAGGATGAGGCGGAGTTGCCTGAACAGTCCGTTACTTCGGCAAAAATATCTCCGGCACTGAGTGACTTGATTGATGGGAATGGATCGCTCGAGCAGGCACTACCTGCCGGTTCGGTGATTGCCCGCAAGCCCGGTGAAGCCCCACCACCTGGTTACACCCTCTTCCAACGCAATGAATACAATGCCTCCCTTGTCTGGGAAGAGAAGGCACCACTTTCCATGGCACGTTATGCGTTTGATGGAGCCGATGTAATAGATGGAAAGATTTATTTTACTGGAATGGTTGGTGGTGATGGTTCGCCCGGTTCAACTCTTCTGGAAAGGTATGATCCTGCGACGAACTCATGGGAAACATTGGCAAACAGACCAAAGCCCCGCTATGCTCCATGTACCACGGTCCTAAATGGTAAATATTATGTAATGGGTGGAAGATTAGATGACGGGATCGTGGAGGTTTATGATCCAGTAACTAATTCTTGGTCGGAGGGAGAGCCGATGCCAGTACAGGTTAATCATTGTAGTGCCGTTACCTACGCGGGAAAAATTTATGTTATTGGTAATAATCGGGCGATTGCATTTGATCTATCAAGCAACGAGTGGTCTCTGATGGCGGAGTCTGGTTTAACCACCTACGGTACTTGCCTGGCAATTTATGAAGATAGAATCTGGTCGTTTACCGAGGAGGGAGTGGAGAGTTACGACCCACTAACCGATACTTGGCAAACTGAATCTTCTCCTTCTGTTAATCGCCAGTTCGGAACCACTTGGACCTATGATGGCAAACTTTACTTTGCTTGTGGGAGAATTTCGGGGACTGCCAAATACAACACAATTGAAAGTTATGATCCTAAAAATCAAAATTGGGTCAAAATAGGAGAATTTGTTGATAAGCGTGAGGTGCTTGATTCCGTGCTAATTGATGACCGTGTTTATTTGGTAGGCGGTCATGCTATAACAATTAATGGTAATGAGCATGTCAGTTCTATGTTCTCTGCTCAACTACCTCTTGTTCATCCAATGAATCTTTATTTTAAGGAGGGCAATGCAACTGCAGAGGCGGAGCTGTCTACGCTGGGACTGGCGGATGGATCGGTCACGCTTGGGCAACTGGCACCGGATGCTTTGGCGAAGATTGGACTGGATCATAACCCGGTAACCGCAGAGGGTAGCCTGCTTGCCATACCCCGTGGGTCACAACCACCACCAGGA
>JAOFTV010000071.1 GCA_028045305.1 Opitutales bacterium | reverse complement strand
TCAGCGTAAAGCTTACCTTGGAGAGCTTAAAGAATTGCTCTCTAAAAAAGGGGGAAACTATTTTTCAGGGTACCTAAACAAAATTCGCGAATCTGCCATCGCCAATGTTCCTGATAAGGACAAGCTCGCCCTCCAGTACCTGACCGGAGAAATTAAAGACACCGACTTATCGAAACTACCGAGGGCGAAAGGCCCGGGAGTTGCATGGACTGTGGACTCTGGCTTGGAGGTATTGAATAAGGAAACGCTCAAGGGGCGTAACTTTGCCAATGGGAAGAAAATGTACTCTGCTGGTCTTTGTGTGGCATGTCACCGCTTCGGAGATGAGGGATCATATTTGGGCACGGAAATCTTGGTGGTTTTCATTAGGTCGATAGTTTTGCTGACCACCGATGGATGCTGGAGGTAGCAAAGGACCCGGCAAAGCTCCTCGTTTAAATTATCGTCGGTAGTAGGGTAGTGGGGATCAAGTTGTTTGCCTAAGGCAATAATTTGTTTCTCGGTGGCTTTACCAGCTCGACTCATGATCACGGAATAAGTACGCAGAAGGGCAAGCTTGCCGGTTTTATCGAGTTTGTTGAAGTCAACTTTCAGCAGGCGGTCAATGCTTGGCTGTTTACTTCCATCAAAATCACAACGGGCAAGGCCGAGCAAAGAATGGATAGCAGCGATATCGTTGGTTTCGTTGTAGGCTTTATCTGCCCAGGTTTTAGGGTCCTGCCACTCAATGGCAATTCGTGCGGCATAACGCAGATGATAATCTTCACTGCTGAGGTAAGACCATACCGATTCGATTGCTTTTGGATTGGGTGCTCCATGAAAAGATTCAAGACTATGCCTTGTTTTTCTAGCTTGGTAGTGCTTGCTGGATGTATCCAGGGGGGATAGCTCGGTCGACTGATCTCCTGTGTAGCGTACTCGGTAGAGGTAAGACTGACCTTTCCTTCCTCCGACGCAGAAATACATGTGTCCGTCTGGTCCGATGTCCACATCAGTAAGGGCAAGAGAGCCATTGATGTTGGTCACAAATGTATCGACTTTTCCTTTGTATGAGGATCCGTCCGGCTTTAGATGCATTGCATACATGGTCGCGAAAGTCCAGTCGCAGAGGAAGATAGCGTCACGATAATGGGTGGGAAACTTGGCGTTGGTGCCGGCGATCACCCCGACCGGGCAACCCGGTCCAATGTCAACAACCGAACCAACGGTATCAGGAAAGTACTTTCTCCATTTCTTAGAGGTGGCACGCCAACCATTTTCACCACCGGATACACCATGATTCACCCGGGTTGGACGGTACCAGGGAGCACCCATATCCCACTCCATGTCGGCATCGTATACAAACATTTCACCATCTCGGTTGAGGGCAAAATCACAGGGGTTACGGTAGCCCATATTGATCATTTCCCGGTTGGAGCCGTCTGGATCCAAACGGATGACCCATCCGCCGGGTGCCTTTCCGTTACCATTATGACCATATGCGTAGTTTTCCAAAAGGACATCATCCTTCCAGTTTGTGGGGATGCGGGAGGTTTGAAAGGGTGGGTTACGGGCGTAATTGCCGGCTACAAAGTAGAGACCTGTGCCATCTTCGGTAACGATGAGGGAGTGCGGACCATGTTCCCACCCGCCACTCAAGCGAAATAATTCCTCTTCTTTTCCATACTCTCCACTCTTAGAAACCGGTACTCGGACCACCCGTTTTTGTGAAACCATGTAGAGGTGATCAAACGCGTAGAGCATACCCCACTGTCCACTGTTGAGAGGCAGCTTGGTGATGCCGGATTCAGAAAGCGTCTTACCGATTTCGGGGAGCTCGATCAGGAAGGTGCCGGCGTTGTCTTGGTCAGATACAACCAATCGGCCTTTGTGATCGAAAGTCATAGATATCCAGGAACCGTACTTCGCCCGGTCCACTTTGTACACCAAGTCGGTTTCAAACCCCCTGGGCACCGAAAGACCGGTGGATTTGTTAACGACCAGCTCAGGATCATCAGGAAAATCGAAATTCGATGCACTTGCTAGCTTGGGCATTAAAAGAGCAATCAGCAGAGCAAAAAATAAATTAAAAGAGC
>JAOFTV010000070.1 GCA_028045305.1 Opitutales bacterium | reverse complement strand
CAGTTCTCCGAGGTCACCCTTCCAGTTCCTTCCACCAATATTTCTGTCATTGCTGAAGCGGCTTGCTTCAACATTTGCAGATGTACGCAACGAAAGTAGGGAGAGCGTTCTTAGGCTTGAAGTTAAAGTAGTTGCCGTTCCATCAATTTCGGTACCGGATAGGCGGGTTGTACCCCCACGAAGAGCAGCAGCTGGACCTTGAGAAGAGTGCCAAAGGGTGGAAGAGGAATTGGCTGCACTCGTGTGAAAGAAATACTTGTCGTCATCGCCTAACATGAATCCGGCACTATCATGTTGTGCTCGGGCAACCCAGAATATGGTGCGTATATCGGACAAGTCTGTCCATTCATGATAATCCGAATCCGCTCCGGAATATCTCATCACTCCATGTCCATTTGCAGCGTTGGTAACCAATATTGGAGAGCCATTTTTGGTGGCATGGTTCGCATTTCCACTTTTGTCCGACCAGGTGGAACCTGCGGTAGATAAATCGCTGGCATCGAGCCAGAGGGCCAGTTTTGGACTTTTCTTTCCAATGGAGACAGTATTTTCCCAGGCTCCACTGTCTGTGCCCCCGTCGCTCGATCCCCAGTAGAGGGAGATATCTGCCCCTGACTTTAAGTCCTCATAAGGAGATCCAGATGCCCAAGTGTGGGAACCTGTAAGGCTGATGCCCCACTTGTGGGCGAGGTAGCCTTCGGCTTTTTCTCGGGCACTGTCCGTCATGGTACCACTGACCACCATCATCTCACCCAGAGTCCAATCGATACCGTATCCACTACTAGAAGTGGTAGAGGGCCAACTGAATACTCCCATATTTCCAAGTTGATTATCATTGGTCCGGGGACCATCGAAAACCTTGCTTCCATTCATGTATGCTAATTGCTTACCCAAAGACTTTGAGTGCACCATGGATAGCACGAAAGTAGTACCGTTAGCTCCGATAGAAAATGATGGACGACTGCTTTCATGTTTCCAATAAACCTGTCCATTATCCCAGGGGAAGTGATCTCCCCATCCGAAACCAAAGGGAAAATAACTTTTTCTACGGGTATCCATCCGGGCAGCCATCATAAGGACAAGATTTTGAACCTTGCCCGAGATTGCACCGTTGGAGGTGGCCGGTGTCCAATTAGAGCCATTCTTTTTGGGATCCATGTATTCCATGTTGTTATCACTCCTTTTATCAAAACCTAAGGCATTCAATCCATTGATGGATTCACCTGTATCCGGTTTATTGGTCGAGTGACTGGTCATCTTAACAGAGGTGTCTATTTTATTTGCCCAGGTATTTACCTCGTTCCCTGTCCCAGTGACAATGGTACCCGAATCAGTGGCATCGAGCCAAAGAGTAATTCCAGGAAATTCACTGGAGGCATCTGAGGCATTGTTAAGAGAGTAGGGGGCCATGTTTACTGTACCAGTACCAAACCCAACGATTTTGGCAGAAAGAGAGGCACTGGTTCCAGTGGCGTTTTTGAGAGCACCATTGGAAGCGATCACCAGGTTCGAGGAACTCGTGGTAAAGCTTTGGGAACTGGATGCCCATACCCCGTTGGTATTGGCGGAGTTGGCTGCCCGTACCTGATAGTGATAGGTGGTGGATGGCAGCAAGTCCCCAATGAGGATGGAAAACACGCCCGCCTGTTGGTTGCCAATATTTAACACATTACTCCAAGAACCAGCCGTATTTCCACCATCAGTGGTGCCGTAGTATATCTTGACCTCTGGGTTGGCTCCTCCGGTGCTGGTGACATTGCCCTCGAAGTTTGCACTGGTTGCACCTACTGAGGTTGCAGCCAGAGTATCAATCGTGGGAGCGAGGGTGGCAATATCGAGGCTCAGGAGAACGGCATCGTCTGCAGTTGGGTCGGAGTTTCCGATTTTATCATTTAAACTGTCTGAGTCGGTTGTGTCCCCATCATCATTATTATAATTCACCACCAGGGAAACTGAATGGGTACCGGAAATGGCAGGGGTGCCGGTGATTTGACCATTATCATTGAAGTCCAGACCTTCTGGAAGACCGTAAAATACCCGGCTGGCTATATTGGAACTGTCAGATGCGGCGAGGGTATAACTGAACGCACTA
>JAOFTV010000007.1 GCA_028045305.1 Opitutales bacterium | reverse complement strand
GTGGAGGTGCAAGAGGAGTTGGAATGTCCGCATCATCTTCTCCAAAAGAAGGCGGAGGCAGAAGAGCATCGTCCGAGGTAGCGGACACCTCAGTTTGAGGTGGTTCGGGTGCAGGGGGGGGCTTTCGGCAAGGAAGGGGAGGGTGGAGGTGCAAGAGGTGCAGGTGCTTCATCAGCCACTTCTTCTAAGCTTGGCGGTGGAAGGATTGCTTCATCCGCAGCGTCAATGGCATCTGTTTGATGATCATTTGGAAGCGGGGGTAAATCCAAAGAGGGAGAAGGCAAAGGAGATAACGGCTTTTCGGGCTCTGTTTCGGAGGAAGAATTCGAAGGACTGGAAGCCGGGATGGCTTCGGGAACCGGGGGTAGATCCAGTACGGTATCGGCTGCTTTTTCCTCGATTTTTGAAGAAACAGGTTCGCTTGAAAGCTTTGGCTTAGAGGGAGCAGGAGAGGATGATGGGGCGGAATCTCCTCCAAACTTTTTGTCAAATCCACCTTTTTCCACTTTGCGTACTTGAACCACACTAACACCGGTCTGCCTGGCAATGGCTGCTTTGTTGGGATTTGGCTGAGCGAGCAGGGATTTAATCTCGTCAAATATCTCCTTGTTCATAGAAATAGTAACTCTACGACCGGTTGGACTGATTGCGACTTTGGCCCGACCCTTTGGATTGGCGTAGGAAGTAAGGGCTCGGATGAGATCGTTTATGGATGCGTACTTGGTGCCTAAATCCTCATTTACACGCTTGTGCAGGCTAGTGAGGTAAAACTTTGTTTTTTCCTTGGATTCCCGCTTGGCAACTTCTGCCTTAGCACGTTCCTGAATGTCTCGGAGGATTTCCTCTGGGTCTTTATTGAAGTCTACGTCGAAAGTGAGCTTTGTCATAATCGGATGGGATTTAAAACATTTGGGTTATTAGAGGGTGCAGGGGTCGAATCAAATGTGAGGATTTGAGCTTGGCAAGAATATTTCCACGCAAGGGGGATAGCTTAGCCTTGCATTATGATTGGCTGAACAGTCGATCCAATTGAATTTTTCCTTCATACAGGGCTTTGCCTATGATCACACCTTCGAGGTTGGGGATTTGTGAGGAAAGTTCGCGTAGGCGGAACACATCCTCTTCCTGAGTTACTCCTCCAGAAGCAATGATATTGCAGGAAGGCGCCGCGAGGGCGATTTTTTCCTGTGCTTCATAGTTCGGACCTTGCATGGCTCCGTCTGTAGCCACATCGGTATGAATAATCCAGCGGATTCCAAGGTCTTGTACTTTTCGTGCGAGGTCGGTGGCTAATGTGTCCGTAGTTTCTACCCATCCCTTGGTTGCGACCTTCCCATCGCGGGCGTCAATGCCAACGACGATACGGTCCGGACCAAAACGCTCTACGAGGCGACCCACCCACTCGGGGTCGGAGCAAGCCCTTGTTCCCACAATGACACGGTCCAATCCAAGATCGAGGGCATTCTCGATGACTGTTTGGCTGCGCATGCCTCCTCCAAGCTGAACTTTAAGGTCAACCTGTTCAAGAATATCACGAACGGCGGCAATGTTTTCGCTGTCTCCACTGAAGGCACCATCTAAATCAACGAGGTGTAAATGGGTGGCTCCATCCTGTTTCCATTTCAATGCGGGTTCGCATGGGTTATTAAAATAAGTGGTCTGTTGATCTGCTAATCCTTGAAACAGACGTACGCACTTGCCCCCTCTCAGATCGATTGCCGGATAAATGGTCATGCAAACCCTACTAGGTGTAGAAAAGATCAAGGGCGAGAAAGAAAAATATTCCTTGGGGATGAATCTTGCCATCAGCCCCGGGAATGGATTGATTTCTGATCCATGAAAAGGAAAACCAAAAAAACCACCCCCCCCAAGCCGCCTGCATTTCTTGAAGAATTGCTCAAGGCCCGTTCTCCATCCGGATACGAGGAAGAAGCCAGGGAAGTGGTGCGGGCAAGAGTTGAAAAAGTGGCAGATAAATTTGAGGTTGATAATTTGGGTAATTGTCATGCAACTTTGGGAACCAGAGGCTCTCCGACTTTGATGCTTGCCGGTCACATCGATGAACTTGGACTGATCATTAAGCATGTAAATGAAAAGGGATTCCTTTATTTCGATGCCATTGGGGGGCACGACCGCTCGATGATTTCAGGCAGGAGAGTTGATATCTTAACCCGGAAGGGAATTATTCGCGGAGTTACTGGTAAGCGTGCTATTCACTTAATGACCCCAGAGGAGCGCAAGCGTGTACCTGAATTTCATCAAATGTGGATTGATATTGGAGCATCGAGCAGGGAAGAAGCACTCGAACGCGTAACGATTGGAGATGCTGCAGTTTATGATCATGGCTTTGAAATTCTGAGCGGTTCTTTAGCCACCTCCCGGGCATTTGATGACAAATCAGGTGCCTATGCGGTGAACGAAACCTTACTTCGGTTAGCCAAAGCTAAAAAACCAACTTGTAAGGTGGTGGCGGTTTCCACGGTCCAGGAGGAGATAGGAACCAGGGGAGCGATATCATCTGCTCATCTTGCCAATCCGGATGTTGCCTTGGTGGTGGATGTGAGCCACGCGACTGATCATCCCGATGCAGATCACCGTAAATATGGACGGTTCTCTTTGGGAGGGGGTCCTATCCTGACGCGCGGCCCAAACATACATCCCGGGGTATTTGATCGATTGATGGATTGTGCGTTGGACGAAAAAATTGATGTCCAAATCGAAGCAGATCCCCGACCAACCGGCACGGATGCTCGGGCAATTCAAGTAGCAAGGGATGGAATTCCCACGGGCTTGATAGGCATTCCTTTACGCTACATGCACACCCCTAGCGAGGTGATCGATTTAAACGATCTGGAAGCGGTTGTTCGTTTGATGGTTGCTTTTGCCCGTTCCTTAAAGCGGGGCGAGAGGTTTTAAATTTATTTCGTTTCGTTTCCCACGAAAGTGGTGGTTCGGAAAAGAAGTTTGGTGGATTTACAGGTGATGAAATTATTGCTTAATGCTTGGAATAGATGTCGTGTGAATCTGCGAGCTAATTTTGTTGCGGGACTCATAATTTGGACGATTGGAGCAACCGTTTACATAGGTCATGAAAACTCGGATATATTTC
This sequence comes from Opitutales bacterium, assembly GCA_028045305.1. GTDB lineage: Bacteria > Verrucomicrobiota > Verrucomicrobiia > Opitutales > Seribacteraceae > Chordibacter. The sequence goes on along the minus strand of JAOFTV010000007.1, from coordinate 85,504 downwards.
GAAACTACCTTGATGAAATCGCTGATGCGAAAAATGAATTCGGCTATATTTACTCTGCTTTATCTACTGGTTTATTCGGAGGTTTAATTCCCTTTCTTGCCCTTCTTGCAAAAGGGAGAATTCCCTTTGGGAGGAAATATCATTGGTTCTTGTTTTTCCTTTTGTTTTGGGCTTGTAAGGGTGTGGAGGTCGATGCCTTTTACCGATTGCAATCCTATTTGCTAGGAGAGTCGCCAACATTTCCGGTGGTTTTCGCAAAAGTATTGGTTGATCAATTTATTTATTGTGTTTTTTGGTCTGCTCCAATTACGGCCATTTTCTATGGCTGGAAGGATTCTGGATTTTGCTGGTCGGAAGTGGATGTTTTGAAGGATCTCAGGCAGATGATCGATGAGTCACTGTTCCTTTTGGTATCAACTTGGATTATATGGATACCTGCGGTTTCGATTATTTATTCAATGCCATCCAACCTGCAAATTCCTCTTTTTAATTTAACCCTCTGTTTTTTTGTACTCGTAATCACCATTTCAGGCGAGGAGTAGAGTGGAGAGTCGGGATCGGGGGGTGGCGGGATAGACGGGACTCGAACCCGCGACCTCCGGCGTGACAGGCCGGCGCTCTAACCAACTGAGCTACTACCCCAATCCGCGAAAGGAGAATAAAAAAGACTTTTTACCCATTCAAGTCAAGGAGCAAGAGGAGTGAAATTTAAGTCGAAAGTACCCAAATGCACGATCATTTGACTTGGAGTAACGGGATTGGCGCGCAGAGTGTGGATGAAGATGAATAAATTAGTGGTAAAAAAGATGGAGCTCGGTCCAATTGGTACGAATGCTTTTTTGAACTGGGAAGAAGGTGGGGAAGAGGCAATTCTTATTGATGCACCTCCTGATTGTGCAAAAGAAGTTCAACAAGTTCTTCATGAACAAAACCTAACTTTGAAAGAAATTTGGTTAACTCACGGGCATTGGGATCATATGGCTGGTGCCCATGAACTTGTGGATGAAAATATTGAGGTTCTTGGTCATATGGACGACCGTATGATGTTTGAGGACCCGGCTGTGATGACGCAGTTTTCCATACCAGGATTGGAACTGAAACCGGTTCAGATAACTCGTTGGATTAGTGACGGGGATGAATTGAGTTTTTTGGGACGTTCGGTCAAGGTGCTGCATTGCCCGGGGCATTGTCCGGGAAATGTTGCGTTTTGGGTAGGTGCGGAAAACCTTTGTTTTGTTGGGGATGTTATTTTTTCTGGAAGTATAGGAAGGACCGATCTTCCTGGGGGAGATTTTCCTGCTCTTGAACGGTCTATCAGGGAGAAAATTTATCCATTGCCAGACGGCACCGCACTAGCTGTGGGTCATGGACCTGATACATCAGTGAGGCAAGAAAAACTGACTAATCCCTTCGTCCGTCCCTAGGCTGTTTTACCCTCTTTATTTTAAAAAAAGAATGATCCGGATTTTAGATGAGCAAGCCCTTGAAAAGGGTGCTTGGTCTGAGAATTTTCTTACATTGGTTGAGAATACTTTTTCTGAGGATGGAAACCTGATCAAGGAACTTGGTTTTGAGTATCGAGCTGAACAGGGAGCAATGGCTATGTCAGTGGCCAAAAGTTTACTGGGAGATACGCACTTGATTGTGGAAGCGGGAACGGGAGTGGGAAAAAGTTTGGCTTATTTGATACCGGCAATTCTTTTTGCCAGATTGACAAAGAGACCCTGTGTCGTGGCAACCAACACCATTAGTTTACAGGAACAATTACTGGAAAAAGATGTGCCTGCGGTGCGGGACCTTTTTAGCCGATCTCCCGGAATGAATGAGTATGCAGATTTTAGATGTGCATTATTAGTTGGGCGGGCGAATTATCTCTGCTCCAACCGGCTGAGTCGTGCGCTAATCGGACAATCAGATCTTTTCGAGAATAGGCAAAGGGATGAGTTGCAAAGAATCTCAGAATGGGAGCAGAGCGGACCAGTTGAAGGAATCAGGCAGGAATTATCACCAACACCTATGTCTGCTGTATGGGAGTCGGTAAACGCCGACTCTTCTCTTTGCTCATCTAAAAGCTGTCAGCCGGAAAACTGCCATTATCGGAAAGCCAGATCTTTGGTCGACCAGGCCGATGTTATTATTGTAAACCATAGTCTATTTTTTTCCCTGATGGGTGCAGGTGCAGGGCCGGAAGGAGAGGAGGATGGTATTCTTTTTCCAAATGATTTCGTTATATTTGACGAGGCTCATGAGATGCCAGATGTAGCGAGTGAGCATCTTGGGGTTTCTGTGAGTTCATGGAGTTTGGAAAATTTTCTTAGACGTTTGTACAATCCTAAAAAAGGAAAAGGGGTACTTGCAAAGATTGCCAGAAGCAATGATTTAGCGAGAATTGAGGAGGCAAAATTGGCGGTTGAAGACTTTTTCCAGTACTTGCACATGGAAACTTTGGGGGATAGAGACAGGGTACGCATTAGGCATGGACATTCCTTGCCGATGGAGATTTTCCCACCCTTTGGAAAAATGCTGAGAACCCTAGTTGAGCTTAGCGACCTGACCGAGGGAGAAGTGACAAGGTTAGAAATCAAAGACCAGGCAAAACGTGCCCAGGGTTACCTGTCTGCATTATCGGATGTTATTGAACAAAAGAACAAGGATCATGTTTATTGGATTGAGCGAACTGGAAGTAATAATGATATCCTTCACCTCCGAAGTGCTCCTTTGCAGGTTGCGGAATTATTAAGAGAGGAATTGTTTGGGAAAGGATCTTCCGTAGTAATGACAAGTGCAACGATAACCAGGAATGGAAAGGCCGATTTTTTTAGAAATGAGATTGGAGTGGTTGCCAGTGAAGAAAAGGTTTTGAAATCCCCCTTTGATTATCCATCGAGTATGAATATTCGAATTTTATCGGATGCTCCCAATCCAATGTCTGGAGACCGTGCTCCATACCTCGCATTTCTATCTAGATCGATCCACCAATTGGCCAGATCCATGGAGGGTGGAACCCTTGTTTTGTTCACTAATTATGCGGATTTGAAATATTGCTACCGGGAACTGAGGAACGAATGGGTAAAGCTTGGTCGCTCGCTTTATGCTCAAGGAGAAGATCTTCCAAGGTCTGAATTGCGCAAGCGAATGATCGAGGAAGGAGATGCTTTACTTTTGGGGGCAGAGAGTTTTTGGAAAGGATTTGATGCCAAAGGATCTTGTCTATCTCAGGTGATTTTAACTAGGTTACCTTTCGAAAACCCCAACCATCCACTTAAAGAAGCACGAAGTGAATACTTTGAGAGCCAAAAAAGAAATCCTTTTAGGGAAATTACTTTACCGGGTGCGATTATGAGATTCAGGCAGGGGGTAGGGCGCCTGATTCGTTCAACAACAGACTGCGGAGATTTGATTGTTTTGGATTCCCGGATTTTAAGGCAAGGATATGGAAAGGATTTTATTGCCGAGTTGCCCCATAATTCAATCGATCGGGTAACGGTGGAGGAAATTTTTGGCGATTCCTCTGAGTTGATAGATAATGACATTGATTTTTAGTCCGATTTGCGAGTAAATTAGAATTTCATGGATCAGTCAGTTAAAGAAAAAGCTTCCCTTGCCTCATCGGTCACCTTGGTTTCCCATGGCCATTCGGATGTGGGGTTTCTTCGTGAGACCAATGAAGATTCTTTTCTTAACCGTCTCGATAAAGGCTTATTTGCTGTTGCGGATGGAGTGGGAGGGTTGCCTTTCGGTGCTCTGGCAAGTTTGCTAGCTATGCAAAACCTGGACGCTTGTATTCAGGGTCCAGGCAGTTGTACCAACGAGCAAGAATTTGTTGAAATCGTTCGTACGATTCACAAAAACCTTCTACATTCAGGTGAAATTGTTGGTGGACAGAATGGAATTGGTACCACTTTTTCAGCACTTCGCTCCTTGGGAGATCGTTTTATGTTTGCTCAGGTTGGGGATTCCGTAGTCTTTCATTTTGACGGTTCTTCGAATTCCCTTAAACAAGTTTCAAGATCGCATACATTGGAAGCTGAATTGTTGGCCAAGCATGGCCCTGATGCCGCGAACGATATGCCTGAGCACTATGCCCACACTTTGACTAGGTGCATGGGGCAAGAGATTGATTTTGATGTTGATCTTGGAAGCATTGAAGTCAGAGCCGGGGATACCCTAATGATTTGTTCTGATGGTCTAACCAATATGGTTGAATTTGAAACGATCGAAAAGTTATGTGGCGAATTGGAAGTTAAGGAATTGGTTCATCAGTTAATTGACTTGGCAAATCAAAACGGTGGAGTGGACAATTCCACCGTCGTTTGCATTCGTGCTCAATAGATTTTCTATTTATGTCGGACCGCATCTTGCATTTCCGGCGAAAGATAGATGAGTTCCCTGATAACCCACTTTACAAGTACAGCCTTGGGCAAGAATTGTTTGAACGGGGACAAAACAAGGAAGCTGCTTGTTTATTTGAGGATTGCCTCCTCGCTAAGCCGGATTGGATGATGCCCGCCCTTTTTCTTTCAAAAGCTTATTTGGCATTGGGGAATACAGAACTGGCAATCAAGAATTTACATATCACACGGAAGCTTGCCACAGAACAAAATCACGAAGATCCCTTGCACGAGGCAAATGAATTGCTTGCAGAGATTGAGTAAGGAATTTTGATTCACAACTAGAGCATTGCACTAGCTTCAAGCTTTCATAATCCTCAAATCTCGTGAAAAACTTCTGGGGAAGTATATCAGTAGTGAGTGGTGCGACAATGGTTTCACGAATTCTTGGGCTTCTGCGTGATGTTCTTTTTTTTGCAACGTTTGGAGCATCAATGTTTGGAGAAGCTTTCCTGCTTGCCTTTACTTTCCCTAATTTGTTCAGAAGAATGCTGGGGGAAGGTACTTTGAATTCCGCATTTTTGCCTGTTTTTACAACTGCTTGGAATGAGACCGGACGTAATCGAGCCTGGGCTCTTCTCAATCAAATAGTTTCCAGGATGCTCCTTTATTTGGGTGTTCTGGCTTTACTGATTTGCTTGGGCTCTTGGTCAGTGAGTTATTGTTTTGCTGATGATGGACAAAAATGGTTCTTTGCTGCCCGGTTGAATGGCATAACTTTTGCCTACCTGATTTTTATCTGTACTTCAGCAATTTTGGTTGGTGCATTGAATGTGAGGGGAAGGTTCTTCGAGGGAGCAATTTCACCTGTGATTCTAAATCTTTGCATGATCATATGTCTTGTGCTCGCTCAGTTGTTTGTATTTCAAGACTTGGGGTGGGTAGCTTGCTTGCTCGGAATTAGTGTAGTTGGCGCTGGATGCTTGCAGTTATGGTTGCCTTGGAGGGCCCTGAAAGTCAGGGAATCTTGGGGGTGGAGTATAGACCTAAGCGGATCGTCTGACCTTAATTCGGTAAAGTCTCTCTTTTGGGTTGGTGCATTGGGCGCGGCAGTCGCACAGGTGAATTTATTGATTTCTAGATTTCTTGCCTATTCATTGGACGAAACTGGAGGCCTCTCCTTCTTGTATATGGCCGCACGCATGGTCGAATTACCTTTAGGAGTTTTCGCCATCGCCATTTCAACGGTGCTTTTTCCAAAATTATCTAAAGCATCCACTCAGGGGAATGCTAAGGGTTACGAGGAAGCTTTTTTTCTCGGGATGAGAACAATAGGTGCAATCACGCTTCCCTCAGCCGTTGGCCTTTATGTACTGGCTGATCCAATTCTCAGGCTATTGTTTCAATGGAATGCTTTTGGACCGGAGGAAACAGTACAGGCTGTAAATGTACTAAGAATTGCCGCTTGGACTATACCCTTTTATGCATACAGCAGTTTCATGGTAAAGGCGTTTCACTCTGAAAAAAACATGACAACACCTTATCATGGAGCCATCGTAAGCTTGCTTATTAATTTGATCGCAAGCTTGGTGCTAATGCAAAAATATGGTGTTTTAGGATTGGCTTGGGCAAACTTTATATCTGCGTTTTCTCAGTTGGTTTTTTTGTGTTGGAAAAATCAATCCCTGCAAATGGGCGACTGGCTAGCTCCAAGAAAAATATCTTCGTTTTCACCGCTTCTTGGTTGCACCTGTATGTATTTCCTTTTGGCATTTCTTTTGCCTAGACTCACACAGATTGATGGTAAAACCGGGGATTTAATAACTCTTTCAGTCTTGGTGCCATCGGCAATCTTGTCCTTTTTTCTTGTTTTAAAAATGATGAGATTCTCATGGACTCTCACTGCTTCTAAGCAGAAAGGTTCTTGATGATCGCATTTTCCTGAGATAGGTAGACATTGTTAAATGATGAATGAAATAATGCTTCAAAGAAGAACTCGCGCATTCACCTTGGTTGAATTAATGGTTGTGCTCTTGGTTATAGGGGTTTTGGGAAGTATATTGTTTTCTGGTGCGACCTATCTTTTTGGGGATCAGGCGATCAAACAAGCAAAGGCGGAAATCAAAATTCTTCAACTTAGTTTGGAAGACTACAAAAGAGATTATGGAACATTTCCAACCACGGAGGATCTTGAAGGAATGGAAGAATGTGCTGTCCGATTGTTACAAGTTTTGAGTGGTACACACGATGAACTGGGTGAAGAATTTAATGAAGGAGAGAGCAGGAAAAGTTACTTGCCATTAGATAAATTTACTCTTGAAACCTTGGAAACCGAAAAAGAACTGTTGATTGATCCTTGGGAGGAACCTTATCAATATAACTTCCCTCGTTTGGACGGACATGAAGGATATTTACTTTTTTCGAAAGGACCGGATAAAGAAACACAATTCTTGGAAGGTGATATAGACGGGGTGCTTGAAAAAACAGCTGTAGATATGGACAATATCCCTTCAACCGAACCCGGGAAATGGTAATTAATATTTATGAAAAATAAAACAAAGGAAAAAAGAGCATTTACCCTTATCGAATTATTGGTTGTCATTTCCATTTTAGGAATATTGATGGGGATTGTAGGCCCCAAGGTTATTGATTTGCTAAGTGGATCCGAGAAAACAAAAGTTCAGGCAATCGTTAGAGGTTGGGTCACTCAACTTCATCAATACAAAGCTCATTATGGCTACTTTCCTCCCTTTCTTCTTTCGGTTGAGGAGGGGGCTCCAGTGAGCTTGGCGGAACCGGATAACTACGATAACTTTTTGATTTCTCTCAAGGGCAAAAGTATGTCAGAAGATGGTACGTGGATGCCTGTTGAAGTTGGTCACCAACAAAATCGAAAAGGTAAAGAATTTCACTCATTTTCTGAGGATGAATTCGATGCTGGCGGAAAATTGATCGGTGCTGACAACATCATGATTATCGTGGATCAAGACGGAGATGGCACAATTACTCTGGATGATGGTTTGGTTAATGAGATTTTGCAATCTCTTGCGGTTGACTATTCGAGCACAGAAATTCAAGCAATTGATTCTGATAAATTTGCAAAATTAAGAGAGAAAGTCGCGGTCTTTATCTTAGATGATGATGACCTGGATGTACAAAATGTGTTCTCTTGGAATATCGAGAAGTTTTTCGACTAATTTTGTCCATTTCAATTTAAGAAAAGATAAGCGTGAGTACTCTGGGTAAAAAATTCAGAGGATTTACTTTAGTTGAATTGCTCGTGGTGCTAGCTGTCATGGGGGCTCTGATGGGTATGCTCGGGTTTTCTATTTTGGGAGGAGGAGCAGATGTTTATTCTGGGCAAAGACAAGTGCTTTCTCTCCTTCATCAGGCAAGGACAGCAGCTTTGGGGAGCGGTAAAGAAGCCAGACTGATTGTCCATGCAGATCCTTCTGATTCGGAAAAATATATGAGGCATCTTGGTATTGTTGTGCGTGATGACAATGCGTCTGATGTGTGGAGTGTAGTGGAGGAAGGCTTGTTTTTACCGGATGGACTTTGGTTAGTAGACAGCAGTATTGAGGTCGACTCAAGTTGGATGGGGGATGCATTCTGTTCATGGAGTTCGAGTGATGAAACAAATCTTTTTAAACTAGGTAGATTAACGGGCGGGCAAAGGATTGAATCCGCATCTGACTCTGTCGTATTTAAATATGTAGGCTTTGATTCTACGGGAGCTGCAATCGCAGAGGATTTCCCCAAAATGCCAAGGGTGGTAATTGCCCCTGGTCAGTTAAGGGCAAATGGGGGTGAGTTATTCCCATATTTTGCAAATGCTTTTGAAGTAACTGGAATAGAAGTTAGGCCTTTTGGGGGTATTCTTTGCCTAGACTTTAATGATTTTTCTTCGAATAATTAGTCTGGATGAATTATTTTAAAAAGGGCAAGGGATTTACCTTAATTGAAGTGGTTATTGCCCTGGCGATTTTCGGAATGCTTATTGGTGGACTCCTTGGTTTTCTTCCCTGGGGAGTGGAAGGCGTGGGCAAGGTAAAGGATAGAAGCACTGCTCACGGAATGGTTGATGCTATTCAACTAGAATTAGAAAGACTTGGTTTTTCTTTGGTTGAAGCTGGCACCAAAAGGCTGAGTGGACTCTATAATGCTACGGACGAACCGGAAGATCTTTTGGGTACTATTTACGAGTTGGCTTTAGTTGCTAATAAGGTAGGGGGTAAGGTTTCTTTTGAGGGAGTTTACGAACGTGAACAGACCCGGGCGGGATCATCAGGTAAACTGGTTCAAACAAGAACTCGCGGGGGGAATGTTGCTTCTTTGGCTAATGATGTTGGGGGCATTGTTGAATTTGATCGTTATCAAGATCTCCCAGTTTCACTTATCGGTCTTGAGCAAGATTTTGAACCGAAGGCCATGAACCGATGGATTTCACAAAATGACCGTTATTTTCTAATCATTTGTCGCCAGTTCGCTAAGTTTCCTGGCAGCACTACGGATCCACCATCTAGGCATTATCATCATCCTTCCAATGGCTTTTTGGCTTTACAGGTTGAAGTGCAATGGCCTTACAAAGTTCCTGGATCAAGTTCCGAAGGTGACTTCATTGAAGTTGAGGAGCGGTTCCGTTCGAAATTTGAATTTCCTTTAGCCATTTCCCGTTAACTTAAGTTTGGGAGTTTAAGCAGTGTTCAAAGCGTGGCTGTCAGCGATCAGACCTCGGACCTTGGTGGCTTCGATTCTTCCCGTATGCTTAGGGGCTTCTTCCTTTGAATTTTCTCTAGTTGAGTTTCCATGGACTTGTTTCGGGTTATGCATGGCCTTTGCAATGCTTGTTCAAGTTGGGACGAATTTGGCGAATGATTATTATGATGGAGTCCGGGGGACAGATTGTGATCGATCCAATGCACCTAGTAGAATGGTGGCGGGAGGAGTGCTCTCCTCAAAAGCAGTTATTACTGCCGCTACTATCATTTTACTATCTGCATTCTGTGTGGGCTGCTTTGCTTGGCGAATGAGTGAGGTAAGTCCTTGGTTTTTGCCCTTTGGTGTGCTTTGTATTTTTTTAGCCTACGCTTACACTGGCGGTCCTTTTCCTCTGGCTTACAATGGTTTGGGTGACTTGTTCGTAATTCTTTTTTTTGGGTTTGGTGCTGTCGAGGGAACGAGAATGATTCTTTCCTCTGCAATAAATATGCCTTGGGAACCATGTTGGTTAAATTCCCTCGGTATGGGGCTCATGATAAATAATTTACTGATCGTAAATAATTACCGTGATTATGAGGGAGATCGAAAAGCAGGTAAAAGGACATCCGTTGTGATTTTTGGGAAAAAATTTGGTTTGGTGTTTTATTTGTTTTCTTTTTTGGGACCAACCATTCTATTTCCCTTTTTCTCTTTGGCTCCTTTTCCTCTTTATTTTGCATCGATCGCGGGATTTCTAGGTTTTTACAAGTTACTGAATGCATGTAGTAAAAGTGAATATTCAGGGGCGTTAAAAGTTACGGCTCTTTCGATTGTAATTTACGGTGTTTTACAATGTATTTTTAATTAGTATAATTTATTAAATTCATGAAATAATTTTATTCAGATGGTCAATAAGAGTTTTTTCTTGGGATTGAACCGTCCTGCCAATTGGATAGAGATATGTACATTCCAAAACTAGATGAATTCAAACCTTTCTCCCTATCACGATTGTTAAGTACCTGCTTCGGATCGAGCGATAAAAAGCTTAAACCATGCATTTTAATTGATTTGCATGACCCTTCGAAAATTCAAAATTATGAATTTCTTAATTCAGGCAATTACTCGGTTCAAAAACATGCAGTAGAATCATTCCTTAAGCCCCTGAACGATGGAGTTGGTGAGGAGTTAAATTATGAAACTTGTTCATTTTTTGCTTACAAAACAACAGGTGGAAGTAATTTGGATCCAGAAAACTCACTCGTTTCTCAAGAAGGAGATGTCATAGATTTTGAAAGGGACCTCTGTCCGAACTTTGATCTCATTTTTGCCATCAGTGACTTTTCTCTTACTGCACCTCTTACTGCGATGGCTAAGAGACATGGCTTTCGTGGAGCTACCCTACATGGAGTGAACGATATCATTCTCAATTCCGGGCTCAGTGTAGATTACAATAAAATCAGTAGACAGTCTGAACTTTACAGGCAAACTCTCGATCATGCAGATGCTTTTGAACTTCATTTCAATTGTTTAGGCAACGACTACACCCTGAGAATTGATTGTGCTGGTCAAACCGCTCAAAAAAGCCACGGTTTATGCCCTCCGGGTGTTCCAGATGTTGCCAACCTTCCGGCAGGTGAGGTATACTTTGTTCCCACCAGTGCATCGGGTTCATTTCCATTCCGTTTTGCAGACGGTACACTTTGTGAAATGTCAGTTGCTGATGGTGCGATTACAAGAGCAAATTTTCTTTCTGGAAATGAATCTCTTGTAACCGCACGAAACACCCAGCTTGCCGAAGATCCAGCCACGGGTATTATTGGAGAACTTGGTTTCGGTACACAGATTCTCCCCTTTTCAGGTAAAGATATACAGGACGAAAAAATACTTGGAACTTGCCATGTGGCTACAGGAAGGAGTGATCATTTGGGGGGTAACCTGACTCCCGATCTCTTCAATTCCCGTCAAAATGCCTCCCATGATGACATACTTTATGCACCTCCAAAAACACCGGAAATCACGGTTTCAAAGGTTTGTATGCACAAGAACTCTGACGAGCAATTGATCATGGAAGATTTCAGTCCGTCTGAATTTCTTTTGGAAAACCTTGCGGAGGAGTATCCTACAGATTTATTGTCTAAACACTCTCTTGCTCAATAACTTAACTCCTTGTCTCCTCGCATGGGGACTTTTCTGCCAATTATCTTATTTGGTTGGGGTTCCGTCTGTTCCTGGCGTTTCATCGGTTCCCCGGGTTTCTGGGGTCAGAAGCGTACCTTTTTATAACTCTTATCGTGGTGCACCATTAACACGGTCAGCACCTTCTGCTCCTCGTGTGAAATTTGCTCCTCGAGCACCTCTTTGTCCACGATCTCCTCTGGTAAAAAGATCTCGGTTTGTTCCTAGATCCAAACCAGTAAGGTTTGTGCCCATAGTAAAGCGTGTTCGCCCTGTAAAAAGAGTCCCTTATGTTCGTCCCCCTTCGAAAAGAATGCGCTGAAAGAATATAAGATAGAGAGCCAATAGTTTTGCAAATTTCATATTTTGGGACGATTGTGTAGACAGCCTAAACTTATTTATAAGAAATGAACTTTCGCCTAAACCTTAATGCTTGGAGACCTACATTCAACTAGAAGACAGAATAAGTCCCTATTTTTATCTTACTTTTCTTGGATAAATCGAAAAGTATTCAATTCTTCTGTATCGTTTTTATTACTGCTTCTTTTTACACCTTTAGGTTCAAGGGGTCAAATAGAGGTGGTTTCTGTAGATTGGCAAACAGAGGAAGAAAGGTTTTTACTTAATGGATTCGCGGATACTAACCTGACTGTTTTTGAGGGGATGATCTATCAGATCACAAATAATTCCTCTTCGAACCAAACTATTACCATGATGGAGGGTGATTCAAACTTTTCAGGAATGAATCCCTTTAACACTTTGGCGAATTCTGTTCACAATTATTTGTATTGGGAACCCGAAGCATCAAACTCGCGAAATTTAAGTATCGTCAATACGGAATCAAACGCCTCGGCAGTTTCCGTGCTTGTTGAATCCTATGATTATTCACAAGTCGTAGAATCTCCTACAGAAGCAGGATATTCATCAAATTTTGGATATTCTATTCACTTAGGTCCTGGGAATAGACTACTTGTGGGTGCACCCAAATATGAGGCAGGAAAAGGAAGAGTTTATCATTATGAGTTTTCAGAAAATTCCAAACTTTATGAATTGTCGAATTTTTTAGAATCGCCCCGAGATAATGAGGGTCAGTTTGGAGGTTCCCTTGCATCTTCGGATGATTGGTTGCTTGTTGGGAGTCCAATGGCTGGCGAGTCTGCTGGAGCAGTCAATTTGTTTGAAAGAGAGGGATCGGTTTACCAGCCAAGAAGCGAAATTAATGGAACTACTCCCGGTCTTTTCTTTGGATTACAAACGAGTATGAATTCCGGAGAGTTTGCGGTTAGTTCAATGGGCAAGGTTGAGTTGTACCGCCTGGATACGGTTGGTAATGTATGGGTGAAGCAAGAAAACCTGACTATAGAAAACGGGGTTGCCTTGGATGGATTTGGTTATGACCTTGACTACGGGGGGGAGATGCTGGTTGTTGGTGCTCCATTTCATGAGGGTGGCGGGGCTTGTTTTGTCTATGAAAAAAATGCCGGAGGATGGAATGAGTCAGAATTCTCGCCAATCTCTCTATTGGATGAATCCTCGCAATTCGGATTTTCCGTTGCTCTGGATTCTGATTCAGGTATTGCCGCTGTGGCAGCTCCATTTGCCAATACTTTTGGGAATGGATCCGGTGCAGTACATATTTTTACACTTGAAAATGGGGTTTGGGAAGCATCCCAAATTTTATCTCCTCCCAATATTGCTGATATAGAGCAGCGGTTTGGCTATTCCTTGGATTTGGACGGAGATGTGCTGGCAGTTGCGGCTCCTGGTAGCGGTACTGCCGGCAAAGTTTATATTTACCGAAAATCTACTGAGGAACCAAGTTGGAGATTGCTCAGCGAATTAGATTTTGCTGGGGAGGGGATTGCTGATTCACTGGATTGTAATATTGTTTTAGATTCTCAGACTTTGATGATTGGGGCTTCACGGGCCAGAGATGAAAATGGAACACTTGCTATGTTCCATGGTCCAGGATGGAAAGATTTTGAAGTTCCAGCGCTTCCGCCTCTTCTTATCTCATCCTCTATATTGGAGTTTAATATTTCTGAAGATACCCCCGAAAAATTTATCTATGATTTTAACGGATCTCATCCATTTGATAAATCAATCTCATGGTCGATTGATAATGAAGATGCACATGGAGACAGTTATTTCGAACTTAATTCAAGTAGTGGAGTTTTCGAATATCATCCTAATCAAGATTTCAGCGGTATTCATAATTTTAAAATGTTAATATCTGCTCAGGAAGAATCCTCAACTTTTCATGTTACGGTGAATGTCACTGCTGTCGGGGATGTCCCTGTTTTTTTAGAAAATGATCGATTTTTACCTGATGGTTCAGTTGGCGTGCCATACTCTCATCAACTGCTTTGGGAAGATGTTGATATGGAAACCCCTGCTTTTTCCATAGTTTCGGGAGCTGGTAGTTTGCCCAGTGGACTGGACCTTGATGGTAGCAAGATTTTCGGGAATCCTGACTCTGTTGGAGACCACAATTTTACAATCCGAATGAGTGATAGTTTTTCCTTACAACAGGATAAAAACTTTTCTTTACGGGTGTTTTCTTCGAACTCGGCACCAAGTATACTTTGGCAGGGCAATGAGGTTCCCTATGTATCGCTACATTTAAAAGAAGATTTTTCTATGGCGGATTGGTTCAATACGATAAGCGAGTTGAATATTACGGACCCAGACAATGATGGTTTAGTCCTTTCTATCAAAGAACCTTCTCAACAATACCAACCTAAAAACGGATCTTTAGTTTTACGAGACTTCGATGGATCAAGCTCTCCTATAACTTATTTCCCTATCCATAATTACTACGGTGCTGATCGTTTCACCCTTGTCGTTTCTGATAATCATGCCCTTCGGGAATCAACAGAACTTGAGTTTAGAATCACCATCGATCCAGTTAATGACCCACCCATTTTAGTACCAAGCGAGGTTGGTGGAAGTATCCTTCCTGATCCCTTGAGTTTGAGATTGGGAGACCGTTTTTATCATACTTTTGAAATTTACGATCCAGATATCGCTGATGATGTAAAATTGAGTTTTTCCACATTACCAGAGTGGTTGACCTTTGACGGGAACCTAACACTCGAAGGTACCCCCTGGACAGAAGATTTTATTACAGACCCTACTCCTGGAATCTTTGTATATTTGTCCGATTTGAATGGATCGGTCTCCACTCAATATTTTGAACTTTACTTGGAACCTTCGAACTATCCCCCAGAAATTCTAGTCGGTGGACCTGTTGAATTTTTCTTAAATGAGGACTCTGGCATGCCTTTTTCCTTTGAACTAAATTGTACGGATCCTGACAGCAACGCTTCTGATTTAACTTGGCAAATTTCGGTGGAACCTAGGAATGGAAATGTTGAATTTTCCACGATTGGAGGAAACTCATCGGTTGTAAGTTATTTGCCTTTCGCAGATTTTAGTGGGGATGATTCTTTTGAAGTTAAGGTATTTAATCCATCTTTTCCTGATTCAAGCGACACAATCATTTTCTCGGGGGAGGTAAATGCTAGCGAGGATACACCGCAAATCATATCTACTCCATTCACTAATTTACTTGTCGGGGTTCCTTGGGAATATGAATTGCAGGTTTATGACCCAGATGAGAATGACCAGGTAACCTTGTTGGCAACTGGCCTGCCATCTTGGTTACAATACAGCAAAGTAACTAGTAATAAATGGGTTTTTCAAGGAATACCTCTTAATCCTAATCCTTCTCTTATTGAAATTGATTTAGTGGTCACTGATTCTTTTCAAAATTCAAGCAACCAAGTTTTACAACTTTATTTGATAGAAACTGCTGGAGTGGTTGAAATTGCTCCTCGTTTTCCTGATGTGCAAGTACTTGCTGAAGATAATAATTGGTCTATTCAGCAATTGTCGGTCGCAGGGGGAGAAGACCGAAAGATTACATGGAGCTTTACAAAATTACCAGAGAATGGGGTGGTTGAATACGATTCTACTGCAAATGGGGTACTGCAAAATTTACGATATATTCCCAATGCCAATTTCCATGGTAACGATTCCTTTACTCTTCTAGCATCTGATGGATTCAGCACGGACGAGGAAAACTTTTTATTTACGATTGAACAAATTGATGATGCTACTGAGTGGACACTTCCTCAAGATTTGGAAATGGAAGATGAGCAGTTTTACGACCAAATAATAGCTTATTATGATGGAGATGGCTGGGACACACTGGGGGATTTAAATATTTCCATAGAACCGGCAAACTCTTGGATTATTATCGAACATCATCCAGAGGAGGGAAAGTTGAGACTCCACGGGCATGCTCCTGCAGGAACGAACCAAAACTATTCAATTGGAGCAACTTTACATGATTCTCAAGGTGTGCCTGTTCTTGAAGGTAATTTCAGTCTTTCGGTAAATTTTTACCACTCTTCCCCTGAGTTAGAAGTTTCCTCCTTAGTCATCGGTCCGATTTCGGAAGATACAAATTATACCCATTCTTCGCCTCTTTTAGCTCAAGACGACATTACTTTGAGCCAAGACTTAATTTGGTCTATCTCCGAAACGCCTCGGTTTGGGTATGCATCCGTTGATTTGAATGGATCAAACCTGTTTTACCAACCAATTGCACATTTTTATGGAAACGATGCCTTTCTCATTGAGGTTAACGACAATGGGGGTGCAGGAGAGGGGATTTCGAAAGCCGCGGTAATGGAAGTTTCTGTAACTGTTGAATCAGTCAAGGACTTGCCAGTCTTCAAATCACATCCGATCACATCAATTGTGGAAGGTGAAAAATATATCTATGAGATTGAGGTTTTTGACCCCGATATTCTTACCGAAACCTATCCTGAGATTCGAGCAAGCTATGCTTTGCCGGATTGGCTTGCCTTGAATCAAAAAGGAGGGGGTAAGGCTTCTTTATCTGGGTATCCCAAGTTTTACCACGAAGGTAGTCATTTAATTAAACTAGAATTCATCGATGGTGATGGTGATCAAATTTTTCAACACTTTGATTTGGATGTGCAAGTAAGTGATTACCCACCTAAAATTATAGACAAGTCGGATAATAAACTACTCGAAAAAATAAGTTTGGTTGTATTCGAAGATCAAGTATGGACAGAATTCATGAGTCTACTGCCAGATTTTAATGCCACAAATCCAGATGATTCAGATGTGTTAGAATGGTCTGTCCTAAGATATCCATCTAGCGGAAATATTTTAGAATTATCGGGATTTGGAGCAAAACCCTCTGTTTTTAATTACACATTGTCCAAAGACTTTAGTGGTACGGATAATTTTTCTATCATGGTTTCCGAGGGTGATCGGAATTCCACTCTAGATTTTGAAATTTATGTTACACCTACACCGGATAATCCAGTTTGGATTGATGTCCCTGTTGGCAAATTAGAGGTGATTGCAGGAATATCTTTATCCTATCAAATTAAAGCTGCTGATGCTGATTCCGATTCATTGCACTATCAACTGTTATCGGGAAATCACAATTCGAATTGGCTCCAAATAGAAGAAGATAGCGGGAAGGTTTTCCTTCGAGGTACTGCACCTTCACCAGACTCCTTAGGCAAATCTTTTTCATACCTTCTTAAAGTTAGTGACTCTTCACAAAGATCGAGTTTTGCAGAATTTGAAATAGTTTCACTTCGCTCCCAGAACCCTCCCAAGATTATCTCAAGTGCTGAACCATTGGCAGTTTTGTTTGATTTTGATGGGAGCAGTGCAGGTTCATCGAAGTTTCCTCTGTTAGCTGAAGATCTTGATGGGGATACACTGTATTGGTCTGTCGTAACCGAACCAAAGTTTGGATCAATCAATCTCGCTCAATATGATGGTGAACTTCTGAGGATTAATTATGAAGCAAGCCAAGGATATGTGGAAGAAGATTGGTTTACTTTAAGAGTTTCTGACGGCAGTCTTTATGATGAAATTGAAGTTCATGCTTTTTTTGACCGCCGTCAAACTGTTGTAAATGTGCGGGATAAACTTCCTCCGATTTTCAGCGGGGAATTTCTTTCCTATGAGTTTTCAGTTTTTTCTAATGATGGTTACGATTTATTGGATGCGAAAGTGTTAAGCGGTCCTTCCTGGGTGAATCAACTGGTTTCTGACGGACAACCGAATGAATGGATGAAGTCCTTTACACTGACTGGAATGATTCCCGAAGGTATTGAAGGTGAGCAAGAAGTGATTATTGAAGTTTCAAATGCTTATGGCAATTACAAGGAAGTTTTCAAAGTTATCATTCCAATCATCTCTCGGAATCGTGATATGTCTGGAGTCAAGATTTCCATCCTTGAAGAATCTGAAAATATTTATGAGCAACACAATCTCTTTAAAGAAGAATTTCCTTCACTGGAAAGCTCGGTACCTTTGGACTTTCAGGGAAATTTAGCAAAGATTTTACAGACCAAAAGTAATTATTTTTTACTAGGGAATTTCAGGGGCGAACTTAACTACGATGGAATACATCTTAGTAATAGTGAAAGAACTGCTGGGTTTATTTTGTGTCTAGACACAGATTTTAAACTTTTGCATGAACTATTGTTTGATTCTGAGATTGTTTGCACCATTGCAGATGGAGCTCTTTCTGAAAATGAGGAGCTAATTATTTTCGGTAACTTTATACAGGATATAAAACTTGCAGATCAACAGAAACGAGGGGCTGGGGGAAATGATCTTTTTTTATGCTCTATTCGTGTGGAATCTGACAATATGGAGGTTGTTGACTTTTTGACCATTGGAGGGGAATCAGATGAGGTAGCATCTAGCATTGTTGTCGATGGTTCTGATATATTTATTAGTGGTTCTTTTCGCAATGAGACTAATTTTGGCAGTTACACTAAGCAGTCGGTTGGGTTAAGTGATGGTTTTATTGCCAAAACCTCTATTGATTTACTAAGGAATTTTATTTGGATTTCTTCGTTTGGTAGTTCGGGCAGAGACCAAATTAGGGATATTGCGATGATGGACGGCGAAATTTATGCAGTCGGAAACTTTGAAAATAGTTTGAGAGTTGGGAATCTATTCATGAGTGGAGGATCAATGAAAAGCTCATTTGTAGCAACTATAGATCCAGGGAACGGGAAAGTGCTTCATTCATTCAGGATCGAAGGCGAGGGCAACATAATGGCTAAGGGGGTTACAGTTGGGGACCAGTTCGGCAAAGCTTTTGTCTTTGGGGAATTTGATGGTCAAATTACTACGGAACGATCAAAGATCAAAGCATCTAAACTTTCAGACCTCTTTTTATTAGAGTTCTCTAACGAATTGTATCCCGAGTCTATTATGGGAATAGAAGGTAGTGGCACTGAACAATGGGATAACTGGCATTTAGGTTCCGATGGGTACTTATATCTGTCAGGGAACTTTGATCAATCTGTAGACATCATGGGTTCTGCCAAATTCTCATACGGTAAAAAAGACGCTTTTTTGCTAAAGATAGATGCATCTTCCCTGAGGGTGGTTGATCATATGCTTTTGCAATCCGTAGACAATGATCGTATCGAAAAAATTTCGCAATCACTTCAGGCAGGAATTTCAATTGGAACTAATTCACAAGATGTTGCACTTCTTCCTCTAAATAATTCTGGCGGTTTTTCGAGCTCTGGAAATTATCGGTTGGCACATTTCAAAAACCCACCCCAGTTAATTACCCAATTTCCCGAAATTTTGTCGTCGGATACGGCATTTCATTTTGATTTTGCAACCTTTGGATGGAGCGAGACTGTGGGTGATTATACAGTTCAAGTAAACCAAATGCCTGAATGGATGAACCTCAAGTTTCACGAGGAGAATGCATCGGGTTATTTTTATGGTATTTCTCCTTCTATAATTAATACCAACCTGCTTAACATTAAAATTAATTCCGAAACAAGTGAGGAGGACTTGGACTTTTCTAAAGTCTTTGAACTAAAAAATTCTTCAAGTCCGGAGCTTTTATCCTCCCAAAAAGATTTCGAGGTTTTGCAGGATGAGAAATTTTCTTTCTCGCTTAACATTTATGATCATGAAGCGAATGAATTATGGGTTTATTACGATGCTCCAGAATGGGTGCAAATTACCTCAAATATTTCTGGTCAGTTAACTTTTCAAGGGGTTGCTACTGGTTCTGCTATCGGCACACATCAAATAAACTTAAGAGTCAAAGATGATGATTCATTAGAAACCTTAGGTACTTATGCTTTAAAAGTTAAAGCAGTTTTGCCGGAATCTTTTACTGAGGGAGACTTTACCTATAATGCTTGGGTAAATTCTTGGTTTGGTACTATTTTCTCAAAAGACTCGGGTTGGACATACCATGAGTCACTTGGGTGGGTTATTCTTAAACCCGAACCTCAAGGAGAATATCTTTGGCTTTGGAATCAAAAATGGGGGTGGTTATGGACAGCACAAACAATTTGGAAAACCAATTATGAAGGTGGGCACTTGTATTCTTATTCCTTGCAGTCGTGGCTTTATTTTAAGCCTGCTAAAGATTTACAACCCGCATTAATCTACATGCAACAATCAGAGAAATGGATAAACTACTAAGTTTGATTGGAAGGTTGTTACAACAAGGATGATCGTTGGGCATTACCCTCAAAGATTTCCATAAAAGCACTGTACAGACTATCTATATCCAGATCGTGTTTCTTTCTGAGTTCATCCACAGAATTTCCGTGATCAATGAATTGATCAGGCCAACCGAAGCAATGACAGGGAGTAGTTACAACTTGCTGAGAGATAAATTCCAAGACGGAAGAACCAAAGCCTCCCATCTTTACATTGTCTTCTAGAGTGATTATGCAGCTATGTTTTTTTGCATGATCAAACAAAAGATCCTCGTCTAATGGTTTGATAAATCTTGCATTGACTACTGAACAGGAAATTCCATGAAGTGCTTGGAGGCGGTTTGCTAACTCCTCCGCGACTTGAACAAAATCTCCGAGTGCCCAAATTGAAAAAATATCTCCATTTCTAACTAAATTGGCTTTGCCAATGTTTATCAATTCCGGGGATTCTTTAAGCGGAATTCCGATTCCATTTCCTCTTGGATACCTAATGAAGCAGGGACGGTTCGAAGCAATGGCAGTTGCCAACATATCTTGTAATTCATCTTCGTGGGCAGGTTGCATAACAATCGCATGAGGTATACACCTGAGATAAGACAGGTCAAAAAGTCCATGGTGAGTAGGGCCGTCATTGGGCGAAAGACCCGCTCGGTCCAGGCAAAAGGTTACTGGTAGTTCCTGAAGGCAGACATCGTGTATGAGTTGATCATAAGCACGTTGTAAAAAAGTGGAATAAATTGCACAAACAGGACGCATTCCTTGAGTCGCCATACCTGCGGCAAGAAGAACTGCATGCTCCTCGGCTATACCAACATCGAAAAACCTGTCAGGGAAGTGTTTTTCAAGTTCGCCCATTCCCGTACCTGCAGGCATCGCAGCGGTAATACCAACCAATCTATCGTCTGAAGCAGCCAACTTCACTAAGCTTGTTCCAAAAACATCCTGGAATTTTGGGGGACTACTAGGATTGCCTTGTTTAAATTTTCCACTTTTAGGGTCAAATGGACCAGAACCGTGCCATTTTTCTGGCTCCTTTAGGGCGACGGGGTAACCTTTTCCCTTTTCGGTCAAAACATGAAGGACGATGGGTTCATCGGATTGTTTGGCAAATTCAAAAAAATGCTTCATCGCATCTGTATCATGCCCGTCAATGGGACCAAGATATCGAAGACCAAGTTTTTCAAAAAGACTTGAGGGTGCAAGCAGTTCTTTGGTATCCCTTTTCGCTTTGGATACAAGTTTGATGAGGGACGAGCCTCCAGGGAATTGATTGAGGATACTTTCTGCCTCCTTGTGAAATCTGGAGTATATGGGGTTGGTGATCAATTCGTTGAAGTAACGGGAAAATGCACCAACATTTTTAGCGATCGACCACTTATTATCGTTTATTACTAGTATGAATTTTTTTGTCGTGGAGACTATATTATTAAGAGCCTCCAAGGTAATGCCACAGGTGAAAGCGGCATCGCCTGCAATAGCCACTACATGACTGTCCTCTTTTTTCAGATCCCGTGCAATGCACATGCCTAATGCTGCAGAAAGTGCAGTTCCCGCATGGCCTGCACCAAATGAATCATGCTTACTTTCTTTTCGGGATAGAAAACCAGAATATCCTCCTGATTGTCTGATTAAATCGAAGCATTTACCGGTGCGTCCAGTGAGTAGTTTATGTACATACCCTTGGTGTGAAACATCCCAGCAGAAAGAGTCTTTTGGCGTTTCAAAAGACAAGTGGAGGGCAAGAGTCAGTTCAACAACCCCCAAGTTGGGACCAAGGTGCCCTCCATTTTTGGAAGTAGTATTGATCAAAGTATCTCGAATTTCTTGACAAAGGGAGGAAAGCTCTTCGCTGGAAAGAGCAAGAAGGTCGTCCCGACATGAAATTTGTTTGAGAATCATGCTACTTTGAAGTGGCATTTGCTAGTTTTTCAGAGATTTTTTGAATACTAATCTCAGCTTCAGTCAATTTACATCTGCAACTCGTAAGTAGTTGGACGCCTTTTTGATAATTTTCAACGAGAGATTCCAAATGGGGATCACCGTTTTCCATTTTGGAAACGATTTCCTCAAGTCTTTTCATCATGGACTCAAAGCCGTCTTTACTTGTGTCAGGATTAGACATTTAAGATTGTACATACTAAACCAATTTTAGTTCTAAGCAATCCTGGAAAAAGTCAATTGTAGTGGGGCATCGACAAACCTGTGTCTAAAGTTTACAGTGCAGATATGTTTACAAGCCTCCAATTTCTTGTCGTTTTTCTCATTTTGTTACAATTCTTCATTGAGCAAACTTTGTCCAAACTTAACGATTTTAGGATGATCAGATTGAAAAGTCAGGTGCCGTCAAGTCTTGATGGATTGATGACCGATGCAGATTGGAAAAAGTGTACAAATTATAACATCGCCAAATCCCGGCTTTCTACACTGGAAAATATTTTCTCCACCGTGTTAGTGATTTTAGTCATTTTATTTGTTTATCCCTTATTGTTTGATCTGCTGCCTTTAAGTAAAGATTCATCCATTTGGATAAGTGCGTTCTACGCTTCATGTTTTCTTCTTCTTCTTCAAATACCGATGTGGCCTTTTGAGTGGAAGAGGCAATTTGTTTTGGAGGAACAATTCGGTTTTAATACCAATACACAAAAAAATTGGATATTGGACAAAGCCAAGGAATCCATGCTCTCTTTATTTTTAGGATCCGGTCTGCTCGCTCTTCTTCTTGGATTACATCATTGGGGCGTTCAAACATTTCCAACATATTGGTGGCTGTTTGCCTTCTTGGCCTTTTTCAGTGTACAAATTCTGCTGATGGTTTTATGGCCAAAATTCATTCTTCCTTTATTTAATAAATTAAGTCCCTTAGATGATGAAGAATTAGGCAGTAGGTTGTTGAACTTAGCCCAAAAAACAGGCTTCAAGGCAAGTGCGATCGAGGTGATTGATGGAAGCAAGCGTTCCCGACACTCTAACGCTTTTTTTACAGGTTTTGGGAAATTCCGTAGAATTATTTTTTATGATACTCTTTTGGAGCAAATGAATCATGATCAAGTAGAAGCAGTCTTGGCTCATGAGATTGGGCATTACAAACTAGGACATGTCCCTAAGCGGATCTTTTTGTCTTTTTTAACAGGCTTGGCTTTTTTTGGCTTACTCGGCTTTTTGTGTGGAAACCCTTGGGTTTACAAAGAGCTTGGGGTAGGAGGGCAGTATGTTGGCTCGTTGATGCCTCTAATTTTAGCTTTTGCTCTAATGGGAAGTGCCTTTACTTTTTGGTTTAAGCCTCTGGGTAACTACTTGTCCAGGAAACATGAATTTGAGGCGGATCGATTTGCAGTTCGGTCCGTTGGTAATTGGAACTCTCTTTCTTCTGCACTTAGAAAATTGCATGTTGAGAACTTAAGTTACCCAACTCCTCATCCCTGGGTTTCCGCTTTTCATTATTCTCATCCCACTTTACTTGAAAGAGAGGCAGGAATGAAATCACCTTCAACCTGTTCCTAAAAGCCCCATTACTAAGCTGCACTAAATGCTTGGTTGAGAGGCTAGGTACTTATTCATGAACTGATGAAATAACAAACCCAAGCATACTCCTGCCAAGTTCATAATTAGATCTCCTGGCGAGGGGAAACGCATGGGAATAAAAAACTGCGACAATTCATTAAGGCAGCTGTATGACAAGCACATATGTAAGCAGAAGTTCTTATGGATTCCCGGAACTAATTTTACTGGGCCGAGATACCATGCCCATGACCATGCAAATATAAAGAAAAGAGGAAGATGACTAAGGTCCTGAAGCCAAAATGGATAAGAGAATAGTTCCTCCGAAAAAGATACCCAAAACTCACCAACCTCCTGAGGGTTTAAAGTTTGAGGTTGGGGGATTCCAGTAAGTAACTGTATAAAAAATAAATAAAAAATGGGGATGACCAGCCATCCTTTGGATTGAGATGGTGGCTCTACCAGCCACTTCTTGTTAAAGTAATTTTTGGTTTTCACATGGTTGCAATGTTACATTGTATGGTTTACAGATAATAAATCTATTGTCATGCCAATCTACGAATTTTTCTCACCAGATACGGGTAAAATCTATACCTTTTTTGCTCGCTCCCTCAAATACTCAAGCTTTGTTCCTAATTGCCCAGATGGGGAGAATTTTCGAATGCAGAAAAACCTAAGTTCTTTTTCCGTTACTGGGACTGTGTCTGATGAAACTAGTCCTGAAATAGGTTCGGATACGGTTGGTGGAGATTCAGATGATCCATTTGCTAATTTAGCTCCTGGACAAGCTGAAAAAGTGATGAAAGAACTTGAGGGTTCCATGAGTTCGATGGATGAAGAGAACCCCGATCCAAGACAGATGGGGGCATTGATGAGAAAGATGTGTGATATGACAGGCGAGAAAATGGAAGGGGCAATGGAGGAAGTGGTTAGAAAACTTGAGGAAGGTGTGGACCCTGAGGAACTTGAAGAAAGAATAGGCGATAACATGGATGACGAAGGAAACCCAAGTAGTTCTGATCTCAGTAGTGAGAAGATGGATAAATCTCGGATCCGATCTCAACCATTAAAAGTTGTCCGTGATCCAAAACTTTATGAAATGGGTGAGTTTCTGAAATCATGAAGCACATTTTTCTAAGATCTCTTAAACTTTTTTTCCCGCTAATATTAATCCATTTTGGTGCATGTACTTTGGAGAGCGATGGCGAAGAATTGGAGTGGACTGGAAATAAAGAGAGTTTTGATGAAGAATTCACTCTTATGCAAACCTTAGACTCGGAGGCCGTATTAATAAAACGAGTCAATAAAGAATTAGTTTCTGGAGTTATAGAGTTTGAATCTGATAACATTACTACCCGGCAAAACTTTGCGAGCGGACAATTAAACGGTAAGAGCACTAAACGGAACAAAGATGGTTCATGGGTTGAGGCACATTACCTAAATGGTTCATTACATGGAGATATGAAGTTTTACGATTCGAAAGATAATGTTCGCAGTTCAATCTCTTACAGAAACGGAAAACTGTGTTCAGTTAGTGAGTAGGAATGGTAAGAGTGTTCCAAGTTTATTCCAATGGGAGAAAAATGTAAAAGGTGCTGCCTTTTCCCGCTTTGGAAGTAAAGCCGATTTCTCCATTATGGTCCTCCACGAAAAGTTTACAATTATACAAGCCAAAGCCTGAACCGGAGTCTGTTTCTTTGGTGGTGAAAAATGGGTCAAAAATCTTATCGGTTAAATCTTCGGGTATTCCACTTCCATTATCCTGAATACTGATTTCTGTTCCTTTTGCCTTTGCAAACATAGTAGTGTTTCCAAACCCTTTTAAAATTGGTTTTCCTTTTGAAATAGATTTAGCCACGATTTTAATTTGTCCGTTTTTACCAATGGCATCTTTCGCATTAATAATTAAATTAAGTATAACCTGCCTGAAACCGGTTTCCTCTATGAATGCAACAAGGGGGGACTTTCCAAATCGGATGTTTAACTTGGTGCTTCTTGGTAAGAGTATGCCGATCAAGTCCATTTGGTCTTTTATCAGATCGCGAAGATCGTGAGATGCACGGGCTGCAGGTTTGTCTCTGTGTAAATCAATGATGCGCCTAACTAATTTTTGTGCCTGCATCGTGCTTTTCTTAATTTGTTTCATCCCATTGGCCATGGGATCGTCCTTTTCCATCATGCCAAAATACAGCTCACTGATGGAGAAAATTCCTGCCATAAGATTGCTGAAGTCGTGTACCAGGCCATTAGTTAAGGTGGTCAATCCTTCGCGCCAAACCGAGTTCGAAAGTCGATGCTCGGCAATAGCTTGGCGTGTAATATCAATAAATACTCCATCATATCCCAACAATTTGTTGGTGCCCGTAATGATTGGAGTACGAATGTCCAGGACATAAATAATTTGGTTTGTTGGAGGAATTTGAAATCGGTAGGAAAAACTGAATGTCTCTCTTTTACCTCCATGTAAACTCAGTTCTTTTTCAAAGTGATCTCGGTCAATTTCTAATATTTTATCCTTAAAAAGACCACTGTTTCTATAGAACTCATTGTGTTCCATTGGGAATAGCGTTTTTATTCCTTTGGAGAGGTAGCTGAAGGTTAAGTCAGGTCTTTGTGTGAAAAATATGCCCGGAAAATTACTGATATAGTCCGAAAGTCTACTTTCAGCTTTTTGCAACCTGATCAAGGTGCTAGCCAAGGCCTGGGGGTTGTTCATAAGATCGCCCATGAACGCTTTTTTGAGAGTGTCGTGAGGAGCTAGGGCTGTAGAAATTGATGCAATTCCCAAATCATCATACTTGCAGAAAACAAAGGCTAGTCCCATGGAGGAGATTTCCATTCCACCTCCAATTGGTAGAAAGCATTCAAAAGGGGCACGCTCAAAAAACTGTGGAAGAATTGTCTCCCAGGACGGTTCCAGGCTTACTAACAGCTCTCTAAGGCATAGACCTTTAACTTCATCCGGCTTTTTGCCTACCCAAGATGCAAAACCTGCCGAAGATTGAAAGATTTGCCCATTGGTATTGAGTCCTACTTGGCAGTTTTCGAATTCAGGGGCTTTCACTGCATCTCTTATAAACTATTGATTTATGGATAATCGAGCGAATTGATTGATTTGCCTAGCTAATGCACTCGAGCTTGAAGAATTTATTGTTACTAATTCTTTAAAATGTTTTGTATTGTTTGGCGCAAAGATTGCAGTGTTCGGAGCCAATGACCGCAATACTCGATAATCTTTACAGCCAGGAAAATTATCTCATTTCCAAAAAACTTCTTGATGCAACTCATCTGCGGCACGAAGCATTGTCCAACAATATGGCAAATGTCGAGACTCCTGGTTTTAAAAGGAGGGATTTACCCAAAACTTTTTCAGTTGAGTTACGCAGAGCAGTGGATCGGAAAGATTTTGGGCGAGTAAAAGCCCTACTTCCTAGAAGTGCTGAAGACAGGCAAGCCAAGCCTGTACGTATGGATGGAAATACAGTTCAGCTTGATGAAGAGATGTTGGCGATGAATCGAAATGCTTTGAATTACGAGTACCTGACTGGTGCGGTAGGCGGATCAATTAAGGAACTCAACTTGGCTATCAGAGGAAGGGTATAATAATTACATGAGCATGAATCTTATTCCCGGGGTTGAATCAACTGGCAGTGCATTATCTGCTGAAAAAATTCGACTTGAAATTATTGCTCAAAACATTGCAAATTCCAACACCACTCAAGATGCGAGTGGAAATGTATACAAGCGTAAAGAGGTATCCTTTGAGGAATTCATCAAGATGCCTGAGCGCAGGGTTCCTGGATATGTTGACGAGAATTTATATCAAGGTGTCAGAGTGGTGGATGTTTACGACGATCAAACGCCCGGAAGAATGATTTTTAATCCCGGACATCCTCACGCCAATGAAGACGGTATGGTCGAAATGCCTAATGTTGATGTGTCCCGAGAAATGATCGATTTAATAAGTGCCTCACGTGCCTACGAAGCTAATCTCACAGTGGTTAAAACCTCAAGAAGAATGGCTCAGCAAGCACTAGCTATTGGAAAATAACCTGCTAATACAATTTAAAATACTGTGGATGCTATAACCTCTCTTCCTTCCCTCAATGATTTATTGAGGCAAAATCCAAACCTCAAGCCAAATGCATTGGCTGACAAATTTTCTCGAGAGTCGCAGGCTGTAAGTGGGTTGCAATCTCTTTCCGCTCCTTCCATCTCGGGAAATGTTGGTCCTTCTTCGATAGACAAGACTACGCCTACGGAACGAGTTACTGCTCCAGGTTTTGCTGACATGTTTGAGAAGTTTGTCAAAGGCGTTGACCAAAAGAAAAAGATTTCAGCCAAAGAAACGCAGGACTTGATACTTGGGCGTTCAGACAATATCCATGAAGCCGTTGTCAAGTCGCAGGAAGCTGGCGTAGCATTTAACCTAATGATTGAAGTGCGTAACAAACTTGTTGAGTCTTACAAAGAGCTCATGAGAATGTCGGTTTAAGTCTTCTTGTTAAGGATTTGGTTATATGAAAGAAAGAATTAATAAATTGTCGCAAATATGGACCGGTTTGCCGGTCTCCAGCAAAATTACTTTATCAGTAGCAGTTCTGGGTGTTATCGCCTTGAGCGGATTGATACTTTCATTATCGGGAGGGAATTCTTCTATGAGAATTTTGGTTAGTGGAGCTGATGGTAACGATTTGGGTGAGGTAGTTGATGTACTTGAAAGTAAACAAATTCCATACGAGTATGGTTCTCAAGGTTCTTCTATTCTTGTACCTGAAGAAAATTTGCCTGCCATGAGAATGGAACTTGCAATGAAAGGTTTACCTAAGAGCGGGGATGTTGGATACGAAATCTTTGACGAAGGCAATTTTGGAATCAGTGATTTTGTTCAGCGTACAAATCATACTCGTGCTTTGCAAGGTGAGCTTGCGCGAACTATTTCCATGATGGATGCAGTGCGTTCAGCAAAAGTGTTTGTGGTTAAACCCGAAAACAATCTGCTTTTAAGTGAAGACCCTAATGACCGACCAAGTGCTTCTGTTTATGTCGACACGTCGGGCAACACCTTGGATAAAAGCAATGTTAATGCAATTCAATTCCTTGTTTCACGGGCAGTGAAAGGGGTCAATAAGTCTAATGTAGCAGTTTTAGATAATCAAGGGAACTTGCTCTCAGAAGAGGGTGAAACTGATGGTGCCGCTGGTGTCGTTGGTCAGATGATGAAAGCATACCAAGCACAAGAAAGAAGGCTTGAACAAAAGATTGAAACCATGCTGGCTAGGATTGTGGGAAAAGATAAAGTGGTTGCCCGTGTCTCCGTAAATCTAAATACGAAATCATCAACTTTATTAGACGAAAAATTTGATCCAGAAGGTCAAGTGCCCAGGACTTCAACTTCTGACAAAGACGAAGCAACAACAGTTGAGACACAAAAACAAAGTAATGCTGCCGGTATGGGTGCGAATGTCCCTAATGTCAGTCAGGATGCTACACAGCAAGATCCAATCATGGCAAAAAGTGATGAAAAACGTGAATCCAAAACCACCGATTTCGAAATTAGCCGAACTTTGCGTGAAGAAGTGCAGGAGCCCGGTTCTATACTCGGAAGAAGTGCTGCTGTTCTCATCGCCAAGGGAGAAACTCCACGCACAGCACAAGAAATTGAAGGGATTCACGAAGCAGTTGTTAATGCTATCGGAGCTAGATTTGACCAGTCAGATACTTCCACTCATGTAACAGTTCATGAAGTGGATTTTTTACCCGCATTCGTCGGACCTGCTGGAGAAACACTCAATCAGTTTCAGCATCTTTTAGACACCTATGGTCCGCACCTCAAAAATTTATTGGGCGTCGTTTTGGCCATTGCTATGTTTGTAATCTTTCTTCGCATGCTTAAGAAATTTAAACCTACTGATGCAGAAGTCCAAGTTCTTGACGAAGATGATCAGAGGCTTTTAAGTGGAACTAGAAGCTTGGGCAGTGGTTTAACCCCTGAGCTTTTGAATGACTTGATTCAGGAAAAGCCGGACAACGTGGGGACTGCTTTGAGGAAATACTTAGAAACTGGTACCACCCAATAGATTTTCTACCACCCCAATTACAATGGACGAAGTTGAGGAAGAAGAAAGCGTTCAAGATCGCTTCGAAAGGATGTCAAGGCATGAAAAGCTGGCCTTGCTCATGATCGCCTTGGGTCCTCATGCTTCTTCTACACTTTTGAAGAGATTCGACCCCAAGGATGCTGACAATATTTGTAAAAAAATTGGTGATTTTCCAATTGTAGGTCAAGAACTCAAGGATTGTGTTCTGGACGAGTTTTCTGAGCTTATTGAATCGAGCGTGAATTCAAACCTAGGCGGCTTTGAGTTTGCCCAGCAAACTCTCGAACTAGCACATGGTGGATTTAAGGCAAATAATATTATGAATCGAATTGCTCCGGTTCGAGACTCACTTGATTTCATGGAAGACATTAAAGAAATGGATTCCGGACAGATCTATAATGTGCTGCGGTTTGAACAACCTCAAACTGTTGCTTTCTTTTTGGCTAATCTTGACTCGGACAAAGGCTCCGAAGTTTTAAAAATGATGCCTCCCAATGTACAGGAACAAGTAGTTGAAAGGGTGGGGGCGATGGAGACGACTCCACTTGCACAAGTTGAAGTGGTAGCCAATAGCTTGGAAAGTCGGGTTGGGCAGAAGGGGCAATCCCCAAGAATTATGTCCGGTGGAATCAAAGTTGCTGCTGATTTATTAAATTGGTTCGACAAGGAAGAGGGTAAAGAAATTTTAAAAAGCATAGAAAAACGAAACCCAAAATTAGGGGGTTCCATCCGTCAAAGGATGTTCCGTTTTGAGGATATTGTTCGCCTTAGTCCGGGAGATATTTCTAAAATTACCAAGGAGGTTGATCAGGATGACCTCGTGATTGCCATGAAAAATGCGTCTGCTGAACTCAAAAAGGCAATTTATACAACCATGTCTAAACGTGCTGTGGAAGCATTGGAGGAACAATTAGGTTTCTTGGGTCCCAAAAGGTTGTCAGAAATTGAAGCTGCTCAAGATCGTGTCATTCAAATCGTTCGCGAACTCGAGGAAGATGAGGAAATTATTCTCGATACTGGAGGAAGCGACGTTGTCGTTCAGTAAGGACATTCAGTTTTCGTCTGTACCCAAAGGGTTCGAAGTAATTTCCTTTGGAAATCCACCAGTTGCTTGGGATGAATCAAAGAAGTTGGCTGAATCAGAATATAGTAACGGGCGTGATGAAACCGAAAAGAAATTTAGCAAGCAACTTACAGATTTTCGTGCCGACTTGGCAAAGCGGCAAAACGACTTACTATCAAAGCTTCAAGAAGAGGCACATTCAACGCTGGCTGAATTAGAAAATCGTTTACCAGAGTTGCTCATCGGTCTGTTTGAACATGTATTGCCAGGTTTAAAGATAGATGGAAAAACCGTTGAACACACGGTTCGTTCACTCATTCAAGAATTTTCAGACGAGACAGAATCTCTTGAGGTTTATCTTTGTCCCGAAGATCTCAAACTCCTTAAAGGCCTAAACAGTCCCAAAGAACTAGATCTGGGGCCTTCTGGAAATTTAGACGAAGAAGATGGCTTTGCGGGAGCAATTTCAGGAATTTTCGATAATTTAGATGGTGATGATTCATTGCTGCCGGATTATCCTAATGTTCGTTTTCATGAAGATCCTTCGTTGGGTGTTGGCGATTGCCAAATAAAGAGCCGCTTTGGACTTCTTGATGGTAGGATTGCTACAAAATTACGAAGGGTGGAATCCTCTATGAATCAAAATGGTTAGTCCCTTTTCAGCTAGATTGAACCGGTTACAGGAAGAAATCGCATCGACTAGAACATGCGACAAAGTAGGAATGGTCAGGAAGGTAACCGGTCTGATTATAGAATCTGAAGGTCCGGAAACCAGTGTGGGTCAAGTTTGCACAATTATTTCCGAGCGAACCAAAGAAAAAATAGAGGCTCAAGTAGTCGGTTTTCGTGATAGTGCAGTTTTATTGATGGCATTGAATAGCGTTCATTTAATTCATCCAGGTTGCCGAGTAGTTTCGCAGAAAAATTCTAATTTAGTACCTTGCGGATCTGCTTTATTGGGTAGAATTATTGATGGAATGGGGAGACCAATTGACGGGAAGGGTCCGCTCAACTGTTCAATGCGGAATGGCTTTTTTGCTGAACCGCCAAATCCTCTTGATCGCTCATTGATATCAGAACCTTTCGGAACAGGAATCAAAGCATTGGATACCTTTGTGCCAATGGGTATTGGACAAAGAATGGGTATTTTTGCTGGTAGCGGAGTTGGGAAGTCCATTCTTTTGGGTATGATCGCTCGAGGTTCTGAAGCCGATATTAATGTTATCTCACTAGTTGGGGAACGCGGACGAGAGTTAAGAGAGTTTGTAGAAAAAGATCTTGGTCCAGAGGGGATGAAAAGATCTGTCTTAGTTGTCTCTACATCCGACCAACCTGCCCCCATGAGAATACGGGCATCTATTTTAGCAACTGCACTTGCTGAAGGTTTTCGAAACGAAGGCTCGAAGGTGTTACTTTTAATGGATTCGGTTACTAGGTTTGCTATGGCTCAACGAGAGATAGGGTTGGCTTCTGGTGAACCGCCAGCCTCAAGGGGTTATGTCCCTTCCGTTTTTTCTCTGTTGCCTAAATTGCTTGAGAGAACCGGTACGAGTGCTGATGGATCGATCACCGCAATCTACACGGTTCTTGTGGAAGCCGACGATATGAACGAACCAGTTGCAGATGCAGTACGTGGCTTCCTTGACGGTCACATAGTATTGAGCCGAAAACTTGCCAATGCAAATCACTTCCCTGCAATTGATGTATTGAGTAGCGTTAGTCGATTAGATCGTGCCGTTTGTAGCCGTGAAGAAATTGAAATGATTTCTTCTGCACGAGATCTTTTGTCCACCTATTACACCAATGAGGATATGATTAATGTTGGGGCATATGTAAAAAATAGTAATCCCAAAATTGACCGTTCCATTGAAAAGTTTCCTTTATTTGAAAACTTTTTGAAGCAAAATTACGAACAATTATTACCTCGCGAAGATGCTTTCTCTAACCTTTTGTCTTTGCTACAATGAGATCTTTTACCTTTAGGCTAGAAACTCTTCTGCGTTTGAGAAAAAACGCACGCGATCGTGCACTTGCGGAGTATGCAATGTCGATTGAAAAGAGAGAACTTGCGGAGTCAAAAGTTGAGGAAGCAGATTTATATTTGATTAAATTGAATAAAAGCCTATCCGCCAAGTCCCAAAGATTATTTTTGGGTAATGAAATGTTGGCTTTTCAAGAGCAGATAAAAAATGCCAAGATCCTCAAAGATAAATTTGTCAGAGAGCTTTCAAGTCTCTCCTCTATTGAATCCTCGAGAAGAAATGTATTCCTTCAAAAAGAAGCTGATTTCAAAAGTTTGGACCGATACAAAGAGAGAAAAGCTGGTGAACATCTTGCTTATGAACTCAAGAAAGAAGAAAAAGAGCAGGAGGATATTATCAGTTCGCGTTTTGTTTTCAATCGAGCTCATCCTTAGATTATCATGAAAATATCACCCACCTTAATCGCCTTAGTGGCTATCATACTCTCTGTTTCCAGTGCAGTTGTGATGCTGCTTTTGAACTATGACACGCTTTTTAAGCCAAGACCTCAGATAAAGGCAGAATTCACTAGTGTAGAATTTGATGCTGACGATACGAGTTATTCTCC
Source organism: Opitutales bacterium (assembly GCA_028045305.1). GTDB lineage: Bacteria > Verrucomicrobiota > Verrucomicrobiia > Opitutales > Seribacteraceae > Chordibacter. The sequence goes on along the minus strand of JAOFTV010000007.1, from coordinate 52,494 downwards.
GGCTGAAACTCATTCTATGAACCAACTTTCCAAAGAATTGGGCTTATTGAAGGAAAGATTACTTGCGAGAGAAAAAGAATTGGATGCAAGAGAATCTGCTCTCTCGATGGATGTGGAGTCACTCGAAGGGCAAAAACGCGAATTAACTCGGATCAGGGAAGATTTGTCCAACAAACTTTCTGAATTTGAGTCAAGGCAGGGCAAGGATCTAAGTGAAGAGAAACTTAAGGAATATAAGGACACGGCAAAAAGATGGGTGGAAATGGGACCCGGAATTGCGGCAGTTGAAATTCAAAATTGGAGGCAAAAAAGAAGGTTTGAAGAAGCCCTTGGGATTTTTGAGACCCTGAAAGCCGAAGATAAAGCTCCCATTATCGCCTTTATGCTTAATAGTGATCAGGACGATCTGATAGAATTGGCCGACGCCCTTGCCATGCGTGACCGAGGACTTCTTCCTAGTGTAAGCATAGAATAACTTACTTTGTGTTTTAAGTTCATGGATAATGTGGTTTCAACTAAACTGACAGCTGGTAAAGGAGGACCAGGGATACCTCGACACAGTTCAGTAGGCAAAAATGGTACCTTTTGGATGCCTCCGAAATCGGCACCTGCTTCTTTTGCAGAGGTCATGGGATCAAAGAAAAATCCGAGCCAGCAAACTAAATCTTCGCAAAACAACAAAACCTCACATGCTGGTCTGCCGAAGGTAATTCCTCAGGTTGGAGGTTCTCGGGGGAATCAATCTGCCAAACCAAGCGTAGGGAAATTTACGAATCCTGCAAAATCAGAAATGCAATTTTCTCAAAGTAAACAGGGTAAAGTGTTTAACCTTGCTCGCACGGTTCTCAAAGATGGTGCAAGAGCTCCTCAAACAGCAAATCCTTTGGCATCTAGTCCTTCTGCCTTCAACCCATCTTCTCTCTTTTTGACTGAAAAACAGACTTTCAATAAAGCCAGTTTTCTTGCTTACACCAAACATGCGTTTTATTGTAAGAACTCGGAAGGGAAAGAGGAAAAAGAACGCCGCAAAGGTGGTGGCGCGAATCATGCTTCTGCAAGGGACTATGGCATTACCACAGATAACCAGGACGAATCTTTTGACTTTCAGCATCGCGAAAGATCTTCTCCTTCTGATAACTTGGTTCTATCATTTACATCTGGTATTCTCCCAAGGTTATCACAGATTTCTAAAGATGGATATTCTGCAGTTCGGTTTTCCCAAGATTTACCAGATGGTGGAAAATATTCAGTTAAAATTGAGAAGTTTGACGATGAAGTCCGCTTTAACTTCATCTCCCCTGATTCTCGAATCCGAGATTTGTTAGATGAAACTATGGACACTATCCTACAAACCGTCCGGTCTTCTCTTTCGAGTGACACCAAATTAACTGGAGAAATTTTTTCTTCTTATCGAGACCTTTAACATCCTAATCCCTGAACCTATGATAGACTCACTGATCGGCAAAGAAATAAGTAACGCTAGCAACTACTCAAACCCTTCAACGAGTCGAGATACATCAAGCCAATCCCAACTCGAAATGCAGGATTTCCTGCAACTTCTTACAAGCCAGATTACTAATCAAGACCCATTGGAACCAATGAAGGATACGGAGTTTATTTCTCAAATGGCAAATATTGCCTCACTGGAGCAAATGCAGCAGTTCACTGACGGTTTTTCAAATTTCGCTCAATCCCATAACTCTATGCTTGCTCATAGTTTTCTTGGTAAGAAAGTTACCCTTGACGATCAGGGTAGTGAAGTCAGCGGGTTCGTTAAATCTGTTGAAACGGATGATGAAGGATCTGATAAACTTGTTGTTGATGGTAAAATGTATGATCCAGAGACGGTTGTAAAAGTTAGTTTGAAAGACTCCTGATTTCCATGATCTCTTCTTTACAAAACGGAATTTCCGCTCTTAAGAGTTTCACAGAAGGCCTACAGGTTCTTGGTAACAACATCGCAAATTCAGGTTCAGTTGGTTACAAGTCATCCCGCATCAATTATTCAGACAATTTTTATCTGCATTTAAATAAGGCCGAAACTGGTGCGGATGGTGCATCGAGTAACAATTTGCACAACATGGGTACAGGTGTACATGTTAGTGGAGTTTCTACCAATTTCAGTCAAGGGGTGCTTGAGAGCACAGCAATCGATTTGGATGTCGCGATTGATGGAGAGGCATTGCCCAATGCCGGGGGTTTCTTTGAGGTCGCAGACCCTACATCAGGAGAGAAGTATTTTACTCGAATAGGCTCATTTGATGTTACTGCAGAGGGCACTCTGGTGACTCGGGATCAATTCCGTTATGAAGTCCAAAATACCAATGGTGAAGCCTTGAAATACACCTTAGAGGAAGGGGAAAGTTTGCTTGCTCGCAAAATTGACATGGATGGAACCTTTAATTTGATAGTGAACAAAGAGGGGGTCGATTCTTCCCGGTCCGCGGGGCAGATTATGTTAGCCAACTTTCAATCCCCTCAGTATCTCAGAAGGGCTGGTAATGGCTATTATACGAATGGAAGTCCGGGGCAAGATCTTGCTACCAAACTTAATAACACTGTACCTGCTACTCAGTCTAATGGTAAACTGACGCAGTATGCACTAGAACTTTCAAATGTTGATTTAACCAATGAGTTTGCCATGATGATTACACACCAAAGATCCTTTCAAGCAGGCTCGCGAGTTGTCACGACCTCTGACCAAATACTTAACGAAGCGATCAATCTCAAAAGATAATCTCCTAAAATATACCTAACAAAATGAGTGCAGATCAATTAGACGAAATTTCTGAAGATTCTAAATCCAATGGTGGTTCCAAAGGTGGTGGTATGCTACCAGCATTACTTGCCATTATTCTTGCTCCATTACTTACAGTTGGTGCTATGTTTTTTGTTATCAAAGCAAATAAGCCTGAGCAGACCATAAAGCCTCAAATAATTGAAGGTGGACAACCGTTGGATATGGAACCTTCCGGAGAAGAGAAATTTTACGAAATTAAACAATTAATTACGAATTTGGGCGGTCCTATAAAGTCAAGGTATATTAACCTTGAGGTGCGCCTTGAAGGGTTGGCCGGGGACTTCGAAAAAGTACTAGAGATGAATGAGCATAGAATTCGCGATAAAGCCCTCTCGATTATGGGTGGGTACACTTACGAAGATGCTCAGTTAGATGGTTTTCAGGAGCGTGTTCGGGTGGACCTGAAGAAGTCTTTTTCCCAAGTGTTGAAGAAGTATCGAGATGGAGAGAGCGATTTAATTCGTAACATCTACTTTACTCAATTCGTTGTTCAGTAACTTATCTATTTTCTAGTTCATGTCAGAACCCACAAATTTAGATGATGAAAGTTTCGATTTAGATGAGATCGAAAGCTCATCTTCAGGCAAAGTTCTTTTCTTGCACGATGGTACAAAGGTTACCGATTTGTCCGCTGTAAAGGTAAAGAAATACGATTTTACTAATCCTATTATTTTGTCAGATTCTGACTTGGGAAGGCTGAAGTCCAAGTGCGAACAATTCGTTTATTATCTGTCTGGTCACCTTTCCATGTTCTTGCGAACTGAATTTAACTTAGAGTTAGACGATTTGGGGGCTGATTTATACAGTACTTTCACTGATTCAATAAAAAACCCTTCTTGCGTGACACTTTTCAAAGTTCAGGAGTTAAACGGGGTTGGTTTGCTTGATGTGAATGCTCATCTTTCGGCCACTGTAGTAGATCGCATTCTCGGGGGAAGGGGATCCACAAATCCAGAGGAGCGTGGGTTGACTGATATCGAAAAAGCATTGGTCGAGGATTTTAATCTTATCATACTGGAGGAATGGTGTAAGCAGTGGGAGTCCACCCGTAAGCTTACCCCGAGTGTAATTGGAACGGAAACAACTGGGAAATTTCTGCAAACATCGCCTCCCGACGCGATGATGCTTATATTGTCGATGGAAGCTTCCTTCGGGGATGTTTCTGGTCCGCTTCGCATCGCTGTGCCGTATTATACATTGGAGCCCGTTTTAAGTAAACTGTTGGCCTCATCTGATAATACTGATACTAAAAAGAAAGCAGCCTCCCTTAAATGGCATGAAGTTTACGATCATATTCCAGTTCCAGTTTCAGCAGAATGGGATGCTTTTGAACTAACTGTTAAAGATATGATGAATTTAGAAGTTGATGATGTTGTTGAACTAAGTCCAACTTTGATCGGAAAAACTAATCTTCGCATTGAAAACCGCACCTGTTTTATTGGAGAAATTGGTTTAGAGAATGATCGGGTTGCTTTTCAAGTTAACGAGTGTACAACCGAAGGTCTTAATCTTATAAGCAAAGCTCATGGATAGTAATAAAATGGATATCGTTATGGATGTTAAAGTCCAAGTCACTGTACAGTTGGGTACTGCTCAACTGCCCATGAAGGAAATCGTTGAACTAAGTCCGGGGGCTCAAATACAACTCAAGCAAAACGCCAAAGACCCAGTCAGTCTTCTTGTCAATGGAAAGTTGGTAGCCTTGGGAGAAGTGATTGTTGTGGACGATCGCTTTGGATTAAAAATTACTGAGATTTTAGACACGATGTCTTGAAGGGGCATTCCCTCTGCCTGCTCGGTAATTGAGACGATGCGAGCTAAATTTGCAGTAAACATGCAATGAACTCCCCTAGTATATTTGCTTTTGTCACCCTAGCATCTTTGCAAAATGGAGATCCTAACTGGCTTTCTCTTACTTTAAGGAGTGTGGGTTTTCTTTTGCTTCTCGCTGCTATTGCTTACGGTGTGTCTAAACTTGGAAATTCCTCTGGAGGAAATAGCCTCAATGGCCTAAAAACAAAAGGGAAAATTGTTTTATCCGACTCTCGTCCACTTGGAAACCGTCAATTTATTGTTGTTGCTGAGTATGGTTCGCAAAAGCATTTGCTTGGTGTGAGTCCTGGTAAAATTGAGCATTTAGCGAAATTGGATGATGATTTGAGTGATCACAGTTTAGCTGTATCCACCATCAGCGAATGAAAGCTACTTTTTTCTATCGCTTTCCCTGGGTTTTAGTACTTCTAGTACTTTTTTTACTTCCGTTAGGATTTGCGGATGCACAAACATCAGGCACCGGGTCACCTGGGTTAAGGATTGATGTTTCGGGGGCCAATGAAGATGGAGATTTTGGGTTAGCTATTCAAATGGTTATCGCAATGACCATATTGACCCTGGGACCATCTGTGATAATGATGATGACATGTTTCACCCGGATAGTAATTGTCCTGGGATTTGTGAGAAACGCGATTGGAGTTAACGCGGCTCCGTCCAGTCAAATTATTATTGGGCTTGCTCTGTTCTTAACCTTTTTTGTCATGGGTCCTATTTGGAATAAGATTTACGATGATGCTGTGACCCCATACATGGAGAAATCCATGAAATCTTCTGAAGCTTTGATGGTTGCCACTGCGTACATGAAGGACTTTATGATGAATCAAACCCGCCAGGAAGACGCTCAGTTTTTCCTGGAGATTTCAAGGCAAGGTGCAATGACTAGAGATGAGCTTCCTCTCAGCATTGTTGTTCCGTCATTTGTTCTCAGTGAACTTCGGACTGCTTTTCAAATGGGCTTTCTTATTTTCATCCCCTTTATCATTGTCGACTTTATTGTCGCATCATCCTTGATGTCTATGGGCATGATGATGATGCCACCCGTTGTAATATCCATGCCTTTCAAACTTTTATTGTTTGTTTTAGTCGATGGCTGGTACCTCATTGTACAATCATTGGTGCAGAGTTTCAATATTGCTTAAAACCTGAATGATCAAATGACCCTCGAATTAGCTGTTGATATAATGAGGAATCTTCTACAAACAGGGCTTCTGCTTGCGGTTCCTATTCTTGGTACAGCAACGGTTGTGGGACTATTGGTCAGTTTCGTACAGTCTATCACTAGTTTACAGGAACAAACACTTACTTTCGTGCCCAAGCTAGTTTGCGTGTCTTTAGCCATCGTTATTTCCGCAAATTTTATTCTTACAACGATGGTGGATTTTTGTGTATCTATGTTTAATATGATTCCGACTATGGCTCAGTGACCATTGAGGCTGGAGAAATTGTCGTATGGGTACTTGTTCTTCTTCGGACAGGTGCTTTTTTCTTAGGCATTCCTTTGTTTGCAGGTAGGCTTATTCCAGTTCGTATGAGGATGGCGTTTGGTCTGATTCTATCCCTTTTGGTAAATCCACTTGTTCCGGCAGATCTTTCCTTGGCAGAACATTTTGCTGGAGCGATTTTACTCGCCATGAATGAAGTTTGCGTAGGTCTGATGTTGGCCATGATGGTGCGAATGGTATTTTTCGCTGTAGAATTAGCCGGATTCTTGATTTCTTATGAAATCGGACTGATGGCAAGTAACAGTGTGAATCCCCTTTTAGGTTCCACGGATGCTACTTTAACAAGTTTGTTTTATTATTTCAGTCTGCTTATTTTTTTTGTTGTTGGAGTCCATTTAGATGTCATGCGTGCATTCGTTTTAAGCTTTGAAATTTTGCCGATTGGAGAGTTTTTATTGAGATCCAACCCTATGGTTGAATATGTGAGAGAAGTCTCGAATGTTTTTGTTCTTGGTGTTTTAATGGCAGCGCCATTTATTGCCTTGAATTTTATCGTGAATATTTCTTTTGCGGTTTTAGGTAAGGCTGTTCCGAAGATGAATGTTTTCATTACAAGTTTTTCAGTTCGGATAATGTGTGGATTTTTACTTCTTATATCCTGTCTCTTGTTAATATCATCATACATCATTGAGCATTCTCGTCGATCAGTTGAAGTTATGCTCGAAATTATTCAGTCTTAGAATTTTACTTATGGCAGATGTAGACAAGAGCTCGAAGACTGAACCGCCTACCGAGAAAAGGCTTTCGGAGTCTCGTTCTCGCGGGCAATTTGCTAAAGCCCCTGAGATTGGAATGACAGTTACGCTTCTCGTGGGGACACTTATAATTTTTACATGGGGTCCTAGCAAGGCAGCTGATTTGATGATGTTTACCCAAGCAGTTTTTGAAAACATTGATTCCATCACGGCAACCCAAGAAGGGGTAGCCCATACATTAACAGAATCTTACTTTGCCATGGCCCTGATTGTGTTGCCGCTCTTAGTTGGTTGTTTCTTTGCATCCTTAATTTCTGAAGGTTTGCAGACTGGTTTCAGGTTCACACCAAAGGCAGCAGAACCCAAACTTAGCAAAGTAAATCCCTTAAAGGGAGTTCAGCGTATTTTTGGTCTTAAAGCTTTGAAGGCCTTCTTGATTGATTTTCTGAAGTTTTTAGCAATAGGAAGCGTAATTTGGTTCACGATTATGATTTTTTTGGACGACCCAATTTTTTACGCTCCAATCCCTGTCCAATACATACCTTCCTTTATTCTTAAGTTGTTGCTGGTCATGTTTTTAATTCTTATTCTTTTGATGAGTGTGATTGCTGTGATTAATTTCCTTATCAAAAAAAAGGAAAATAATGATGAAATGAAAATGACCAAACAGGAGGTTAAGGAAGAGAGGAAGAGTAAAGAGGTTTCGAGCGAGGTTAAATCTGCTCAGCGTAAAAAAGCAATGGATTTAGTTATGGGGCAAAACCTTCAAAATGTTTCGACTGCTGATGTTGTTGTTACGAATCCAACTCACTTCGCTGTTGCGCTTCGTTATGAAAAAGGCGCGGATAATGCTCCTGTTGTTATTGCGAAAGGAGAAGATCTATTGGCCAGAAGAATAAAAGCGATTGCAAGAGAGTATGAAGTACCAACGGTTGAGAACAAACCGGTGGCACGTATGCTTTACGAAATCGGTATAGTCGGAATGCCTATTCCTTTAGAACTTTACCAAGTTGTAGCCGAAATTCTTGCTCAGGTATATCAATCTCATGCCTACTACTTCCATCGTCTTAAGGCTCGTCGTCTTTTGGCAAAAGGAGGTTCATCTCTTTCGTTTTCATGAACGCAGTGAAAGCAGCTGTTTACAATTTTTTATCAAAATTCAGTGGTAATTCTGATTTAGGCTTTATTTTTGGCCTATTTGGAGCGGTTTTTCTTCTAGTTGTTCCCATTCACAAAGACTTTCTTAGCATTTTGCTAGTAATCAGTATTGCCGTATCTTTACTTATTTTACTTACGGTTATTTATGTCAAGGAACCACCTGAGTTTTCAGTGTTTCCGACCATCCTTCTTGCCGTCACATTATACCGTCTGGGGTTGAATGTTGCCTCAACCCGTTTGATTCTTCTGGATGCGGATGCGGGATCAGTGATTAAATCTTTTGGGACTTTTGTTGTAGGTGGAAATTATGTGGTCGGGGCGGTAATCTTTCTCATCCTCGTCATCATTAATTTTGTTGTCATAACTAAAGGTGCAGGGCGTATTGCCGAGGTAACTGCGCGCTTTACACTGGATGCTATGCCAGGTAAGCAAATGTCAATCGATGCTGAAATGAACGCTGGGATTATAACCGAGGCAGAAGCACTTTATCGTCGAGAAAAAATTCAAAAAGATGCTGATTTTTATGGGTCTATGGATGGTGCCAGTAAGTTTGTCCGAGGCGATGCTATTGCTGGAATAATCATCACCGTGGTAAATGTAATTGGGGGAATATTGATAGGTTATTTTCAGAGGGATATGGATGTTACCTCAGCCCTTGAAACCTACACAATTCTCTCAATCGGTGACGGGTTGGTTTCTCAAATTCCGGCTATCATCATTTCTATTGCTGCAGGTATTTTAGTGACCCGTTCGTCTGATGAAGCAAACTTAGGGGAGTTTGTAGGTAGGCAGTTAACCGTCTATCCTCGGGCTATTGCCATTTCTGGAGTTTTGTTACTTTTGTTTTCTCTCTTTTTGTCAGAAACTTTTTGGCCGTTCTTCATCCTTTCCATGGTGTGTTTTGGGTCTGCATTTTACCTATCAAGAAAAAAGTTGGAAGAAACAGGAATTGAAGAACTGCCTAATTCATCTACCAAAACACCCCAAGGATCTTCAGTAGGTAACCCAGCACCTGATAGTATTGCTCACGGGAGCGGAACAACCGCTGCCTCGGAGCTATCGCCGATGGAGCAGGCAATTGATCAAGAGGTTTTTGGAATGGAGATGGGCTATGGACTATTGGTTTTAGCTGATAAAACCAAGGGTGGTGATTTGCTTGAACGGATTACAGGTGCTCGTACTAATTTTGCTAGTGAGATGGGCATGTTGCTTCCAACCATCGGAGTAAGGGATAATATTGAATTAGAGCCAAATGAGTACAGATTTCTGTTGAGAGGCAAAGAAATTGTCCGTGCTTCTCTTGTTCCAGATCGATTACTGGCAATGAACATGGGGGATGCCGATGATAGCAAACTCAATGGTATTGAAACAACTGAGCCAGTTTTTGGTATTAAAGCGTATTGGATTCCTCAAAGTGATAAAAGGATGGCCGAGGTTGAAGGGTTTACCGTGGTTGATCCAGCGTCCGTTCTCGTTACCCACCTTTCTGATTCCCTCAAAAGGTTTGCATACCTTATATTGGAACGCGAAGGAACACAGAGGTTGCTTGATTTGATCAAGGATAAAAACCCCACACTCGTTAGCGAACTTCTCCCAGACCTCGTCAATGTGGGAATAATCCAAAGAACTTTGCAGAATTTATTAAGAGAAAAAGTGTCCATTAAAAACCTTACCCTTATTCTTGAAACGATAGCGGATATGGCACCGGTCACCAAAACACCCGATGATCTTTCTGAACAGGCACGAAAAAGATTGGGCATGTATTTCGTGAAGGAGCTTGAGTCCGACAAAAATAAACTTACTGCCCTAACTTTTGAACCGAAGCTCGAACAATCGCTCTTGCAGAGGGTGAAGAGAAGTCAGTTTGATGTCGGCATGGTAATGGACCCTGAAGTTACCCAAGGGATTTTGGCCGAGTTGGAACCCAAAATAGATGAGATGTCTTCAGCTGGGCTTACGCCAGTTATTGTTACGACTTCTGAGCTTAGGCTTGCCTTTAGAAGGTTCATGGAGCCTAGTTTCCCACAATTAACCGTTTTGGCTTATCAGGAAATACCCAGTGAAACATACATTGAGCCTTTTGGGGCCATTAGTCTTCCCCAGTACTCGATTCCTCAAGAGATTGCTACAAATATTGAAGATGAACTTCCCAATGTCTCTCCTACTTCAAAGGTTACTGAATTAGCTGTTTGAGCCCACCGGATTAATGCAAGATAAAGAAACAACTCAAGCACCAAAGAAATATCGTTTGGTTGTGCGCTCTGCGGAAGAAGCCGTTCGCTTGATTAGAGAAAAACTTGGAGATCAAGCACGGGTTACTTCAGTACGTCAGGTAGGAGGGGAGGGCTTGAAAAGGTTTATTTCATCCCCTAAGCTTGAGGTTATTGCTGAGGTTGGTGAAAGTAATGACCAAGGCAATGGGATCAGTGCGGGCAATGAAATGGGCAATGATTCCGTGAAGATGGATGAAACTATAGCCCCTCAAATCAAGGATGATCAAGCCAGTCTTGGTAAAACAGAGATATCCCAAGAAAAAATTGTAGACAACGAGATCTTGGATGATGGAGAAACAGATATCGTTAAGTTGCTCGCTCGGTCGGGTTTTGATTTACCACTCTTAGCAAGGTTAAAATCTTGGGTAGAATGGAAAGATATTTGCGAATTGCCATTGGCAGACGCACTTCGAGCAATCACCCAAGGGCTAACCGACAGAATGGGGAAAAGAGGTGAAGTATCCCTAAATGATAGTGTAGCCTTGTTAGGATCCCCAGGGGTTGGTAAGACAACAACTCTGTGTAAACTTTTGGCGCACGAAGTTTTTATAAACAAGCGTGTGCCCAATGTTCTTAAGATTGAAAATGGCATGCCCAACCCTGACGACGCACTAAGAATATTTTGCGAAGTCATTGGAGTGACTTTGTTTCGTGAGGTAGATAAATGCCCTCCTGCTAGCAATCAATCTCCACTATTCGTCGATGTGCCTGGGTTGTCTATTTCTAATGCGGAAGAATGGGAAAATGCCGGTGAAGTGTTGGATAAAAAAAATATTTCTTCGAGAATTCTCGTTTTAAATGGGGCCTATGATTCGCAAATTCTTTCCAAAAGCTTAAACTTAGCCAATCACGCTAAAGCAAATTATTTAGCTATAACCCATTTTGATGAGCTTTCGAATTCAACCAAGTTATGGCCATTGCTCCTCGATTCGAATTTGCTCCCCTTTTGTATTTGCAATGGACAGAATGTAACTGGAGATGTTTCTAGGGGAGTACTTAATCAACTCATAGCCCGGACTTTCCCGCAAGAACTTTACAGTAAGGGATTGTATTCATTTCAACGAGCCTAAGCCATGCACGACGACGCCAAATTTTTATTCTTCCTGTGTGGCTTTTCTGGTTTCTTGTTTTTTTATCTTATATCCATTTTCGTGGATGCAGACCCAGTCATTGCTTTGATTAAAGGTGCGTTGGGGTGTTTGGTTTTAGGTTCTCTCGGAAGGTTTATTCTAGGCTTTGCTCTTAAGCAATCCAGTTCCTCAAATAGATCAGTAGCGAAGATGGTTGAGGGAGACTTAGGTGAATCTCGGGCCAAAAAAAGTAGAGCAAGCTCATCTTCCGAACAGTCCCTAGATGAACTTGCCGCTGCAACCAACCTTGAAGCCCTAAGCAAGAGTAAAGTTGCTTCAAGCCTTAAAATGAACCACTAGAATTGATGTTAGCAAATTCGCAAAAAGAGATGAAGGCAGGTTTGCAGGAAGCAGCTGGCCTCTACCAAAAGGCAATGAAGGACAAGCATTCCAGGGATGCTTGGATTGAAAAATATTTGCCCTTAGTTAAATCAATTGTTTCGAGGATGAGGCATCATTTTCCCGAATCATACGCATCTGATGATATGTATGGTGTAGGAGTTAAGGCTCTCATTTTAGCGGTTAATCGATTTGATCCATCCAAAGGAAAATCCTTCGGGAATTACGCAATTTTGAGAATAAAGGGATCGTTACTCGACGAGTTGAGAAAAATTGACCATTTGCCCAGAGCCAATCGTGCAAAGGCCAAATCTTTACAAAGCACGATATTGAAATTGGAGGCAAAACTTCAGCGTCCCCCCAGCGACTCCGAAGTTGCGGAAGCGTTAGGTTTGTGTAACAAGGATTATCAACATCTTCTCAAGCAGACTCAACCTGTTCTGTTTGTTCCAATCGATTCAGATGCAGGCAATTCCAGTAACGACGAAAACTCCCTCAGTTTGCATGAGACTATTCATGACCCCACAGAAACAACTGCTTTTGAAAAAGTAGAAAAAAAAGAAAAGATTTTACATCTCCGTGAACGAATAAAAGAATTGCCTGATCAACATCAAAAAATTTTAATGCTTTATTACATGGAAGAATTAAGACTTTCTGAGATTGCACATACTTTCAATTTATCCGAGGGCAGAATTAGTCAGATAATCTCCCATTCTATTCTCACTTTACGAGCTCACTTTCAAACCGTCATCTGAATAACCCGATAATCTCATGCTTCTTACAGTTGGTATTATAATTGTTTTCGTCTCATGCATTGGCGGATTTGCTGTTGCTGGTGGGAATCCTGTTTCTCTTATTCATGCTGGAGAAATCATGATTATTTGTGGAATTGGTCTTGGCATTCTTGTTGTGTCTAGCCCTGTCACCGTGCTCAACGCCCTAAAGTCAGACATCATCAAGGCATTCAAGGGAGGTATTGGGAGTAGGGATAAGTACATCGACTTGCTCGTTTTGCTCTATGAGTTGTTTATGCTAGGTAGGCGAAAAGGAACTCCCGCATTGGATGAGCATGTTAGTGATCCTAATAATAGCTCTATATTCACGAAGTATCCCTCCTTTTTGAATGACGCTGGTCTAGTAGAATTTCTTTGCAACTCACTGAGGCCCATTGTGGATGGTAGGTGTAAACCTGGAGAAATTGGTGGTATTCTGGCATCGGAATTGAGCAGTAGAGAAGATGAGGCAAGCAGGTCTATAAAGGCGATAGAAATGATTTCAGATGCCTTGCCAGGAGTCGGAATTGTTGCTGCCGTACTAGGAATTATTAACACGATGTCAAACTTGGAGGATCCTGAATCTGTAGGTTATAAAGTTGCTGCAGCATTAAGCGGAACTTTTTTAGGTATCTTCCTAGCTTATGGAATTGGAGTTCCCATTGGTCGATTAGTCTCTCTTAACCAAGCCCAAGAATTTCTCTATTACAGGATTGTGGAAAGATCGGTTTCTGGATTTGCCACTGGACTTTCACCCATCATGGCTGTTGAGATTGGCAGGCGTTCCTTGGACAAGCAAATTCAACCCACTGCCGATGAGTTGGAGGAACAATGCAAGGATGCAGCCAAAGGTGCTTGAGTGTCTTGTTTTTCTTTTATGTCATTTCCAATTCAGGGTAAGAAAACTTTCAGTTTGCAAGCCCATGGCGGGGCATGGAAGGTGGCTTATGCAGATTTTGTTACCGGAATGATGTCTCTTTTTCTTGTCCTGTGGATTCTTTCCCAAGACGAAGAAGTAATTATTGCAACTACCAGATTTTTTAGGGATCCATACAAAGCAGGTGTGCCCAAATCGACTCCTGTTGAGCAGAAGGATGCGAGACCAGGTAGTATGGTAGACCAAATTGTAGGGCGTTCAGACACTACAATGAGAAATACCAATGACACCACATCAATTGATATAGATGTCCTTCACAGAATTGCTCAAGACTGGTATAAACGTTTAAAACTGCATGAGTTAGACGACTCAGTCATTCAGCTAGAGGTCACTTCAGACGGTTTGAAAGTCACCTTGTACCATGGCGATGACAAACCTTTATTTGATTCTGATTCTTCTCAACTTACTAACCATGGTAGAAAAGTCATGCAACGAATGTCTTGGCTGCTTTCGCAACATGTTTTAACCTATCGCATTGATTCGCATTCGATGGATTTGAGTAACCAAACTTTGGACCATGCTAAGGTTGAGTGGGAACTTTCGCTGTACCAAGCGATGGAAGTGACTCGAGCACTAGACCATTACTCATCTGGTGAACTGGAAGGGAAACTTGAAAGGATGACAGGGCATGGAGCAACCAAACCCAACCGTATTAGGTTTCCCAATCGTAAAGATAAGAACAGGCGTGTCGAACTTAGCCTTGTTCTTGATGTTAGCGAAGAAGATCTGGCTAAATACCGATAAAAAAGCGGTATGCCACTTGCTTACTGATTAATTATGGAAAGTTATTTATCTGGAAAAGGTGCCTCCTTGGATGCATCCAAATCTTCTTCTTTTTCTACCTACCTGGATCAGGGTAATGAGGTTGGAGATTCCGAATCTCTCGAAAGTTCAAGCGAGGTGAAAGAACAAGTTTCTGAGATTATCTATGACGAAAAGGATTGTCCTAAAGTAGAAGTCTTATCTACCGATGGATCTCCCACTAAAATTGTTATTCACCTTCCAGAGGGGAAGATTCTGGAAATTAACTGTCTTTATTAGAAGTTTCGCTTTTTTGGCGATTTTCTCGGCATCACCTCGGTGGAGATGATATGCGTTACTATACCTATCTTCATGAAATTAATGTACCAACTTTTCTACTTTGTGGCACAATAGTTGCTTTCTTATTCTCGTGAATTTATCATTGTATGAAAATGCCTCAGCTCTTCGTGGTTTAGAACAGTACCAAAACATAATCGCTAATAATATTGCAGCAAGTCATGTGGCAGGCTTTAAAAAAGTTGCTGTATCTTTTGAGGCTGTTGAGGGTGGTGAAATTGCAAGGTCTACACACGATAGACTAAGGCATGAAATGCCTGGTTCTTTCCCGGTAATGAAAAACCAGGTCGACTATATTGAGGGGGAACTTCGTGAAACCTCTAACCCGATGGATATGGCACTTCGTGGAGATGGTTTTTTTGCACTCAAAAATGCTGGTGGAGACTCTGTCTATACTCGTGACGGTCAATTTTACTTTAATGCTGAAGGCACGATGGTCAACAGTATGGGACATGAGTTCTCCGACTCTACTGGAGCATCCATATCTGTGATACCCGGCCAAGGAGATGTTACGATCGACAAGGAAGGCCAAGTTTTTCAAATGGAACAGTTAGTGGGGCAGATTGGTGTATTTGCTTTTGAAAACCCTCTCCTTAATTTACAGAAAGTCGGAGGCGGATTTGTGGCCAAAGAAGAAGGTGTGGTTCCCGAATCAGCAGAGCCTGAAAACTTTACGATCCTGCAAGGCTTTCTCGAAAATAGTAATGTTTCTGCTATCGAGGAAATGATTGGATTAATCGAAGTTTCCAGAGCCCACGAAGCCAACCAAAAAATGATACAAACTTTTGACCAAAATATAGGAAAAGCAATTGGAACACTTGGTCAAACCAGCTAACAAAAATAATTATGAACTTATCCCTTTATTCCGGAGCGACTGGTATGCAGGCCCAGCAACTAAATCTGAATGTTATTTCCAACAACATTGCCAATGTAAATACAACTGGCTATAAGAAGAATAAAATTGAATTTCAAGATTTGCTCTACCAAAACCCTCGACAATCTGGAGGTCAAACTGGTGCGGGTAATGTTATTCCGACAGGAGTTGAAATGGGCAATGGTACAAAGGTAGTTTCCACCGCAAAAATTTTTACTCAGGGCCAACTTACTCAGACAAGCGAAAAGTTGGATGTGGCAATTGATGGAGGAGGATTTTTTCAAGTTGAGAAGGCTGACGGCACTGAGGCTTACACGCGAGACGGAGCTTTCAAGATTGGTCCAGATGGGCAGATTACCACCGCAGACGCTTTGCCTCTTGCCGCTGGCTTACAAGTTGACCCAGAAGTAACGAATGTATTCATTTCGCCCACTGGAGAAGTTTCTGCTGAAACTGCAGATGGCACTCAAATTATCGGCCAATTAGAATTAGTTCGTTTTCCAAACCCTTCAGGACTTAAGTCACAGGGAGGAAATTTATATATTGAAACTGAAGCTAGCGGTCCCCCCGAAATTGGTGCTCCGGGAGAAAACGGTTTTGGGGTGCTGCAACAAGGATACTTAGAAATGTCGAATGTAAATGTTGTGGAAGAGATGGTTAACATGATCATTGCTCAGCGTGCTTACGAAGTGAATTCTAAATCCATACAGACTTCGGATGATATGCTTTCACGAGTCAATCAGCTCAAGCGATAATCGATGAAATTCTGTTTAATAGGGATTTCTTTATTTCTTGTATCTATTGTAAATGCGGGAGTTGAAAGGTTTCTCAAACCTATTTCTTTCCCTACACATTCTGGTGATGATATTCAAAAAAAGACATCCGCTTTTTTTTCCAATTCACACTCTTCACACACTTCCAATAGCCATACCTTAGACTCAGGTAGTCAGTTATTGGATCGATCCATGCTAGAAGCTAGGCTAAGCGAATTACTCAAGCATCGCTACCAAGTCGAGGGTAAGGTATTGGCTTTTCTTGGACGTGAATGGACTCCTCTCAAGGTTAGTTCTAATTTTCAAGTAAAGATTAGAGACTGTAATCCTGAGGAGCTTGTAGGAAGTACTTTTGCCCGTTTTAGCATTTGGGATAAAGGACAGAAAAAAGGTGATTTCTCTATGCCTTTAAGGTTGGCTCATATGCAGGATGTCTTGTTTTCCAAAGTACCTCTTACTCGTGGGGCAACCCCTTCCTTGGGTAGTTTCGAACTTAGAGAAGTTGATGTGCTGAAAAGTCATGCAAATTCAGTACCCGCATCTGCCAAGCTTTCGGGGTATCAAATTGATTCTAACCTCAAACCAGGAAACCCACTAAAGTGGAATTTGCTTTCCAAAACAACCCTTATTGAAAAAGGCGACTTGGTAAATGTTTTTGCATCAGGAAATGGTATTTATGTCACCATGAAGGGCGTGGCTTTAGAAAATGGAGTAAAAGATTCTACGGTTCGTGTTAAAAATATTAGTTCCAACAAAGAATTTAGTGCTAAAGTGTTGGACGGAAACAGTGTCAAGGTACATCTATGATGTTTAATAAAGTATTTTTTATTCTTTTGTTATTTGTGGGTGCAGATGTTTTCGGCACTTCGCTCTGGTTGAGAAGCTCCAGCGATCAACGAGGTTTATTTGGTGGGAAACGAGCATTTAAAGTTGGTGACCTAATAACAATTGATGTTGCGGAAAGCTCTTCTTTGGCTGCCTCACAGAATTCAGTCAGAAATCGTAATTCTCAAATTGAGAATGCAGTTCAACAGTTCCTTTTTGCAAACAGCAAAATGGGGACGCACAATGGTCAATTACCGTCGACTCAAATTGAAACTAAAAGCAACAGCCAAGGTGGTGGGTCGATTGCAAATACTCAAGACCTCAAGGGACGCTTAAGCGTTATTGTAATTGATGTGCTTCCTAATGGCGTTCTCGTTCTTGAAGGTGCGAGAATGGTAACATTTTCGGGCGAAAGTTATTATGCCGTACTCAAAGGAATGGTTCGCCAGGAAGATATTGGATTTGGTTTTAAGGACGGTTTACGTTACCGCAATATCGTTTCCTCACAGTATATTGCGGATGCTCAAGTTGAATTCGTATCCAAGGGAAGTTTGAATGATGCCCAAAAACAGTCTTGGTATCAGCGTTTAGCTTCCGTCATTAATCCTTTCTAGTCTTGCAAATGATTTTACGAATGCATTTTTTTAGCTTTGTTCTGATCCTCAGTTGCGTATCACTAAATGCCGCTAGAATCAAAGATCTTACGGATGTGCGTGGGAGTCGAAGCAATCAGTTATACGGCTACGGTATAGTTACAGGTCTAGCGGGGCAGGGAGATTCTCGTATCGAGTATACCGAGCTTGGCATTCTCAACGCACTGGAAACCTTGGGGATCCGAGCAGACAAAGCAGATAAATCGAGAAATATTGCTGCGGTTATGGTAACTGCAGAAATAGGTGCTTTTGCTAAGGAGGGTGGGAAAATCGATGTTACGGTTTCTTCTATTGGAAATGCAGATTCTCTTCAGGGCGGAATCCTGCTTCAAACTCCATTAAGGGGTGCTGATGGTGTCGTATATGCTGTGTCTCAAGGTGCAGTTTCTGTGGGAGGTCTTTCTGCCGGTAATGCTGGCGGAAATGTTCAGGTGAACCATCCAACTGTTGGAATGGTTACGAATGGGGGCACGGTAGAGCGAGAGATCCCTATTTCGATTGTCCGAAACAACTCCTTGGACTTGATTCTTCGTTCCCCAGATAATTTAACCGCTGTTAAAATGGCAGAGGCTATAAATAATTATTATCCAGGTACATCCTTAGCTGAAGATGGAGGGGTAGTGAATGTACGCATACCATCTACTTTTGCTGGTCAAACTACTAATTTTATAGCTGCAATTGGAGGTATTGATGTAAAACCAGACGTGCCCGCCAAAGTCATTGTCAACGAAAGAACGGGAACAATTGTGGCTACTCAAAATGTTCGTATATCTCCGGTCGCTGTGAGTAGCAGTAATATAACGATCTTTCTTAATCCAACAACGGGGGTGAGCCAACCTCTCCCTTTTTCACAAGGTGCTACAACTTTGATGGAGGGAGAAAATGCGGAACTCATCGAAGAGGTTGGAAGGTTTGAAGCAATTGGAGAATTGGATCCACCAGGTGCCACTACGGTCAACGAATTGGCGACAGCCTTGAACAAGCTCGGACTAACTACTCGGGAAATGTCTTCGATCTTGCAATCAATAAAAAACGCTGGGGCCCTTCAGGCTGAACTTATTATAAACTGATATGGAAGTAGAAGGAATAGGCTCAAAGTTTGTAGGCATGGACTCTTCTATGCTCAAGGAAATGGTTCACTCGAAACATGCTTCAGACGAACAAAAAAATGCTGCGGTTAGTCAACAATTTGAGTCAGTCCTTGTTAAGCAGTTTTTAAACGATGCCTTAAAGCCGATGTTTAAAGGTGTTTTTAACGAGGATAGCGAGGGAAGTCGTCTTTATCGCCATTTCTTTACGGATGCTATTTCCGAGAGCATTGCCCAAGGTGGAGGTTTTGGCATATCTACTATCCTGCAACAGCAATTGAATGGAATGCAGTCTTCACCGAAGAAAAAACTAAACCCTGATCACAATGGTTAATCTTTCTCAGGCAAACCGGGACTTATACAAGTTTGATTGGGAGGAGTTGTTGAACCTACTTCGTGATGAACTTCAAGAATACGGAGGTCTCATTGGCTTACTTAGTGCTCAGCAACAAAGCATCTTGAATCGAAAGGAAGATAGTCTTTTGCAACTTAACCAATCGGTGCAAACACAAATGGAAGCAAGTCAAATTCTCCAAAAACGCAGACAAGGTATGGTTTGCACGCTTGCTAAATCTTTTGGTGAGCCAGGAAGATCGACCCTTAGTGAGTTGGTGCCTCATTTCCCCGATGTGACTCGACCAATGTTCGAGAGCATCATTGAAGAAATCAACTCTCTTATTACTAGGGTTCGTGAGAAGGTCATGCAAAACCAGCGTCTACTGGCAAGGTTAGTCGAAGTAACAGATCAAATTTTAGGTGCTACCGACCCTGCTGGTCACTCAAAAACTTATTCCTCAACCGGAAAGAAAAAATCCCTTTCTACTGTAAATCGCTCACAACTGAGTGAGAGAGCTTGAACTTATCGCTTTTAAGATATGCTTGGTGAAATTGTAAAAACCACTAATGCACTGAGGTATCATGCAAAAGCCGCAGAAACTGCTGGTAGAAACTTAGCTCATGTAGACGACGAAAATTATGCACGGCAAAGGATTCTTCTCAAGGAAGGATCTATGCATTCTGAGCTCGGTGGTTTAAATACCTCAACTTTGAACCATAGCGGTTTGGAGCAAGCCAGGAATCCACTTCTTGACAAACGCTTGTTATCAGAGTTTGGAGAGTCATCTGCTCTTGATGCACAAAAAGAAATACTTGTTCTTTTACAGGCAACTCTTGGAGAAAGTATCGATCGCCAAGGGATTGATGGAGGACTTGATGATTTCCATGACAGTAACTTATCTGCAGGTGGGCTTGCCCGTGCCCTAGACGACTTGTTTAACTCATTTCAAGAACTTTCTGCTTCCCCTGACGAAGCAACCGCCAAACAAGAAATATTTAACAAGATTCAGACACTATCCAAGAGATTCAACGATGCAGGTGAAGGTTTAGACGAAATTGATTCTGTTTTATCTTCTAACGTCGAGCAATCGGTGTCTTCGGTCAACAGGCTTCTTAAGCAACTTCATGAGGTAAACCTTCAAATTAAACGATTTGAGCTTTTAGACCGAGGAGCAGCCGTTTCTTACCGTGATAGAAGGCAAGGCTTACTCGAAGACTTGTCCCAATTGATTGACTTTAAAATTGATCCTGAGGTAGATGAAAAAACTGGCAGAGAAACAGGATTTTGGGAGATTAATTCGACTGATAAAGATGGACAGGTGGTAAAACTTGTAAGTGTTAAAAATCTTAACGAAAATGCGGAGGAATCTCCCGTTTTTACCGCCACTTTAACCAAGGATTTTGGTAACATAGTAAGCCTGCAAAATGACGGCGGAACAGGTGCCAAAATCCGTGCAAAGATCGACGCTTCAGGTTCTTTAGGATTCGTCGAAGTCCTCGATGGTGGAACTCAGTATAGCGACACGAATGGTCCTGTACTTGTTACATTTGCTCCTCCTTTGATTAAAGAGGATTTAGGCGAAGGTAAAAGCCTGTCGAACTTTGAGACTGGCGAGGTTTTTAGCCAAGGTGGTGCCTTCTTTCAATCTTTGGGGCGAACCTTGGCAGGGTCTGATTTGCAGGACGATAAAATGTTTTTGAAAATTTCCGAGTTACCTCCATCTGGCAAGGTATTTCCGGAAACTGTTCGTCGATATTCTCATTTGGAGACTTTTGACGAGAATGATCAAATTTATTACGAAGGTAAATTGTATCAAGCGACCGAAAAAATTGGTCCATCAAGTGTTTTAGCATTTGAGCAAAGTCGCGACTTAGCACAAGTATACCAAACTGGATCTGTACTCAAATATGGTGATAATTTTTATCAGTTAGAAAAAGATCTTCCTAATGGCAGTCGAATACCCGCTAATCTTTTAAAAGATGGAGGAAAAGCTGGTGAAGTTTTGGATGGATTTAAACTATTGGCAGTTGATGATCCTTTAATTGCAAATGCAGAAGAAGTCGCCTTACTTGATTCCCAAGTTGTTTCACGGGAATATTCAAAGGGCGAAGTTTTAAAATACGGAGATTCCTATTTTCAAGCTTGGAAGACTATTGAGGCTGGAACAGAAATTGTTGGTCTTGATGAAGGTGGAATTGTTTTAGGAAACGAATATGGTGGTTTGGTTGCCCTTGGTACTACGCCTCCTAGGAAAGTTGATGATCTTTCTTATTTTACAACGACTACTGGCGAGAATGAACGATGGTTTCTTACACAGAGCTATGAAGCTGGTGATGTCGTGAAATTTGAAAATAATTTTTTCGAATTTAATGTAGACACTTTACGAGATATTGAAGTTCCTGGATTGAGAGACTTTCTTCAAAGTGGAAATGCTGGACAAATTGGTCAAGTTTTCGATGGCGTCGCTACTCTAATAGAAAATCCGAACCCTGAATTTGATCTTAGGAACGCTGGTCATTACCTGACCCTATCAAATGGTGATGATTTGCTTGTCAATGCAATGACCCAGCGGGCTCAGTCAATAGATAATTTCAAAAAATCAGAAGTTCCTATGCGTTTCCAAAGAAACGAGATTTATTTTTATGATAATCAGGGAGACCAAGGAGGAGTTACTCATTTTATTGTTACTGCGCCACCTCCAGATATTGACCCCACTGAATTCAATCCTGCAGATACTCAATGGCAAGAATACTTCAAGGTCTTTAAGCCTCAACTTTTAGATGAAAATGATCCTTATACCATTATTCGAAAAACCTATCCCAATGGCCATAACTTAAATAACAGTTCATTAGTGGAACTTAACCTTGGGCTAGCTGAGGCAGTCATTAATGATGGAGCGATTCAGGGGTTCAATGTAGTAAATGGTGGTAATTCATTACCATCTACTGACTCTGTATTTGTTGATGGTAAAAGATTGGATATACAAAATGGAGCGATTAAGGGATACCAAGATTCAAGGACTCAGCATTTAGATAAATTTCGTACTGATTTAAATGGTATGGTTTCTTCATTTGTTGAGCAAATCAACGGAATTTACAACCCTACCGATGTTCCAGGTTCGTATCTTTTTGGGTTTGATGCTATTCTAACTCGTCCAGTCGTGGGCAGAAATTCTTTGATGGAAGAGGAGTACGGATATTTCGGTAGGGAAGGGGACGCTTTTGTCAAATTATATCGTGAGGAGGTTGACATGATGCTGCCTATTGCTGACTCAGAAGATTTTACTATTGTGAGCACTACCCCGGTTTTTCCTGAGGATTTTGAGGGTTTAGTTCCTTACTACAGAGGTGGCGATGAAGCGGAGACTCTTTTCCGTAGTGATGAATCTGGTGACCTGTTTTCTTTTTATGGTTCTGCAAGAAGAATGCAGAATGTGACCATGGAAAACGACATTACTTATCCCGGCGAAGATTTGTCCACTGGCACCGAAGATGATGGTCGGTCATTAATGATGGCTTATGAAACGATTCCTTTCCGGTTGGAAGGTTTAGAGGATGGGGCAAAACTTCCTATAATTGGAGATAATTTTACATTTCGGGCACTCCCAGCAAATTCCTGGAATCTTGCTTCTAGTTTAAGAATTGATGCCAATTTATCCGCAGATACTTTATTGGCTACAAATTCAGATACCATGGGGGCAAATGAAGTTGCTCTGAAAATAGCGGAAATGGGTATAAGTGGCGATTATGTGGAAAAAGTCGCTTTGATGAATTCTGATCTTGGGACTAACCTTTCAGACCTCTCAGATAATCTGGAGCATCAAAAATCCGTGGAAAATTTCTTGCTCGAACAGAGAAGATCCATCAGTTCCGTATCTATTGACGAGGAGGTTGCTGACCTCATGCGCTTTCAACGTTCTTTTCAGGCTTCTTCTCGTGTACTTAATACCTTGGACAAAATGTTGGAATTAGTTGTAATGGGTCTTCTTAAATAATTCTTAAAGTGCGCATACCTAACCTCAATGTTTCAGAATCTGTAACTCAGCGAATTCGCGAGTTGGATTTGCAGCGTTTAAAGTTAGACCAACAAATATCCACCGGCCAAAAAATTACCCTGCCTGAAGATGATGGGCTAAGGATGTCACGCGTGATCAAACTTGACGCGGAAAAAGGAAAATTAGCCCAGTATCAGAGAAATGCCTCTTACGCTACGGAATTTCTTAACGCCGGCCATTTAAACTTGGAGAAATTACGTGAAGTCAACCAACGTGCACAAGAAGTTGCAAGGTTGTCAGGCAGTAATTTGAACGGACCGGCAATTGAAACTTATGGTTATGAAATAGACGAACTTATTGAGGAGGCACTTAACCGCATCAATGCTACCCATCGAGGAAAAGCTCTATATGGAGGTATGGAATTATCTCCAGAATTCTCTGTCTCGGATGTTGTGTTAGGGGAAATGGAGAAGAAAACCCTAGAACTTGATGGACAAGCAGTTGGGTTGGAAGTCTTGCCTGGCACACGTTACTTGAAGCAAGGTGATGAAGTGGTCTATCGGTTGAATGGTAGAGAATATGTGGTTCAGGCTCAAATCAACCCGGCCAAAACATATGATGCCCTCGAAAATTATAAAACTGGCGAGGTTGTTGAAGTTGCAACAACTGAAAGCGATCGTATCAAGGTAGATCAATCTCGCTTTGCCAATATTAACGCGGTTAAGGCACATTTAGATTCTCATGATTGGAGCAAAGATCCTGTTGGGTCTTTGCTGAGCAGTTTAGGAGGTGGTGAGGTTTACACATTGGACGCAAGTCAAATCAAAGAAGTTGCTGTAAGTTTGGGTGCTCAATCCAATATAGATTTTTTTCCTTCCTACGGTGCTTATTTTTCAATTGTTGAAGACAGTGGGGAATTATGGTTGGAACCAGTCGAAAATGAAATTCCCCAATGGGATCCCAAAGAAAGCTACTCTTCGGGTGATGTTGTAAATTGGGGGAATCAAACCGTCCAAGCAAATGGAGACATTTCGGCAAATCAAAAATTTAACGAATCGTTATGGACCTCTCTTCCCAATGCTTCTACGCAAGCTTACCGTTTTACCTCGGGCGATAAGATCAGTTATTTCGAAGCTTTAACGGATTCGACGGGGACATTTCCGGAAATTGGGAGTGATAATTGGAAAAAGATTAGTCCTTTTGAGACGGCATCTAATGTATCTACAACCAAGGCGTTGGAAGTTCTTCGGGATCTTATAAATAGTGATGCATATTTTTTAAGTGACTCTCAGACGGTACAGGATCCTGCAAGTCTTTTAGATCCAACTGATCCGAGTTACGAACCGACATCTTACCTCGGATTTGTCAGAGGGTCTCGGGCATCCAGCGATACCCACGACTACGATATTGACTTAAAAGCACAAATTTCTGCTTCTGGAGTTTTGGAAGTTACGGGTAATGTTGGCAGCACATTTATCGGAGAAGCGGAATATATCTCTGGTTATGATAGCAGGAGTTACTTTACTAACCAGTTGGATGCACTTGCTAAAGAAAAAGCATCGTCTTTGTTTCCTAACACAGATTACGATGGCCTAACACAAGCTGAAAAGGACATGGTTTGGGATTCCGTAAAAGAATCCAAACAAACTTGGAGCTTAAATGTTGGACAGCAAAATGAAGAAGCAGGCTCTAAGATTAACATCGAACTTACAAAGCCATGGAAAAGGCTGCAACCATATCAATCTGGTCAAATTGTTGATTTTGATGGCAAACTATGGATGTCGCTTAGCGATGAAAACTTTAACCATTTGCCAACTCAGGAAAGCTCAAGCTTTTGGAGAGAGGTTGGTTCTGGTTATGATGCTGGTCGCGAAGATTGGAGTATTAAAAACACGGGCCAAGAAACCAAGTTTTTCTTCACAACTCCGGATGGCAAACTATTTGACGATCGTCAAGAAGCAGAGAGTCATACTTACGATATTCTTCTCAATTCCGCCAGTCGCACTTACACGGATGCCAATGTGCTTTTTAACGACATAGCGAATATGGTTCGAGAGATTGGTTACCCTGTTGCTAAGTTCGAAACTCAAGGGTCCGAGTCATCAGCGTTGGTTTCCTTCGATGCATCCAGTCAAACTTATCGTTTGTCAGCTTTGCCCGATGGGCAAGCTCAGGTTGGAGGTCTTTTTGCGAGAGGATCTATAAAGTCTAAAGGTGATAATTTGGAGAATTCCGATGTCATTCAATACGGTGGAACTTATTTTGTCGTTCTTTCAACAAGTCCTTCGGTAGATGAAAGCACTTCTGCTGAGCATACTGATCCTATTTCCGCATTGATTCCCAAGGGTGAAAAATTATATGACTCGGTTGACAAAAGATTGTATCTTTCACTTGGAGCTGACTTGCCAATAGATGGAAGAGAAAAAATTGTTGAATCTGATATTTCGATGCCCATACAAAGAGGAGATTATATTTATGATCGTCCTTCCGATTCTTATTATGTTGCTACAGAAGATGTTTCCGATGCCAGTTCTGTCGCAATAACTTCCTCACCTTTATTTTCAAAGGTTAGTGCATTTGTAAGTGAACAGGGTGCAGAGTGGTCTGCGAATCGAAATTATTTTAAAGGACAAATTGTTTTGCATGAAGGAGTATACTACGAGTGCCAAACAAATGGAAAACCATTGGTTAATGGTGATATTGTCGGTTTTGACAATAGAGATGATGATGAATTCCTAGGTTCAGATGGTGACTACCATCGCCCACTATTAAGTCCGTCAGAGGAATTCTTTTTAGATGTTCCAGACGCTCTTAATCAAGAATATATGGATATGCAAAGAGCCAAGGGTGAGCCTATCTTCAATAATGTCTGGCTTCCCGTTGCTCAACCGATCGAGCATGTACTTTCATTCACTGCAGAGAACCAAGTGAATGCACAGGTGAAAATAGAACCTGCCGGTTCTAATGGAATTGATGCTGAAGTTGAAGTTCTTACCGACTCAAATGGAAAAGTAACTGGTCTTCGCGTGGATCATCCCGGTAAATATTTCTTCCCTAATAGCTCATCAGACCCTACCACGATATCCATACCTGAGTCTTACAAAGTTGCAGAAATTGTCCTTCCTGACGGTCAATCCTTTGAGGCTGAAGTTATTTGGGGTGAAAACCCTAATGACCCTGGTCCTTTCATCATAACAGGTTTTTCGATTAGTGAAGAAGCTTTATCCGCTCGAACTGACACCCCCATGGGTCCTCGATTGGGAGATAGTTATTCATTTGCTTCCGGAGCTAAGACTTTTTTGGACCACAGAGATTCTAATGGAAATGTAATTGGCGTTACTTACACTGGTTCTAAGGAAAATGCTGAATTTTATGTGGGCAAGGATAGTAAAATATCCTCATTCTTGAATGCGGAGAATAACAATACTTCTGAACTTGCAGACCTTTTGGATTCTATGGTTGAGCTAAGGAATGGTTTAAGAGAGAATGACCCAACCAAAATGGCTCAACAAATTCAAAATACAGAGAAAGACTTGATAAGTTTCGAAAATAAAGTTGTCGATAAGATGGGCGAACTTTCTTCTGTAATGGTAAGGATGGAAACCGTTCGTGCACACGATGAAGAATACCACCTCGCTCTTGATCAAAGACTTGCAAATGATTTGGATGTGGACATTTCCGATGCTATAATGCGTCTTACCCAGATATCCACCGCTTACCAGGCTGCTATGCAAGTTGGTGCCAACTTGTTAAACACATCTTTACTTAATTATCTCTAGCACTATTCTTAATTTTTTCTGATGAAGCTGAAAATAGGCGAGGAATCCTTGCATGGGGAAAAAAGTGCTCAACATAGCCACATGATTGATGTTTCAGGTGGGCTTTTTGGTTTTCCTGACATTAAAGAAATGGAATTATTTTATGACCAAGAAGAGCTTCCTTTTATGTGGTTGAGGGAAGGAGGTCAAGAGGGCTTAGCTTTTATTGTTATCGAACCTGGGGGAATTATTCCTGACTACACTGTTGAAATCTCTGATAATGATGTCGATTACCTTAAAGTCACAGGTGCGGATGACACCATGATATTAAATATCATTACTTTGCCATCTGAGGGTAACTCAAAAATTTCCGTTAATTTAGTAGGCCCAGTTATAGTAAATCGTAACACCCTCGTCGCGAAGCAGTGTATAATTAACAACCATGAAAAGTACTCCGCACGCCATATCTTAGACTTGGCAGATTCCGGGGAATAACTGCATCTGAGGGTACGATGCTTATTTTATCTAGAAAAATTGATCAGGGTATACGTATTGGTGATGAAATTGAGATTTCGATCACCAAAATTGAGGGAGATTCTGTTAAAATTGGAATTTCCGCACCCAGATCAATTTCTATTTTGCGCCGCGAAATTCTTGAGGAAATGCAATCTTCAAATCAAGCAGCTGCCTTTGCTGGTAAGGGACAAACAGCTCCGCTCAAAAGTACGCTTGCCGCAGGTTCCGCTTTAAAGCTGATTGCCCAAATTCGGGCTAAAAAAGCAAAAGATAAACCTTGATCTCCTAAAAACAGTCAATCTCCCAAATTAAGAATGATTAATTTCAAGCCTTTTCGGGCTATCCGACCATCAAATGACCATGTTGCTCAAGTTGCATCCCAACCGTATGATGTTCTTAATTCTGAGGAAGCAAGATTGGCTGCAGTCAATAATGAAAGTTCATTTCTTCATGTAATTAAATCTGAGATTGATCTCCCGGAGAACACGAATCCTTACTCGGAAGAGGTATACCTAAGAGCTAAAGAGAATTTTCTTTCGCTTATTGATGCGGGTGTATTTTCTCAAGATTCTAAAGCCTGTTTTTACATTTATCGTTTGACTATGAACAATCGAAGTCAAACGGGTTTGGTTGGTTGTTGCCATTTCCAACAGTATTATGACGGTCTCATAAAAAAGCATGAGCTAACAAGAACCGCTAAAGAAAATGACCGCGTTCGTCATGTTGAAGTACTAGATGCAAATTCGGAACCAGTTTTTTTCTCTTATCGAGGAAAGCCCGAATTGAATGCCGTCATTCAAAACCTTCAAAGCAATACTCCCGTGTACGATTTTGTTGCCGAAGATGGAGTCAGGCATGAACTTTGGATATGTTCAGATGATCAAATTATCGAGCAAATCGGGCGAATTTTTTCTGAGGTTCCTTGTTTGTATGTTGCTGATGGTCACCACCGTACTGCTGCTGCCGCTCGGGTGGGCACTAGAAGAAGTGAGGCGAATTTGAATCATGAGGGTACCGAAGAATATAATTATTTCATGGCAGTTGTATTCCCAGATGACCAATTGGAAATTTTTGATTATAATCGTGTGGTCAGGGATTTAAATGGGCTGACACCTACAGAATTCATTACCCTTCTTAAATCAAAGTTCGTTTTGGAACCAATTGAGTTTAAAAAATGCAAACCATCCAAAATTAGGGAATTTGCAATGTATCTTGACGGTCAATGGTACAGGTTGACTCCTTTGGATAGTTCTCGTAATTCGAACCCTGTTAAAGACTTGGATGTCACTATACTTTACGAGTTGGTACTCAATCCAATTCTTAACATTAAAGATCTTCGGAAAAGCGACAGGATTGATTTCATTGGCGGTATACGGGGTTTGGATGCCCTCCAAGTTGAGGTGGATTCTGGGAAAATGGCTGCTGCTTTTGCTCTCTTTCCTGTATCAATGGAACAATTGTTAACTATTGCTGATGCGGGGGAGATTATGCCCCCTAAAACTACCTGGTTTGAGCCCAAACTAAGAAGTGGTCTGTTTGTTCATTCCCTACTTTAGAAAAGATTGGTTAATGGATAGACTTGATCAGTCTGTCCTTCCCTAAGCCTATATATTTTATTCAATGAAGTTGCTAATTTTGAGTGCATCCACCGGGGGGGGGGCATGATATGAGAGCAAATGCATTGAAAGAGTGGTGGAGTGATAGGGGGGGGCTAGCAAAAGTTTATCACCCCTTGGAGTCGTCATTTATCGGGTATAGATTTGGATGTAATTTGTATAATTTTATACAAAAAAAATTTCCACTAATGCACTTTCCTTATTTCTACTTCTTGGAAATTGCCGGTATGCATAGGGGGGCTAAGAGAATAATTGGAGCTAAATACTTTCTGCAGGATTCTAAGACTTTTGACCCTAATATTGTTGTTTCTATGCATTCTCATTTAAATCATGGATTTTTTGACCTTTTGAGGAAGGAGATTTCACCATCTCTTCCCTTCGTGGTATATTCTGGAGAATTAGCAGATGGCTTGGGTTTTTCCAGGCATTGGGTGAACCCCAAAAATAACCTTTTTGTTGGACCAACTAAGGAATGTTGCTTGGCTGCTCAAAAAAGAGGGATGCCTCCAGGAAAATGTCTAGTGGTTGGACCTCTTCTCAGGAAATCATTTTATCTGAAAACATTCCAATCAAGAAGCGATTTACTAGGTACTTATGGACTAGATGGTGGCAAACCAACTTACCTACTTTCAACAGGCGCAAATGGAGTTAACCATCATGCTGAAATTATAAATTCTTTTTTGAATTTGGGAGAATCTTGTCAAATTATTGCTCTTTGCGGGACAAACCATGCTGTGTACCGGGATCTTTCTAAAAATTACAACAATTGTGCAGGCATTAAAATTATACCGCTTCAGACGATTCAGGATAAAGAAATGTTTCAACTTTTAAAATCTGTTGACTTTGTCTTTGCTCGTCCTGGTGCAGGTATTTCGACTGAGGCATTGGTGACTAGTTGTCCAATAATTTTTGATACATCTGGGGGAGTTATGCCTCAAGAGACAAACAATTTAAACTTTTGGAAAAAGTATTCCAACTCAGTTGCGATTTGTCCTAAGCCTAGCCTTCTGCCGATAAAGATGAAGTCTTTGGAAAAAGGCCCACCGTTATCGATTGTTGTTGATAAAAGTCCTGAACTTTTCTTGTCCGCCCTAGAAGGGTTGGTTCGTTTAAAGTGAACTTGCCCGTAGAACGGTTGGTTCCCTGGACTTTGGCTAGATCCATTTGGGCTTCTCAATTACAACTTCTTAAAGGGCATGATCTTGCGAATTTCCTTTTACCAAGAATTTGCTCGGAGAAGACAATTAGTTTCGGGCAGTCTGGCTTGGCATTTAAGGACAATTCGCTGGTCAAAGCAGCTAAGAGGGGATTTGCTATCCCACAGTTGAGTAAATTTCTGCGATCTCCTTTCACATCAACTGCTGCCTTAAGATTGGTTATCAAAGTTGGGCAGATTCATCAAAATGGATGGAGGGAACCAGGAAACGCAAAAGTACTCTTAAGTGCTGCACTAGAAGCTACAGTTACCTATATGAATTTTCATCCTGATTGCGTTGATTTATTTGTTGATCACCCAAACTCTTCAATTGGAGTTGGTTCAGAAAAAGAAGGAGTTTTCATGACCATTTGTAGAATAAATTCGCAGCCTTGGGCATTGGAGCATAATGCGATTATGAAGCAATCAACTGCCACTTTAATTTTTAGTAGCGATCAAGCTGCTTGTTTGAGTGCAGTTGGAAATTTAGATCACATGCTAGCTGCCGGAGATGGGCAAATCCAATTAACAGGGCAAATTCCTTTGTTGGAGAAATTCGGATACGCGAGTAGGGTAGTTAGAAGTGAGCTACCATCCCAACATGAATAGAAAAAAATCCGACTCCTGGTTTAAACGAGCTGGCCAAGTAATTCCTGGTGGAATTTATGGTCATGTTGCTCCAGCAGCTGGTTTGCCTCGTTCATTTCCCCATTATTGTAAACAAGCAAAAGATTGCCGTTTTACTGACTTAGACGGAAACGAGTGGCTAGACTTCATGTGCGGATTCGGTGCGATATTACATGGATACTTGAATCCGAAAGTGGAAGAAGCTGTTGAAAACCAAAGGTTAAGGGGGTCGGTCTTCAATCAGCCAAGTACTTTAATGGTCGAATTGGCAGAGCGGATGGTGGAAGCAATTGATTTTGCAGATTGGGCAGTTTTTGCAAAAAATGGTTCTGATCTTACAACCTGGGCAATTCGAGTAGCTCGTGAAAAAAGTGGCCGGGAATTTATCATCAAAGCAAAAGGGGCTTATCATGGAGTCGATGCATGGTGTGATCCTGGTCTGGGTGGAAGGATTCCTTCCGATCGTGAAAAAATATTAGAATTTAAGTGGAATGATTTCGATCATCTCTCAGATTTAGTTAAAAAAAGAAGAAATCAGGTAGCAGGAATTATTTTGACTCCCTACCACCATGCGGCGTTTGCACCCTCTGAGATGCCTGCGGACGGGTTTTGGCAAGATACCCAGAATCTTTGCAAAAGCGAAGGCATTGCCTTAATTTTGGATGATGTAAGAACCGGTGGTCGGTTACATGATTCTGGTTCTCACAGATTTTTTAATTTTACACCCGACATGGCAATTTATTCAAAAGCTTTGGGTAATGGCTATGCAATATCTGCATGTCTGGGATCGGAATGGTTTAGAAGTGCAGCGTCCGATGTATTTCTCACGGGAAGTTGCTGGAATGACGCTTTAGCTATGGCTGCTGCGAATGCTTCCTTTGAATTGTCACAAAAAAATGGAGTTGCTTCTTACATACGAAATATTGGGAAATTTTTTTCATCTAAACTCGAAGTTTTAACAGCTAATCATGGGCTTCCTTTAAAAATGACTGGTCCTCCTTCAATGCCATATCCCTTTATAGAGGGTGATTCTAATCTCTACAAAATTCAGAAATTCTGTCAAAGTTGTGCTGAAGTAGGTTTATATTTTCATCCTCATCATAACTGGTTTTTGGGTAGTTCTCACTCCGAAAAGGATATTATTGAAACTTTGGACAGAGTGGAGGTTGCATTAACTCATTTTCAAGCTAATGAACGATAGAAGTGACTATAAAGCTTCCAGTATTTATATTTTTGCTTCTTTCTTTGGCATCGACTGTCAGGTTCATAATCGGCTAAATTGTTATTAAATGTTTGATGATAAAACAATTTTGATAACCGGGGGAACCGGATCTTTTGGCCGTGAATTTATTCGCATCATACTTTCAAAATGCGCGCCTCGAAAAATAATTGTTTATTCTAGAGACGAATGGAAACAATCCGAAATGCAAGCTGAAGAGCACTTCAATAATCGAGCATTGCGCTTTTTCCTCGGTGATGTGAGAGATAAAGATCGTTTAACTTTGGCAATGCGCGGAGTGGATTTTGTTGTTCATGCTGCAGCTCTTAAACAAGTTCCGGCAGCTGAGTATAACCCGCATGAATTTATTAAAACTAACGTAAATGGTGCAACAAACGTTGTAGAAGCCGCAATTGCAGCGAAAGTTAAGAGAGTAATTGCATTGAGTACGGATAAGGCTGTAAATCCAGTGAACCTTTATGGTGCTACAAAATTGTGCTCGGATAAGGTGTTCATTGCAGCGAATAGTTATGCTGGCGGACAATCGACGATTTTTTCGGTCGTTCGATATGGAAATGTAATTGGAAGCAGGGGTAGTGTAATTCCTCTTTTTCAAAAGCAAAGAGAAACAGGTTCAATTACCATTACAAATCCAGAAATGACGAGATTTTTACTCACCTTGCAGATGGGAGTTGATTTTGTTCTCGATTGTTTTGAGAAAATGGTGGGTGGTGAGTTATTTGTTCCTAAAATACCAGCTTGCACAGTCGATGAAATCGCCGATGTCGTTGCCCCCGGTTGTTCTAAAGTAGTTATTGGACTAAGGCCTGGCGAAAAAATGCACGAAACCCTTATTCCTGCCGATGAATCTCGGAACGTATTGGAGTTCGATGACCATTATGTAATCCAACCAATCCAGGCTTTTTGGGGAAATAAAATTGGTATTCATGGGGGCGTTTCCTGTAGTGAGGGTTTTCATTACGCCAGTAATGCAAATTGTGAACGGCAGAGTTTCAACCAATTAGAGAAATTGCTTAGGGGATTTCTTCCAACGCCCTTGAATTCTTAATTGGATTAAGGTTTTGATGTGGACATTGTAGGTCGCATCTTGGATAGAGACCAGCCGCCTTTAGTGGTTGCTGAAATGTCAGGCAACCACGGAGGCAGTTTGCAAAAAGCTCTTAACCTCGTTGATGCTGCCTTCCAAGCAGGGGCAGATGCATTGAAACTGCAAACTTATAAACCTGAAACGATTACAGTGCGGGGGAACGACAATCGGTTTATCATTAAAGAGGGGCTTTGGTCAGGAAAAAGCCTTTCCGAGTTATACGAAGAAGCGATGACTCCATGGGAATGGCATTCCCAAATTTTTGAAAAAGCAAAAAGTCTCGGTATGTTTTGCTTTAGTTCCCCCTTTGATGAATCTGCAGTTGATTTTTTGGAATCAGAACTCAATCCGCCAGTTTATAAAATTGCTTCTTTTGAATTAAACCATTATCCGCTGCTCAAAAAAATTGCCAGGCTAGGCAAACCCGTTATTGCCAGTGTTGGAGTTTCATCGGAAGAAGAAGTGAGAACGGCATTGGAAATCCTTAAGGAAAATGGATCTCCTGAAATTTTCCTTCTTCATTGTGTTAGCGAATATCCTGCACAACCCAGTGACTTTTGTTTGAATTTGATGCCCGAGCTTGGACAAACGCACGGGGTAGTCTTTGGTTTATCTGATCATTCCCTTGGGCATTTAGTCTCAGTTGCAGCTACTGCTTTGGGGGCAAGACTTATAGAGAAACATCTTTGTTTGGATCGTGAATTATCTAGCGTGGATGGAGGGTTCTCGATGCTTCCCAATGAGTTTGCTGAAATGACCTCGTCAGTACATTGTACATACAAATCTACAATTGGTAAAAAACTTCCTTCGAACCCTGCCTTTTACAAGCGCTCAATTTTAATTAGTGAACCGGTTCGAAAAGGTGAATGTCTCGACGAAAAAAACCTTAGGATTGCACGACCTGGGGACGGTTTGTGCCCAAGCAAGTGGGAGCAAGTGCTAGGATCAAAGGCAACTAAAGATATGGAAGTGGGGCATCCGTTGTCCCTTGATGATATTTGTTAGTTTCTAGTTTTTCGTTGGCTTGCTTTTGCAAATTAGCGAAAATTATGCTAAATTAATTTGTGGTAGAAAAGAATCCGTCCCTTTACCAATCCGTTTTACCTTCTTTTGATGGCAGTTCGGAGCAAAGGCTTCGTTCCGCCTGCAATTGGGTTTCTGAGAACTGTCCGGGGCGACAATTAACGCTTGAAGAAATTGGTGAGATTATGGGTGTAACGCGGGAGAGAGTGAGGCAAATAGAAGCTCACGCACTTAGGAAATTAAGACATCCTTCAAGAATCAAATACTTATGCGAAGAAAGATTTTAGTATTTAGGATTTAAGGCAATCAACTTAATTTAATCAATTAGCATTTCTTTAGCAGATTTACCTTGTGGGATCATCGGCATAACATGTTCAGTGTAAGGCACAA
This sequence comes from Opitutales bacterium, assembly GCA_028045305.1. GTDB lineage: Bacteria > Verrucomicrobiota > Verrucomicrobiia > Opitutales > Seribacteraceae > Chordibacter. The sequence goes on along the minus strand of JAOFTV010000007.1, from coordinate 17,960 downwards.
TTATTTCAAGAAGGTAAGGTTCTTCAGCGTCTAACATCTCACGCATTGCATCTCTTAGCTCTTCTCTCTTTGTCACTCTCCTTGCCTTTACCCCAAACCCTTCGCACATTTTAATGTAATCGGGGTAAATTGCGTCCAAGTTCTCCGGACCTCCAATGTTTTCGGGGTCGCAAAGGATTGTATGACCCCGTACAGACTCGTAAAATTTATCCTCCCATTGTACGACCATTCCTAAATGCTGGTTATTAAGTAATAGGCACTTGGCGTTAATCTTTTCGATTTTAGCAGTAGCAAGTTCCTGAACATTCATTAAAAATGAACCATCCCCATCAATATCAATCACTTCCTTATCTGGTCGTGCGACTTTTGCTCCGATCGCAGCAGGGTAGCCAAACCCCATGGTTCCTAGGCCTAAGGAAGAAATGTAAGTCCTTGGCTCTTTAAACCTGTAGTACTGAGCAGCCCACATTTGATGTTGTCCGACACCGGTTGTGATGATCGCATCTCCATTTGATTCTTCGTAGAGAACTTGGACCGCTTCCTGTGAGGTAACATGCTTTCCTTGATTATATTTGAAAGGGTATTTAAGTTTCCATTCTTTCAATATCTTCATCCAAGCTTTCAGGTCAGGCTTTTCTTGCTTGTTAGCTTTGAAGAGTTCGCACATGCGCTTCAGTGCGTACCGAATATCCGATCGGATAGGAAAATGTGCATGAACATTTTTGTTATGTTCAGATTGGTCTAAATCGAAATGAATAACATATGCATCGGGAGCATATTTTTCGACTTTCCCTGTGATTCGGTCATCGAAACGAGCACCGGCACACAAGAGCAGATCACTTTCGCAAACTGCCCAGTTTCCCGCTACGGTGCCATGCATGCCATACCAGTATAAAGATTGTTCATGGTCAGGGTCAAAAACCCCAACTCCCATGAGCGTATGAACTACGGGTAGCCCAGTTAAATCTGCAAATTCTTTAAGTTCTTCGTGTGCCTCTGAAGATATAATTCCACCACCCGTGTAAAGAACCGGTTTTTTAGCTTTTCCGATGAGGCTGAGAACTTCTAGCAACTCTTCATCGGTGGCTTTCGGGCTTTCGAGTTTATAACCTTCCAGATTAGAAACTTCATGAGGGAAAAAGGGTTCGAAGATTTCTTGCTGAACATCCTTCGGAATATCAATAACGACAGGACCAGGTCTTCCGCTTTCGGCAAGGTGAAATGCATCTTTTACTACCTGTGGTAAATCCGCAGCAGTAAGAACGAGATAACTGTGCTTAACGATGGGAAGAGTCATGCCGAAAAAATCGGTTTCTTGGAAGGCAGCTTTACCAATAAATTGTTGGTAAACCTGACCGGTAATTGCAACCAAAGGTATACTGTCCATAAATGCATCGGCAATACAAGTTACGAGGTTGGTCGCACCCGGTCCTGAGGTAGCCATACAAACACCCGCTCTACCAGTCGCTCTTGCATAACCATGAGCCATAAAACCGCCACCCTGTTCCTGTCTGGGCAAGATCGTTCTGATCTTTTCGGATTTGGTTAAAGACTGGTGCAATTCCATGGACGCTCCTCCAGGGTAAGCAAATACTACATCGACACCCTCTTTTTCCAGTGCACTTACAAGAACATCGGCACCTTTCATTGCAGGTCCAAGTTCTCCAGGTTTTTCGCAGTTTGTAGAATGGATAGGTTCAGTTTTCATTATACTATATTCGTTACTTCACAAAATGTCGGAAGTATAGAATTTACACAAGGGCAAAGGGAGGTGCAGTCAGCTCACTAGTGAATATTATATTTAACGGGTAATTGATTTAAACTGCGATTGATTTAAGCAAGTTATGGCGGAGAGGGCGGGATTCGAACCCGCGGTACCTTGCGGTACACAGCATTTCCAATGCTGCACAATCGGCCACTCTGTCACCTCTCCGAATATCCGTATTGAAGGGATTTTGTATGAAGCACGATGACCTTTTCGTCAATGTTCAAAAGAACCTGTGATGCTCAAAATGATAAGTTTAGATTTAGAATTAGCCTGAGATTATTTTGAGGTTTGCTTGTTTCCACAAATCAACTAGAAAACAAAAATGATCTCAAACGAAGTCGGGTATAACAGTAAAGTTGAAGGCGAAGTGATAGTCACTCGTGCAGACTCCGTTATCAATTGGATCAGAAAACACTCGGTTTGGCCTATGCCTATGGGCTTAGCGTGTTGTGCTATCGAACTTATGGCTTCAGCAGCTTCGCGGTATGATATTTCCCGTTTCGGGATGGAGGTTATGCGTTTTTCGCCACGACAATCAGATTGTATGATAGTTGCTGGCACGGTTACTTACAAAATGGCCGAGGTTGTCCGTAGAATTTATGATCAAATGGGAGATCCCAAGTGGGTGGTTGCCATGGGAGCCTGTGCATCGACTGGTGGAATGTACAGATCGTATGCTGTGATGCAAGGAGTTGATAACGTCGTACCTGTAGATGTCTACGTCAGTGGATGTCCACCCCGTCCTGAAGCATTGTTGGACGCGATGATGAAATTGCAGGGAAAAATCGGGAATGAGTCGTCAGTTCGCAACCTGTCGAATAAGCCCGAACCCACTGGGGTCGCTTGATTCAATGATTGACGATGATTTCGTCAAGTCCCTGCTCAATGGGCGGGATTATCTCTCCTTTAAACACCACGAGGATTGTCTGACTATTAATTGTTTGCCTGAATCGCTCGTTGATTTCACCAAGCATCTTCGCGATGAAGAGACCTTTGACCTGCTTGTGGATCTTACTGCAGTTGACCATGGTGATGGAGCAGAAAAACGTTTTTCTGTGGTGCTTCACTTTTATTCTTTGGTCCACAAATCATATCTTCGTATCCATGTTCTCTGCCCAGATAATGAAGCTCCCTGTATTCCTTCTGTAAGTTCTGTCTTTCCAGCGGCTAATTGGCACGAAAGAGAAACTTTTGATATGTTCGGGATTAACTTTTTAGATCATCCCAATCTCAAACGTATTTTAATGTGGGATGATTATCCTTATTTTCCCTTGCGTAAAGAATTTCCTCTTGCGGGAATTGAGGTTCCTTTGCCGGCTGCAGATGTAGCGGAGGTAACTGGTGCGGATGTCGATCCTGCTCCGATGATGGGGGGGCCTTTCGTTGCATCGGGCAACAGTCGAATGAGTGAAGCCGAGCCTAGGGCAAAAGATGAAAGCTGGACTGAGAAATCTGAAAAACCACTGTGAGTACTACTGTCAAAGAAGTTCAAATCGGTGATGTGGGTGCGCAAGCCGCCTCACATTCTGAAAGTGCACACATGTCCCTGAATGTTGGACCTTCTCACCCCACCACCCATGGCGTTCTTCGTCTATTAATGGAATTGGATGGCGATTTGATCACTCGCTGTGAACCGGTGCTTGGATATTTGCACAGGGGAGATGAAAAAATTGCCGAAAACATGACTTACAACCAATTCGTGCCTTACACGGATCGTTTGGACTATCTAGCCCCCCTTGCTAACAATGTTGCCTACGCTATTACTGTAGAAAATTTGGCTGGTCTAAAATTGCCCGAACGCTGTGAGGCTATCCGGGTTTTGGTTTGTGAAATGGCAAGAATTTCGAGTCACCTTCTTGGGATGGGTGTATTTGGTATGGATGCTGGTGCTTGGACACCTTTTATGTACACCTTTACTGAACGTGAGAAACTTTACACATTGTTTGAGGAACTCACAGGAGCCCGATTTACCACTAGTTATACTCGGATAGGTGGGGTAGCCAGAGACTTGCCGGATGGATGGCTGCCAAAAGTGGAAAAATTTGTTAACGAGCTACCCAAGGCCATTGATGAGGTCGAAAAACTTCTTACCCGTAATCGTATTTTTCTTGATCGTACCGAGGGCATCGGAACAATTTCTAAGGAGGATGCAATCGCTTACGGTTTGACTGGTCCAAACCTTCGGGCCAGTGGGGTGGACTTGGATTTGCGCAAGGATAAACCTTACAGCGGGTATGAAAAATATGAATTTGATGTGCCCATTGGATCCAAGGGTGATTGCTATGATCGATACCTTGTCCGGATCGAAGAGGTCAGGCAGAGTATTCTTATCGTTAAACAAGTTATCGCCTCTATGCCTGGCGGTTTATGGTACGCTGAGGATGCAAAAAAGATATTTGCCCCACCGAAGGAAAAAATCATGACCAGTATGGAGGAGTTGATTCAAAATTTCATGATTGTCACCGAGGGTCCTCAAATTCCTCCAGGAGAAACTTATTTTGAAGCGGAAAACCCCAAAGGTGCACTTGGTTTTTACTTGGTATCCAAAGGTGGTGGCGTTCCTTACAGGCTTAAAATTAGAGCACCCAGTTTTTGTAATCTTAGCATCCTCGAAAAATTGGTTCCAGGACATATGCTTAGCGATATCACGGTTATTTTGGGAAGTCTTGATTTCGTCATGGGAGAATGTGATCGATAAGATGGAAAACACTCTAAATCTATCGGTAGATACTTTGACCAAAATTGACGAGGTTGTCCCCAAGTATCCAGAAAAGAGAAGTGCAGCTCTCATGGTTATCCACTTGGTGCAGGACGAATTGGGTTCTGTGAATGATTCTGCATGTGAGTGGATCGCACACCGCCTTGAGCTTCAACCCATCAACATCAAAGAACTTATTACATTTTATCCGATGCTTCGCGAAAAGCCATGGGGTAGAAAACATGTACGGGTTTGCCGAACGCTTCCTTGTGCCCTACGCGGATCATATGGAACTTGCAAAACTTTTGAGAAAAAATTGGGCGTAAAAGAGGGGCATGTTCGCGAAGATGGAGAATATTCCTTAGAATTTATGGAGTGTTTGGCAGATTGCGGGCAAGGACCTGTGGTGATTGTGGATGAAAAGACTTACGAGAATATCGACGCGAAAAGAGCAGAGAATTTTGCTGAGCTTCTGATCGACGGGAAATTGGACGGTTCTGTTGATTTTACAAGCTATGAGGATTCCTTGAATCAAGAATCGAAATAGTTAATCCTTTTAGAATTGTGAATGCGTCTACACCAAAAGAAAGAAGAATTATCCTAAAGCACGCGGATGATCCCAAGTATTCCAACCAAATTGGTTGTTATCTTCGTGAAGGAGGTTATGAAAGTCTGAAAAAAGCCTTTTCGATGAAACCCGATGAGGTAGGTGAAGAAGTCCTTAAATCCGGAGTGCGTGGTCGTGGCGGGGCTGGTTTTCCCGCGGGCATGAAGTGGAAATTTCTTGATCGGAAATCTGGTAAACCAATTTATTTGATTTGCAATGCTGATGAATCCGAACCTGGTACATTTAAGGACAGGCAAATCATGTATAAAGACCCCCATCAGTTAATTGAGGGGATGATGATTGCCGCTTTTGCTATTGGTGCAAAGCAGGCTTTTATATACATACGAGCAGAATTTCATGAGGGGGCACGGATCCTTGATCGTGCGATTATAGAAGCCAAGAAGGCTGGCTTTTGCGGGGACCAAATTTTAGGTACTGATTATTCTTGTAACTTAGTGGTTCATCGTGGTGCAGGTGCTTATATCTGTGGAGAAGAGACTGGGTTGATTGAATCCTTGGAAGGAAAGAGACCAAATCCGCGGATTAAGCCTCCTTATTTTCCTGCTGTCCTTGGGCTTTATCAATGCCCAACAATTGTCAATAATGTGGAAACGCTATGTAATGTTCGTCACATTATTGAAATGGGAGGAGAAGAATTTTCTAAAATTGGAAAGCCTAATAACACTGGAACTCGAATATGGTGTGTGTCAGGTCAGGTAATGAATCCAGGATATTACGAATTTGAATGTGGGTCACTTACCTTGGGACAGATGATTTTTGATGTTTGTGGAGGTTTGCAACCTGGACGCTCGCTTAAGGCGGTTATCCCCGGAGGCTCATCTGCTAAGGTTTTGCGTGCGGACGAACGTTTCACTGGTAGTCTTAAGGATGGGACCGAATTTGATTGGGGGTTAGAGGATATACCCCTTGACTTTGACGGGCCAATGTCTGCAGGAAGCATGTCTGGATCCGGAGGAATTATCGTAATGGACGACACAGTTGATATCGTTGAAGCGATGGCAAATGTGAATGCTTTCTATGCTCATGAATCCTGTGGTCAATGTACACCTTGTCGCGAAGGTTCCTTGTGGATGCGTAAAATTTCTCAACGGATGTGCTCGGGGGGAGCTCGCGAAGAAGATGCAGATTTGCTCCTCTCAGTAGCTAAACAAATAGAAGGCCGGACCATTTGTGCATTTGGAGAAGCTGCCGCCTGGCCTACACAAAGTTTTGTCACCAAGTTCAAGGACGATTTTATAAGAAAAGCAACCGACTCTCAAAAAGATCGAGATCCAAAATCTCTCCAACTGATTTAACGAACGGATGATTTCTCCAGAAAAAGAAGAGTTTGTTGTTATTACCTTAAATGGTACTGAGGTTGAAGTGCCTAACGGGATCAACGCAGTAGAAGCTGCCGCCCTTCACGGCAAGGAAGTCCCTCATTATTGCTACCATCCCAAACTTAGTATAGCAGGTAACTGCCGAATGTGCTTGGTTGAAATGGGCACACCGATGAGAGACCGTGCGACAGGAGAACCCATTTTAGAGGATAACGGTGGACCTAAGATCGGGTGGGTTCCAAAACCTGTGATTGGTTGTGCTACAAATGTATCACCCGGTATGCACATCAGAACTGAGTCCGATTTGGTTAACGAGTGCAGGGAGGGAATTATGGAGTTTCTTTTGGTCAATCATCCCCTGGATTGTCCAATTTGTGATCAGGCGGGGGAGTGCAGGCTTCAAGAATTTGCCACTGATTATGGTCGAGGCTACAGCCGTTACATCGAAAGAAAAAATGTTAAGCCCAAACGCACGAGGCTCGGTCCAAGAGTGACTTTGGACGATGAGAGATGTATATTGTGTTCTCGCTGTATTCGATTTTCTCAGGAAGTTGCCAAGGATGATGTGCTTGGTTTTGTTGATCGAGGTAGCTTTTCAACTTTGACCTGTTTTCCTGGTAAAGAATTGGCCAATAATTATTCCTTGAATACCGTGGATATCTGTCCGGTTGGTGCTTTAACGAGTACAGATTTTCGATTCAAAATGCGCGTCTGGTTCCTTAAAGAGTCCAAGAGCATTTGCTCGGAGAGCAGTTCGGGTTGCAATACTTTGGTGTCTAGCAGAGAAGGAGTTATTCAACGAATCACTCCTCGTCGTAATGATTTGGTGAATGATACTTGGATGACGGATAGTGGTCGTGAGCTTTATAAATCGGTCCAGTCAGAAGATCGTATAAGACGTCCTTCTGCTGATGGTAGTGACCTTCCTTTGGAGGATGCAATCTCTCGTGCATTTGAGACACTAAAGGAAAAAAAATTGGGGTTGGTTGCTAATTGTCGATCGACTCTGGAAGAACAATTTCTTACCCAACGATTGGCCGAACTTACTGATGCCAAAGTTTTTATACGTGGACACTTTGGTGAAGATGATGGGATTTTACTTTCTGCAGACCGAACTCCTAACTTACGGGGTGCCTTGGTTGCGGGCTTGACCAATCAATACCCCGCTGAGCATTTGAACGAATTAAATCAATCGATTTCTGATGGCGAAATTGATGCTTTGTTAGTCATTGGAGAAGACCTTCTGGAGTCCGGAATTACTCAAGAAAACCTGGACAAAATATCTTTGGTGTTCATGGGTACGACTCAAAATTCGTCCAGTTCTTCAGCAAATGTGGTTTTGCCGGGACTATCCGTGTTTGAAAAGTCTGGTAGTTTTATAAACCGTTCTTTCCTACTGCAATGTTTCGATCAGGCCATTCCCGGTCCTGCCGGGCTTCTCAGCGAATGCAAAATTCTTTCTAAACTGGTCAATTTGTTTTCCAATGAAACCAAGGTGCTTTCCGAATTACATGATGTTTGGCAGGCGATGAGTTCCATGGAGGACTCCGTGCTTTCTGGAATTGAATTTTCGGAGATCAAAAAAGGAGCAGTACAATTGGATGGTTCCAAGTGGAAACACCTCTCATTTGTTGAAAAAGAAGCGCTTCACCACAAACCCATGGATCTTATTACAGCATGATGGATTGGATACCCCAAGGTCTGTGGTTTGAGGTGTGCCTCAAGGTGTTCTTTGCATTTATGATGGTTGGTGCGGTTATGACCATGGCAGGGTATTCTGTGCTTGCTGAAAGAAAAGTAAGTGCCTGGATGCAGGGCAGGGTAGGTCCTAACCGAACAGTTCTCCCTTTTTTCGAGTACATTCCGATTTTTGGACCTCTCCTTAAAAAACTCGGTATTTTCCAACCTCTTGCAGATGGATTGAAGTTTCTCTTCAAAGAAGAAATTGTACCTGGTCATGTTAATAAACTCTACTATTATTTGGCTCCCTTAATTGCTCTTGTCCCTGCACTCACTACCATGACCGTTCTTCCTTTCGGACAAATTTACTGGAACGACGGTACTGTATCCACCTTGGCTCTAGCGGATCTGGAGGTTGGAATTCTATTTGTTTTTGCGGTTTCTTCTCTCGGAGTTTACGGAATCGCCCTTGCTGGTTGGTCATCCAATAGCAAGTATTCCTTTCTTGGCGGGATTCGTTCTTCTGCCCAAATGATTTCTTATGAACTTGCGATGGGGCTGTCCTTGCTCCCGGTTTTTTTATGGGTCTGTGCACCGGGGGTCACGGAATCTGGTCTTAGTTTATCCGCGATTGCGAATTCTCAGGCAGGTGGGCCTTGGTTGTTTTTGGTTCAACCTCTTTCCGCCTTGATCTTCTTGATTGCTCTTTTTGCCGAGACTAACCGTTTACCTTTTGATATGCCGGAATCAGAAACCGATTTGGTTGGTGGGTTTCATACGGAATATGGGAGTTTTAAGTTTGGTATATTTTTTGTCGCTGAATACGCACACATTGTTATCGGTTCTGCAATTTTCACGGTTATCTTTCTCGGAGGTTGGCATTTTCTTCCCTTTATGAATGATCCCTGGCCCTCGAATTGGATTGGTTCCTTGCTGGGAGTTGGATGGTTTTTGGCCAAGACCATTTTTCTCATCTTCTTTTTCATTTGGATCCGTTGGACTTTGCCCCGTTTTCGTTATGATCAAGTCATGCATCTAGGATGGAGCAAGTTGTTGCCCCTAGCCCTGGCAAACCTAATTGTTTATCTATTGATCGTCACTGCGATCGATCAAAGTACATCCGCAAACTTTTAAATTGATCATGGCTAAAACTGTCGTATTGAATCGAAAACCGCTTTCTTTTTCTGAGAGAACCTACCTTCCTCAAATTGTAACCGGACTGAAGACTACCTTCAGTAATATGTTCAAGCCCAAAGTAACCCTTCAATATCCCGAGGAAAAACCAGTTATCCCCAACAACTACCGAGGTGTGCCAACCTTAGTTAAAGATCCAAATGGTCGGGAGAAGTGTGTATCTTGTCAGCTTTGTGAATTTGTTTGCCCACCCAAAGCTATACGAATTACCCCAGGTTCTGTGCCTGAGGATCAAAATGATCGAGAGCATGTTGAAAAAGCACCTCAGGAATTTGAAATTAACATGTTACGTTGCATCTACTGCGGGTACTGCGAAGAGGTTTGTCCCGAAGAGGCTATTTTTTTACAGGATGTATATTCCTCATCGGGTTTTACCCGTGAAGAAATGGTCAATAATAAGGCAAAATTATATGAGTTGGGAGGCACAATGCCAGATCGTCACTACAAATGGGATAAGAAAAAAAATGCGGAATCAGCAGGAAATTCTCATTAAGATTTGCAAATGAATAATTATTTTTTCCAACCAAGGTTTTGCTAGCATTATGAATGCGGTAGATTTGTTATTTTGGTTGTTTGCTGTCTTGTCGGTAGGCGGTGGCTTGGCAATGATTTTTTCCCGTCATCCAGTTTCTGCTGCCATGTTCATGATAGTATCGCTTGTCGGAGTTGCTGCATTGTTTGTTTTGTTGGAATCTTTCTTCTTAGCTATATTGCAAGTACTTGTATATGCGGGGGCCGTGATGGTTCTGTTTCTATTTATTATAATGTTGCTCGATGTTGGTCCTGAAGCTGGCAAAAAAAAGTTGAGCCATTTAAAGACCGGAATCTTTGGCTTATTTGCTTCCGTCGTACTTGTCGGAGTTTTGCTTATGCTTGGAAACTCATATGATACCTTGGTTTTGGACCATATTGCCTGGCCACCATTGAGCGAATCTGATGTTTCACCATCTCCGATACTTCCTTTTTCCACTCAGGTTTCTGCCTTTGGGTATGGTTTAATGACCAAGTATATGTTACCTATACAAATCGCTGGTTTTATGTTACTGGCTGCCATGGTCGGAGTGATTATCCTTAGTAAAAAAAACCCGACCAGAGAGGACGCTTCCTGAACCGCTATTATGTTATCGGTCACTCCCCAGCATTTTCTTATTCTTTCCTTTCTTCTCGTGGGGATAGGATTTCTTGGGCTCTTGATCCGTAGAAATGTATTATTAATGCTGATGTCCCTGGAATTAATGCTTAACGGAATCAATATCGCCTTGTTAACTTTTTCTAGAGTAGGGAGTAATTTGGACGGTGGAATATTTGTGTTTTTTATAATGACAGTGGCGGCTGCTGAAGTTGCTGTTGGTTTAGCATTGTTAGTCGCCTTATACAAAAAACGAAACAGTGTGCTTTCCGATGATATGGGATTGTTAAAAAACTGAGAGTGTAATGATAAGTGTAGCCTTGAGTATGCTTTTTTTACCGTTGCTTTCCGCATCGGTTACATTGTTTTTTCTTCGAAAAAATGGAAATTTGGCCTCCTTGCTTTCGGTATCCACATCAGGTGGAATCGTCGTCCTGGCTCTTTCCTTGATTTTTTCTTATAACCAAGAAACCCTAGCCTGGGATACGACTTGGTTTTCCATGGGGGGGTGGGAGTTGCGCTTTGGCTTTTTAATTGATGCTCCCGCTAGGTTATTACTTTTCATTGTAGCATTTGTAGGTTTTTTAATTCATATTTTTAGCCTCGGATATATGGCAAATGATCCTGCTCGTCCGAGGTATTTTGGGGGTTTGTCAATCTTCATGTTTTCCATGCTTGGAATTACTCTCGCAGACAATTTGGTGATGATTTTTGTATTTTGGGAATTGGTCGGGTTCAGTTCATACCTCTTGATCGCTCATTACTTCAAAACGGATGAAGCGGCCAAGGCATCTCGCAAAGCATTCATTGTCAATCGGGTGGGGGATTTTGGTTTCCTTATCGGCATCGTGTTGACTTTTTGGACTTATGGAACTGTCAATCTAAGCGAACTTGCTGACTTGGCAGATTTCTCTCCTAGCCTTGCCACTACTGGCCTTTGTTTGGCATTAGCATGTGGATTTATTGGTAAATCTGCACAGTTTCCTTTGCATGTCTGGTTACCTGATGCCATGGCTGGTCCCACTCCTGTTTCTGCTCTTATCCATGCAGCTACAATGGTGGCAGCTGGGGTTTATTTGCTTTTGCGAATTGATTTTCTTTTCACCGAACAAGCCCTTGGATTGATTGCTATACTTGGTGCATCAATGGGTTTGTACGCTGGGTTTTGTGCATTGGTGCAAAGAGATGTCAAAAAAATACTTGCCTACTCCACTCTATCTCAATTGGGGTATATGGCCGCTGCATTTGGTCTTGGTGCTCCTGGTGTTGCCTTGTTTCATCTCACAACCCATGCTTTTTTCAAAGCTTTAATGTTTTTAGGTTCTGGTTCTGTTATCCATGCATGCCATCATGAGCAGGATATTTTCAAATATGGAGGGTTGCGTAAACGAATGCCCATCACCGCTTTGACTTTTCTTGTTGGTGTGTTGGCCATTTCCGGAGTCAATTTTCTGTCAGGATACTTTAGTAAAGATGCCATTTTACTTTGGGCGTATAACTTTAACATTCCCGTGTTTATAATACTTTACGCTGGGGCAATTCTCACATCTGTTTATATGTTTCGCTTATATTTTATAACCTTTGAGGGGGACTCCCGTTCTAAATGTGCGGAGGACGCGAGAGAGAATTCATTTTTGATGACCGGCCCATTAGTTGTTCTTGCCATATTTTCTGCCTTTGGAGGGTATCATTCCTTATACCCGAAACAATTAGGATCTTATTTAGGACCTGATTTATCTGCCGTTTCTCTTCTTCCCCATCATATGTGGATGATTGTGCTGGGAACCTCGGCATGGGTAGTTGGGCTCTTGTTTGCCAAAAGTTTCTATTCAAAAGTACAGAATGAAGACCCGTTAGCCCGTAGGTTTCCCACTTTTTATGAGCTTTGCCGAAGCAAACTGTTCTTCGATGAAATTTACCAGTTTTATCTTTCTAAAATTCAAGATCCGCTTGCCAGATTTATTGAAGTTATGGAATTGCTTTTTATTTCCGGACTATTGGTGCGAGGTTCAGCTGGGGTTGCTGCTTTATTTTCGATGCTCGCCAAGGTATGCTATGTCGGGAAAATTCATGCTTATGCCTTTTGGTTTATACTAGGCACTGTGGGCTTTCTGTTATATGCAGCTGGTCTTTTATAGTAATTAATTATTCATGAATTTAGATACCCTGCTTTTACTTGGATCTATTCTCGTTCCTGCAATCGGATCGATTCTTTTTTTTACTGGTTTTTGCAGAGATGGTGAAAGGCTTAAAAAATTGGGTTATTTTGTCTTTGGTTTTCCATGTCTGGCTTCAGTTATTCTCTTCTTACGATTTGATGCTGCAAATGGATATAATTTTGAAGTTCTTTATGAACGGATGGGTTTGCAGGAGTTGGGGATTACCTTTCACTTGGGATTGAACGGTGTATCGAGTCCGCTTTTTGCCATGGCTGGAATCGTTGGGCTCGGAGCGGGCTTAGCCGCTCTGCATTCTGGTGCTGAGCGTTTGCATTTATACCTTGCTTTGCTTGCTCTCATGCAGTCCGGATTGATGGGGCTTTTTGCGAGTGTTGATCTGTTCTTTTACTACATCTTTCATGAATTTGCTCTCATACCAACATTTATTATGATCGGTTTGTGGGGAGGTCGAGATCGTAGGGGTATTGCCTTGGAAATTACGATCTATTTAACTCTTGGTGCGTTGATATCACTTGGCGGCTTAGTTGCACTGAATGTACTAGTCGACGCTCCGAAATTTGATTTCCCTAGTATATCAGCTGCTCTTGCTCATTCCGGTCTTACTGATTCTGCATCATTTAAAATCTACGGACTTTTACTTCTAGGGTTTGGTATCTTGGTCGCTCTTTTCCCCTTTCACACCTGGGCGGCACGGGGTTATGATTCCGCCCCGACCTCGGTTTCTATGCTTCACGCGGGAGTCTTGAAAAAGTTTGGACTCTATGGACTTATTCAGATTGCCTCGCCCTTATTGCCAGATGCCGCATTGTCTTGGAGTCCGTGGTTGATGTGGTTAGCATTGGGCAATATTTTATTTGTAGGGATGGTGGCAATCGCCCAAACAAATTTCAAATCCATGATATCCTATGGCTCGGTCATGCACATGGGATACTGTTTTCTTGGAATTGGGGTTTGCAGTGCTTTGGGTGCAGGGTCCACCGTCATGCTCATGTGTGCACACGGACTATCCGTTGCTTTGATGTTTCTCTTGGCAAGTTTCGTGAGAAAGCGCACCAATACATTTGAAATGAGTGAAATGGGTGGTTTGGCCGATAAGACTCCTTTACTTGCTTGCTTTTGCATCGCTGCAACCTTGGCCACTATCGGCCTACCTGGCTTTGGTAATTTTTGGGGAGAATTTGGAATTTTTCTTTCCCTCGGTGAATTGTATGTACATCAAATCTTTTTAGTTTTAGCTGCATTGGGTATTATCATATCTGCTGTGTTTGGTCTTCGTGCAGTTGCGAAGATATTTTTCGGGAAAGAAAGTGAAGAGCTTTCCAAACAGGTTAAAGAATCTTCAGTCTCTGATTTATCGAGGGAGGAGATTATACCAGCTGCTCTTATTCTCTCTGCTTTGTTGTTGATTGGTTTATGGCCGACATCCATTTCCGAAAGAATTGATAGTGAGATCGGTGCACGCTACTCTCATATGGAATCGAAAAGTCTTTATTCCAAACCATCTTGCTGCCCGGTGGATGAAGATGTATCATCTTCTCCAGATGTTCCCCTTACTTCAGATTAAATGAGTATGGAAACTTATCTCAATTTTTCACAGGATAATTTATGGAGTGAACTTTGGCCTGAATTGTCCTTGTGCTTGGGTGCTTTGTTTGTCCTCGGCGTGGATTTATTTTCTAATTCTGCACAAGCGAAAAAGCGTGCAGGTTCTTTTGCTATCCTCTTTCAATTTCTTTTACTTTGTGCCCACCTCTTTGATTATCTGCTCTTGAGACACACTTTTGACCGTGAAAGTTTTTCTGGCATGCTTAAACACGGTATTCATCAAGATGTGATGCGAAGTTTCTTTTTACTGTCTTCTCTTTTTGTTTCTCTTCTTGGGCATCAATACTTACGGATTCGAAAATTACGAATAGGGGAGTTTCATCATTTAACCATGATTGCAACAGCTGGATTGATGGTTCTTTGTCAGTCCCAACATTTTATTGTCTTCTTTGTAGCCCTCGAAACAGTAGCCCTTTGTTTTTATCCCTTAGTTGCTTTTGATAGAGAATCCGCCAAAAGCCTAGAGGCTGGTATTAAATATTTGATTTTCGGTGCCCTTAGTTCCGCCTTACTCCTCTTCGGGATTGTTTTATTATACGGCGTCGGTTCCAACCCCGAGGCCTGGGGAGCTTCTTTAAATATGGGTCCTGTCAATGATGCCTTTTCCTTCGGCTTTCTATATCAGTTGCTTTCCGAAAATCCGGATCATCCTCTTTTACGGGCTGGCGTTGTGCTGATTATTTCAGGAATTGCCTTTAAGGTTGGAGCTGCTCCTTTTCAAATATGGTTCCTGATGTTTATCACGGTGCCCCTATGCCGGTGACTGCATTTTTGGCAGTATCTTCGAAGTCAGCCGGTTTTTTTGTTCTAATTACTTTAGTGAATGGCCCTTTTGCTGGAATGAGTGAATTTCTTTTACCTCTTCTTGGGTTTGTAGCCACCTTTACCATATTTTTTGGCAACTTGGCTGCTTGTTCACAGAGAAATCTTAAAAGAATGCTTGGATTATCTGGGGTGGCTCATGCGGGTTATCTTTTGGTAGCAGTTATGGCTTCTATGATATTGCCAGGGGAAAGTGATCGGGCGGTATGGATATTATTCTTTTATTTATTTACCTACATGCTTGCTTCTTTTGTTGTGTTTGGAGTGATGGGTCTAGCCCGTGTATCAGATGACTCGGAACATGAATTTTCTGATTACGAAAATTTAGCCATTAAAAATCCCTGGGCTGCATTTGTTTTAGTTGTTGGCATTGGTTCTTTGGCCGGGATTCCCCCACTTGCTGGCTTTATCGGGAAATTACTCCTTTTTAGCGTAGCCTTTGAAACAAAGCTCTATCTTTCTCTCGTTGCTATGGTAATTGGTGTGGTCATCTCAATTTACTACTACTTTGCATGGATCCGCGAGATTTGCTTTCATCCTCGTCCCGTTTTTGAGGATGATGATCCTAAGATTGATGCATGGGGAAAGAATGAAGCAGTCGGGATGCTCAAGCCAGCTCTCTTTGCTCTTGCACTTGCCTCGATTATTTTGGGAATTTGGCAAGGACCCCTTGGGGATGCTTTTTAAGATTACTGTTTAGTTACTAGTCATATATTTATGTAAAAATATTCACATGCCCGGGTGGCGGAATTGGTAGACGCGCCAGATTTAGGATCTGGTATCCTATGGATGTGAGGGTTCGATTCCCTCCTCGGGCACTCTTTTATTTTTCATAATATTTTGTACTTTAGCCTTTTAGGCACTTGATCTGGGTTCTTTCATTTGAAATCCGTTCTTGCTTTGAGAAAAAGCTTTGCCATTGTAAGCATCATGAAAACCTCCTGTCTTTTGTTGATTAAACAAGGTTGGCTGGGCTTGCCGTTGTTTTTCATTGGTTTAGTATCACTAGCCTTTAGCCAATTCGATAACCAACTGTCGGAGCAAACCTTATCCTCCGATCAACTTTTGGAGGAAATCACCAATTTAGTTTCAAAGAATGAAGCTGTATTAAATAATTTAATCGGTGTTGGTCGATACCTAGAGGAGAAGCAAAAACTTTTTAACTCTACGATCGAAGATAGTGAAAACTCTAATTCTTTGCCTAAGAGTGAGTTAAGTGAATTTAGTAAAAGGTTTAACTCTGCAGCTGCCAGATTAACCGAGAGAATGGATTCCACAAACGAAACCTTTTCTCTTTCCCAACTACGTCTCCAGGATGCCAAAGAAATATTTGCTGATTTAACTCAGAGTTTTGCAGGCAACTTGGATGAAGCTCAATCTCCACTACTAGCTTTAAGAGAAAATTTACTTAAAACCGATGTCGAGATAAACGCATTATCGAAAATGGTTGATGGTGTAATAGAAGATTTTGGATTCGAAGCGGATTCTATTCTTGAGCAAATTAGGCAAAGCTCAACACCAAGTCCTTCTTTTGCGAAGTCCAGCAATATCGTTCGTACAGAGAATCCAAATCCTGCAAATAAGGTAGCTCAATCGCCACCTCAACCCACTTCTCTGATTGGTCGAAAAATTGCATCCGTCATAAAAGCGGATCAACCGATTGTCTACTCCTCTTCTAAATTTGATAAGTTTGCACAAGAACGGAGAACTACTCCCGTCCAAGAAACCTTGGCTTCTGATTTAGAGACTAGTACACCCCTGGATAGTGATGCCGTCCTTAGGCTGCAAAAGGAATTGGCACTCTCACGAAACATACAATCCGAATTGTCCATTGATTCCTCATCACTAAAGGCCGATTTACGAAAGGCATACAGGGAGATCGTTGCCCTTCAAAACAACTTAACTGAGTCGCAGGCGCTCATTAATCAACTAGAGGAAACTAAACAGTCTTTTTACAAGAATGATGATGGTAGTCGTGCTACCGCCCAAATGGTGAGCGACAGAATAAAGCGGTTAGAGACAGCCTTAGCAGACGCTAAAAATGAACTTAGCCAAGCAAGGCAAAGCCTGCTGTTGGAGCAACAAAGGTCAAATGCGATGATCGCATCAATTACCACGGAGTTGGAAAGAACTCGTAAAGAGTTAGATTACGCTAGGCAAGCAGTTCGAGGTAATGGAGTAAGTTTTGATCAGTTGGCTACGCTCGAACAGGAATTAGCGAAAACAAAACAGGCATTAAGGTCAGCCCAAAATCAAGCAGTCGATCCGACTTCTTCAGATTATGTGAAGTTGCAAGATGAACTCAGGAAGTCGTTGAGTGAGATTGCCAATATGCAAATCGAGATGGCAGATATGAATTCCTTAGAAAAAGAACTAGAAGATCTTAAGGAAACCCTCGCCCAATCTGACGGAACTTCTTCTGGTGAGACCAGTCGAGTCTCGGCAAAATATGTTAAAAAGCTTCTTGCCGATTTGGGCGAAGCAAAGGAAGAGGTTGTTCGATTGAAGGAGGGATCCTCGAACGAAAGGGGCAATCTTTCTACAACCGTGGACGAGTTAGAAAAAAAGCTCCAAAAAACAAAAATGGAACTAGATTCAACTCGTCAAGATATTGAGGCAAATAAGGAGACTTTAGCAAAGCGAGAGTTTGATTTTGCTAATACCATAAAAATACTCGAGGAAGAAGCTGAAATTGCACAAGCAGTACTGCAGCAAGCTGCAGATGGCAAAATTTCTGCTGTGCCTTTTATTAGTGAGATGGAGGATGACTTGGCTGCTTCCGAATCGAGAATTCGTTTATTATCAGATCAGTTTTCCAAAGAACAGAAAAAAGCTACGGATGTTATTGTTGGACTTCAGGAAGAGATTGAGTTGGCAAGTGCTCGACAAAAAAAATCACTTGATCAATTGGAAAGGCGGGAACTTGAACTTACTGGG
>JAOFTV010000069.1 GCA_028045305.1 Opitutales bacterium | reverse complement strand
GAAAAAGCGGACTGTTTCAGCACGGCAAAGTTTAGCCTAAAAAGCTGGTGAGCGGTGAAGTAGCTTCAGCAGTAGTTGATTGACCGCCAAGGCCTGCGAGGTAAGCAAGCCTTCCGGCATCGACAGATTTACGAAAAGCAATGCCCATGTTTATAGGATCTTGTGCCCCAGCCAGGGCGGTATTTACAAGGACTGCAGATGCGCCCATCTCTAAAGCTTCTGCGGCATGTGATGGTGCCCCAATACCGGCGTCCACCACCACAGGCAATTGGGATTGTTCGATAATGATCCGTAAGAATTCCCGACTTTCCAATCCACGATTGCTCCCTATAGGCGACCCCAAGGGCATAACTGCAGAGGCACCTGCATCTTCCAATCGTTTGCAAAGTACAGGATCTGCATGGCAATATGGCAAAACCACAAACCCATCTTTGGCTAGCTCTTCAGTAGCTAGTAGGGTTTCCACTGGGTCGGGCATTAAATATTTTGGGTCCGGATGAATCTCAAGTTTTAACCATTTAGTGCCTAAGGCTTCCCGTGCCATTCGAGCGACAAAAATTGCTTCTTTGGCATCCCTAACCCCTGACGTGTTTGGTAGAAGTCTGATGTTTTTATCAGATAAATAATCGAGGATTGAATCTTCCTGCCCGTGTGGGTTGGCACGTTTCATCGCCACAGTAACTAGTTCTGATTTACATGTTCGTACGGTTTCTTGTAAAACCTGACCGGATGAAAACTTTCCAGTTCCAACAAAGAGACGGGAAGAGAATGAAACGCCTGCAATTTCTAAAGGGTCACTATTCATATATGTTTTAGCAACTTGACAGTTCCGGGAAAGCACGGCTTTTCTCGACTGCCAACTTTGTCTGTTCCATGAGGTTACTGACAGAAAATAAAGCAGAACACAGGGCAATTCCCCGGAGTCCAAAGGATTGGATTAATGGAAAATCATCGGTGGATAAACCACCGATTAAATAGACTGGAATGGGGTCTAGGATTTCCACAATTGATTGAAATTGATCATCGGAAAGGACGGGTTGAAGATCTTTTTTCGTAGTGGATGTTCGATATGGCCCCAATCCGATATAGTCTGGGGATTCTCTTTTTACACTCACAGCTTCTTCGATGGAGTGGACTGTTCTACCGACTATTTTCCCCTTGGATAAAATCGATCTTGCCTTGCTCACCGTACCATCGCTTGCACCAAGGTGTACTCCGTGAGCGTCAATTTCCCGGGCAAGTTCTATGTGATCATTAATGACAAGTTTTGCATCACATGCTTTGGCATGATTTGTTGCTTGAGTTGCTTGCTTGAACAACATATCGGGCGGAAGGGTTTTCGATCGAAATTGAATAAACCTTCCACCACCTTCGATAAAATCTTTGACTTGGCGATCATGAGAATATTCAGGATCATCACGAGTCAGGCAGAGGATTGAATTATTCATGGATTCAATGAGGGTTCATCCTTAGCCAATAATCTTTGCAGTAACCCCTTTTCTTTTTCTTTTTTTGCCCAAACACTACGCTCTATGAATTGATATCGTTCAAATGCGGCAACCGGGTCCTTTTTGCCCCAAATGGATCCAAGTAAAGTTATACCATCAAACCCTAGGTTGAAAAGTTCGGGAATTTTTCGGCGCCTTACACCACCAAGGGCGTATACCAATGGTTTAGGAGAATTTGCTTTCTTTAAATTGTAAAGAACACCACCCAGTTCAGGAAAAGATACCTTGGGAAGGTATCCTTTTTTCGAAATTGATTCATAAACTGGTCCGAAAAAACAATAATCAATAGGTTCCTTTATGTCTCGAAGTTCATCCAGTTTGTGAAGCGACCGACTACGGGTCCCCTCTGTTTCCACTAGAGTTTCTCCAGAGTAATGGTGATATCCGGCGAGTGAATAATCTTTGAGTAACTCGGGGAATCGATGAATGACAATTCGTTCATGAAAGTTACTGGGTATTGAATCCAAAAGCCTGGCAATATCCGACGGGCGGGAGTCCGGCTTGCGAAGGTGCAATCTTTCAAGTCCAACCTCAAACAAATCACTTAATATACCGGACTCTCCATCTTTTTTTGATGAAGAAGTAATCAGTATGGCCA
>JAOFTV010000068.1 GCA_028045305.1 Opitutales bacterium | reverse complement strand
AGAAACTCGTCCCCAAGTAGATTCATTGGAAAGTAAACCATAAGCCACAGTTCCCCAGATAAGGCCACCGAGGACAGAAATGACTGTGGGTTTCGAAAGAAACATTCTTATTCA
Source organism: Opitutales bacterium (assembly GCA_028045305.1). Taxonomy (GTDB): domain Bacteria; phylum Verrucomicrobiota; class Verrucomicrobiia; order Opitutales; family Seribacteraceae; genus Chordibacter. Next base: position 1,993 of record JAOFTV010000068.1, on the reverse strand, counting down.
AATCTGATCATTTGAACTTTTCTTAGTTTACCGTTCGATATCGCGGGGAAAAGCGATTTCCGCCCAGACGGGTTTGTGGTCTGAAAGGGGCTTTTTTAATTCGATGATGCCACCATCGATTACCTTTGCACCGGGAAGCCCTTGGTAGAAAATATGGTCAATCACCCCACTGTTCGGCGGTTCCGGCTCCAATGCATTATAAGTAAACTCCTTAGAGACATCGATCTTCAGATCCTTCCAGGTCGGTCTATATCCTGATGCCTCAAGCATGTTCATAGCCACATCACCCATGTTGTTATTGAAATCTCCTAGCACAATAACCTGGTCCGTCTTTTCCTTTGGCAAGACCTCGTTTGCCAACCGGTAGGCATGGCCCGTATCATGACTGTCTGTCGAACGGCAAATATGGAGGGAATAAAAAGAAATGGGAAGGCCATCTATTTGCATGACTGCCTGGACCACGGATGCCGGATTCCATGAACGCTTACGCCTAACAGTGAGTTCATGCTCAACCGTGCTTTGCAGGGGTGTCCGGCTAAGGATGGATTTGTATTTGTCCTTGTGATTTGCGGATGAAATTTTGCCCACATAGGCATGGTTCATCCCCAGAACCTTACCCACCCGGGCGGTCCAGTCCCCATCCGGAACTTCGTTAAATCCGATGAGGTCAAGTTGGTAGGGCTTGAACATCTCCCCCACCTGCTCGGGTGTGGTGCTCTTTCCGAACTCTACATTGTAGGCAGCCACGCGCACCTTGATTGCTCCATCCTTCAGTGGAACCGCAAAGCATTGACACACTCCCCAAAAAACCAGGGTTAAAAAGGATCGTTTCAGAGTTTTCATATTGATTCTGTTTTTTTCTCTTTCTCACCTAGCTCTTTAGAGAGATCTGCTTTTTTTCACCGTGTTGCTTGTGCTTGGGATCGATGCAGCGTAATTCCAGTTGGGCGGTTTGTTGGCTAAGTTTCATATCCACCCAGCCATGGGCATGGCCTTTGCCAAAATAGTAACTGACAGGTGGTTGAGCGATGATCTGGATGGCCCCCGCCCTACTGTGCTGCCACTCATGAGTATGCCCGTGGAAAAAGGCCTTGGCATGCTTTCTCTGAGCAATCAGTTCCAACAACTTTCGACCCTCAGGCATTCCCCTGCTTGGGCGTATTCCGCGAGTGGGCAATGGGTTGTAGTGCCCAAATACCAGAGCGGGCTTATCTTTTCGTTGGTCGAGTTGTTGAGCCAGCCAGTCTAATTGTTTATCCTCCATGGTTCCTCTTTTCCCGGAGTCCAGCAGGATGAGGTTGGCATGGGGAAGTTCCAATACATCCGCATGGATACCTAATTGTTCTTTCTTGAGAAAAGGGAGCAATTTCCAAAGTTTTTCGCGGGTGTCATGATTACCAATGGTTATGTGAATGGTGATGCCCGCTTTGCGAATGGGTTCAATCAGTCGGAGAAATTCTTTGTACTCGCCCACGGTACCTCGGCTGAGGGCACAGTCCCCATTCACGATCAGATTGGCGGGTCGCGGATTCAAGGCGATCACTTCCTTGGCTGATTGAACCAGAGCATCTGCCATATTTACCCACTCGTGTTCATGTTCCTTAACTGGGGACCCTGGCCATTTCGTACCGGGATAGGATTGCTTGGGATCATCACTAATGTGCGTATCCGCGAGCAGGGCCACGCGGCTTGAGTCAAAGGTGGGCTGTTTGGCTATCGCATAGGATTTAATCCATGCACTGCCAGTGAAGGCAAGCGACCCTCGGATAAAATTTCTACGCTTGATCGGTGTTAGGGTGATGGGCATTGGTCGACTTTTTTCTACGCTTGTATTTAGTGAGTGCTCTTTTTTACCAAGTATCTAATCAGTTCCTGATTACCACATGCGAATAAAAAAAGAGTCCAAAGGAATGGAGTAAAGGTGATTCCCCACCAAAAAGAGAGGGGTACTTCAGTAAGGCTGAACCAAGTTTCATTCTCGGAACGAAGCGGG
>JAOFTV010000067.1 GCA_028045305.1 Opitutales bacterium | reverse complement strand
CAACTTCGACCACCGATGTTCCTGTCATTACTAAAATTGTTTGCTTGTACATCTTCTAATGTTCGCAATGAAACGATGGAGAGTTCTGTAGGTTTATTTGTGGTTTTCCCATCTACCAAAGTACCGTTTAAACGCGTGTAACCATTGTAAATATTGGAGTTCCCCCAAGTAGTTCCCCATAATTTACCATCATTGTTATTGTGCCAATGCGGCTCTTCTGTTGTGTCGCCTAGAAGATACCTCAATCCAGAACCTGCGACACTGGAGTCCTCGGATAATACCCAGAAAACTGTACGGATATCTGAGATCATAGAAAAGGAATGGCTCTCTGAGTTTAAACCATTGTAACTCATTACATCTAGTCCATTTTGAGCATTATCAATTAAAACTGGTGATTGATAGGCTAATGCATGGTTATTACTGTTGCTCTTATCAGTCCAATAGATGTCCGCAATATCATTACTGGGATTCCATGAATCTCCAAATACGGTGGCAGCTTGAGAAGTCTTGTAGGGGTGAGAGTTTGGCAGTTTGCCGGTTAATCCCCATTTGTGAGCAAGATAGCCCTCGTATAAGGAACGATCCTCTTCGGAAAGTATTCCTCGCAATACCAAGAGTTCGCCAAGGGTGAAATCGGGGTTGTAATTGGAATTCCCCCCATTTCCGGGGAAGAAAAAGGCTCCACCTATATTTGTTGGGCTGGTACGGGGACCGGTTAACTTTAATGAACCGTCTTTGTAGACATTTTGAATACCCTTGGTTGTGGAGAATTCAAGAATGGTTAAAACGCTTTCGTTATTAGAGGCGATATTGACACTTTTTCGGTTGTCAGAAAAATGCCAAAAAATACTACCATTCGACCAGGGTAAATGATCTCCCCAACCAAAATTGAAAGGAAAAGTTGTTGGGTTGTTTGTGTCTACCCTCCAAGCAAGAATAACAACAACATCCTCAACTGGACCACTGGCAACTCCGTTCGCCGAGGCAGGACTCCAGGCGGATCCATTTTTATAAGCATTGAATCCTTCTCTTTGCCCGTTTGCAGAATTTATATCAATTGCAGCGACACTATTAATAGAGGCATCGTAGCTTGGTTTATTGCTCCAACTACTCATCTTTACAACGGGATTAACTTTATTTTCCCAAGTATCCATTTCGTTTCCAGTTGTCGTGATGGAAGTGGCATCTGCGGCGTCTAACCAAAGGGTAAGTTGAATTGACGAATTAAAAGAGTCAGAACCTCCTTGTGGGTCGCTTGCATCCAACCAAAGGCTAAGATTGTCAAAACGAACGGGTTTGTCTGGTACTTGAAATTCGTGAGCAGAGCGATCAGGATCTGGCTGTATGGACAGGAGGTATGAAGAATTATCTTCCGAGGCATTAAGCTCAAGAATTTCGCCGTATTTAAGAGAGAGAAAATCTTGGTTTAGACCGTCAATTGCTTTTGTTGTACCGTCGTTGCCATAATGTAGATGAAATCTTTGAGGAGTTTCTCCGGTGGATGAATTACTCTCCACTTTTAGAGATGGAAACATATCTCCAAATCCACCCCCATAAATTTTTCCAATATCTGTTTGGCTGAGCGAAGCTCTGTAAATTCGTAAATCGTCAATGAATTCGGAAAACAATTCATTTCCACTGGAATTTCCAACATAATACAAATCGCTCTGGTCTCTTTGACCGACCTCTCCAACAAAGATTCCGTTTACAAAATAGCGTGTTCTTTGACCCTCTCCAACAACGGCAAAATGCCTCCATCCATCAAGTTCCAATGGATCGATCAAATACCCACTCCCCATAAACCGAAGAGTTTCGTCCTCAATGTCCCCATCAATCAATCCGAGGCTGCGGTCGCTTGCCCGGTAGCTTAGGTAATGATCGAATTCATAGTCTGCTTGTTTGTCTTGACCGCGAAATAGAGTACTTTGCCCACCGCTTTGGGGAGGGAGAATATTTTTGCACCAAACCGAAATCGCCCAGCCATTATCATTTAGGTCGATTCCGTTGGGTTCAATCTTCATTCGACCATCCTTACTGGATCGATCAAAAGCAAGACCGGGTCCAAACCTGCCTTTTTTGGAAACCATAGCATCATAGAGGGTAGCCATCGTAGCGTCTACAGCATCGCTGAATACTTCGTTGCTGGA
>JAOFTV010000066.1 GCA_028045305.1 Opitutales bacterium | reverse complement strand
AGTAGTATTTAGGTATGGGGTGCCGGTGGCACTAGGTGCATGATGACCCTTGCCACTTTTGTCAGACCAAGAGCTAATGTTGCCGGATGCGGTCGAATCGGTTACACCATCCGCATCGAGATCACTGGCATCAAACCAAACTTCTATGCCTGTGATATTAGCAATGCCAGCATTACTGAATTCAGAGATATCACGAATCAATGGCTTGTTATCAAATACTGGAGCTACGCTTTTGAAGGTGTGATTCGATGCCAAGCTCGCGGTAGCTCCCCACTTGTGGGCGAGGTAACCTTCGACTTTCTGTTCTTCAGATGCGGATAGTTGGCGGGTGAAGATGAGCAGTTCGCCTAAGTCTCCCCCAAAATCGTTGGTGGTGGTACTGGTGGATTTACCAATTTTTAAGTTGGTGAGGGTACCCGAAGTTCCCTTTTTTACTGCCACAATTGAAGGGAATGGAGCATTGCTACTGCTGGGCATTAGGTTCCAGTCGGAGGCTCCGACGAGGTATCCGCTGTTGTCACCACTCTGATCTGCACGGCGCACTGCGGCATAGACGGAGTACGCCCCGTTATCTGCCCTCAGGGAGGAGATGTTAAGGAAGTCATTCGTACCATCAAAGCGTATCGATGGCTTGCTTCCAAAAGAATTTGCCTGGCGGGTCGGTTGGTTATCGGTGGTCGTCTGGTTAACCGTAGCAGAAGTCAGCGACTTGTCTGTCCATGCCGATACGGCAGTCCCATTGGTCACCGAATCGGTGGTGCCATCTCCATTTAAATCGGAGGCATCCACCCAAAGGGCGAGATCAGAAATGGAGTATTTATTGAGTGCGGTGTTGGCCGGTACAAATGTCTGAACTGGTCCCCAAGATGTTCCCGCTGAGGTCACTGCTTTGGCGGTGTAGTAATAGGTCGTACCCTTGGTCAGTCCGGTAAGAGGTGTGGAGATCACTCCTACTCCATGGGTTCCAGAGATTGCCACAGGGGTATCCCAGTTGGCCGGAGTCGTACTGCCGTTGTTGTCACCCCAGTAGAAAGTGATCGCGGCGTTCTCACCACCCTGGGTAACGGTGGGTTGGTAAGGATCGCTGGTGTAGTAGGGGTGAGCTGCGGAGAACATCGTATTCATTAAGCCCCATTTGCGGGCTAAATATCCTTCAATTTTAAGGCGTTCAGTTTCAGGAACCACCCGGTTGAGGATGAAAAACTCAGCAATTTGGCAGTAGTCGGGGGTATTTCCACCAAAGTATAGGCGGGTGGGCTTACGGTTGGCTTGGTTGGAAATCGTTTTATCCGAAGTCACCTTGGTTTCATCGTACCATGCATTTGCCTTGAAGGTATCGCTGACCGTTACCTGGTAGAGGTGCCAGTCAGTATTCCGGCTGTCGAAATCGCGGGCGTTGGGGGATACCTGGCCGTTGAAGTAGGCAACATTCTTGGTGTGCCCGTAGGCCGGGCCCATGTACCAGTACCATTGGTCGGTGCTGAGAACACGGGCCCAGTCGTTGGCAATGTACCCCGTCATGCGAACAAGGAGAAAGGCGGAGAATTTTTCGGTATGTGCAGCCAGGCTGAACGCGTCGTTGCTGACATATACCTTGTCATCTCCGTCAAAATCAATGATTCCCAAGCCGTTTAGCTGGTTAGCCTGGAATTGCGGGTTGGAGCTAATGGTGTCGGCATGGCGGCCGTTACCCGACTTGTCCTGCCAACCCGTACCATTGACGAGGTTGTAGTTACTGGAGTTTGGTGTGCCGTCCCCATCGGGGTCGTTCCCATCCATCCACATCAGCAATCCAGATACCGAAGATCCAGAGAAAGGTTCTCCGGTGGTGTAGGTTGCACCCCCGGTGGAGTTTAGGTCTGCGTTCAGGGTAACGCTGGTCTTAGTCACATCGGTAGCTCCTGGAGTAAGTAACTGTGGCAGACCAAGAGTTACAAAGCTGTTGGTGTTCGACTGTGTGGCTCCCCCATTGTTGGTGGCCACAAAAGCATATTCATAGCGGGAACCCGCGGACAGCCCGGACAGGCTCTTGGAGAAGGTGCCCACCGCCCCGGCTCCGCTCACATCCACACCGGTGCTGGAACTGGCTACCCGGTTGCTGAAGGCATACAAATGAAAATTGGCACTCACATCCTGGAAGGTAAATTCAGCTTCCGTACCATCTGCCACATAGGTGCACTCGAGTAAGTACCCGTCGTAA
>JAOFTV010000065.1 GCA_028045305.1 Opitutales bacterium | reverse complement strand
CTCCAGAATTAATCAAGTCTTCGATTTCAGTATAAGAGTCGCTGGACGGACTTACAAAACGAGGATCATTTGAGTCTAAGTGGGAAGTGTACACATAATGTTTTCCTTGATAATAAATATTATCACCTCGTGTATAATTAACATCAACAGTTTTGCTACTAAGTGCACCATAATGCGTTTTTGACCAATAATTCGTGTCTGAAAGATCGGCATAACCTGCAGTTTTATCTACATAGAAGTCCGCATCTTCGATAGGATCATCTCCAGGTGCAGTGACATCCCATGCCGCATTCAAACCAGGGGGATTGTCTCCTTTAGCAATATTAGCATTAGCTTTGTACCAGTTTCCCTGATAATGAACAAAGTCATCTTCAGAATAAGCTGCTCCCGTAAACTGTCCCTTAACTTTATCGCTTAATTGAAGGACATATTCATCGCCAGGACCACCATCTTCGTTAAAGACAAGATCACCTTCCTGAAAGGGAGAATTCATGTTCCACGCCTTAATGTCCCAATCGTGACTTGGTGCATATATGTCAGTACCATCTATAACATGCCCGGGAGTGTGACCATTGGCAGAGTGAAATGCCATCAAACTGCCCAAATCAGCAAGGGTGTTTGTAGCATATACCGAAGGTTGAGGAAGGTCTGCATTTGCACGAACAAAATCCGTGGTTGGTTTACCGGTTGATTTGCTTGTACCAACATAATCAAAGTAGCCATTAGCCCCAACATTCCCATCGAAGATTTCCGATAAAGTAAGCCCCCTAGGAACATCGTTGTTCGCTTTGAGGAAAAGATAACTCCCCGGGGACGCCCAGTGTGCTGATACTTTCACAACTTCACCTTGCAGATAAGCAACCTCGTCTCCCTTAGCGTTCATCTTGATGCTGAATTCACTGTATTCTTCTGCTTCAGGAAATGCTTCCGAAAATCCAGAACCAGTTTCATCAGCAACCCTTAGCCATAAAGCATTGGGATCTGTCAATAGCGTGGCATTAGAAGGTACAAGCGTGCCAGCTGAAACATCCTTTAGTGCTAGGAAATATCCACTCTCGTCATCGGTTGCTCCACTTTTAAATATGACTTCTCCTTTAGAATACTCTCTAGAGGTGTGACCAGGGTTAGCGTCTAGCATACCTGCATCGGTGGTAAATGACCCTACAAGCTGCCGGAAATCTCCATGTTCACCACTATTCAGTTCGCCGTCAGCACCGAATTTGGATTTCAAGTTTTCAAACAATCCAAGACGGTTTAGTTCGATGTGTTCACCTAAACCATCGTCAGATGTTATAATTTTTAAAGGATTGTTATCAGGTTCGTGACTGGCAAATAAATCAACCCCGTTGAATTTTTGTCTTTTAAGGGCGTTTAGCTCTTTTTGTAATTCATGAAACTCATGATTATAGGTTTCACGATCCAAGGCATTCTTGGATACATCATTAAAGTACGACTTTAATTCGGCCATGCGGTCGATAATATCGCCGGCAACCTTAAGGACTCCATCCTGCATCTGTAAAAAGGAAATGCCGTTTTGGGTATTATGCATCGAGGCACTTGCTCTACGAAGTGCACTTTGGAGTTTCATGCCTACGGCTAAACCGCCAGCATCGTCGCTTGGGGATACGATACGCATCCCGCTGGAAAGGCGATTCAAGCTCTGGCCGAGCCGATCGCTTACACGTTTCATGTTTAGCGAAGCACGAGTCGACGCTTGGTTAGAATTTATTGATATGCTCATATAAGTCCTCCTTGACTATTTGAAGCGTCATCCTTGACGCCTGGTCTCGATATTTTGAGAAGGGTTTCGAATCCCTTGCCCTGACCTCCTTGTCAGCGACATCTTGGATAATCGCCCATGAGTTCAGTGACTTTAGGGAAAATGATTATTTTTTTTAGCTCCCGACTAAAATGATTTCGTAAAACACTAATGAACAATTATTTATGTTATTAAAAAAAATGTTAAATTTATCGATATTTCTTTCAAAGAATATAAATAGGGCACATACAAAGCATAAAAACTCACTAAAAATAACCCTGCGGATTCTCTGGGTATGCATTTGCAGTTGAAGTAAATTACAACCGTGCCAAGATACTGGACATGGCTAATATTACCGCAGATGGTGAGGATGTCATCTTTGATCAAGGAACCCCAAGTTCACCACGAGATGTTTTCGACTTGGTTTCTCAGGCTCTAGGTGAGCAGAGGAAAGCAATTGTAAGGTTTGAAGTCGACAAAA
>JAOFTV010000064.1 GCA_028045305.1 Opitutales bacterium | reverse complement strand
CATAAACTCCTCTACCGGAGAAATCTCCGGAACTCCTACGGTGGGCGGTAGCCATATACTTACTGTAACGGCAACCGGTGGTACCAATCAGGCGCCCAAAAAAGCTTCTGCGACCATCACTTATGTTGCACCTTCAAGCGCTCCCAAATTCGGAACTCCCGGAGCCGGTAATGTGCTTACTTCATCAGCGCTCTTACTTGCTGAAATCGAGCAATCCGGGGCACACTCAAACACCATCGATTTTGTTTGGGATACAAGTGATAAAGGCACCTCGAATATTTCCGCCTGGAATGGTTCCGCTCTCGCTGTAGGTACTGGTAAAGAAGGTTTTTATGGTAAACAAGTATCCGATCTGAATATCAGCACGACTTATTATTACCGCAACCGAGCGGTTGTAGCCAAAAATCTTCTGGATCTTGCCCCAAGTTCTCTAAAACTCTGGTTAGATGCTTCCGACTTCACTGGCGGGTCAAATTGGCCTGATAAAAGTGGCAATAGTAATGACGCCACACGCTCGGGTTCCCCTTCAGTTCAGAACAACGCACAAAATGGTCTTTCTGTGATGAGGTACACTGCAAATGGCCAATTTCACCACTTTACTAAGATGACCGACATTCGCACTGTTTTTTGGGTTCTAAAAAGAACAGGTACAGATACCGAACAACGTTTTCTTCTTGGGGACCATTTTAGACGACAAACTTATGATTTCCATTCAAATGGACAGAAGATTTATAACGGCACCCATGCTGACACAAATATAAGGAATGGAACAACCCGCTTGAATGGGGCGGTTATTAACGGTACAACAACCAACTTTCCCTCTTCGATGGCGGTTATGTCCTTAAAAACTAACGGAAATGTGATCGCAAGTTCCTTCAGTCGGGACCGCACTTCTAACGCAAGGGTATGGAAGGGCGACCTGGGCGAACTCCTTATTTTTAATAGCGCATTATCTGATTCGGATATCTCCTCAATCGAGGGCTACCTTGCTCACAAGTGGGGACTGGAAGGCAACTTACCAAGTGGACACTCCTACAAATCTTCTGCCCCCTCCTTTATTGCCTGGTCGGATGTCCAATCCTTCACGACACCTACTACTATTTCCCCACCTGTACTGGGTGCTCAGTCGGTGGCTAATTTAGACACCACCTCAGCGGACTTGGAAGTCGTACTCTCGGACAATGGAAACGACGCCACTTCGATTACCTTTTTCTATGGAGACAACGACGGGGGCACCACTCCCGCTTCATGGGACTCCAATGTCTCCTTCAGCAACGCTTCGGAGGCCACTATTCGCAAGTCGATCACCAGCTTAACCAGTGGCCAGACTTATTACTTCCGTACCCTCGCTAAAAATAGCTCGAGTACCAATAACGGGGAGGACTGGGCCAATTCCTCCACCGCCTTCACAACCGTGACCAGTTCGATCCGGGAAGAAAACGAAGCGGTGCGCTACTCCGACCTGGAAGGTTGGTGGAAACTGGACGGCAACCTCAACGATTCTTCAGGAAATAATCGGCACGGTACCCCTCCAATCATTCAGACATCCAGCCTCTGGCTTGATGCGGCGGATACCAGTACAAACAGCATACAATTGGGTTCTGGCAATGTTCAGACATGGAAGGATAAGAGCGGCAACGGCCACAATGTAGCACAAGCTGCCGGGGGTAGCCGCCCATCTCCTGTCTCTAATGGTTTGAATGGCTTGCAAGTTCTTAGTTTTGATGGAACCGCAGACCACTTGGTTTCCACCACCTTCGTCCTTGAAAACGCACACTCCATCTATGCCGTGGCCAAATCGGATAGCAATGGGTATCGCAGAATATTGAATGGCAACACCGACGGACGTTACTTGTTTGGTAATGGAAATGGGAACAACAACTTTGCCACTCTTTATGGTGTTAGTAACTGGAATTCGACTGGTGTTATAACAAACTCCCCTGCACAAAGTGTTGCTTCCCACTCTATCCTCGTAGCGGTTAGCGATGGTACGAATGTTACGCCCTACCACAATGGTACTGCACAAAATAGTATGTCTTCCACCATGGGCGGTTCCGCACCAGCTGGGATCACCATTGGAAAACACGGTACTGCTTCCTCTCAATACTGGCATGGACACATTGCAGAAATCATCATCTTCAACAAAAACCACTCTGTTAATGAGCGCGAAGAAGTGGAAGGCTACCTCGCACAAAAGTGGGGGCTAACTGGTTCCCTTCCCAGTGGTCACAGTTCCTTAATCAAATACAAGGACGACACCACCAGTGGTACTGGTCAATCC
>JAOFTV010000063.1 GCA_028045305.1 Opitutales bacterium | reverse complement strand
TGCCTCGCCTTTTGGTTCCGTGGGTTCCTCGATTTTTTTTGTGGGAACTATGCGTCTAAATACCGAGTAAACAAAGAGGCCAATGTGCATACAGGTGGGCAGGGCGGCAGATACGCCCATGATCACTCCAAAATAGATATTTTTGGCATTTTCCCGACCGGTTGGGTCCTGAATTGCCTGAATTGCACGGTTGGTATACTTCGTCCCCCGTTCTGCGAGTTGCTCGGGGGCAGTCTCCCACAGGCTGATCATCCACCCGCCAAAAGTGAAGACAAACAATACCCAGAAGGTGGCGATCACCGCGATGACCAGGTCCAGGGATAGATGAAACACATATTCTGATGTCTTGGTGGAGGCGAGGGCCCGCCGGATTATCCAGATGGTCAGAAAAAAGGACAAACTGTCAAACAGGGCACCGAGTATGCCCACCGGAATTTGTAGTTTTATGTAATGGGCCGCCTCGTGCGTCATCATGTAGTAGGGAAAGGCAGTGTAAATTGCCCACCAGTAACATCCAACATTTAGGAAGATGAAAAACCCGAATAGAATAGGGAAAAATATTTTGATCGAGCCCCGCCGGCGCTCGTAGATATCGAGCACCCGGTGCAGGGCATCTCTCCATAGGCTAATAATTTCCCTGATCATCTGGGTGCATTCGTAAGGCAAGGAGATAAAATTGGCAAGTTTCTCGGGCAGTTATCGGATAAAACAATTTTTTTTCCTAAAAAAAGAGAAGAAAAAGTGAATTTGTTTAAAAAAGAAGTATTAAAAGTACAACTTGCGCTAATGGAAAATATCGTATGTATTTGTAAGCTACTATTAAAGTGCTCAATTCCTTACCTTTTTCCAGTTCTAAACTTTCACCATCTGTGAAGGGTTAGAATCTTTGTATCTCATTAATTTTTAAAGATCATGAATACGACCATCCGTAAGTTCACTTATTTCTTAACCGCCTGTTTGCTGGGTTGCCTGACTGGGCATGCCTACGAGCAGGACAACTGGTACTTGCATGGTCCCATCGATGGCAACCTAACCGGGGTGTTTCACCAGGAGTACAATGCCACCGCCAAGAAGGACATGTTGTACAAGACGGTTGCGGGTGTGGGGCTTGAGGTGCGGGACATCAACGGCACCCTCCTCCAGACGATCAATACCGGGGGCATAACTTTCAACGATATTGAATTTGATCAGAACACCAGCCGCTTGTTCGGGATCAATGCGAGTAAGCTCACCTGCTTCGAGCAGAATGCATCCGGTGGTTGGTCCGAACAATGGCGCTCCACCCAGTCAGTCAGTAGTTTGGCACAGGGACCAAGTGGTAACTTATTCTGTGCCAATAATGGGAACAAAATCTATGTATTCGAACAAAACGGAACCAAGAGTAACGAGTTCGGATGGGTTGATGGTATTAATAGCCTATCCGATAAGGCTAATGTTGTTGGGTTTGCTCCCGGAGGAGTTTTGGTATTGCATGGTCTACATTCCATCGTCGGTGGTACCACTACGATCGAATTATTCTCATTTGATGAAACCGGGAATTTTCTTAAAAAAGTCAAAATATGTAATTTATGGGACTTTTCTAGTAATAATTATTCAAATGGCTCAATTTATGCAAAAATTCACGAGGAGACCGGTTTAGTATTTAGAAAATGGTATGGTCATCATAGTTGGGGTTGGACGGGTAAAACTTTTTATAATCCCTCAAGTGTTACTCCGACTTATTCTGGAATAGATGTAACCCTCTGGCTTGAAAACGGAGATTTTATCTCAGGAAGTAACTTATACAGGCGAACATTTCGTACGAAGATGGAAACATATCATAATTCTGTCCCAGAACCTGTGATCCACCGGATTGCTCAGCGTACGGGCACGAATGTTATGGAGTTGGACTTTGAGGTGATTGATACCGATGACGATAATGTAACCGTTGGCATCCTAGCCTATTGCGGGTTGGACAAACTGGTCCCGCAGGCTTGGCTTAATGGCACGGGTAGCAAGATTGGGACACCCATTGCCACCAATACCGTTCATTCGATGGAGTGGGATGTGAAGCAGGATTGGCCGAATAGCACGGGTTCCATCAAGTTCGAAATTCTCTGTCAGGATGGCTCTCGGGACAAGCCGGTTGATCTCCACTTCCTGAACCTGCCTTTTGAAGATGGCAACATGACCATCAGTCGGTCGCCCTTAAAGGAATCGGATTTTGTGAACTATGCTAAATTTTTGTTGGCGATCGGGCAGGCGCACATTGAGAGTAACACTTCCAATGCTGGGGTTTTGCCAGCTGAAGCTAATACGACCGAGGTTTTCACCTTCACTAATTGTGGAAA
>JAOFTV010000062.1 GCA_028045305.1 Opitutales bacterium | reverse complement strand
TGCTTACCAAAGAAGCCTTTAAGTTCGTAAAAAACCATCAGGCTAAACCGTTCTTTCTCTACCTGGCCTACACTATTCCACATGTAAAATGGCAAGTACCTGACCTTGGTCAGTATGTGGAAAAAAACTGGCCCGAAAAAATGAAAATTCAGGCGGCAATGGTCACACGTATGGACCGTGATATTGGCCAGTTAAAAAGACTCCTTGAAAAACTTGGGATTGCGGAAGAAACACTCATCCTGTTCAACTCCGACAATGGTGCCCATGGCCAAGGAGGAACATTGGATTTCTTTAAAACCTCTGGAGATTTAAAAGGAAAGAAAAGAAGTATGTATGACGGGGGTGTTCGCTCCCCCCAAATTGCCTATTGGCCAAATAAAGTTCCAGCGGGCACAGTGAGTGATCATATCTCCGCTTTTTGGGATGTTTTACCCACCCTATCCGACCTGACCGGTGAACTTTTCAAAGGAAAAACGGACGGGATATCCATGCTACCCACTCTACTGGGCAAGCCAGCAGCTCAAAAAAAACACTCCCACCTGTACTGGGAATTGTATGAAAGTAATAAGCCTAATTGTGCCGTCCGCTACGATAAGTGGAAAGGGGTGGTGCTCGATACCCGAAAAGGATTAAAGATCGAACTCTATGATCTCTCAACCGATCAAGGTGAGTTAAAAAATGTCGCCAAGAATCATCCAGCCATTGTAAGTAAAATTGAACAAATGATGAGAGAGTCTCACATACCAAATCCTTTTTGGGACAAGGCGAATAAGCCATTATTTAATGCTCAAGCCGCAAAAGCTGCAACCGGACTCTAGAGGAAATCCTACCAATATTTATGCGTACCATTACCCTACTCGCGTACTTGCTTTTTTCGCTCCACCTCTTCGGCCAGAACGAATCGAATAAGCCCAATATCATACTTTTCCTCGTCGATGATATGGGACTGATGGACACCTCCGTTCCCATGCTGGCGGACAAGGATGGCAAGCCGCAGAAACATCCCCTTAATAGCTTTTACCGAACCCCAAACATGGAGCGTCTGGCTAAGCAGGGTGTGAGGTTTTCCCAGTTTTATGCCCAGTCCGTTTGCTCTCCTTCAAGAGTTTCCCTGATGACTGGGCAGAACTCGGCCAGGCACCGGGTTACCCAATGGATTAATCCGGAAACCAAAAATGCAGGTCCAGCAGATTGGAATTGGAAAGGACTGACGAGCAAAGATGTCACCCTCCCCGCCCTTCTCAAAAAGAATGGGTATCATACGATCTTTTCCGGCAAGGCTCACTTTGCTCCCACTGAATATGAAGGTGCCAACCCGATGAACCTCGGGTTCGATATAAATATTGCAGGTTGTGCCTTTGGTGCCCCCGGGAGTTATTTGGGAGAGGATGGATACGGTAACCTCGATCCCAAGCGAAAGAAACGTGCTATTCCCGGATTAGAAAAATATCATAAGACCGATGTCTTCTTATCGGAGGCAATTACCCGTGAGGCCATCACTGCCATCGATCAGTCCTTACAAAAAGAATCTCCTTTCTTTCTGTATATGTCCCACTATGCCGCCCATAGCCCCTTTCAGACCGATCCACGATTTGGAAATAACTATAAGGACTCGGGCAAATCCAGGCCGGCCAACTCCTTCGCCACCCTGATCGAAGGTATAGATAAGTCACTTGGTGATCTAATGGATCACTTGGTTGCAAAAGGGGTAGCAGAAAATACCTTGATCCTCTTTGTCGGAGACAACGGCTCAGACGCCCCGCTAGGCGATACCTACGGATACTTTAGCTCAGCCCCCCTTCGCGGAAAAAAGGGAACCTGTTATGAGGGTGGCCTACGCGTTCCCTTCATTGCCGGTTGGGCAAAGTCCGGCAAAGCGAATTCCTTTTCAATCTTGCAAAACGCAGTGCATCACCGGCAGATAGGTACAGTGATGGATATCTATGCCACCATTCTCGATGCAACCGGAACTAAAAATCCGTCCGACCACACCATTGATGGTATCAGTCTGATTCAACAATTGCAGGGGAAAAACAATCCCGATCGGTCGGACCATTTCCTCTGTCACTTTCCCCACAGCCACCGAAGTTCCTATTTCACCTCCTATCGCAAAGGAGACTGGAAGCTCATCTATCGCTACAAGACCAAAGTGGGTAAAAGAACTCTTCCCCAATATGAGCTGTATGATCTGACAAGTGATCCCTACGAAAAAACCAATCTTGCCGATCAAAAACCAAACAAACTAAAGACCATGACCGAGCAAATGATGGCTCAACTTAAAGCAGAAGATGCTCAGTACGCAATTGATTCAAGCAAGAAGGAACTAAGGCCTATCCT
>JAOFTV010000061.1 GCA_028045305.1 Opitutales bacterium | reverse complement strand
GTGGCATTGAATTCGCCTATGAAGGTGCCAGCCGGTTGGTTCTCGGAAATGGAGAGCGCAGCAGTGTAGTTTAGATCAGTCGGTGCTTGGTTAACCTGCTGGAAACCGAGACGAAAGCCAAGAGTGCTGTGGCGATTGAGCGGAGAATAGTTAGAACGGTAGGCGGAGCGTTGGGAAGTCCATGCATTGCCGAATGAGCCTCCCTTGGTAACACGACTTGTACCTGTAGAAGGTCCCAAAGGGTCGATTTGTGGAGTGGATGAAAAACTAGTATGTTGCCAATCCGCTACCCACTCGAATGCATTTCCATGCATATCAAAAAAGCCCCAGGGATTCGCATCGTATAAGCCCACATCACGTGTCTGTGAGTATCCACTATCGGAGTAATTCGCATTGCTCGTGGTTATACTATCCCCCCACGAATACGCCGTGGTCGTGCCTGCACGGCAGGCATACTCCCACTGGGCTTCCGTGGGTAACACATACCCCCACCCCGCAGGGATATTCCCCGACTCCTGTGCATTCAAACGCGTGAGAAAGACCTGTATATCATCCCATGACACACTTTCCACGGGGCGGTGAAAATATCCGTGCCAGTTTGATGGCGTGGCATTAAGATCGCCTGTTACCCCCGTCATCACAGCCTCATACTGGGCCTGGGTCAGTTCGTATTTCCCAAGGTAATAGCCTCTGGTTAGAGTAACATTGTGTTCAGTCTCGTTCACATTCCTACCAGTTTCCGTCACCGGACTACCCATGGTAAAGGTGCCCGGTTCCACCCAGATCATTTCCAGAACCACGGTGGCGTTAAGGTCTACGGTGTGATTCTCGCGGGATGGTTCGTACACATCCAGCAGTGTCACCGTAAAGTTGCCTTCGGTGGTTGCGTTTAATTCATCCTTTGCCTGTACAGTGACGGTGTATGTCGAGGCATTGGTTTCGTAATCAAATGTGGTGGCGGTTTTGAGGGTGCCGTTAGATTCGAGGGTGAAGAGTGAGTTGTTATTTTCTCCGCTTACGAAGTGGTAGGTGATCGAACTATTGTTATCCAGGTCAGTGGCATTGAATTCGCCTACGATTGTGCCAACCAGTTGATTCTCGGAAATGGAGAGCGCAGCAGTAGAGTTTAGATCAGTCGGTGCTTGGTTATCCTGCTGGAAACCGACACGGAAGCCAAAGAAGTTGTTGCGGCCACCGGGGCTGAGGCCGACGCGGTAGGCCGAACGCAGGGTCGTGCCAGGATAGTTCCAGGAGCCGCCCCGAACGACACGGAAGGAGCCCGATGTGCCGACATTGAACGGATCGGTCTCGGCACCCGTTGCGTAAGTTCCCCAAGCATCTGCCGTCCACTCCCACACATTTCCGTGCATATCAAAAAAGCCCCAAGGGTTGGCACTGTACTGCCCCACATTCTCCGTCTGGTTAGCATCGGCTCCATGGTTCCAGTTGGCATCCGATGCACTAATACTATCCCCCCAGGAGTACGCCGTGGTGGTGCCTGCACGGCAGGCATACTCCCACTGCGCTTCCGTGGGTAATACATACGCCCAGCCCGCAGGGATATTGCCTGCCTCCTGGGCATTCAAGCGGGTAAGGAATTTTTTAATATCCTCATGCGAAACATTTTCCACAGGGCGGTCCGAGTTGTTTGGCCATTGGCTAGGGGTGGCACTTAGACCATCGGTATTCCCCGTCATCACCGCCTCGTACTGAGCCTGCGTAACTTCATATTTACCCAAGTAAAATCCTTGGGTCAGCGTGACCTCATGCTGGGTTTCCCACCCCTCATTTCTTCCCGCTTCCGTAGTCGGACTACCCATCGTAAAACTACCCGGATCCACCCAGATCATTTCCAGGTCTACGGTGGAGTTGAGCTCAGCGAAATGGTCTACTACCCGGACGGTGCGGGTGGCGTTGGCTTCGTTGCCGGCGGCATCACTTACGGTATAAACCAGGGTGTAGGTGCCGGTGGTGTTTACATCCACGGTGCCGGATTGGGTGACGGAACTGGTCAGGTTGCCGTCCCGCACATCGCTCGCTCCGAAGCCAGGCTCCGCCCATGGCTCGTCGCGCTTGTGCGGGATATCGGCACCCCCGAACAATTCCAGTTCGGGGCTGGCCTCGTCTGGCTGGATTTGGAAACCGACACGGAAGCCGAAGGTGGAGGTGCGGGTGCTGGGGGTGGTGTCGTAGCGGAGGGCCGAACGCAGGTACGAGCCGGGAAGGAGCCCGGAGCCGCCCCGATAGACACGGTAGGAGCCCGCCGCTGGACCCTCAGGATCAGTCTGTGCTCCCGAACTGTATGCTGCGTACCAATCCGCCGTCCACTCCCACACATTTCCGTGCATATCAAAAAAGCCCCAAGGGTTGGCACTGTATAAGCCCACATCACGTGTCT
>JAOFTV010000060.1 GCA_028045305.1 Opitutales bacterium | reverse complement strand
TGGAAAGTGGGCAGCCGAGCATGGCGGTTTTGCAAGCAGTTCAAAAATTCGCAGGCTTTTGGAATCTGCAAATATCAAGGTTTTGGAAAATGAACGTGAAGAAGTTTACCTCAATGGCACGCCCATTTTTTTTGCCGGACTCGGAGATTTTTGGTCGGGAAACTGCCAGCCAGGCAGATGCCTGGAAAAACTTCCTTTTCCAAAAGAAAAAGTCCGACAACCCGTACTTTTGCTCAACCATAATCCTGATGCCAAGGATGCTTTATCCGAATATGTATGGGACTTGATGCTAAGCGGTCACACGCATGGTGGACAGTTCCTGATTCCCTTTAAAAATTACGCTCCTTTTGCACCGGTCAAGGATCGTTCGTTGGTCCACGGTGCCCATAACTGGAAAGACAGAGTTATTCATGTTTCCCGAGGAGTGGGAAATCTTTACGGCATGCGCATGAACTGCCGTCCGGAAATTAGCCTGCTAAAAATATCAGGTATCACTGATCCAATTAGCGTTTGATCGATGGGTGTGGTTCTGCTCCACGACGATTTACCTGAGTTTTTCCCTGACCCCAGAGAGTACGATTCCGAGGGACTGGTCGCAGCAAGCCATGGCCTGGGAGTGGAAAGATTAATTTCTGCGTACAGGCAGGGGATTTTTCCATGGTCAAAAATGCATGAGCCGCCACATTTGTGGTGTTGGTACTCCCCAGATCCACGCATGGTGCTCTACCCTGGAGAGTTCAAGGCTTCACGGAGCCTGGCCAAGGTACTCCGGGAAAAAAAGTTTGAAATTCGTATAAATCATGCATTTCCGGAAGTAATAAAAGCATGCGCAGAGGTACCCAGACCTGGACAGGAAAATACCTGGATAGAACCGGATATGCGAAGAGAGTATGAAATACTTAACGATTTAGGAATTGCCCATTCTGTTGAAGCTTACATTGGAGAGCAACTGGTTGGAGGATTGTACGGCCTAGCCATCGGAAAGGCTTTCTTTGGAGAATCCATGTTTCATTATCGCCCGGAAGCATCAAAGGTATGCATGGCCAAGTTGATTGAACTGGCAAAAGAGGCAGGATTACTTTTCATCGACTGTCAGGTGCCCAATCCATTTCTTAAAAGTTTGGGAGCCAGGGAAGTAAAGAGGGATCAATTTCTCGACCAGTTAAATGATGCCTGTGAGCACTTCCCTTCTCTGGTAAATTGGCCTGCCAAAGTATCAAAATAATTACCCAGATTGCCTTGCTCATCTATGCCCTTGGTGAGATTATGGATGTTTATCAATGAATGAAGAAAATCCAGAACATATAAACCTGACCAAGTTGGGAGAAGGTGGAACCCAACCCAAGCGCGAATTGGAAACTTTTCCCAACCGCAATCCCGAAAGAGACTATATCGTGGAGTTGCAAACCAGTGAGTTCTCCTGCCTTTGCCCGAAGACCGGGCAACCCGACTTCGCCGAGATTTTGATCCGCTATGTACCAAACCAAAGAATTGTGGAGTCCAAATCCTTGAAGCTCTACCTTTGGACATTCCGTGATCAAGGGGTATTTCACGAACATTTTGCAAACCTGCTTCTCAGTGACTTGGTGAGTGCACTCGACCCAAGATGGTGTTGGGTGGAGGTAAACTTTAATCCCCGCGGGGGGATTGGCATAGTAGTGACTGCTGAGCACGGAACTTCACCAAATGTAGCCCTGTCATGAACGAGCAAAAAATTATACCCATTGCAAACCTGAAGGTATCCAATCGCCTGCCCTTTGTATTGTTTGGAGGTATTAATGTTTTGGAATCCCGTGACTTGGCCATGGATGTGGCTGGTGCCTATAAGCAGGTAACTGAAAAACTTGGTATTCCTTATGTTTTTAAGGCATCATTTGATAAGGCCAACCGATCGTCCATTTCCTCCTTTCGTGGCCCCGGACTGGAAAAGGGATGCGAAATTCTTGCCGAAATCAAAAAGACTTTTGGAGTACCTGTAATCTCAGACATCCACGAACCTCATCAGGCAGAACCTGCAGCCGAGGTTGTCGATGTCCTTCAATTGCCAGCCTTTCTATGCCGGCAAACAGATCTCGTAGTCGCACTCGCAAAAACTGGCAGACCCATAAATGTCAAAAAAGCTCAGTTCCTAGCCGCCCATGAGATGGGACATATCATCCAAAAATTTGCCGAAGCGGGAAATGAAGATGTACTTCTATGTGAGCGTGGAAGTTCGTTTGGATACAATAATTTGGTGGTCGATCCGTTGAACTTTGGAATTATGAAAAGAACCGGATGTCCGGTGGTTTTTGATGTAACTCACTCGTTACAAATCCCAGGTGGCAGGAGTGATTCAGCAGGGGGTCGCCGGCAAGCAGTCTTTGAATTAATGCTTGCTGGCATGAGCCAGGGAATAGGTGGATTATTTTTGGAATCT
>JAOFTV010000006.1 GCA_028045305.1 Opitutales bacterium | reverse complement strand
CAATTTTCTTAACAATCGATTAATCTATGAGTAAAAAATTCCCTGGAGGAGTGGCTACCGGAGACGCTGTGCAAGCGATCTTTGATGATGCCAAAGATAATGAATACGCTTTGCCTGCGGTCAATGTGGTCAACAGTCACACGGTAAATGCCGTTTTGGAAACTGCGGCTTCGGTCAATTCCCCGGTCATGGTTCAGTTCTCAAATGGTGGCGGACAATTCTTTGCCGGTAAAAGCCTCGATAACGAGGGGCAACGAGCTGCCATTTCTGGTTCCGTCTCCGGTGCAATGCATGTTCATGCCATGGCCGAGGCTTATGATGTTCCAGTCATTCTGCATACCGACCATGCAGCGAGAAGATTACTTCCTTGGATTGACGGACTGCTCGATGCCAGCGAAAGGTTTCACCAAAGAGAAGGCAAATCTCTCTACAGTTCTCACATGCTCGATCTTTCAGAAGAGCCTATCGATGATAACCTTGGGACATGTAGGGAATATTTCGAGCGGATGAACCATATGGATATGACCATTGAAATCGAACTCGGAGTTACTGGAGGCGAAGAAGATGGAGTAGATAACACCGACATTGATAGTGCCCGTCTTTACACACAGCCAGAAGAAGTTAACCAGGCTTATGAAACTCTTTCTGGAGTAAGTAATCGTTTCACCGTGGCAGCGGCTTTCGGAAATGTTCATGGCGTTTACAAACCAGGCAATGTTGAATTAACCCCGATAATTCTTAAAAACTCTCAGGAATTCGTTAAAGAAAAACACGGTCTTTCCGGGAAACCGGTTGATTTTGTTTTTCATGGCGGTTCTGGGTCCTCTCGTGAGCAAATTCGGGAAGCCATTGGTTATGGTGTGGTCAAAATGAATTTGGATACTGATATGCAATGGGCCTTTTGGGATGGGGTGCATGGATACTACAATAAAAATAAAGATTACTTGCAGGCTCAATTGGGTAATCCCGATGGAGAGGAAAAACCCAACAAAAAATATTACGACCCGCGGGCTTGGTTGCGTGCCGGTGAAGTTACTTTCGTTGAGCGCCTCAGGCGTTCTTTTGATGATCTTAATTGTATTAATCGTAATTAATTTATCTTCTTAGGATTTATCAAAAAAGCCCTTCTATTTATGAGGGGCTTTTTTTATTTATGGTGGTGTCCTTTATTCAGTACAATTATACATTTTATGCTTTGCTATGACCCCACTCATTTTATGACCGATGCCAAAAATCCACTCATTCATAAGAGCGTGCTGCACACCATTATTTTAAACCGAGGATGATCTTCTACAATGCTTGATCAGATAAAACGCGTACTTTCCATGATCGGTTAACCAGCAAAGAGGGATTTAAAATTGAGTCGGGTAGGGATCAATGTCCTCTCTATGGCACTTCATAAGAATTCTTATGATGTGAATGAAGTTGCGGAAAGAGTAGTCCGTTAAGATGGTCGTTCCTTTAGCTAACTGTTAGCCTAAAACGCCCAAGGTTGTATATTTTTAGTCCCATATTTCTTCAATCAGTCCCTTAGCTGTCAGCGATCCCGGTTCAATAGTTTGATTATTATTAAGCAACTTAGCGTCCTCGCTCTGTTTAAGGAAAATAGGTCGGTATACTTTACTACTCATGGAGGTGGTCATTTCTTCTATTAGAGAATCGGGTCCAGATAGACAAAGTACACCGACAGTTGCTTCAGTAATAGCACCAAGAGCATGACCAATACCGTCAGGTGAGTCCCGTGCGAGCTTGGAGTATCCACCCAAGGCTTCACCGTATTCCTCGTTCCACTGATTATAATTTTTACCGAATAATCCGAGTAGATGAAAACAGCGTAAGAGTGATGAATTTCCCGAAGGAGTGGCATGGTCGTACCAAGGTTTTTTAGAAATCGGACCACCGTCTTTCATTTCGCTGGATGAGGAATAAAACCCAGCCATGGCAGGGTCTTTGAACCGTTTAACCGTATATCGAATAAGAGCCTCGGCTTTTTCTATCCAAACATCATTGCATCCAAGTCCAAAGCCTTCACTGAGGGCAGCAAACGACAGAGCCGCTTCTGCCCAAAGTGAATAATCTTCAAGAAAAGCCCAATTGCTTTTACTATCATCCGGATACAGCATGGCATGCACTGAACCATCCGGTTGAGAGAAGGTATCTTCCATCCAAAGAAGTAATTTTTCGGCCTTAATTATCCATTTCTTATCACCCAAGGCAACACCGGCGTCCAAATAGGCTCGAACGAGGAGGGCATGCTGAAAACAGGATCGTTTTTCATCGCGTTGCGGACGGTCACTTAGCTCTTCACGATTCTGCCGTAATTTTCTGAAAAATTCTTCCTGTCTTTCGCTAGAAAAAAAGTCATCCTCAAGTAATCTGGGTAGAAAAAGAGGTTCTGGAGATTTAGCAAATGCCCCCCATAGATCTTCCAATTTTTTGCCCGTTTGCTTACCTAGTACTTCGCTAATCTCATTTTGTGTCCATAGGTAGTAAGCACCTTCCATTTGATTGGTTTCCGCTGAAAGAGAGCTGGCGAATCCTTTTTCTGCACATCCCATTTCTCGTTCGATCCATTCCAAAGTTTTCAAGATTATTTTTCGATCTCGTGGATGTTGAAACTTTCTCCATGCTCGGGAATAGGTAGAAACTAGCAAGGCATTATCCGATAACATTTTTTCAAAATGCGGAGATTGCCACTTCCTATCCAAACAGTAGCGAAAAAAACCTCCGTTTACATGGTCAAATAAGCCTCCGGAGGCCATAGCTCCAAGAGTTTTTTTAAGGCATTTGTCAAATTCCTTAGATAATCCAAGGTTTTTGCGAACCGATTGAGCTTCTCCCAAAGATAAGAGGAAATCCATTTTCATGGGAGAGGGGAACTTTGGTGCCGGAGTGAAACCTCCCCATTCATTGTCATGGGATTTACAGAGAGTTTCTCCAGCCTGAATGAGGGTACTTGGCATCCATTCCCTGGGATCGGATAGCGAGGAATTGTTGGAGTGGGCAAGGTTTTCTAATGCGTTTTTTCCGTTTTCTACTAATTCCTCACGCTGGTTACGAAAATGCTCGGAAATACGCATGAGCACTTGTGGCCATGGGGCAATTCCTTGTCCTTTATCCTCTTTGGGGAAATAAGTTCCGCACCAAAAGGGAGATCCGTCAGGTAGACAAAATGCGTGCAAAGGCCATCCCGCAGATTGGTTGAACATCCGAGCGGCTTCCATGTAAAGGAGGTCCAAGTCGGGTCGTTCTTCCCGGTCTACTTTTACACAAACAAAATGACGGTTCATGATCGAGGCGATATAGGAATCCTCATAATTTTCCCGTGACATTTGACGGCACCAGTGACAGGAAGAGTAACCAATGGAAACAATCACTGGTTTGTCAAGTTGCTTGGCCATTTGGAAAGTCGCTTCTTCCCATGGGTACCAGTTAACGGGTTGTTCGGATAATTCCCTAAGGTAGGGGCTGGATTGTTTGTTAAGGGAGTTTGGCATCTAAAGAAAGGAACTTTTTCTTATGACAAAGAATTTGAAGCTTCCCAAGCATCAATCAATTTTGAGTTTTTCCCATTGTCGAACAGTGGGTTCGGGATTACGGAAGAGAGATGCCCAAAATTCGTATTCTTTCTGATCAAGTAGCGAACCAAATCGCCGCGGGTGAAGTGGTTGAGCGTCCAGTTGCCGTACTCAAAGAGTTAGTTGAAAACAGCATTGATGCCGGAGCCCAAAAGGTAGAGATTGAATTTCGCAATGGCGGGAAGTCTTATTTAAGGGTAGAGGATGATGGCGTGGGCATGAATGCAGATCAAGCCCTTCTTGCCTTGGAGCGACATGCGACGAGTAAAATTCAAAAGGCGAGTGATTTAAATAAGGTTGGAACATTTGGATTTCGCGGTGAAGCCTTGCCATCGATTGGAAGCGTCAGCCGGTTTATTTTACGGACACGCCCAAGTGCCTTATCCGAAGGAACCGAAATATTTATCAACGGAGGAAAGATGATTCATTGCAAGGAATGCGGTATGCCTCCTGGTACACTTGTGGAAGTTTCCCACCTCTTTAACTCTGTACCTGGTCGGCGAAAATTCTTAAAGACCGAAGTGACCGAAGCAACTCACCTTATTCATATGGCCAAGCTATATGCTTTGGCACATCCTGCTATTACTTTTACTCTTATTGAAGGGGGGCGTACCGTTTTTCGATCCCCTGCTTGTGATAGTCCTGCTGATCGGGTTCGGGAAATTTTTGGTCGTGCTTTCGCGGAATCCCTGGCACCAATAAATGCGGAGGACAACGATTTGCTGTTGTCCGGTCTTTTGGGGAAGCCAGGACAAAGTCGATCCACCCGTAAGGAGATGATATTCTTTGTCAACCGAAGGCCAGTGGACAGCCGAACTCTTTCCTACGCCGTGATTGAAGCCTATCACACTTTTGTACCCAAGGGCAGGTTCCCTCCAGCCATCCTTTTTCTGAAGATTGATCCTTCAGCAGTCGATGTGAATGTACATCCTTCGAAGCGTGAAATTCGTTTTCGGGACGAGCCCAAGGTTAGATCTTTTATTCTGAGTAGCGTATTGTCGCACAACCAAAAAATGGCATCGCCATCAGTCGAGCTCTCTTCCGTGCCGCGAGTTGTTGAATATGAAGATGAAAATGGTCGACAAGTCCCTAAAATCGACGCCCAGGCTTTGGAGCTTTTTTCTACTAACAAAACTTCTGCAATTAAGCAGCACGATTCCAATAGCCTTGGCAGTGCTCAGTCTACAACAGAAAAAACGGTAAAAGATAATGAACCTGTTTTGGAAGACATGGGAAGAAAGAAAAATCTTTCACCCTCTTCTGGTAGAGACATCATTCCTCGAGTCATGGTGGGGAAGCGAAGAGACTTTGGTGCGGAATGGAGGTTTCTTGATCGTCCGCACGGAGATTTAGCTATATTTTCGACTCCCAAAGGTGTTGTGGCACTTCACGCTAGTGCGGCTTATGAGCGGGTACGTTTTGAACAATTAGAGGACAGTATGCGCGATCATACCCTTGTCCTCTCGCAATCTCTTTTATTACCGGAACCCCTTGAGTTTGATGGGATTGACCGGGTAAGTTTGGAATCAAGCCTTGTAAGGTTGCGCGAACTGGGATTTGTGCTGGAGGAGTTTGGGCGGAATTTTTACCGTTTAGAAGCATGTCCGCATTGGATTGATCCCGAACACGCCGTTCGGTACTTGCGTGACTTTTTGGAAATTGCTCGTGAAAATGGGGGTTCTCTCCAAGTCGAGTCCTTTGTCCGTCAAGCCCTCGAACGACAGGCGAATTATCGGGATGAGACCAAGGACGATTTTTCTGATGATGAAATAATGGATTTGGCGAACCGTCTTCTTCGTTGTAGAAACCCGTATGTTTGTCCGAAAGGTCGCCCCATTTATTTCGAAATTCCCAACCGAGATTTTGAGAGTCGTTTTAAGAGAAAACTTTAATTTTATTCATTCCCCAAACCATGTGTTGTCCTTATGAAAAAAAATCCCATCCTTCCCTCGTGTTTGTTCATCTTCTTTCTTTTTGTAAGTTTTTCTTGTACACAGTCCGAAATGGGCCGTCAGGCATCAGAGAAATTCGAAAGCGGAACCAATTATCTAACAGAGAAAAGCAAACAGATCTATCAATCGAGCAAACAGGCTCTTGGTTTTAAGGAAGCGGAAGCACTTAAGTCCTCCAAGCCAATGACTGTATCCAAAAGAGTATTTGGTAAATTGCCCGATGGTACCAAAGTTCATGAGTTTCGAATGATTAATAAGAACGATATGGAAGTGAGTGTCCTCGAATACGGAGCTACTATTCGTGACATCATTGTCAAGGACAGAGACGGAGAAAAGGCGAATGTTTCACTTGGGTTTTCCAACCTTGAAGATTATTTGGAAAAAAGTCCTTATTTTGGATGTATTGCAGGAAGGTATGCCAATCGAATTGCCCTTGGGAAATTTACTTTGGACGGCGTGGACTACCAGTTAGCCACTAACAACGAGCCGAACCATCTCCATGGTGGAGACAAGGGTTTTGATAAACGGGTTTGGGTAGGTAGGCCGCTTGAGGGTGGGCTTGGTGTAAGTTTATCTTATCGCAGCTCTGATGGGGAAGAGGGGTACCCAGGGGCACTGACCAGTACCGTGGTTTATTCCTTGTCCGAGGATGATAAATTATCCATTGAGATCAAGGCTGTAACTGATAAAGCCACCGTGGTGAATCTGACCAACCATACTTACTTCAATCTTGCAGGAGAGGGTGAACCAACCATCCTTGACCATGTCCTTACTTTGCCTGGTACTTCCATTGTGGCCACAGACTCCTCTAATATTCCTACCTCTATTCAACCCGTTGCGGGTACACCTTTTGATTTTAGATACCCTACTTTGATCGGTTCTCGAATCGATGGAAATCATCCACAACTTATTTCTGGAAAAGGATATGATCATACTTGGGTGGTTCCGCCTGCGAAGGAGGGGCTAGCTCATGCTGCAACCCTGAAAGATTCCTCAAGTGGGAGAGTACTCAAACTGCACACCGATCAACCGGGAGTTCAGTTTTACAGTGGGAACTACTTGGATGGATCACTAGTTGGATCTAATGGCCAGTCCTATCCTTTACGCTCAGGTATGTGTCTAGAACCACAAGTCTTTCCGGATAGTCCAAATCATCAGGGAGATGCTGGATGGAAATCATCCGTGCTTCGCCCCGGTGAAACCTACCGTAATGTGTCGGTTTACGAATTTTACTCAGAGTAGAGCTATTTTTCCTGATTATCGGGGAAAAAGAATCGTAATTATATCTGAAAAAGAGTAGTTTGGCACACTTCGTGCCTTTTTCTTCCTGTCCATCTTTCATTCATGACCAAATTAAAAGAAGCTCCTGTCGCATCTACATCTGAAACATCTGATCCTTCATTAGTTGAGGATTTAAAAGTGTCCATTCTGCGACAACTTAGACTGAATCTTGCCCGCAGTGCTGATGGAGCATCTCAACAAGAAATGTGGACTGCGGTATGTTTGGCAGTAAGAGAAAGAGTGATGGAGCAATACATTAAGACTCAAAAAGCACACTTGGATTCGGATGTCCGACGTATTCACTACCTGAGCTTGGAATACCTCATGGGGCGTCTGCTCAATTCGAATTTGTGCAACTTGGGGATTAGGGAATCGCTTAATAAGGCTGTAAATGAGTTAGGTTTTGAATTTCATGAACTTTGCGAGGAAGAACATGATATGGGCTTGGGGAATGGAGGACTGGGTCGATTGGCTGCCTGTTTCCTTGACTCCATGGCAACTATGGACCTTCCAGCCATTGGATATGGTATTCATTATCAGTATGGTTTGTTTAAACAGGAATTTGAGAATGGGCGGCAAATAGAAAAGCCCGATGATTGGCGCCGTTTCGGAAATCCATGGGAAATTGCCCGTCCCCAATTTATTCAAAAAGTGAAGCTCTATGGGCATGTGGAACACGATTATGATGACTGCGGGAATTATCGGCCACGCTGGGTAGGTGCCCGTGTTGTAGACGGCTTGCCATTTGATGTTGCTATTGTGGGATACGGGGCAAAAACAGTAAACTTTTTAAGGCTTTGGGAATCAAAAGCATCCGAGGAATTTGACCTAGATGTTTTTAATCAGGGTGGGTATGTCGAGGCAGTGCGAGAAAAAGCCACTGTTGAAACGATATCTAAAGTTCTTTATCCGAATGACGAAACCGAGAGCGGTAAAGAACTTCGTTTGGTTCAGCAATATTTTTTCGTTTCTTGCTCATTGCGCGATATGATTGCGAGGTATCAACGAAGTCACAAAGGTTGGGACTCGTTTACTGACAAGGTAGTAGTTCAACTCAACGATACTCACCCTGCCGTTGCCATTCTTGAACTCTTGCGCATTTTTGTAGACGAGGAGCAAATGGATTGGGAAAAGGCTTGGGGCTTGGTCAGGCGTACATTTGCCTACACAAATCATACCTTGCTTCCTGAAGCCCTAGAAAGTTGGAGCGAGGGCTTATTTGCCAAAGTTTTACCTAGGCATTACGATTTAGTGTTAGAAGTGAATCGCCGCTTTTTGGATCAGGAAGTCGAGAAAATTGCTCCAGGAGACATTGGTCGCAGACACCGCATGGCCATCGTTGCCGACGGTCAAATCCGCATGGCTCACTTATCTGTTGTTGGTAGCCACTCGGTTAATGGAGTTGCGGCGTTGCATACTAAATTATTGAAAGAGAGGTTACTACGCGAATTTGCCGAGTTGTATCCCGACCGTTTCAATAACAAAACCAATGGAATTACCCCCCGGCGTTGGTTGATCGGATGCAATCCTGAGCTTGCACAGTTGGTCAAGTCTACCATTGGTCCTGAATGGATTACGAATGCATCTTTGCTTAGAGGCTTGGAGAAACAGGCTGATATAACTTCTTTTCGGGAAAATTTCCGAGCGATCAAAAATCGAAATAAACAATCTCTTGCTCAGACGGTAAAGCACAGATTTGGTTTGGAGATCAATCCAGATGCCCTCTTTGATGTACAAATCAAAAGATTGCACGAATACAAAAGGCAACACCTCAATCTTTTGCACATCCTTACGCTTTATCGCAGGCTGTTGCAAGACCCGGAATTGGAAATACCACCCCGCGTTTTCATCTTTGGAGCCAAGGCAGCACCTGGTTACCATATGGCCAAGGTAATTATCCACGCAATCAACTTGGTAGCCTTAAAAATTAACGCCGACCCGAGGATAAAAGATATGCTGAAAGTATTCTTTTGGCCAAATTATGGAGTTTCCGCCGCCGAACATATTATACCTGCGAGTGATCTGTCCGAGCAAATTTCCACTGCGGGTAAAGAAGCATCCGGAACTGGAAATATGAAGTTTGCCTTAAACGGTGCGCTTACTGTGGGAACTCTGGATGGAGCGAATGTGGAAATCCTTGAAGAAGTAGGGGATGAAAACATTTTTATTTTTGGTCAGTCTGTGGAAGGCGTGGAAAAATTACGCCAGGATGGATATGACCCATTTTCCTACTACGAAAGTGATCGCGAATTAAAAGCCGTTTTGGATTGGTTGTCCTCCGATTTCTTCTGTCCAGGTAAGGGCGGTTTGATTGCGGATTTGAGCAAGGGATTACTGGACTGGGGAGACCCTTACTTGGTACTTGCCGATTACCGTTCTTACATTGATGCGCAGGACTTAGCTGGAAAATCCTATTTGAATCCGGAAAAATGGTCTGCTATGGCCATTCGCAATGTTGCCGGATCCGGGAAGTTTTCCTCAGACCGAACCATTGGTGAGTATGCCAAGGATGTTTGGAAATTAGATCCTGTTAAAGTACCTTGATCCGTCCGATTTTACTTCTTTCTGTATTTATTTGGGGTGCAGGAAGTTCTCATTTAAAGGGAGAAATTAAAGAACTTGCTCCTTTACCTTTTAAGATAGGTGAAAAGTTAGAATACGATTTAAAGTGGGGCTTTTTTCCTGTTGGATCTGCAGTCATGGAGATTCTGTCCGATGATCCCCAAAATCCAAATGGGCCAAAAGTTATACGCTTTAAGGTACGAACCAATTCCTTTGCTGATACATTTTATAAAGTACGCACATCGATTAGCAGTACCATCGATTCTACTTTTACCAGAACACTTCGATATGAAAAATCTCAACACGAAGGAAGCACTAGACGAGAAATTGTGGTGGATTACAATTATGATAAGGGAGAGGCGTGCTACCGGCAGGATGGTTCAGACCCACTGATTACTCCCATTCCCGGTCCGGTATTTGACCCGCTTTCCATTGCCTATTTCTTTCGCTTGCATCCTTTGCGCCAAGGAGGAGAAACTCTTTTACCCACTTGTGATGGTAAAAAAGTTCGCGATGTTGTGGTCCGGGCAGGCAGAAGAGAAAAAATAAAATTACCAAGGGGCAAAGTTGATGCTATCGGAACTTCGCCGGAGATGGAAAACTTGGGTGGAGTCTTCAATAAAAGTCCTAAAGGTATGCTAAAAGTTTGGTATAGCGATGATGACCGAAGAGTACCGGTGAGGATAAGCAGTAAAGTGATCGTAGGTAGTTTTACTGCCACCCTGACCTCGGCTGATCCTCCGCTCGATTTTAAATAATATCCCAGCCCATAAGGGCGGGAGAATTAATCGGACTCCGGACCCTCTTTGAGTAGTTCGATAAAAGAGCGAAGAGCAGGGGTTAGCATTCTCGTTTGTTTATGAATGATTGCAAGGGGGCGATTGTGGATACCCCCCTCGAGTTTGAAACTGACGAGTTGCTTTCTTTCCACCTCATTGACAACGGTGCTTGCGGGCAATATGGCTAGGCCGGCATTGATTTCAATAGCCCGCTTGACTGTTTCTACATTATCAAACTCCATAACGATTGAAACATCAACGCCTGCTTTTTCCAAAATCTCGTCGGTTGCTTTGCGAGTGGGTATGTCTTTTTCGAAAGCGATGAATTCCAACCCCTGTAAATCTTTCATCGCAACCATCCGCTTCTCACATAGGGGGTGATCAGGGCTCATGGCTACGATCAACTCATCATTAGTAAAAGGAATTATTTCTAAATCCTTTTGGGGAACAGGAAAGGCAATTAAGCCAAGATCCGCATTTCCGTGAAGAACATCATCGTAGACCAAATTTGCCCGACGGTATTCTACGCGAGCATTAACCGAGGGAAATTCCTTAAGAAAAGTTTTGAGGTAAGGAGGAAGGACGTGCAAGCCGATGCTATTAACTGTGGAAATTTGTACCGTGCCGCTAATTACATTACGCAT
The DNA here is from genome assembly GCA_028045305.1 of Opitutales bacterium. Lineage (GTDB taxonomy): Bacteria > Verrucomicrobiota > Verrucomicrobiia > Opitutales > Seribacteraceae > Chordibacter. The sequence continues at coordinate 116,727 of JAOFTV010000006.1, read as the reverse complement.
TTCCTGAATTTCGCAGTTCAAACGATCGTAAAGATTAAGGATTTCCTTGAAGGTTGAATATAAGGCGGTGCCTTGGGGCGTAAGGCGAAATTTCTTTTGATTCCTGTCAATGATCAGCATTTGATAGTGTGACTCCATCGCTTTGAGTTGTTGACTCACCGCTGATTGAGTGACTTCGTTAAGTTTAGCTGCCTTGGAGAAACTCTTACTTTCAACCAAGTCGCAGAAGGTTTTGAAATTCTGAATGTGCATTTGCTTATTATTTGAACTAATTTAAAAAAGAAACATACACAAGCCATACTTATGATAATTCGGGAAGTTTTCTTAAATAATTTAGCCGTTCTTAGGCAGCAAGTCGCTGATGCATGTGCCACTTGTGGACGGAATCCTGAGGAAGTCTCCCTATTGCCTGTAACCAAAAACTGGCCGGTGGATGCAGTTGAGTATTGTGTTTCGGCGGGAATCCACAGGGTGGGAGAGAATCGTGTCCAGGAAGTTGCCCTAAAACAGGAACAAATCGACGGAGTGCATTGGGAATTGATCGGACATTTGCAAAGCAACAAGGTCAACCATGCGGTCGGGCGTTTTGCCCGTATACAAACCTTAGATTCTGTAAAGTTAATCCGTAAGGTGCAAGCAACTGCAGAGCGGATAAATCATCCAACGGCTGTACTCCTTCAAGTAAATGCCGGGAATGACCCGGCAAAATATGGTTTTAAATTGGAAGAATCAGCTTTTGCTCTAGATGAAATTTTAAAATCATCCCATTTAAGGGTCGATGGTTTGATGGCAATTGCACCCTTTGCACCAGAAGAACCCTCCATTGCCCGAGATTGCTTTGATAAATTGGCTGAGTTACGCCAATCCTTACAGAATAGCCATGGTGTAAGGCTAAATGAACTATCTATGGGCATGTCTGATGATTTAGTTCATGCCATTGCTGCCGGAAGTACAATGATTCGAGTTGGGTCGGTTCTTTTCGGAAATCGATCTTACGGATGATGCGTGATTTTTTAGTCTTATTTTATACAACTCTTATCCCTTTTCTGCTTTCGGATAAAAAATATCCTTTTGTTTCCTGTAACCGAAACTTGCTCCTTAGCCCTAATGGTGCGAGGATGAAATGAAATGACAAAAGAGTACCTAAAGCCTACTTCCGGTGATTCTCTTTGGATTGCGGTCAAATCTCTTTTGGATGATGAATCTTCAGTTGTTAGAGAGGGGGTGCTGGAATTGCTAAAAGAAGTCCCTCATGAAGGGCGTTTGTTCCTGCTCGATTTGTGCAAAGGGGATGACCCCTTTTTAGCGAAACATGCCCAAAATATGATTGAAAAACTTGGGTGGATCGATGGGGTTGGTGATTTTTTCCGTTTTATTCGATCTCTCAGGTATGAACTTGAAACTGGCTGGCTCTTATTGGATCGTGCGGTTAGCACAGATTTTGAAACTTCTACCTATTCTTTTTTCTTGGATAAATTGGCGGACCGTTGTCGGGAATTGATGCTCCAACCATCAAGTGCAAGGATGACTTGTGAAGTTATAAATCGTGTACTTTTTCATGAATATGGATTTCGGGGAGCCCGTGAAGATTTTGAAAACCCTGAAAATAGTTTCCTTCATCGCGTACTCGACCGCCGAGAGGGTTTACCCATAACGCTTTGTACAATATACATTTTAGTGGCTCGTAGGATTGGTTTTGAGCTAGATCCAATTGGTACGCCTGGGCGTTTTATGGTTGGTTGTTTTGCGGAAAAGTTTCCATTTTATATTGATTGCTGGGCTGGTGGCAGGATTTTGGAACTAGAACATATGGAGGACAAACTTGGAGTTTTGCCTGACGAAGAATCGGGTGCAACCTTACTGCCTATAACGGTTGCAGATACTTTATCCCGTGCATGTTTGAACTTATGCCGTCATTATGCAAAGGCTAACGATTCTGCAAATTCTAGAATGTTTGAATCTTTTGTTCAGGAATTTGAAAGGGTTCACCAGGAAGCATCCAATGCTTGAAGAGCCACTTTCGTTAAATCAGCTCCCCAACTTTTATAATAATGAAGTTGGTTTGGCTGTTTTAGGCTATCCAATTAAGCACTCCATTAGTCCCGAATTACACGCAGCAGCCTTGAAAGAGCTTTCCGAAAAGGAGCCAATATTTCGAAAATGGAAATATCAAAAGATTGAAGTTTTACCTAATCGTTTGGCGGAAGCCCTTCCTCTGTTGTCTGATTCAGGATATCGTGGGCTCAATTTGACTATCCCACACAAGGTCGAGGTTTTACCTTTGCTAGATTGCATCGATGATCAGGCAAAAGTTATGGGGGCTGTAAATACTTTAAGTTGGGAAAATCAGGGTTGGAAAGGATACAACACTGACGGGGCTGGTCTTTCGGGAGATATATACAATGCTTTTGGAAAGAGGTTGAAAGATTTTAATGTTTTAGTTTTGGGAGCCGGGGGGGCTTCGCGGGCTGCAGTTTCCCAGTGTCTTATGGAAGACTGTCAAAATCTGGCGATTTATAATCGATCAATCGAGCGGGCCAGTCATTTATCGGAGATATTGCGAACAAATGGATTCTCGCAGGAGGTGTTAATTTTGGATCAGCCAGTCAATCCTTTTGCAGATACAAATTCAGAATTGCTTATTATTAACGCGACTTCCCTTGGGTTGCGGCGAGAAGATCCTTCTCCTGTGGACCTTTCTGTATTTCCCGAATTAGTTTATGTATACGATATGGTTTACAATCCACCGATGACTAAATTGCTGAAACAGGCAAAAGAAAAAAAAATCCCATTTTCTAACGGGTTAGGGATGCTTGTCGGTCAGGCAGCTCGCTCGTTGGAGATATGGACGGGCAGAGATATTTCTGAGAATGCAATGAGGCAGGGGGCAAAGCTGGCTTTGACCTAAAAACAGTCGGTATGGACAGTTTATTACTAGAGCCCAATCTTATTGTATGGCTTGGTTTATTTGCCGGTGCCTGTTTAGGCAGCTTCTTAAATGTCGTGGTTTACCGGGTTCCCCGAGATCTTTCGGTCGTTCGTCCGGCTTCTCGTTGCCCTCATTGCACCGCTCGTATTCCGTGGTCTCAAAACCTTCCCATCCTTGGTTGGCTTTATTTGAAGGGGCGGGCAAAATGCTGTGGGAAAAAAATCCTGCTTCGGTATTTCTTGGTCGAGTTATTCACGGGTCTTATGTTTGCCTGGGCTTGTTACAGTTTTATACAGGATCAAGAAATGGGAATTTTAATTGCCTCCTGTATTTTTGCTTGGTTGATGATTGGAGTTGTTGCAGTGGATTCCGAGACTATGCTTATCCCTGATCGTTTTAGCCTTGGTGGTGCTTGTGTTGGCTTTGTCCTGTCAATGTACTTTCCATCGCTTCACGGTATCATTCATCACCCCATGGGCATGGAAAAGATGCTTGGAGCATTTCAATCTTTGCTTGGTATTTTAATTGGATCAGGACTACTGTATTGGATCGGAGCTTTAGCCAGTCGGGCTTTTGGAAGAGAGGCCTTGGGCGAGGGAGATGTTAAGCTGCTTGGTTGTGTGGGTGCTTTTTGCGGTTGGAAAGGGGCAGTATTTTCAATTTTTGGAGGGGCTATGATTGGATGTGCTTTTTTATTACTTGTCTTTCTCTTTCAAAAAATTAGACCTACCGAATCCCTTTTGAAAGATAGCTTGGGATTTGGGGTGGAGATTCCCTTTGGTCCTTATCTGGCATTGGCGGGGATGAGTTATTTTTTTGGCCTAAGAACTTGGGTTGATCCTTGGTTTAATTGGATTGATGCAATTAGCTCCTAGAAGGTTTTAATCATTCTAGTATTCAATCTTCTATTCCTACTGTTGTAAAATTGAAGATTTTGGCGTTGATGAAAGAGCGAAATCGAGACATTCATTGGACTAGTCAGCAAATCTATACCCCAAAAATTCTGATTTATGAAAAAATTGCTTGTTGCGAACCGTAGCGAGATAGCGGTACGTATTTTCCGTTCCGCTACTGAGTTAAACCTCCGAACAGTTGCAATTTATGCCGAAGAAGACCGTTTTGGAGTCCATCGATTCAAAGCGGACGAAGCTTACTTGGTTGGTAAAGGCAAAGGACCGGTTGCGGCTTACCTTGATATCGATTCCATTATAGCACTGGCAAAGGATAAAGGTGTGGATATGATCCACCCAGGTTATGGGTTTCTATCTGAAAATCCTAATTTTGCACGAGCTTGTGACGAGGCAGGCATAACTTTTGTTGGTCCCAGACCCGAACTGATTGAAAGGATGGGTGACAAGGTTGCGGCTAAGAAAGCCGCAGATAAAGCTGGGGTGCCTACCTTGCCAGCAACTCCCAAAGCAGTTTCCAATCCGGCAGAGGCCTTAAAATGGGGTAAGAAAATTGGTTTTCCCTTAATCATTAAAGCAGCTTTTGGTGGGGGTGGTAGAGGCATGCGGGTGGTTTCGGAAGAGAAGGATTTAAAACCGATGCTGGAAGAAGCTCAGGGTGAAGCCGAGCGGGCATTCGGAAACTCTGCGGTCTTTTTGGAAAGATATGTTGCCAGAGCTAAACATTTAGAAGTGCAAATTCTTGGAGATCGAAAGGGCAATGTCGTTCATTTGCATGAGCGTGACTGTTCAGTCCAACGCAGATATCAAAAAGTGGTCGAAGTGGCCCCGTCAATCGGTTTGCCTGAGGATGTTGTAAAAGAGCTTTGCGATGCAGGTGTGAAATTGGCTGAAAAGATTGGGTATGATAACGCTGGCACCGTTGAATTTCTCCTCGATCAAGATACCAACGAATGGTTCTTCATTGAGATGAATCCTCGTATTCAAGTCGAACATACTGTGACCGAGCAAATAACTGGTATAGACATTGTACGCTCACAAATACTTGTTGCCATGGATCAACCTTTGCATGGTAAACAGATTGGAATTCCTGCCCAAGCGAATATTCCCCGAAATGGATGTGCTGTCCAATGTCGCGTTACCACAGAAGATCCTGAAAAAGATTTTGCTCCTGATTATGGCAAAATTCTCAGTTATCGTTCTTCTGCTGGGTTTGGAGTTCGTTTGGACGGTGCGATGGGAGATACTGGATCAATTATCACCCCGTTTTATGATTCTTTGCTTGTTAAGATAACCACTTCAGGGCCTAACCTTTCTCAAGCTTTGGATCGTATGCACCGAGCCTTAAGGGAGATGCGAATAAGAGGTGTGAAGACCAATATTCCTTTTCTGGAGAATGTTATATCTCACAAGGAATTTGTGGCGGGTCGTGCATCAACCAAAATGATAGATGTCACACCAGAATTATTCCGTTTCAAAGCACGGAGGGATCGGGCTTCAAGGTTGCTAAATTATTTGGGAGAAATCGTTGTAAATGGAAATCCCCAGGTAAAGGGGCGGGAGCGCCTGCAAAATCCTCTCCCCTTAATTGTGCCTGAGTATGATCCTAAAGAGTCTCCTCCCCGAGGCACCCGTGATCGTTTGCTCGCAGACGGAGCCGTGAAGTTTTCTAAATGGCTTCGGGAACACAAACCATTAATGGTTACCGACACCACTTTGCGCGATGCTCATCAATCCCTTTTCGCTGCTCGCATGCGCACTTATGATATGTTGACGGTAGCGGATTTTATTTCTCGTCGTTTGTCCGGACTGTTTAGTTTGGAAATGTGGGGTGGGGCAACTTTCGACACTTGCATGCGATTCCTGGGAGAATCTCCTTACGAGCGTCTAAGGAAATTACGCGAGCGCATCCCCAATATACTTTTCCAAATGCTCTTGAGAGGCTCCAACGGTGTTGGCTATGCAAATTACCCTGATAATGTGGTCCGGGAATTTGTGGTTCATTCATCCGAGGCGGGCATGGATGTATTTCGGATATTCGACTCTTTAAATTACCTGCCAAACCTCAAAGTTGCGATGGAAACGGTTAGTGAAAAGACCAATTCTCTTTGCGAAGCTGCTCTTTGTTACACTGGAGATTTCACCAACCCTAAAGAAGAAAAATATCAGCTTAATTATTATGTAGATTTGGCAAAAGAGCTGGAAAAAATGGGTGCTCACATCATTGCCATTAAGGACATGGCTGGCTTGTGCCATCCAACAGCAGTGCATCGATTGGTAAAAGCCTTAAGGAATGAGGTATCTTTACCGGTACATTTTCATACCCATGATTCAAGTGGTATTGCTTCAGCATCCGTACTTAAAGCTTCTGAAGCTGGGGTCGATGTGGTCGACTTGGCTGTCTCTTCAATGTCCGGATGCACCAGTCAACCCAACTTGAACTCCATTGCACATGCCTTGGGTCACGCTCCCCGGTCTACTGGATTGGATGTTGTTGCTTTAAATGAATTGTCCATATACTGGGAGGCTGTTCGTCAATACTATGCACCTTTTGATACATCGCCCCCGTTCGGAAGTGCTGAAGTTTTTCATCACCAAATGCCTGGCGGGCAGTACACAAACTTACGCGAACAGGCAACCGCTCTTGGGTTGGGTAAACGTTGGCCTGATGTCGTAAAAACATATCAGGAAGTCAACACACTGCTTGGAGATATTGTAAAAGTCACACCAAGCAGCAAGTGTGTGGGAGATCTTGCAATTTTTCTTATTACCAAAGGGGTTAAGCCAGAAGATATGGTGAACCTGCCACCTGAGACCGGGTTTCCAGAATCGGTCATCGATTTACTTTCAGGAAACTTGGGTCAACCCGTCGGAGGGTGGCCTAAGGCGATCCAAAAGGTGGTTCTTGGTAAACGTAAACCTATGCGGGGGCGGCCAGGAGCATCCGCACCAAAAATTGATTTGAAAAAAGAGTTTTCCGCCTTGCAAAAGAAAATTGGTCGCAAGGCTACTGAAGATGATTTGTTCGCCCATCTGATGTACCCTAAAGTCTTCCAGGATTATCTTAGTTTTCGTTCCAAACATGGTGACGTTTCTGTCCTGCCAACAACTTCCTATTTTCATGGCTTATCAATAGGCGAAGAAATTGCGATTGAGATCGAGGAAGGAAAGACTCTTTTTATCAAACTTTTAAATGTCGGGGAACCTGATGAGAAAGGAATCCGTTCTCTTACCTTCGAATTGAACGGAAAAGCTCGAACCACTTTAGTCGAGGACAAATCGTTCAAAGGTGAAGCCAAAGTTCGTGAAAAAGCTGATCCTGCTAATCCCCTCCATATTGGGGCACCTATTCCAGCAATGATAAGCAGCATTGCAACTAGCGTTGGAAAAAGTGTAAAGAAAGGGGATAAGATTGCTGTGCTTGAAGCGATGAAAATGCAAACCACTCTTTACGCGTCGGCAGATGGAACTGTGGACGATCTCCTTGTTGGTGTTGGAGATTCAGTGGAATCGAAGGATCTTATTGCTCGTTTAAGATCTTAATTGGCTAAAAGTAGACTGCACTAAAGCACAAAAAACTCTAAGCTATGATCGGAACCTCACGAAATTTTAAGTTATTCTATCTCGCCGTATCTATTTTCTTATTTTTGCAAGGAGGGTCCATTTTTGCTAAGACATTTATTATCCCAGAACCTGCATTACAAAAGGCTGTCGCCAATTCGCTTGGAGTTTCTGAGAGGGATTTAACCGAAGCCATGGTGAAGGAAAAGCTCGTAAGGTTGGAAGCTAATAACTTACAGATCCGCGACCTGTCAGGGTTGGACCGAGCGATTAACCTAGAATATCTGGTGTTGAGGAATAATCTTATTGAAGATCTCAAACCCATACAAAGGCTCTCGAAACTTCGCAAACTTGACCTGCATGGTAACCGGTTGAGTGATTTATCAACCCTTGTCCCTTTGTCTGGTTTCGATCTTCAAAATCAAGCCACAAATTTACAAACTAGTCTTAATGATTCTACTTTAGACGAGAACAATAGAGCTCAAAGGTTGCTTGAATTATCTGAGGTTTTAGAACTTCTCAAGGGTGGTGGTTGGGCACTTCGCGAATTAAACCTATCTAACAACCGATTGTTAGGATTGTCCGGGATCGAACATTTTAGGTATTTGGCTCATCTTGATGTTTCTCAAAATTCGCTTATTGATCTGCAAGGTATTTCAAAACTTTCAAACCTGGTAAACTTTTTTGCTCATGGAAACGAACTGGGTAGATTGGAGGAGTATGTGGATCGTAACCGCAACAAAAAGTTTGATCTTGGGGAACCCTTTACTGACGAAAGTGGAAATGGAAAGCGTGACACGGATCCATTGGTTGAGATTCAAGGCTTACTTAACTTGGTCGACCTACATTTATATGATAACCGCATTAGGAATATAGATTCAATCCGCGATCTTCCTTTATTAAATACTCTTTTGCTATCAGGTAATGATATTGTTCAAATTAATTCTTTAAAAGAGTTCTTTAGCCTGGGTCAATTATCGTTGGCTAACAATCAAGTGCATTCGCTTGAAGGACTGCAGTCTCTGGAAAGATTAAAAAGATTAAACCTGGCAGAAAATCAAATTTGTGACCTTCGTCCGCTTCGTACTCTTTCATCTTTGCATTCGTTGGATCTTCATTCAAATTTAGTTATAGACCTTCAGGATTTATCAAAACTCGCATCCATACGATCACTTGGGTTGTCCTACAACTTAATATACGACCCATCCCCCATTCTTTCACTTCCTTCAATTTCAAACATCAGTTTAAGCAATAATCGAATTCCCCTTGATCAAAGGCAGATCAAAGAAGATCTAAATCTTGCCAGAAATAGAGGGTTATACATCAATGTAAGAAACCAAAAAGGAAGATTAATCGCTGCTGAAGATTTGATCCGCTCTTTAATTGGTTATCCTCATGCAAATCAAACCTTGGCTGTGTACCTGAGAGAAAACGGCTATCCTAGCCTAAATGCTTACCTAAATGATGCCCGCATTAAGGAAGAGAGTAAGAAGAAATCTTTAAATGTTTGGAATGAAACTCTAAAGAGCAAGTCTAGGTTGACTGGATTACCATTTCTTGGAAACTGAATCAGTTTTAAGGATTGATTTCAGTTATCCATATATAAAAGGGTGGCTAAAATCACCGTGATTACAAAGCAAATGAAATACAAAAGTTTCATTGCCAACTTGTGAAAGGCATGGGATCGAACCAATCGGTCAATCATTTTACGGTACTCTCTTTTGAGCCGTTTTTTAAAATTATGAGTGAATGCGGGCAAGGTAGAACATTGATTGGGTAAGTCGTAATTCCATATAAAAAAAGTAGTTTACCTTCAAGGAAATTAGATAAACTACCTTACTCCTTTACAGCATTCATCCCCTTGGATAATAAGGATTAGTTTATGGCAATTAAACAGAGAAGTTTAAGGAGAGAACGCTCGATCAAAGGAAAATCTCTTCATACCGGTGAAGAGGTAAATTTAACCATTAAACCAGGAAAAGTTGGATCAGGCTACCTGTTTCGCAGAATCGATCTTTTTGGAAAGCCTGAAATTCGTCCCTCTTTTGCTAATGTAACGGATTTGGTACGAAGCACGACTATCACCAATGGAAATGCCAATGTTCATACGGTTGAACATGTTCTAAGTGCTTTGCGAGGTTGCGGTATCGATAATGCTGAAATTGAGATTGATGCTAGCGAACCTCCAATAATGGATGGGTCTTCAAGGCCCTTCGTGAACCTTATAATGGAAGCAGAACCTGTTGAACAGGAAGCAGAAAGAGAATTTATTGAGCTTACTGAACCTGTTACGGTTTCTTCGGGTAATCGGTCGATTATTGCCCTTCCATACGATGGGCTTCGTATAACCTGTACTTCTGCTGATGATCGTGGCAGTCATGTTCAGCACCTTTCCATCGATGTGGATCCTGAGACCTACATTGCTCAATTGGCTCCCGCTCGAACCTTTACAATATATGAGGAAATTGAGGAACTATTAAAGATTGGAAAGATTCGTGGAGGCAGTTTGGACAGTGCCATTGTTATTAAGGGTGACAAAATACTTTCAAAAGAACCTCTTCGCTTTGAGGATGAGTTTGTACGCCACAAAATACTCGATATTGTGGGCGACTTTTCATTGCTCGGGAAAGCGTTGCATGCACACATTATTGCTGTCCGCCCAGGACATTCTTTAAACTCAGAACTGGTAGGTAAAATTATTGAGCGAACAACTGCCAAAAAGCAGGCGAAGAAATCACCAAAATCTTTCGTTCTACCCGATGAAACGGCTTTGGATATTCGAAGAGTTCTAGATGTTTTACCTCACCGTTTTCCTTTTGTTTTGGTCGACCGAGTCGAATCTATCGAAGGAAACGAGACCTTGGTTGCAATTAAAAATGTATCCATAAACGAACCCTTTTTTCCTGGGCATTTTCCTGGTCACCCGGTAATGCCAGGAGTTTTGCAACTCGAAGCTATGGCACAAGCCGCTGGCATTCTATTACTTCGGATGAACTCCTCCGAAGGAAAGGTCGCTTTCTTCATGAGTGCAGATAAAGTAAAGTTTAGAAAACCTGTTGTTCCCGGTGACCAACTTCGCATTGTGGCAAAGTTGGATAGGGTAAGAGGTAATAAATTAGCCACTGCTAAAGTTGAGTGTAGGGTGGGGGAGCAAGTTGTTTCATCAGCAAACTTGATGTTTTCTATCGTGGATGCAGGAGATGAAGGTTAAATCGAGGCTGTGGGCGTAAAGATTCATTCCCAATCGATTGTTGATTCGTTAGCCGAGTTAGGCGAAGACGTCGAGGTAGGGCCATTTGCCATAATTGGACCGAAAGCGAAGATTGGGGACGGTACCCGTATCATGCACCATGCCACGGTAGATGGCAGAGTCACTCTTGGTCGCAATAACCTAATTTATCCATATGCATTAATTGGCGGTCTCACGCACGACCTAAAGTATAAGGGAGGGGAGCCTGGTTTAGAGATTGGGGATGGAAATACCTTTCGGGAATATGTCACAGCACATGTAGCTACCAACGAGGCTGACTTCACGCGTATTGGGTCTTCAAATGTCTTTCTTGCTTACAGCCATGTGGCCCATGATTGTCAAGTTGGCGATCATTTAGTGATGAGCAGTCATTCAGCTCTTGGCGGGCATGTTCAAGTTGCTGATCATGTTAATATTGGATGGGGTGCAGGAGTTCATCAGTTTTGTCGTTTGGGCCGGCACTGCATGGTTTCAGCCTGCTCAAAACTTGTGCAAGATGTTCCGCCTTTTATGTTGGCGGACGGTTCACCGGCAGAAGTTCGTTCCATTAATAAAGTAGGCTTAGAAAGATCAGGTTTTACTTCCGAGGAGATTGAGTCCATCCGGGCAGTTTTCAAAGTTTTATATCGTAAGGAAATGAACAGATCCCAGGCGATTGATTATCTTGAAAACAATGCAGAGCAAATGAGTGATACCATGGTCGAGGAAATCCTCGAATTTTTAAGGGTAAGTAGTCGGGGGGTTGCCTAGTAACGAAATTTAATTCGTCAGCTTACTGAGATTTTTGAAGTATTCCCAGGAGTAGAGTCCGGAAGAATGCCCATCCGAGAAAATTAATCGGAGTGCATAATTCCCAACTTTTTCATAAGATTTTAGTTTAACTTCAGAAAAGTCATTTTTTTTGGACCCACCGTACAATCGGCCAAAAATATCTCTTTCACCCGCTTGTTCAGAACTTGGTGAATTCTTGCGCAGGGTAGAGGAATCAAGCACGATTTCTTCACTTCCCCCCCAATTCATGGCAAGGAAATCTCCCACAATTTCTATTCTTTGAGGAGCGGAAATCATAAAACTTTCAAATCAAACGAAAGAATCTAAGCTATTTGTACCAGAGGGTGGTTCAGATGGTGGTCGCCCGCCCGCATGGTAAGGATCGAGAACTTCGTTTTGAAACGGTCGACCGTCGTCATCGGCAACATGGGCGGCACGGTCAAAATTTTCCATCTCTTCACGAATTAGTTTTTCCTGCAAATCTTGTTTCTGTAGTTGGGTATCAAGACTCCGTTCATCCCAATATTTATCGTTGTGCACTTCGTTAGGTTGGGGGTTTTTATCTAATTTTTCGGATTCGATTACTTTCCAATCGGGATCCCTCGTGCAATCAATTCCAGTATCATCCAGGTTATCAACACTTGGAATGGGTTCTCCAGGTTTAGCACAATTTTCTGGATTGGTTGTGTCTGGTCTGTCCTGCAGTGATCCACCCAAGGCAAGTTCTTCGCCAGATTTAGTTACTTTGACCGATGATTGCTTACCCATTTCAGGAACCTCCATGGAAGACCGATCATTTCCACTCAAGGCTTTTTCCCGAAACTGGTTTTCTGAAATTTGATTAATGTTCTCACTCGCTGTTGAATCCATGGAACTAGTTTAAGCTTCTGAATCATCGCAGGGCAAATGGAATAATTACCTCTCACAGACATACTTACAGGTTTGCAGGAACTCTACACTTTTGTGATTGCGAAATACTCAGAATAAATCATTTTAAATATATGCCTAGAGAAACTGTCATTTTAGAGTGTACTGAAGCACGTAAAGAAGGAAAACCGCCTTCACGTTATTTAAGTTCGCGAAATAAAAAGCTGCAGACTGAAGCGGTTGAAAAAAAGAAGTACAATCCTTTTCTGCGTCGTCGTACAGTACACCGCGAAATTAAGAAAACCTAATTATTTCGGGCATTGGGATGAGGAATGCCATCCATTCTCTACTCACATCCATAAGCGAGTCACTTTTTCAGCTACTCTAGAAATTTCCATACTGGAGCAGTTTTTTGGGTTAGTTACCACAACTGGGGTTCCATGATCGCCACCCAAACGTACTTCCTCGTGCAATGGAATTTCTCCCATGAATGGACATTTTAGGGCGTGTGCAGTAGAAGCCCCACCTCCTTGACCAAACAAATAATTTCTTTCACCCGTTTGTTCATCTTTTAAGAAGCTCATGTTTTCAACGACTCCAAGTATGGGAACATTTACTTTTTCGAACATTCGGGCACCTCGCCTCGCCACATCAACCGCTGCTTTTTGTGGAGTAGTTACAATAAGAACTCCATCCAAAGGGAGTATTTGAGCAAGAGAAAGTTGAGCGTCTCCTGTGCCAGGGGGCAGATCAATCAATAAATAATCAAGTTCGCCCCAAACCACATTATGGGCGAATTGTTGAATCGTTTTCATAATCATTGGTCCGCGCCAGACGACCGGGCTTTCCTCATCGATAAGTAATCCCATAGATATGGACTTCACGCCATAGCTTTCTACCGGGGCCAAGGTGTTTTCGGCCACAATCTCAGGTTTCTCGGAAATTCCCATCAACAAGGGAACTGATGGTCCATAAAGGTCGCAATCCATGAGGCCTACTTTGTTAGGCTGTCCGTTGTGCGAGTTCATTCTTGCCAATGAGCATGCAAGATTTACGGATAAGGTTGATTTTCCAACGCCTCCTTTCCCGCTTGCCACGGCAATGATTCGTTTTATTCCAACTAAGTTTTCGCTCTTCGGTTTTGAATCATTACCTGAAGTGTCGGGTTGCTTTTTTACTCGAACAGTAACTTCTGCCCGGTCAATTTCAGAACTTGCCAGAAGAGCCTTTTCCGCACTTTCTTTGATCGATTTAGGAAGTGTCAGGTCAGAAGTAGATAATTCCAAAACTACTTTGGCTGTGGAATCCTCCAGCTTGGCTTCCTGAACAAGTCCAAAGGAAACCAGATCACGGCTAAATCCTGGATACTTAACATTTTTGAGTATATTTAAAATGGCTTCGTTACTCATATATAAAAGGACTTATCAAGATCGTAGAGTTCTTCTTGGGCAAGTACAAAACAATGAGTTTCATTTAAAGTATGTATAGTATGAAATTTTTTTATTTCGTTCATTTTTTCGCTTGATGAGGAGAGCAGGGTACGAAAGTTTGGTAGTCATGAGTGTGGTTATGGATTTTTTTAACAAAATTTGCTGTGTAGCAATTTTTAAGTTTCTCTTCCTTGGGTTTGGTTTGGCTTCTTGCCTTCATGCTAATGATTCAGCAATCATCCTTGGCCCAATCGAGGGAGAACTGGCAAAGAAGCAAATCCCCATTGACTTAGGAAGAACGCCAAAGGCTTTAATTCCACTCGTTAGTAAACCAATTTATTTACATGGTGGGCTCAGGCTTGCGACCGAAAAGGAAAGTCAATTCTCTGCGACTTTTGGCTCTGCAGGGTTGAACAAAATTCAGGTTTCTATAACCCGGGGCAATCCGAAATCTTCCTTTAGCGAATACACCGTTTCCTCTTCAAGTTTAGAAAGTGCCGTTTTTTTAGCCTGTGATCGACTTGTCCTTGAGTTACTCAAAATCCCCGGCTTTTTTTCGGGGCGTTTGAGCTACATATCAGATGTTTCCAGAGCCAAGGAGATTTTGATTTCCGATGCTTTAATGACTTATGCCAGACCACAAACTTCATTTGGAAAAATTGCTTTTAATCCTAGTTGGAATAATTCGGGTGCTGGTATTTTTTTTACAAGCAACCGAAAGGTTTTTAATAATGTATACCATCTTGATCTAGCTACACGGAAAGTGGCTACAGTGGCAAATTATAAGGGAAGTAATCTTTGTGCTGTGCAAAATCCTCGTTCTTCTCAAACTGCACTTATACTTTCAACATCTGGAAACCCCGAGCTTTGGTTGGCCGGTGCACCCTATGAAAGACCAAGAAGAGTAACCAAAAATAAAAGTAACGAATCAGGACCATGCTGGTCTCCGGATGGCCGTCGTTTGATCTTAACTTCTGATTCCCGAGGAAAGCCCCAGTTGTACGAGGTATCGCTATCAAGTGGTGTACTGTCGAGAATTCCCACCAATGTGAGTTCTCACTGCGTTGAGGCCGCCTGGAATCCTCTTGATTCATCCAAAATCGCGTTCACTGCTGCAGTAGGTGGCGGTTTTCAGATATTTGAATATGATTTTTCTAAGCGGACAAGTCGTATGATCACAAGGGGTCGAGACCATGCGATGCAACCGTGTTGGGCAAATGATGGACGCCATCTCTTTTTTACCAGCCGGTCTTCGGGGGGAGCTACTCGCATCATGCTCGTTGATACGGAATTCGAAGAAGCTACTCCTATATCTTTGCACGATCGTAGTTTTGGAAACTGTTCGCAGCCATCTTTTTTCTATTATCGCTAAAAAGTTTTTCAGTTTTATTTCCCCATGAGAATTTTGCTCTTAGGAGATATTGTTGGACGTCCCGGTCGAAGCTTTCTGACTGCTCATCTTTCAAGATTTGTTGAAAAGAACAAAATTGATTTGGTTTTGGCCAATGGGGAAAATGCTGCCGGTGGAGCCGGCATTACCGCAAAGACTGCTCAGGAAATATACAAAGCTGGGGTAATGGGAATCACCTTGGGAGATCATGTCTGGGACCAAAAGAATTTTAATAATGAGATCGATGGACTGGATTTTGTCTGCCGACCAGCCAATCTCCCAAGCACAAACCCAGGGCGGGATCGATTAATTTTAGAAGTTAACGGTACCAAACTAGGATTGTTTACTGTATTGGGCCGAACTTTTATGGGTCCAAAGGTGGATTGTCCTTTTGCCACATCTGATCGAGTTGTTAATGAATTAAAGGATTCCTGCGACTTTATCCTTGTGGAAATTCACGCCGAAACCACCTCTGAGAAAGAGTCTATGGGCTGGCACCTTGATGGTCGCGTGGCCATGATTTATGGCACCCATACCCATGTGCCCACTGCGGATGGCAGAATTCTCAGAGGGGGTAGTGCTTACCAGTCCGACCTTGGTATGACCGGTCCCCGTGAGTCCGTTCTTGGTCGCGAGATCGATGCCTGTCTCGGACGGTTCAAAGATGGCATGCCACGTAAGTGCCCGGTTGCGGAGAGAGATGTTGGCATGCAGGGTTGTCTGCTTCAAGTCAATCAGCAGACCGGATTGGCCGAATCCGTGGAGTTGGTCAACTGGCGGGAATCCGATTTGCCGGGCTAATCTTTTCGAGCCTATTAATAGGATACAGGGTTTAGTTGTACTCCTTCATAAAGGCCACTACATCGGCCACATCCTGAGCAGTTAGCCCGAGTTGCTCAGCCGAGAGCATGAGGGAGCGCTTCATTCTACTGGACTTTTTCACCTTGGCCCGGGGAATTAATTGACTGAGTCCTCCCTGAGAGAGAACAATGGCAGGATCCCCGTAAGCTTCGGTGATCCCGTGGATAATGTTACCATCGTTAAGTTCATATTCCGTTCCCCCAAACCCATGGGCAATCCCCTGAGATGGATTTACAATCGCATGGATCACGGCACTCTTCGATTGCTTGGCCGCCCAGCCTTCCAGCCTCGGGCCAAAGTTTACGCCCACACCATTGACCTCGTGGCACATCACGCACCTCATGATCGTGGTACTACCCTGGTGGGGGTCACCTTTTAGTTTCATTATATCTCCTACCTTGAGGTTTGGTTTGCCGACCGGTTCGGGCGTACTGATGGGTACGAGGGCAACGGCTTCGGCATCAAAGATTCCAGCCTTCTTGAGCTTTGTTTTGACATCGTACTTGCCCCAGTCAGTCAATCCCTGGCGCACCATCCACTCCACAATTGTATCATTGAGCTCCTTTTCTTGGACGGTGTTTCCCAATTCAAGCAGGGCGTCCGGTGCGTCCGGATGGTTGATGAAGGCGATTGATTCAATGGCGAAGTTTCGCTCTTCGATGGGTAGTTCGGTAATTTGTACCCTTTCCATAAGGGAAGGAATGGCCTTATGGCTTCCAAGTCTCCAGGTGATACGGGCAAAAGCATCTGTCCACTGGGATGTATTCTGAAAACCCAACTTATTTTTTAAGTGTTCCCAAACCTGGCTTTCCTTTTGGTGTGATCCCAATCCAATGGCTTCAACATAGTTCTTATCCTGACCATCAAATTGTTTGGCGATTTCAAGGAGAGCATTCTTGGATTGGTCGAAAGATAAAGAGCGAAGGGACAGGGCAACATCGCGACGTATCCCCGCATCCTCATCGGAGGCGAGTTTGGATGCATAATCGGACATATCAAACCCCATACGGCGGAGGCTGCGATAAGCAACCAAGCGGTGGTTTCTGTTCTTGGAATCAAGCAATTCCACGGTTTTCTTTTTTCCCTTCTGACCCAGATGTGGGAGCAACCAGATTGCCCGGGCGAAGAGGTAGGGGTTCCTGTCCTGCAAAAGTTCTTCGACTTTGGGCAGGGCAGAATCTCCGAAATTCTTCAGTGCCTGAAATCCAAGGTAACGTACTGCTGGGTTCGGACTCTTTAAGGCATTCAGCGATCCGTCCACGGATTTCAGATCCAAAGAGGGTAGCTTCGATTGAAAGCCTTTTGGGGCAATCCGGTAGATCGCACCCGAGGCGGATTCGTCACGGGTGGCATGCCCCCCCGTGCCGGGATCGTACCAATCAGCCACATAGATCGCTCCATCCGGGCCAATATCGAGGTCGGCAGGTCGAAAGTGAATCCGCTTCTCCGCTTCCTCTTCCGGTTCATTATTTAAATCTTTCGGGGTTGGTTTCGTACTCACAAAATCAAACCGGTCCAAGGAGTAAGTCGCTCCAATTGGTTTGGGGTGATATCCAAAAATCACATTACGGGATGCCTCGCAGGAAAGAAAGGTGCCTTCCCATTTTTTCCCGAGGGCTCCGTTTTCATAAAAGGCAACCCCGGTCGGTCCTCCAGCTCCGTACACATCTCCGGTATCAAAGGTGCCTGGGTTGTCCTGCCTCCAGTGGGCTCGCTGGATTGCTTGCCCCGAGCGCTTGGCTGCCTGCCACTTGTGCTGACCATCGAGCGAGTAATACCCGGCCGATCCATATTCAAGAACATAGGAATTCCGGCAACTACTGTAGTCGTCGTTATCGCTTTGGAAAAGGTCTCCCATCGAGCTGACCACCTGTTCGTAACTGTTTCGGTATCCATGTCCGATAATTTCCGCATCTGTCCCATCGGGGTTCATCCGTACACTAAACCCCGCGCTCCACACAAAGCCGTCATCACTTTTTGCCCCTTTGAGTTCATGGGTGGGGGTGTAAAAATATTCCTCACTGGCTCCGCCCCGGTAGTTCGTGTTCATACGGAAGGTTTTGCCTGAGTTGTCAGTAAAGATTGCCCCGCAATTTCCACTGTTAAAGTACCACTTTCCATCCGGCCCTGAAGTGACGGAGTGGAGGGAATGGTCGTGCTGCCGGCCATTGAATCCAGTAAGAAGGACTTCTTTTTTGTCGATTGCGGGGTCAAACTCGAGGTTTCTATCCACATCGGTAAGCACCATAATATCGGGCGGTTGGGAAATCACGACTTGGTTGTCGAACACCGCAATACCTAAGGGAGATTCCAGGTAAGGGTCCTGCCAGAATACTTTGGATTGATCGGCGGAGCCATCGCCATCGGTGTCAGTTAACACCACGATGCGGTCGCCTGCGTCCCGGCGGATGCCCAGCTTTTCCCGGTAGTTTACTCCTTCCGCGATCCAGATTCTCCCCAGCGGGTCAATCGCCATGTTGGTAGGGTTATAAAACATTGGGCTTTTTGCCCACAGTGTGATTTCCAGTTCTTCATCCAAAGTGAACTTACTCAAATCCACTGCCTGGGCTTTGGAACTCGGGGGCCAGTTCCATGCGGATTTTTTGGCTACCAAGTGGGTTGAACCCGAAATTAGGAATAAAAGAGTAAAAGTTGATAATAAAAGGCTCATCTTGCTCTTTTTATCGAAGATGCGTGTGGTTGCAAAGAGTGTTCTTTGCGGATCCTCAAACTTTTTGAGGGTGGACAGAGTCTTTACTGGACCTGCTGCAAGCGTTGGCTCAATTGCTCGCGGGCTTTCCTTACATTCTCTGCATAGTCGGGGTTGTCGATCAGGTTGGTGTACTGGTCGGGGTCTTTCACCATGTCATAAAGAATCTCCCCTTTCTTGCCATAGTTCATGTAAGTCCAATTAGCCGATCGGATGGCATATCCCTTGTTTTTTACATGCCTTTCGTTGTGCAGGGAAAGAGCAGTTTTTCTTACCTGAGTATTGGGGTTTTTTAGAATGGGAACCAAGCTTTTTCCGACAATTTCCTTAGGTAGGGATAGGCCCAGAAGGTCGAGGCAGGTGGGGTAGAAATCAACCAGTTCAGCAATGGAGTTAGTACGACCTGGTTTCAATCCGGGTGCCCGAATCATCAAGGGTACACGGGTCACTTCCTCATGCAGGTTGGATTTCTGCCAGAATCCATGCTCTCCCAAATGGTAACCATGGTCGGTAGTGAAGACGATGGCGGTCGAGTCGGTTAGTCCCTGTCTGTCCAGTTCATCGAGCACTTTACCCAGTTGTTCGTCCATAAAGGTAACGGATGCGTAATAGGCCTGCCACATTCCTCTGCGTCCTTCCTCGGTCTCATTGAGAAGCTGCCCACTCATAAACCCATGAGCGGCGGGGGGAATATCGTCCACATCGCCCTCGATCAGAGGGGGGATTCGCATCTTTTCCAATGGGTACATGTCGAAAAACTTTTTCGGTGCCACCATGGGGTAGTGGGGGCGGAAAAAGCCCACGCCCAGGAAGAAGGGCTTTTCTGCTTCCTTACGTTCACGGATTAATTGTACCGCTTTTTCAGCAACCAGGTAGTCAGCCTGGTCAGATCCATCGCTAACATCTGCTTCCACCGCAGCCCAGTATCTTTCTTTGGTACCTATTCCCTGCCTGCCCTCCATTTTTCGGGTGGCGATCCCTCGGTTCATTTGGCGGTAAAGACCGGGTGTATAAGTTTCGGGAGACTTGGTGTTGTGAAACTCCGTCCAGCACGCGGGTACATCCAGTCCGCTGTCTCCATTGCGGGGGGAGTTGGGCACCCCCATGTGAAAGATTTTACCGACGCGGGAGGTATGCATATCGAATTTTTGCAAGTGCTCGCCAAGGGTGATCGGTTTCTTTTTGGAACCGGGATAGATGCTCCGCATCATCGATGGACGGGAGGGATAGCAGGCAAGTCCCTGGCAATAGGCAAGGTCAAATACCATACTGGTTGCAGCCAGACGGTCTAGGTTGGGAGTCTTACAAATCTTGTCTCCATAAGCGGGCAGGGCACTTGCCTTTAAATCATCCGACATGATCAACAAAACATTTTGTATCTTCCCTTTGGGTTGGGCAGCCAGAAACAAGGGGATGATCAGTAGGGAAAATAAACTTAAAATCTTATACACTATGGGCTCTCGGTTTCTAGATGGACTTTTTAAGAGCGAATTTTTTTGAACAAAATTTTCCACAGCCCAATCGTAATGAGGATGGCACCGGTTGCACCAATACCAATGGCTACCCAGAATTCGTTACTTTTAGTATAGTCATTGAGCTCATGGAAACCAACATAGGCTGAAAATAAGCCATAGGATAAAGGATACCCAAAGCAGATCAGGGAGAGGGAGGAACGCCGGAAAACAAAAAAGACTCCGAGGCAGAAAAGCACAGGGGTAATGATGAACAATTGTGGACCAAACATCAGAACGGACGAGACTGGCAGAGAGAAGCACAGTAGAATAAAGATGATCCGTTTAATAAGCAGTTCAGTGCCTTTAATCTCTTGATTTCCTGATGCCACGGGTTTCTTTTTTAACTGCCGGTTGATGAGAGCAAGGACTCCAGTGGCAATGAATGAGACCAGAATAGAAATAAGAATAGTATTGATAGTCATAGAAATTAATTTGCACGGTTTCGATCGATATTACTAGTCTTTCCTGTGACCTCGTGGTGGGTCGCAACCAAGGTAGGCTTTCCTTCTGCCCGCTTTACCTCAATGGAAAGAAACCCGCCCTGAACCTTTAGGAAGGTGTGCTCAGGTAAACGGTTTCCATCCTTCCAACCGGAGGCGTGTTCGTCAGAAGCGGAACCGCAGGAGAATTCCTTGAGTCCGGTTTGCTGATCGACGGAAACATACTGCCAGTGGCGATCTCCGCAGATCACAAAGGTATTTTTATGGGAGGCGAGAAAATCTCTTATCTCATTACCTTCGTGGGTGAAGCCTTTGTTGGCATGGTTGTCATTTTTGGAGGACCGGTCCGGACCGACCACTGGGGTGGGGGAGATGAGTACACGAAAGGCGGCATCCGATTCTTCAAAGGTGCGGAAAAACCATTCCTTTTGTTTCTTTCCCCAGATGGTTTTCTCAGGTCCGTCCGGTTGGTTGTTTGGGCTTCGGTAGTCCCTGCCTTCCACCATCCAGATTTGCAAGTCCTTCCCCCAGCGTATGGTGCGGTAGTTGTCTTTGCGTACGGGAAATTGTTCACGAAACAAGTTCTTTCCCTGTTCCCAGCTTAGGTCCATAAAATTCACCCCCGGCCAGGAATCGTTGCTGGTTGTATCATGATCATCTTTCATGAAGTAGCTCGCCACCTTCGTGTGGAAATTGGCTAGGTGGGGTAGGCCATAGAGCCGGTTCCACTTGAACCTGGCCAGTTCCCGATTGGTTGCCCAGGGCATGGCCTTGTCGTAGTACTCAATGTCTCCGGTATGGATAAAAAAGGCCGGGTCCAGGTTGAGCATATTTGGATAGATCTGATGCCCTTGGGGAGTATCCCTTCTCGGGTAGTCCTGGCAGGAAGTAACTACAAATTTAATAGGGGCAATCATCTCCGGAGCAGGTGCAGTGCGGAATTTCCCCCGTATGGTTTGCCCAGCTTTTCCATTTGCCGACCGGCTTTCGACCCGTACCTCGTAGCTTTGCCCGGGAAGAAGGTCTCCGATTTTCACCTTGCGGGTAAAGTCCCGATCCTCGTCCACCGGTAACCACTCTGTCCTCGTCGCCTCCACTCCCTGGTTCTGCCAAGAGATGCGTACACTTCCGGCAATGCCAGGGACGGCACCCTCCATATCGGAGAGGCTTTTCCCTTTAGGGATTTGCGGGGCGTGCTTGGGGACCTTGCGGAATTTTTCCCCGTTTGTATTGGCGGTTGGGTTTTTGGTTAAACGGGTCCAGATGATTGCGGAATCCTGGGTGACCTCGCCAATTTTTATACCATTAGTCTGATAAACTTTGCCCCAAAGAAATGATACCTGCAGGAAGCAAGGTGCAAGAAGAAGGAAAAGCCAGTAGCCCTGACTCACAATCTGCTTATATGAAGCTCCTTAAACCATACTGGGTCATTATGATCCTGTAAAAGAATAGGCCCTTCCCAGGAGCCAAAGCCTTTTTGATCTTTGTACTTACTTTTGCCAAACACACCCTCCCACTCCTTGGTTCCCCAAAAAACACTGATGATTTTCTTACCATTCATCCAGTGCTCGATTACATTTGCCATGGCGACGATTTTTCCATGATTCCATTCACCTACGGCACGAATTGGTTTATTCTCGGGTGCCGGTACCAAGTCATAAAGCGAGCCTGCCCGGTGAGACGGAATTTTGTTATCCCGGTGATTGGCATCGTCTAGAATCTGATATTCCAAGCCAAGATTGCCCCTCGTACGGTACTTGATTCCACTGTTTCCTGCCGCCGATATTTTCCACTGAAAGGAAAGTGAGAAGTCCCGAAATTTTTCCTTGGTTATAATGTCCTTTTCGCCACCCTTACGGAAGACCACCCCGTCGGTAATCGTCCAACCTTTACCTACAGGTTGGCCATTCAATTTAGTCCATTGGGAAAAATTATTACCTTTGAACAGATTCCGATCTGCTGGCTTGCAAACCGTAGGGGGAGCATCCGGAAGCAGGCCTTTTTTTTCGTCTTCTGGTTGGTAGGAATCGGAAAACTGGTGGAGTACACCCTTCAGCATTTCCTGAATCCTTTTTTGATCTGTATCAAGTTTTTGCAGCGGATTTTTTTCCAGTCTGTCCTGGGATACATCGAAAAATTTTCCGGTGGTGTAAAGTTTGTACCGCTGGGTTCTGGCCCATTGCTGAAACTTACCGCCTTCTCCTTTTACCCTGTAAAAACAGTGTACCCATTTTCTTGGGCTTCCTTGCTTGCCAGTAATTTGGGGAAGGAAACTCTGTCCATCCAAAGTGAGATTGGTTGGTAGGGGAGATTTGGCCGCATCCAGCAGGGTGGGGAGAAAATCGCTGAAGTCCACCAGATCATCTATAACCTGTTTTCCGGGGATGGTCTTGGGCCAGTTGGCGATCAGGGGAACATGAGTACCTGCATCCGTCATCTGTCTCTTACCTCCTTGTACGATTTTTCCATGGAGTTCGGATTTGATTGCTCCAGAGGTGCCATTGTCGCAGGTAAAAAGAACGAGGGTGTTTTCCCTTAGGCCGAATTCATCGAGCTTGCTCACGATCTTACCGACCATTTTGTCGACATAGGCAACCATGTCGCGGAAGTTTTGCGTACCATCCTTGGATTTTGGATTCTCGCTGTCCGGAGTTGGACGGAAGGGGTCATGGGGAAGAATCATTGGGTAGTAACCGAGGAAGGGGCGGTCCCGGTTGCGTTCGATGAAGTCGCAGAGGTAATCGGTGACCACATCGGGCCCATATTCTCCATTGTTGTAGTCTTTGGCCTGCCCGTTGATTTCGAGGTGGGGGTTGGGGTAACGGGTATCCTTCCCCTGATCTCTGGCCGCACGGGTGTGTTGCCAGAGGCAGGACTCATCAAATCCGAAGTGCTGGGGAGAATCGATCTGCTTGCCCAGTTGCCACTTCCCTACGATACAGGTGGCATATCCTTCCTTTTTAAGAAGATGGGCAAAAGTGGTCTGCTTGCGGTCCAATACTCCAAATTGAACATAGTTTCTGAAATTGGAAATCCCCGTCATGATTTTTACCCGGGATGGCGTGCACAGGGGTTGCGAGTAGCAATGGGTAAAGCGTGCCCCGGTGCTGGCGAGCTCATCGAGGTGGGGTGTCTGGAAAGACGTGCCCCCATTGGCCCGAACGCACTCATAGCCCATGTCATCCGACATGATGAGGATGAGGTTTGTTTTCTTCTCTGAGCCAAATAAAGAGACAGAAAAAAGGAGAAGCGAAAAGCAAAAGCAGGATGATGATTTCATGATGTTGATTGACTAAGGCTGAATTTTAAAAATGTAAAGATATGGGGCTCCATTCTTTTTCCCGCTTTTCAAAATCAATTTGGCGGTCAGATCCAGGGGACCCTCTTTTAAAGGTATCTCAAATTTTATAGATTCTGTGGCAGTGGCAATTTCCTTTTGCAAAGTGAGCACATTTTTAATCGATAACTCAACCGCTTTTATATCCAAAGCCCTGCCCGGAATATCGCTTCCCTTCTTGCCCACATATTCAATCTTTGAGTCACTGGCCGGGGGGAGGGGCGCACGCATGGCAATATTTCCCGCTTCCCTCGGCCATCGGCGCAATTCGAAGAGATAAGTGCCCGGCTCTTCTACTGTTACTGGCCAACTTCCACTCCCCGTAATGCCCTCGCGGATGGATCTCTGCCAGCCATTGGTCAACCAGGTGGTAGATTGTGAGGAGATGCGGGGGCGTTCGAGGGGTCGGTCTCCTCCAAGATTGTTCCAGTAATCGTTGTAGGCTTTTTTGAGCCGGTTTACCACCTTCGGCCTTTGAGTGGATAGATCATGCAACTGGGAGGGGTCCTTCTTTATCTGAAAAAGTTCGAAGTGATCAGGTGTGTGATAAATGAGTCGCCACTGTTCCGTCATGACGAGAGTTTCTTCAAATCTCTTGGGTCCTTTTACGCCATTTTGGGTGTCGAGAAAAAGAGTGCGGTCTGCCCAATCATCCGAGCCTTGTAAAACGGGGACCAAGCTTCGGCCATCGATGGGCAAGCTTGATCGCTTGGGATGCCCAAGGCCGCACAAGTCGATGAAGGTGGGCAGTAAATCCACATGGGCACTAAAGATCGGAAGCTCCCTTGGGTTTCCGATTAGATGTTCGGGGCCGCGGATAAAGAGGGGTACGCGGTGGCCCCCTTCGTACAGTTTTCCTTTCATTCCCCTTTGCCCGGAGACTGAGTCGATGTCGGTACCTTTTTTCCGGATAGGGTGGATGGAACCATTGTCGGTCAGAAAAAGGAGAAGGGTGTTTTCCGATAATTTTTCTTTGTCCAAAAATTTCATCAACCTGCCCATATTCCAGTCCACCCGGGTTATCCCTGCATAGAAAGATGCCTGTTCTTGGTTGCACCCCTGATTGAGGTAGGGCTGCATCCACTCTTTGGGCACATTGTTCGCCCGGTGGGGTACATTGGTCGGAAGGTAGATAAAGAATGGCTTTTGGTTTCTTTTATTTTGGCGGGCAAACTCCATCGCCTCTTCGAAATAGACATCGGTGCAGAACCCATCCCGACGAACAACTTCTCCGTTATTCCAGTAACGGTCATCCATACGGTCGTTATCCCATAGGTCATCTGCCAATCCCACTCCTCCATTGCCAAGACCCAGCCATTCATCAAACCCTCTGTCAATCGGGCGGTAGGGGTAATTTCCCCCAAGATGCCACTTTCCGAAGATTCCTGTTTGATACCCAGCAGTTTTAAAATACTCAGGGAGGATCGCTTCATCGGTTCGGAGCAGGTTGCGCAGGCCATAGGTCGAGGTGGCCCCTGTCCGTTGCGACATTCTTCCCGTGAGCAAAGCTGCCCGGGTAGGGGAGCAAAAAGCATCCACATGAAAGTTGCTCAGGCGGATACTTTGCTGGTGCATCCGGTCGAGGTTGGGTGTGCGTACAATGGGGTGCCCGTGGCAACCAAGGTCTGACCATCCCTGGTCATCGGTCATCACCACCACAATATTTGGTTTACTTGGAGTTTCTTGAGCAAGAGCAGTTACATGCCATTCTCCACCGAAAAGAAGGGCAAGGAAAAGAACAGGTAGGCGATGAGGCATGGCGGCCTAGTTAAGCAGAAGTTCAAGTACCGGGTCTTGGTTAGAAACAGGTTTTCCGTTTTCGTCCTTTCCTCCCAGGTTGAGGTACACCTTGTTGTGCCCCACTTCTTCAGACTTTTTCTTTAACTCCACCCCAAATAGGCCGTGGTGGATTCCATGGCCGATGTTTTTTGCCGGGGTACTCATATCTCCCCCATAGCCCAGGTAGATAGGAGGATCATCTTGGGTAAGGTGGTAATAGCCGGAAAACTCTTTGTAGAGGGGTTTGTGCTTGGAATAATTTTTCAGGGCATCCTCTATACTTTGCTCCCCAACAGAGAGATAAATCATTCTATGGAAAACATTTTTCCCTATCCATGGTTCTATCAGTTTTGGATCAATTGCGGTCTGGGCACCCCGCACACTGATTCCCTGCACTCGGGTGGACTCCCTTTCGACGGGGTCCTTTGCATTTGGGTTCGCCAGATCATCATGGCAGGCGAGCCATACCGAGGTGCATCCACCGGCACTGCCTCCGGTAAGCACAAATTTGTTTTTGTTGATCTTCCATTCCTTGGCTTTGGATCGTAAAAACTGAATCGCCCGGGCCGCATCATGTACGGGGGCGGGCAGGATGGCTTCGCCAGTCAACCGGTAACCCACGCTGGCAACCGAAATTCCATTTGCGAGGCATGTTTCAATATTCTTCCCGGATGTTTTGTCTTTGCTACCCTGACTCCATCCACCCCCGTGGATAAAGACCATCAGCGGGCGTGGGCCTTTACCTTCGGCCAGCCAGAAATCAACCTTGGTTCGCTCATACTGATCGTAGGCTACATTGGCATATGTTGGGGATGGAGGTGGGGTTTGCTTGGCAGAGATGCCAATCCATGTAAATGAAAGCAGCAGGATGAGAGCGGTTTTACGATTCATAAAATTTGGGCTATGTGATTAAGAAAGTAAGTCTTCTTAAAAGAAAAATACGAATCAACTTTCTTTTAGGGCAAAGGACTAAATAAGTAAGTTAGCCTAGTTCCAAATCTCTCCCTTTTTCAGCAATCCGTCGTTGTTGTTATCGTGCCTGCTGAAGTGAGGAGCGATGGGGGCGAGGTATTCCTCCAAAGAGATGGAGTTACTCTTATCCTCATCCAATTGTTCAAACAGAGGGTCAGCCAGCAGTTCTTTTTTACTTAGTTTTCCATTCTTGTCGGAATCGGATTCATCGAACTTGGATTTCCAGTATGCATCAAATTCATCCTGATTTACTACCCTGTTTTTATCTTTGTCCATCATCCGGCAAAGGTAGTCGAAACAGGGCTCACTTTTATTTTTTTGGGGAATGCCGGGCTTGAGCCCCAACGCCTCAATCATTACTTGAGTGCTCACCTCCAATCCCCCGGCACGCAGGGGGTGCACGGTGTCGGGTATACAAAAAAGAAAACGCTTCGCATCCTCCGTGAGCAAGGCATTCCAGGCAGGTCCTTGATCAATCAGTTGGAACCCCCGTTCCTGAGCAACTTGCCGGTAATTCTGGTCGTATGCAGCAAGGTTGGGTCTCTTTGCCTTGCCGTATCCAAAGACCGGATTCATCACCATAGGTATAATTTCACAGGCGGGACTTTTTTGGAGGATCCGGTCGATCATCTGATTGAGGTTGCTCCGGGCATGCTCGATGGTGGTTCGGCGCACGGCGACTGCATCGTTGATCGAAAATTCGATCAAAACACAATCTGGGCGATAACGCAGAACTTTATCCTGCAGGTTTTCCACTCCCCAGTCGGAGTTGGCCCCCCCCCTGCGCACCATTGATCAGGTTCACCTGACCGGGGAACTGCTGGTTGAAAACTTCCCGTAACTGGTCTACCCATGCACCCACAGCAGTCAGGCTCGTTCCATAGGCCACCACGGTTTGCTTGCTTCCTGTTTGTAAACGATCAATCAGGCGGGTGTCCTTGGACTGGTTGATCAGGTTGGGGGCCACCACCGGGTCACTCACTTTGCGGATAAGTTTGCGCAATCGCTCACTCATTTCTTCCCGTAGTTTGATGTTTTTGGGTTGGTGGTAGAGGTTGTTCATTTCCTCTGGGTCATTTACAAGGTCGAACAATTCCCACTGGTATTTCCCAATCATGCCGGGATAGTGAATCAGCTTATGGGTATCCGTGCGTATCCCGATCATTTCCGGCAGAGTGGTTCCATGCTTGTAAAAATGATAGTACGATTCGTCCCGTACCTTTTCCTCACGCCCTTCGAGGATTCCCCTCAGCGAGTGGCCCTGGATATCACCGGGAATAGGAAGTCCGGCATAATCGAGCAGGGTGGGGGCAAGGTCGATATGATTGACCATCGACTGGTGTACCTGCTTGGGGCTGATTTTCCCAGGGAAGCGAACGAGCAGGGGTTGGTGGAGGGGGTTCTCGTACATCCACTGTTTGTTGTAGAAACCGTGCTCGCCTAAGGAAAATCCCTGATCCGATGTGTAGATCACCAGGGTATCTTTTTCCAGTCCGCTCTCCTTTAAATAGTCGAGCACCCGAGCCACCTGATCATCCACCGATTTAACCAGCCGGTAGTACCCCTTGATATATTCCTGATACATTTTACGGGTCAGATCATTTCGGGAGATGCCCGGGTTTTCCTTCTCAATTCGTTCCCGCATATCCTTAAAGACAGGCTTAAGAATGATGCGGTTGTTTTTCATAATCTCCGAAATCGCTTCTGGTGTTCTACCCTTGTAGTCATCCAGCAGGGTCGGCGGTTCGGGTATAAAAACATCTTTGAGGAAATCCTCGTAGCGGGTAGGAGGTGTGTAAGGTTCGTGGGGCGGTTTGGGGTGGAGCAAGAGGCAGAACGGTTTGCTTGGGTCGCGCTTTTGCTTGAGCCATTGGATCGCTTCCGTCGTGATCACCTCATTGTTATACCCCTTAATTTTGCGCCCACCACTGAGTGCTTCTCTTTGGTTTTTTGGGCTCCAGTCTATCCATCGATGGTGGGGCTCAAATACATTGGGGTCCCATGGTTTTCCCTGCATTTTTTGCACGCAAAAATAATCAAAACCAGTCGGGCGCGAGAGCAGGTGCCACTTTCCAAAGAGCGTAGTTTCATGGCCTGCTTTTTGTAGAAGTTTGGGAAAGGTCTGCTGGCTACCATCAAAGCGTTGATTTAAATGGGTTACTCCATTGCGGTGGGAATATTTTCCGGTAAGGGCAGCGGCCCGTGCCGGGGTGCAAAAAGAATTCGGAGTAAGGGCATGTTCAAAGCGCATGCCTTCGTTGGCAATCCGGTCGAGGGCAGGCGTTTCGATGTCTTGGTTTCCGTAACAGCTCAGTGCCTTTTTGGCATGATCATCGGAAAAGATGAGGAGGATGTTTGGCCTCTTTGCCTCTGCGGCGAAAAAGAATGAGAAGAGTAAAGCAAATGAGAAAAGCGGGCGTAGGAGAAGGTTTTTTTGGTTCATCGGCTTTACTTCAGTTTTATTTCTTGGTCGAATTTTTGGTAGAGTTGAAAAAATTTATCCGCCAGTTTTTGGTTTTCGGCAGCAAGATTGGTTTGCTCGCCCGGGTCCTTGCGCAGGTCGTACAGTCGATATTCTCCAGGTTTTGTTTTTTCAAAAGGAGTTTTTCTGTCGGGATGAATCCACTTCCAGTCATCCACTCGCAAAGCATTTAACCGGTGCACCATCGGTGGGTGTGGAAATCTTTTTTCCGGTTTATACAGGGTGGTTAAAAAACTATGGCTGTCCACTACAGAGGGAAATCTTTCTTCTGGATCGATACCCAATAGCTCGGCAAAGGTGGCGAAGAAATCGGTGAAATTGATAGTGGATTCGGAGGTGGTTCCTGCGGCCAGTTTGCCGGGCCACTTCGCGATAAAGGGCACCCGGTGTCCACCCTCGTAGCGATGCGCTTTCATGCCTCGAAATTTTTCCGAGGAGGCATGCCCCTGTGCTTTCATTCGTTTGTGAGCCACCGGACCAGCGCCGTTATCGCTGGTGAAAATGAGCAGGGTGTTTTGGTCGAGTCCGTTTTTTTTGAGGGTTTGGTGAATCTCACCTACCACCCAGTCCATTTGCATCAAGAAATCACCGTAAGGGCCGAACCCGCTCTTGCCTGCAAACTTTTTCATAGGTGCCCAAGGTTGGTGTGGGATAGGAGAAGCGTAGTACAAAAAGAAAGGTCGATCCGATTTATCCTGGGCATGATCCTCCATGATTTTTACTGCCCGTTTGACCAGCGTGGGACTGGCTTGCTCAACCGAAAAACCGGGGGCAGTTTTGGTTTTCACAGTTATACTTTCGCCCTTGATATTGAATTTTGGAAAAGAAAAGGGCTCGGTTGGCTCTTTGGTGAAACGATTGTTTTCGATCCAGCACATCGGATCGGATCCGGCGGAGGAAGGTATGCCGAAAAAAGTATCAAAGCCCCGGTCAACGGGTCCACCGGGTAGCGGTTGGTCTGTCCACTTGTTTTTCTTCTGATTTGGATAATTAAAACCGAGGTGCCATTTTCCGACCATATGGGTGTGATAACCTTGGGAACGAAATAAATCTCCAAGTGTTTTCTCTTCCTTGGTAATGATTGCTTTTCCACGGGCGAGCAGGGTATTGAGTACACCGGTGCGGGCGGGGTTGATTCCGGTAAGTAAGCCATAGCGGGAGGGGGTGCAGGTTCCGCTAGCAGCGTGGGCATCGGTAAAGCGGATCCCCTCGTTGGCCAACTGGTTAAGGTTGGGCGTGCTGATTTTGGAGGCGGGGTTAAACGGTTCGCAGTCCCCATATCCCAGATCGTCGGCGAGAATGATCACTACATTGGGCAGTTCTTTTCCCCATGCAAGAATCGAGAATTTGAATAAAATAAAAAGGCCAAGAAATTGGGGATATGATTTCATTTTGGTTACCTTTTGGAATAAAGATGCTCAGGGTGTCTCGTAGACATCAATTTCGCCAAAAAAGGTGGGGGCTTTCACATCCCACAATAAATAGCGGAATTTACCCAACTCCCCTTTGGATGCAAATATGGAGCAGGCCTGCTGGGCGGGGCGGTCCAGTTTTTGATGAACCTGAAAAAACTGGTCGCTATTCACCCGGGCAATCCGTACCCACCCAGAATCCCGGTCTGCAACTGCTTCCGCAGATGGTGGGCTCTCCCCTGCAAAACCGTAGAGTACATAGCCCTGGTGTGCACGCACCCGGTGATCTTCAATCCGGTTGTGCTGGTGCCAGGAATAGGAATTGATCTTGCGGATGGAGATTGCTCGACCCAGGTCCATCAGTAAAGAACCATAGCGACCGTCCTCAAAGAAGAGAGACTCACGGGGCGAATCCTGCTTGGTTTGCCCCCGTCCATCAATCAATACGCTTGGGTTGGGAGTGGTAGAGCGTGGCGTTCTTAGTTTTCCCTGAGGTACAGTAATCCGTGCTCCGCCTTTGGACTGGTCTGCGGTGTCTTCTTTGCTGGGCGGAGAAATAGTGGGGAACCGGAATTGCTCGGTTCCGTCTCCAGATTCAATCCGGGTAAGGATCTTATGAGAACCGGGTTCCACAAAGATGGCTTCTCCTTTTTGGAGAAGATGGATGTCGTGGTCGTCTTCTACCACCAGGTTTACCTTTCCCTGGTAAACTTCCAATCGGCTCAAACCATCGGGAGCAACCGTGGCACTGAATGCGGTGCCCAAGTCCACGAACTTGGAGCTCGGTGTACCTAAAGTAAATCCTTGGCTTTCCTTGGACTCCGCCAGTACCTCCGCCGATCCCAGCGTAAGGAAGGCGGCGTTGGAACCCTTTACCTCGAGAATGCTCGGACCCTCCAGTTGGAGCTCGGCACCCGTATCAAAAAGGACTTTCGCCTGTCCTTCGGAAAGTTCAATCCGCTGGCCCACCCGCAGAGGGGTTCCTTCGACCGAAACCTCTTCACCCTGGTGCATCCACCGGCAATTTTTCAGTTCTGCGATATGGGCAACTTCGGCAGCTTTCTTCGAAAGAAAGGAAGCGGATGCCAGCCAGGCAACAACCACACAAACGGCAACAGCTGCAGGTATCCATCCTTTCCATGATCGACCGGTTTGTTCGGGTGTCTCAGCAAAGTCCAAAAGACTCCCCGTCCCATTGATCATCCCAGGCAGGGCGGCGTCCACCCGGGCATAGGCAAGAAAATCTTGTCGCAGTTGTTCGTCTGCGAGTATCAGTTGTTCAAGTCTTGAGGTCTCTGTCGCACTTGTCTCTCCTGCTAGGTAGCGGCCGACCAAATCCATTTTTTCCTGGTCCGACTTCATGCCCTTGCTCCCTCCGCCTCCAATGTTTCTTTTACACAATCAGCCAGAGCCATCCGGGCACGGTGTAAAACTTTGTAGACGGACATCGGTGTACGTCCTTCACGCTCAGCAATTTGTTTGATTTTTAAATCTTTATCGTATGCCTCCCGCACCAAGGCAGAGTGCTTGGGGGGAAGTTTTGCCAGACAGGATTTGAGTGCTTTAATCTCTCGATCACTATCCAGAGCAATCTTTTCCGACTCCAGTGCAAGTTGGGTAATCAATTCCTCGTCAAAAATATGCCGGTCCCGTGCCTTGTCTCTGCGGTAGGCAAGAACCTCGAACCTAGCCACCCCAAAGGCCCACCTGCGGAAATTCTTGGGGTCATCCAATTGATCATACTTTTTCCACAGCACCGCAGCAGTTTCCTGCATGACCTCACGTGCATCCTCCAGGGTGGGAAGGAGGGAACGCACAAAGCCACGCAGGGATTCCTCGCACTCTACATAGAGGTGAAGAAAAGAATCATGGGAGTTGATCTTTGGGCTAGGCATTTCACCATACACACTCCACATTTATCGGCACTTTGCCGATAAATTTTTAATCGAAGAGCCTTAGCTATTTCTTCGTAGAAAGTCCGACGATGTAATCGAGCAGGGAGGCAAATTCTTTGACGGAGAAATTGTTCATCAGTCCGGCGGGCATCATCGAGTTGGGCATTTTGGTGCGCTCGGTAATATCCGCTTTGGCGAGGTGGTTCTCCTGGCTGGCCATATCCCGCATGGTTAATTGATCCGTGGTCTCGGAGGTAATAAAACCCATCACCGCATTACCACCTTTTAAGGTGACCAAGTTGGTTGCAAAGCCTTGGGCAATGGATTTGCCGGGGTTGAGGATGGCCTCTGCCAGTTCATTTCTTGGATAGATTGCAGCAATGTTGCCCAGATAGGGACCCTTCTGGGGCTCATCCTCACTTACGGTGTGGCAGGTGTTGCAGGCAGCTTTGGTGAAAATGGCTTCCCCATGGGCGGCCACGCCTGTGGTCTGGTTTACCTGGGCAAGGGCATCTTCCACGGAGAGAGTGGAGACTTTGGGAGTGGCATCGACTTCATTGGGGTCGATTTTGAAATGCCTCAGAGCACGTTGTGCAGCGGCTCGCACAGCCTTGTCTTGATCTGCGGTGGCTTGGATAATTTGTTCGTCGTAATTTCGGTTCTTTAGATCGACCGCCGCATTGATGAGGACGATCCTTCGGGCAGGATCCGCCCAATCTTTTTCGATTAAATCTCTGGAGCTCGCTTTGGCCTCGGCATTGGCATTGGACCGGCCGGTAATTTCCATTAACCCAGCGTATGCCCAAAAGGTTTTCCTGTCTTTGGGCTCCCCTTTGGCAATCTCTGCAAGCTCTGCCTGATAGACGTCTATCCGACCATTGTTCTTAAGGTATAAATCTTTGGCAGGGCGCAGGGCAGTCCAGTTGCCTTGTGCTTCGATTGCGACAATACTGTCGATGATCGAACCTAGATATTTAGAACTTTTCCCATTGAGCAAACATTTGACGATGGTGCTTAGATCATACCCTCTCATTTTATTCTTCGCGTGAGCAGCGGCCAAAACATCAAGCCCATTCACCGGAGGGTCTTTGAGGCCAGAGAGTTGGGCGGATAAAACGGGGATTAAACTTGAGTCGTACTTGGCGGATTCAATCAGCGAATTAAGCGTCTCGTTGTCCTGTATCCGGTTTTTCCCAAGCAGAGAAAGATATTCGCCCACTTCATCCTTGGGCATTTTCCAGAGGGCTTCACGCAGAGCGGTGAGGATGCGTTCGGATTGTTCCCAGGTGACCATTTCGTAGTAGGGGCCACGGGTATCGGGGCGACCGCCCCAGTGTTTGCGGTCCCAGGCTTTTTCTTGGTGGTAAAGCCGGGCAAGGATTTCGAAACTGGGCTTAAAGAGTGGGTTTTCCCGGTCGGATATAAGAGGCAGTATGGCATCGACCACTTCCTTTTTGTGCATCCTCATAAGAGCAAGGGATGCTCCACGAATTTGTGTGGCACTTGAACTTTTATGTGTAAATACCATAAGGGTTGGCTCATGGGCTCCCAGTTGGGCAAGCCCACGGTAAGCCACATGAGCGAGGGTGGCATCGTGGTGACCGAGACTGGTGGAAATTGCCGGTGCCACTTCCACTAATCCCTGCCGGGTGGCCGCTACAATGGCTTCCAGACGGGTGCGGGGATCGGCACTTTCCGCACCGGCAATCAATAAATCGACGGGCGCAGAACCGGGTTTGCCAGAAGTGCGGAGGTCAAGCCCAAGGTCTCCCAAGGCACGCATGACCAAGGCCGAAAGGGTGGGGTCGGAGGCGAGCGGACGGAGGTGTTCGATCACTTGGGGGGCATTTTTCGACAGAATCCCCCGATGAGAAAGCGTAAACAGGGCGAGGGCACGCGTGCGAGCAGTTTTGGATGAGTCGGCCGCAAGTATTTTTAACAATTCAGTGGTACTGGCGGCTTGCTTGCGGCGCAGGAGCACACGCTGGGCGGCGAGGGCACGCACTTGGCTTTCGCCTTCAAAAATTTCCACCAGTTCAGGGTCGGTGAGTTTTTGAAATTCAGGGAGTTCTTCGGGGCTGAAGTCTTTGGGACGGGTTTGAATCACATAGCCATGCTCAGCACCGGCCCATTTGAAGCTGGATGGCCCTTTCCAACTGGCCTGATAAACCCGGCTCATGCCGTCGACATCGGCATCGGTGGGGCGGGGCACTTCAATGAAGCGTTCTGGCTTGGCAGTTTCCACAAAGCCGGCACCCCGGCGTTCCACGGTGTGCTTCCATAAGCCGGAAGTTCCCCAGTCGCAGGTAAGCGGGGCATGATTCCATTTTTCAGGAAAACCAGGTTCGTGTAAGTACATGCCCCCGCAACCGGAACCACCGCCGTAATCGGCGAGTGGAGCAATAATTTCATCGGGAAAGTTTAAATAAAGCCGGGGGTAGCCATGATCGTCCAGCCCGCTGAAGTGGTGAAATCGTACATTCCACCCGCCTCCATCGTTAGTGTTGTCGCGTCCGAATAGGTCGAGTAGGGGGCTGGTTGGTACGGCAAGAATGTTGCGGGTGCCGTAGGAAAATAGTTCAATACCAGAGCCGTCAGTGCGTACGCGGACCACGCCGCCTCCACGAACCTGCAGTTTACGTCCATCGCTTCCGGTGGCCTCAAAAAATCCAAAGTCTCCTGTCGAAACGTAGAGCCAACCATCAATACCAAGGTCAAGACCGTTGGTAGTGTGGTCGGCCGGCCGATCCTTAAATCCAAAAGCAATGTTATCAACCAAACGCTTATTTTCCTCGGCCACTCCATCGCCGTCGCGATCGTAATAAACCGAAAGGTGTGGAGGGTGTAAAACATAGAGACGGTCTTGATCCCATATCAATCCGCGTGGAGAATCAAGGGATGGAATGAACTCGGTAACTTCATCTGCACGGCCATCTCCGTCTTTATCCCGTAGGCGAAGGACGCGCCCCCGGTCTTTATCTTTGCCCAGTGAGCCACAACCATCGCTTGAAACATAGAGGTCGCCCGCTGGAGATGCGGCAACATAGACAGGGTAGTTAGCAGTTTGCCAGGGGGCGTAGAGGGTGAGTTCAAATCCTTCGGGTACTTTTACTTTGGCAAGAATCTTGGCCTCCTCTTCTTCACTTAGCTCAACAACACTTGGTTTAATATTGCCCGACTTTGCGTAGGGATCCGCAAAAAGGGTGGTGGATAGAAAAACTCCACTTAGGCACGAAAATATAGAAAGAGATGAAAAAAATGTTTTCAGCATGATATCTGTTTATGTATAAGATTATTTGGAGCAACCCCACAAGTTTTCCGAATAATTAATTTTGGCCCAGAACTCGGATAATTTGATCTGCCACCTGTTTTCCCAAAAGGCAAGAACCCTGAGGTGTATAATGAACATCTCCAGGCTTGCGAAAGAAAGAGGCATCAATGGAGGAGCTTAGTTTGTGCAAGTCATTTATAACTATGCCATGTTTAATCATAATTTTCTTGGCAGCTTGATTGTATTTAATTTCATCACCCGCAAAACGCCCAGGTTCGCCATTGGGTACCTTCGTGGTGGTTGCCCAGATCAATTTAGCCCCGCTTTTTTTGAGTCGAGCGACTAATTTCTCAAGGTTTTGGATGTACTGAGTGAGAGGAACAGATTGCTGACCATTAATCTTATCACGGTTACCAACCATTTTACTTTTGTCGCTTCGGTAGCAAAGATCATGAAGCCCCCAGTTGAAATGAATCACATCCCAGTTTGTGTTGCCGAGCCAGTTATCTAGTGCGACAAGACCGCGACTGGTATCTCCACAGTTGGCATTTGCCCGACTAACGAATACTTGATCCTGCAAGGAAGCGACCACCTCGGGTGTGTATCCAATAGAGATAGAATCTCCGATGATAAAGGCTTTAGGCAGATCTTTTTTGCTGGGCTTACTTTGAGCACTCTTACCTTTCATATCGCGGGCTGGGGTGTAGAAATTTTGCTGTTTTTTAGGACCTGAATATTTGAGGTTGGCCGAGGGCATGAGCGAGCCGGTTTCCTCAATCCATTGGTCGAACATCTTTTTCATCCGGTTGACCAGTCCCGTATTTTGGGAGGCCAGGTTGTTCGTTTCCCCCCGGTCCTTGGCGAGGTTGTACAATTCGGTGGAAGAATCTTCATAGCGAATAACTAATTTATGATCTCCCATGCGTAGGGCTCCGGATGGGCCCATACTGTTAATATGGTGGTAGTGAGGGTAGTGGAAATAGAGGGCTTCGCGACCGAGCTTTTTCTTTTTGCCATCAAGCAGGGGTTGGAGGGAAACGCCATCAAGGTGTTGTGCGGGTTCCATGGGTAGGCCGGCAAGATCGAGAAGGGTGGGGTAAAAGTCGGTGCTTACCACTGGCTCGTTAAGGATGGTTCCTCTTTGTTTGAGAATAGGGGCATCAATAATCAGGGGCACACGGATGCCTCCTTCGTAGACCCATGCCTTGCCTGCTTTATTTGGTAGAATGGATGTGACGGAAGATGGGTTGGATCCAGTGGATAAGCCTCCGTTATCGGAACAGAAAAGAAGAATGGTATTTTCGCGGAGATTGAGTTTTTCGAGGGTCTCGATGACTCTGCCCACATTTTCATCTAGGCTTTCTACCATGGCAGCATAAGTGGGGTTGTCTTGGCGGGAGTCTGCAAAACTGTCGTGAACAGCAACTCCGGGGGCTTTCTTTTTGTCTAACCCCATCTTTTTCGCTTTTTTCTGATACTTTTTGAGCAATTCTGACTTGGCTCCCAGTGGTGTGTGTACGGTGTAAAACCAGAAGTTTAAAAAGAAGGGTTCGTCCTGCTTATCCTTGATAAAGCCGATGGCGTGGTCGGTTAAAACATCAGTTAGGTAGTCGCCTGGTTTACCATCTTCAAGCCCAGGAACATTTGTGCTGGGGTGTTGATTGCTTTGGTAGGGAAATAAGAAAGATCCAGGCTGGCCCATTTTGTGCCCGGCAATATTGAGGTCAAAGCCATGGTTTTCCGGGTAATGTTCGTTTCCCTTTTGGTGGTGTGCCTGCAGGTGCCATTTGCCAACATGGGCGGTGGCGTAACCATGTTTTTTAAAAGCTTCGCCAAGGGTAAGGTCATTAATCGGCATGTTTCCCTTAACAGTAGGTGGCTCGAGCTGGTATTTTGGACCTCTGGCTCCAGCGCTTCCGCTGTGGTTGGTCAAACCGATCCTGCTAGGGTATTTCCCAGTGAGGATACTCGCTCGGGTAGGAGAGCAGACAGGGTTGGCGGCATAAGCATTCTCAAAAAAAGCACCTTTTCGGGCTAAGGTATCGAGGTGAGGTGTTTCGTAAAAGGTACTCCCCGTAAAACCAAGATCGGTGTATCCGAGGTCATCAACCAGAAAAAGGATAACATTTGGTTTCTCCGTCCGCTGAGCATGGATGGAGCCGATAAGTAAAAAGCAAAGAATAAGTGATTTAAGTAGATTCATACTTATCGAAATTTCCCCAATAAATTGTATGAAGTCGAGATTCGATTTGAGAAACTAATAAAATTTAATCTTAGGTATAAATTAATTTTTAAAATTAGAATTTATCTGGTCCCTTAAATTTAACTTGGCGTAAATCGACAGAAATTTTTCGCAATTTGCGGGTTCCGATTTAAGAGAAATATTAGTATTTCAAAACAAGATGAATTTAATCCCACTCTTATTTTCCGCCCTAGCTCTTTTTACCCTGACTGCGAACGGGCAAGGTGGTCCTGTATTATATCAAACTTATTGCTCTGCTTGCCATGGTACTCAGGGGCAGGGAGGTGCAGAGGGAGCAGCCCCGCCATTGGCCAAGAGCCTGTGGGCACAAGGAGATCCTGATCGGATGATCAAGGTTGTGCTTCACGGATTGATGGGCGAGATCGAAGTGCTGGGTAAGGAGTACAATTTGGTCATGCCTCCGCAGGGAGCGGTGCTTAACGATGGGCAGATCGCCGCGATTCTCACTCATGTACGCTCTTTGGGTAATGGTGGGGAAAAGGTTTCCACAGATCGGGTGGCGGCGGTACGGGCCAAGTATGAGGAGCGGGAAGCTTACTGGAAGGGCGATGAATTGCTCAAAGACCACCCATTGCCCAGCCCTCCTGGTCCTCTGAAAAACCTGGTACGCAAGTTTTATGCTTTGCCCAAAGACCAAAGATCAATGCTAGACTACGCCAAGCTGGAAGCCAATGCTTCGTCCAGACAACCCAATGGACTGATCAACCTGGAGGGCTATTCCGAGAAAGATCATTTCGGTTTGGTCTGGGAAGGTGAACTTAATGTGAGGCGTGAGGGGCAATTTTCTTTCACTCTAGATTCGGACGATTTATCTGCTCTGTACATCGATGACAAAAAGGTGGTGGAAGTTTCTGGCTTGGGGGGAATGGGTAGGGCAAAAACTGGTAAGGCCACTCTTCATCCGGGTGTGGTGAAAGTTCGGGTGGAATACTTGGAGTTTACTGGATTTACTGGAATTGCCGCAAGTTGGTCGGGATCGGGCATTCGGGGTACTCAATCTCTTAGTTCCACCAAAGTGGTGAGTAATCAGAAACCCAAGATCAACTTGATTGAGCTCAAGCCAGAGGGTAATAGGGCAGTGCACTACCGCAATTTTATTGCCGGTACGGGGAACCGTTCCTTTTCGGTGGGTTATCCGGGTGGAGTGAACCTGGTATTTAATCAGGAAAACTGCGGGTTGGAGTTGCTTTGGCACGGGCGATTTTTTGATGCCGGGCCGAGATGGAAAAATCGGGGTACGGTACGGTCTTTCCCTCTGAGTGCACAGGTGTATCACCTGCAAAAGGGCAGTCCATTTCCCGGGCAGGCATTTTCTTTCAAAGGTATGGAACTGGATGAGCGTTCATATCCTACCTTCCATTACCATGTTGGTAATCTAACCGTTCGGGACCGCCCCGAGCCCAATGATAAGGGTATTGTACGTACCCTGAGCATCGAGAGCGAAGGGGCGAGCGAACTAGTATTTGCCCCGATCAACTCCCAGTCTGTACGTGGTCTCAACCTTGCGAGCCGCGGACTTACCGCTCGCCAGGACGGTACCTTCCTTCTCCCTCTGGACAAGGGAGACAATTCCTTCACCTTTCACTACGGCATCCAATGAATCGATTTTTTCCAATTTTTCTGTTTCCTGTGCTCCTGCTTGGAGCGGTGACCGCATGGGCTAATAAGTTCAACAACGAAGCCCTTGATCAGGAGATGTCACGGTACTACCTCCGCGAGGAAATCCCCATGCCCAAGGATGTGGTCTTTGAGCCTGGTTCGATCGCTCTGCTTCCCGAACAGCGGATTGCTGTGGGCACGCGCCGGGGAGAGGTCTGGATCTGTGAGGGTGCTTATGGAGATGATTTGTCCAAGGTTAGCTGGACGCCCTACTTTGAAGGTTTGCATGAACCTTTGGGGATGTACTGGCAGGATGGAGCCCTCTACTACACCGACCGCGAGCAAGTTGGCCGAATGGTTGACCGTAATGGGGACGACCGGCCCGACTGGGTGGAAACCATCTCCGCTCCCTGGGGCCTGACCGGGAACTACCATGAATATGCATTTGGGACCACGCCCGACCCACAGGGCAATGTGTTTGTCACGCTCTGCCTAACAGGTTCTTTCAATGCACAAGCCCAGTGGCGTGGATGGGTCATGAAAATCGCTGCTGATGGCACCGCCACGCCTTATGCTTCCGGTGTGCGTTCTCCTGGTGGGATTGGCTATGATGCCGAGGGCAACCTCTACTACACCGATAATCAGGGAGTATGGAACGGTACCTCCTGCCTCAAACATGTGGTGGAGAAAAAATTTACCGGTTGTCCCATCGGTAATGTTTATTACAAGGACGCTCCCAATATGGGGCCACAACCACCCGACCCAATAAACCAAAGCAGGATAGTAAAAGAGCGTGAACGCATTCCCGAACTCGTCCCTCCTGCCGTCCAGTTTCCTCACGGCGTAGTCGGGCAGTCGCCCACCGCGGTTATCCCAGACCATACCGCTGGAAAATTTGGGCCTTTTGCCGGACAACTCTTGGTGGGCGAGCAGACCCACTCTGAGGTACAACGGGTTTTCCTTGAAACTGTAAATGGAGTCAGACAGGGAGCGGTCTGGGAATTCCTCTCCGGATTCGAGGCGGGTATTGTACCCATGCGTCTGTCGGACGGGGGCACCTTGTTTATCGGCGGAACTACCCGTGGGTGGGGATCGCGCGGAAACAAGCCTTTCACCTTCGAGCGGGTGCGGTGGAAAAATGTGGTTCCTTTTGAAACCAAAACCATGGAGGCATTGCCCGATGGGTTTCGCCTAACCTTTACCGAGCCAGTGGACCCTGTCACCGCCGGTGACTTAGCGAGCTACCAAGCGAAGGCTTGGACTTACATTTACCAGAAGAAGTACGGCAGCCCTATGGTCGATCATGTGGATGCCAATATCACTTCTGCCCGGGTTGCTCCTGATGGGTTATCAGTCGAACTTACCGTTTCTCCTTTAACCAAGGGGCATGTGCACCACCTTCAGTCAGCCGGAGTGAAGTCAAAATCGGGTCAGCCGCTTTGGCATCCCGATGCTTACTACACTCTGAACGAAATTCCCAACCCCTAAAAAGGGGCGACTTCTACGATCAAACCGTCAAGCTCTTCAGTGAGTTCGATCTGGCAGGACAATCGGCTACGGTCGCAGGCTTTGGATTCGAGATCGAGAAGGTCTTGTTCGGCCTCAGTTGCACGGCCAGTCTTTTCGATCCAGTCGGGGTGAACCCGTACATGACAGGTGGCACAGGAACAACAACCACCGCATGCACCTTCAATTCCAGGTACTTGGTTTTGCTGAGCAATTTCCATGACTGTGCCAATACCGTTTTCTTCAACGATATCTTCTCCGTGTTCGATAATGTAGGTAACTTTTGCCATAGCTTTTCTATAAAACAGTGAATGCCTTTTTGGCAACTTGCATTGCACAGACTAGCTCAAATTTTAATGATAAAGAATTTAAATATAATAAAAAAATTGGCTCGATTGAACTGTGTTATCCAGCAATTATAAATCCCTATGAAGCCCGATGCCCAATTTAAGATTTCTTTGATGATGTTTTTACAGTTCTTTGCTTGGGGGGCTTGGTTTGCCACCCTTGGGCAATGCCTTGGAGCCAATGAGTTTTCTGCCGATGTGGTGGGTGCTGCTTATGGAAGTTCCCCGCTGGGGGCAATATTTGCTCCTTTATTTCTTGGCTTAATTGCCGATCGTTTTTTTCCTTCGCAAGTGGTGATGGGTGTATTGTTTGTTTTGGGAGGAATTTTGCTTCTACTCGTTCCAATAGCCGCTCAAAACGGAGATTCTTCACTGATGATTTGGTTGATGGTTGGAAATATGCTTTGCTATATGCCTACTGTGGGCTTGGGGAATTCAATCGCCTTCGCTCACCTTGACCGCCTGACTTTTCCCAAGGTTCGAGTATGGGGAACCATTGGATGGATCGCGGCTGGATTAACTGTGGGCTTTCTTGGATGGTCCTCTTTGCTTGATATTTTTTATCTGGCTGGTGCTGTGTCTCTTCTACTCGGTTTATTTTCTTTTTCTTTGCCCAATACTCCACCACCTGCAAAGGGAGAGCCAGTAAACCTGCGGGCTCTACTCATGCTCGATGCTTTTACCCTTCTTAAAAGGCCAGCTTTTGCCGTGTTCCTCGCCTGTTCCTGTCTTATTTGCATACCCCTGGCTTATTATTACGGACTAACCTCAAATTACCTCAGCAATGCGGGTTTCAAAGAAGCGGCTTCAACCATGACTATTGGCCAGACTTCAGAAATTTTCTTCATGCTTCTCATTCCTTTTTTCTTCCGCCGATTAGGAGTAAAAAACATGATTCTCATTGGCATGCTTGCATGGGTTGCCCGGTATTTGCTTTTTGCTTACGGGGCATCGGAGCAAGTGGTGTGGATGCTTTTGTTGTCGGTTGCTTTGCATGGTATTTGTTATGACTTCTTTTTCGTTACCGGCTTTATGTACACCGATAAAGTGGCTCCTGCCGCCCTTCGTACTCAGGCTCAAAGTCTATTGGTCTTCTTTACCCAAGGTATCGGGATGTATTTCGGATACCAGGTTGCATTTGGTCGTTTTGGTAATGAGGTTACCAAATATGGCGAATTAAACGGGGCGATCGCAGGCAACCGTGCGGTTGAGCAATTAGGATTTGGAGAACAACTCGGAAGAATGTTTGCCGTTGACCTTCCCGCACCCATAGACCCCGGATTGCTTGCAGAAACCATGCTCCAGTGGGAAAACTTTTGGATCTATCCCTCCCTGCTTGCCGGAGGGATCGCAGTGTTATTTTTTCTCGCTTTTTGGGATAAGGTAGAAATTTCAAACGACGCTTGAGCAGATAAGTTGCCTAGGTGAAGTTGCTCGTCCTTATCCGGCATGCGAAGTCCAGTTGGGATGATCCGCAAGTGGATGACCACGACCGTCCCCTCAACGAGCGCGGACTTCGAAATGCCCCCGAAATGGGCAAGCGTTTAAGAGACTGGAGAGTATACCTAGACGCCTTGATCAGTAGTACGGCGGTACGGGCCCAACAAACCGCAGACATCATTGCCGGCTCAATAGATTGGCCAATCCAAAGGATTTCTTTCGATTCAAACCTTTACCATGCAAGTGCGACAGAGTTGCAAAATTATGTTGGCAGTTTAAGTAACGACCTTTCGGGTGTCGCACTTTTCGGTCACAACCCGGGAATGACCAACTTGGTTACAAACCTCTGGGGATTACCCATCGATAATATTCCAACCTGTGGAATGGTCAGGCTTGAATTTTTGGAGAACTCTTGGGACGAGGTAAGTTCTGCCATTCCTGTACGAGCTCAAATTGATTTCCCTAAGAATACAAGTGGAGTGCCAATCTCTATTATCTAAGCATTTGAAGTAAAGAAAGCAGCCAAGGACAGAGCCGGTTTTATCCTGGATATTCGGTGAAGAGGTATTGGCGCAAGCTTGCAGCTTCGTTTTGATTGATTTCAAGAAGCTTTCGGGTGACATCTCCGATGGAAATCATGCCGACTAATTTTTCTTCCTCAAAAACTGGTAAGTGCCTGACTCGTTTATTGGTCATAATATGCATGGTTTGCCGAAGGGTGCTGTTTTCCTGAACCGAAATAAAGTCACTCGTCATAACTTTTTCAACTCTTGTTTTTTCCGCATTCAATTTGGCTGAAATTACACGGTTTAACACATCACGTTCCGTAAAAATGCCAACATATTGACCGTTTTTAATTACCATAACCGAGCCAATCCTTTCCCTGCTCATCAGACCAACTGCTTTCGCCACCGTCTCTGCTAAATCGACACAATAAACGCTCGAACTTTTTTCGTTTAATATAAAAGATAGGCTAATATTCTGTAAATCCATACTAA
Organism: Opitutales bacterium; assembly: GCA_028045305.1. Classification (GTDB taxonomy): domain Bacteria; phylum Verrucomicrobiota; class Verrucomicrobiia; order Opitutales; family Seribacteraceae; genus Chordibacter. The sequence continues at coordinate 72,795 of JAOFTV010000006.1, read as the reverse complement.
AATATAGAAAATAATTACAAAATACGCAAAATATATGTTATAAATTTTTTAGGTTTAAGCACTAGTTCGTTGGCTAATAAAAACGGCTGATCCGATAAAGATTGATCCAATAGCCAGTCGAAAAGTGTTTTCAAAATTCATCGAAGTGGACTCTCCAAAAATGAAAAACGAACAGAGCACCGCAAGGGGAACCACTGCATTGTTGAATGCAGCCAAAGTCCCAGGGTTGCTCTTACCCGCTCCTTTGTTCCATAGGAAAAACCCAATGCCTGAAGCCACAAATCCAAGGTAGAGGATGGCCTTCCATTGTTCGGGCTGAACGGAGAGGTTTTTTAAGTCGGAAAACATTACACAGGCCAGTCCCGCACAAACAGTTCCTCCCATTGCCAATAGGGCAAAAATCGCTCGGTCGTCCATCTTTCGGTTCTTTTGTTTCCAATCCCGATACGCTACCTGCCCATAGGCAAAAGCGATTCCAGCCGCCTGCATGAGCCCAAACCCAATCCAGAAATCTCCTGTGGGGACGGTCTTTGCCTTAATTGCCACCGCACCAAGTACCGACAGCAGGGCGGCGACCAGGTAGCGAGAGGAAAAGGTTCTCTTGCGTAGATTATGTATGATGACCACATAGATGGGGGTGAGGATGGAGAAGATCGCTACCAAGTGAGAGGGCAGGTACTGAAAGGCCCGCATATAGCAGGCATACATGACCCCGAACTGGATGGCCCCGATAAGAACGAGTCGTAAGCGATCGATCCGCACAATTTCCTTGGCCCGTAAAAAGGGCAGAAAGAGCAGGGTGGCGCACCCTAAGCGTACGGTGGCAGTAAAAAAGGAATCTACCCCTGAAAGAGCACTTCCAATTAGCCCAAAAGAAAAGGCCCAGAGGAGGGATACAAAGGCGAGGTAGATCATGTGGACTCGCCTGCTAGGTTAAATCTTTACCAACTGTAAGTGGCACCAAAGGAGAATTGATCACCTTTTGCTGCGATGCCAGGTATTTCCTGGAAGTCCTTTTCCCAAGGTTTTTCGAAAGCAACAAAAAGTTCAAGATCCTCAAACCTTTGGGGATAATAACTAGCAGCAAAGTGACTTAAGGTGGATCGATTCGGAGAACCTTTTTCTCGTCGCACGAGGTTATCCCTCTGTTCTCTCCATTCGTTATCAATTCGCAATTCTATGGAGTCAATTGGGTTCCAAATGGCTCCGAGAGTAATGCGGTGCTCCGGATAATTCAGTGCATAGAAGCTGCCTAATATAGACGGGTCAGCATAATCCTCGTTTTTCTTTAAGTAGGCATAACTGCAGATGGCTTCGAAATTATCCCACTGACGCGAAGCGATAACTTCGAAGCCAATGGTTTTTATGTCTACATGATTCGCTTTTCTGTACTTAGTCCAATTAGAATCAAAGGTCCAATCAATCAAATCATCGTCCCAGCGGTGAAAGATGGCGGTATTTAATTTCCATTCATCTCTGGAAAATTTGTAACCGATCTCAAGGTTTTTTGAAACGGATCTTCTTAGGTCACGTGTGCTTCTAAATGTGCCTGAATCAGTGGGGCCACCAATCGCACCATAACCAAGAACTTGCGTTGATTCAGAATAAGATAGGTAGATATTTTTGAAATCATTTTGATTTTCTATTTTGGTCCAGCTGATTTCAGCAATTGGAGAAAACCTTTGTTTGTCACGGTTGGTGTCATCCCAGGAAAACCCAGCTTTGTAAGTTATCTCTTCGTTTTGATCGAGGGAATGCCTGTACTCCGGAACGAGTGAGATTTTGTAATATTGGCGGTCCGTAAAGTAACCATTCCTAAGATTCAAACTAGGCTCTTCGGTGTAGTTGTTGACCACTTTGGATTGATCCATGTTGTCATAAGTAAATTGAGCAAAATGATTTAACGAGAAATTATCGGCTAAATCGTGTGTTCCAGATAGCGCTAACCCGTAAACAAAGCTTTCGTGCCAAGCTTCATAATGATAAGCGGGAGGATTTTTGCGATCCAAGTTGAAGTAATCAGACAATCTCTTGTAAAAACCTGAAAATTCAAAGTAACCATCATCGTATTCTTGGGAGTGATTCAGAGAAAAAAGGCGAATCTGATAATCTTCAGTTTCATCATAATTCTTGGTAGAGTACATGCCTGGCCATCCATAAAACTTGTCCTGATAACCAGCAAACAGATCGGTTTGGGAATCTGGGCCCAGCAATTGAATGCGGCCAGATGTACGATCAAAAGCATGATCTCCATAAGGGATAGTGCCGTCACTTTCGGTGCGTGCACCTTCAATTTCCGCACCCCATGTCCATTCCTTCGAGTTACTGTAAGATCCAGTTGAGGCATGGTGAAGGCGCTGAAAATTTAGATTATGATCACCACCTCCAACGGTTAGGCTTCCTCCTTTGGTGATTTCACTCCAAGAGTAAGACACCGTGCCTGCATTACTGTTAAATCCACGCATCGCACTATCCGCACCCGTTAAGACTTTGGGTTCGCCTAACATTTCTGGAGCCATAAGTAGCTCGGTATTGTAGTGGCCAGTTTGAGGGTCTAGCAGTGTAACACTCCCAACTTGAACACCCGTTTCCTCAAAAGTTCCTCCGCGAATGCTAATGTCTCCTTGAGCTTCGGTTATATTGCGTACCTGCATGTCCACGCGAGGGTCAAATTCCAGATTTGAGATGGGGGTCTCGTAGGTAGTGGCCGGGCGTTGGTTGGCCGTTTCCTGGCCCATTACCGTAAAAGCAGGGAGTTCCTCCGCAGCATAGGCATTGGTAAATAAGCCGAACGAGGTGGCGAGGCATGAAAGGTAAGCTAAGTTTCTAAAGCGGGTTAACATTCCTTCCCTTATGCACTATCAAGTCAAAGTTTCAATCGTTAACAATTGGTTTTTATTAATTTAACAATCTTTTTTACTGAACTTGAAACCGAGCAGTAATTCGGGTTCAATATGGTTATGCAAAAAGGTCCTGTCATTACCGAAACAATCTACCTGGCTGGTGGGTGCTTGTGGGGAGTTCAGGAATTTGTCCGTCACTTGCCTGGGGTGCTTAAAACCGAAGCGGGGAGAGCTAATGGTACATCCTCTTCAACCAATGGCGAGTACGATGGTTATGCCGAATGTGTCCGCACAGTCTATGATCCGACTCAGTTAACCATTGGCCAACTACTCGAATACCTCTTTGAAATTATCGATCCTTACAGCATTAACCAGCAGGGGCCTGATATCGGTGAAAAATACCGCACTGGTGTGTACAGCAAAACAGAAACCCACCTAAACGAAGCGAAACAATGGATTACATCTTGTAAAGATGCCGAGCGTATCACTGTGGAGGTACTACCGCTTACCCATTATGTCCCCAGTGATCAGGAGCACCAGGATCGTTTGAGTCGATGCCCAGATGACGCATGTCATTTACCCAAGGAACTTCTCCACAAATATAGGAAGCGTTTCTAGTTTGATATCTTCAATTGATCGAAAACTCTAAAATCGAGTCTCCTTTGCCAGTAGATTCGTGATTGAAGGTAGCGAGGTAAAGTTTGTTGTTATTTACTGTCATGAAATAGGGCGTCAGTCCGCTTGGGACTAAGCTACTCAGATCAGTCCAGTCTCCCGAAACCAAGTCATCCAATGTTTTAAAGCGGATGAATTTGTTTTCGTTAAAGTCCGTCCCCTTGGCACACGATTTGGTGAAATAGCTGGTGGCATACCAGTGGCCGTTAAAAAACTCTGCATCATTGAGAACCAGCCCGGTTTTTTCCCACGAGCCAGCTGCACCTTGGCGACCACTAGGATCGAAACTATCGTAGACTTTGAAGGTTGGTTTTTCCCAATCCACAACCTCCACAATGCGACCCTTAGAAGAGCCTATGGCATAAAGTTTTCCGTTGGCAAAGGTGAGGGCACGGGCGTAGCCCTGAGTCGGTGCTTTGATTACACTTTGGTTCTCTCCAATCGCGGTGAAGCGAAAGATATGACCAGAGTTTGGATTGAGTGCATAGATCCAACCGGTTGCTGGATCTATAACCGTGTCATGGGGGCGTTGGAGCTTGATCCCACAAATCTCTTTGGTCTCTGCAGTGATCTCGTTTTTGCTTGGGTCGGAAAAGGCAATGATTCGGTGATTATCCGTATCGTTGGCATAGTAGAGTTGGTCTGCCGGGTTAAAGACGACGGAGTGGTGGCGCTTTACCGACAAGGGAGATACAGAGAAAGATTCCTTGGGGCTATTACGATAGAGAAAGCGGTGAGTGGTGCATGCAGTGATGATCTCAGACTCTCCCGGACCAAAAGCGATATGGGTAAAGCCCCCAAACTTGACCTCCTTGTTGACCGAGTGATAGGTGGAAACTCTTAGCCCAAGCCCCTCTCTTGAATTGGACTCCTTGACCAGCCCAAAAAGGGATGAGCAGAGGAGGAGAAAAAGAAGAGGATATTTACTATGACTCACCCTCTTACTGATTGAACTTTTTATGGTTCATAAATTCCCAGATTCGGTCCATCCAGGTGTAGCTGCCAGTGCCCGGGGAAGCATTGTGTTGAAAGCAGTGGCCACGCTTAGCTAAGGTGTGCAGGTCCGACTGAATGCCCATTCTACGAAGCTGTTCCCAGCATTTCACTGAGTTCATGGGAGAGTGCCCATCGGCATCTCCGTGGATAAACAACATGGGGCAGGTATCCAGATCGAAGGCAAAATCGGCAACGATGCGGGCATCGTCCTCGTTTCCTCCTTTCGAGTTTTGTCCATTGGCTCCGTCGGTGAGAACATAAGCAGGGTAGATCGCCACTGCCCACTGTACCTTGCAGGAAATTTTGTGGAGGTCGTCAATTGCCCAGGATGCTTTTTGCTTTGAACTGGTCGCCCCCATCAGGGTGAGGTGGCCGCCAGCGGAGGAGCCCATGATGCCTATACGGTTAGGATCGAGGTCTTCCGTTTCTGCCTGGCTGCGTACCATACGAATGGCTCGTTGCAAGTCCTGCCAGGCGGTCGTGTGTTTGGCCAGTCCGCCCTGTGGGCGGGGAGTGCGATACTTTATTGTCACCACCGTCATTCCTTTTTCGTTGAGGTAACGGCGTGCGGGGGCGACTTCAAATCCATCGGGCTTGTTATGTCCATATCCGCCGCCCGAATAAATAATCTGTATAGCTTTGGTTTTTCGCTCCTTGGGAAAGTGCCACTCAATGTAAGGTTGGCATTGGTTTGCCTGTACATCTGGCATTCTACCATTTGGCCAAATTTGCTCTTTTCGGTATTCCTCGCGGGCATCGTCGTTTGGGTAGCGGGTCATCAAATCGATCGGCTTATCCAGCCGTCCGTCAAAATTCATCTGCCTCAAAAACTCGCATACGCGATCTAACCAATGATCATATGCCGTACCATTCTCTCCCTTATTTGGATCGCCCATAAAACCATGCCCTCGGTCCGCGAAGAGATGAATTTCCGCCGGTATTTTCATTCGTCGGAGTTGACGATAAATCTCAGTCGAGCCATTCGGGGAATAAGGATCCGTTCCCCCATGGAAGAGGGCCATCGTGCAAGTCTTAGCATCGAACTTGAAGACATCAGAAAGTTTAGCATCGACCGCATCTCCACCCCGAGTGTTGGGCCCAGTCAGGCCGTCGGTAAGGGCATAAGCAACATAGATCGGAACAGCCAGGTTTACATGGCAGGGAATCTTATCGACTGCATCAACCGGTTCGTAGGCAGGAGTCAGGGCACTGGTGCCAAGTAATGTGGTAAGGTGTCCACCAGCGGAAAATCCAAGAAGCCCAATTTTTTCGGGATCAAAGCCACGCTCCTTGGCAGACTGTCGGACCAGGCGGATTGCCCGCTGCCCGTCCTGCCATCCACTCTGGTAAATCGGTAAGCCCTCTGGCCTCGGCGTACGGTAAGTCAGGCTGACGCAGACATAACCGAGATCGGTAAATCTTTTCGCCACCTTCTCAATCCACCTCCAATCACAGCAGTTTTTATAACCACCCCCTGAAATGAGCAACATACAGGCACCATTTTTTTCGGACGGTGCATCGAACCATTGCAAATAAGGCATGGTGTGTTCTGCGTGCTTGAAACCAGGTTGCCTAACCTCCTTGGTCGTAGCTGCGATCTGCGGGGGTTGAAAATTTGGAATCTTACCCTCTGGCCAAAGAGGAACGCGTTCCGCTTGGCAGGCAAAAGCGGAGAAGAGGGCAAAGCAGAAGATTACGGTGAGTTTATTTCGGGTCATATATATTTTGTTTAAAAAGAGTGATGCTATTGTGGGAAAAATAAAAGTTAACCTCCACATTGTGGGGCATTGCTTTTGGGGAGGTGTCTTTTTAAGCGGTTTATAACTTTTTGATGAATGGAGTCGACTTTTCCTTTGGCTAAATTTTCCCATTCATTTGAATCGTTTTGATGATCGTAGAGTTCCTCACTACCGTCTGCGTAGCGGATGTATCGCCAACGTCGGTCCCGGACGGCATGGTTGTTCTGCCCCAGCGTTGATATAGCGACATGATTCCACTTTGCCTCCGGGTTTTTAAGCAAGGGCTGAAGGCTCACACCCTCAAGCTTTGGGTTTTTACTCAGTTCGCAAAGGTCGATTAAGGTGGGATAAATACTCAACAATTCGACAGGTTGTTCGCTTCTGCCCTTGGTACCATTGGGCACGCTAATAATCAGGGGAACCCGGGTGGTTCGTTCCCATAGTGAGAATTTGGACCATCGCTGTTTTTCCCCAAGGTGATAGCCATGGTCGGAGAAGAGGACTACAATGGTGTTTTTGGCATGAGGGCCCTGATCTAACGCATCCAGCACCCGACCGATTTGTTCATCGGTCCACCGGACGGACGCAAGGTAGGCATGCACCGCCAGTTGCCAACGGTTCTCCTGCTTCATCCACTCGTGGACAGGAATCTTGGAGTTACTCATCGATACCTTGCGGGCGGCATTTGGGATATCATCCCAGTCATCCTCGATAACTTCGGGCAATTCTACATCCTTAAAACTCTCATAAACCCGACGGGGTGGAAAAAACGGTACATGTTGACGATAAAACCCGCAGGCCATAAAAAGGGGTTTGTCGAAATCTTTACCAAGCTGATCGGCAACCCAGGTTGCAGTAATATGATCGGTAAATTTTGATTCGTCATAATCCTGAGGCCCGAAATCCCAAGTGCGGTGGCATTCTTTGGGCATATGATGAACTTTTTGATCGAGCCCTTGGCGCCACTGCCCGGCACGGGGCCCCTTTACTTGAAAATAACCACCCGTATGAAAAATTTTTCCGGAACTTAAGGTTTTGTATCCATTGGCTGCAAAGTGGGTGGGCAGATTAACATGTTGTTTTAGAAACTCTGGTTCCTTTGAAACAGAATAATGATTGTCGTAAAAACCGGTTGAGGAGGGCCTGCTACCCCAAAGCAGACTGATGCGTGAGGGATTGCACATGGTTCCCTGACAATGGGCGTTACTAAAAAGTATTCCTCGGTCAGCAAGGCGATCGATGTTCGGGGTAAAGGTTTGAGGATGACCTTCGAGGCAGCCGATCCAATCATTCAAGTCATCTACTGCGATAAGTAAAACATTAGGTTTATCAATTTCTTTGGACCCCAAATTACCAAAAAGAGAGCATGCAAGAAAAAGAGAGAGAATTATTCTCATAAATTAGAAAATTTATTTTTTACTCTTCTTAGGCGGTTTAATATGAATTTTATAAACATCATTCATGGATGGACCTGCGGTGGCGACGAGTTGGTCACAACGGTTGCGCATGCTTTTGAGCAGAGGGTGTGCAACACTTTCTGTCGCAAGGTTAGTCAATTGCTGAGGGTCCTTTTTTAAGTCATGAAGAAATTCATAAGGTGGCTCATTGGGACCATCCACAAAGTAGCGGGCATAGGTCATGCTCTCCCCATGCACCCCTTCCCAAAGCGGAATGGTTATGGGTACGGCTAGGAACTCACAAAGGAAGTCTTTGCGCCAATCAGAAGCCTGCTTTCCCTGAATGAGTGGGGCGAGGCTACGCCCCGTATGAGCTTGGGGTATGGGTAAGCCAGCCAGTTCGATCATGGTGGATGCGAGGTCACTGTTGAGGGCTATTTCGGGAGCCACCTTGCCTTTCTTCGATTCAGGTAGTCTCGGATCATGAACAATCAGGGGAACCCTTAGGGATTCTTGGTAATGTGTCCACTTTCCCGCAAATCCGCGGTCGCCAAGGTAGTAGCCATTGTCGGCGGTATAGATAATTACGGTATTCTCCGCAAGTCCCTGCTTTTTCAGTTCAGTCACCAGACGACCAACCACATGATCAATCCCACTGATCATACGAAAGTAGGCACGCATGTTCGTTTGGTATTTCTCGGGAGTATCCCAGCGCCAAAAGTAGCGCTGCCGGTTGAGCGATTTTTTAAGGAAATCAGGCTGATTTTCGTAGATCGCCGGGTCGTTGAGCACTGGAAGAGGCATCTTCTGGTCTTCATACATCCCCTCAGTAACTTTGGGCCAGGGAAAGTGGCCGATGCCTGGGCGCCTGTCATTATCTTCTGCATGAGTGGCATTGAAGCTGATCTGTAAGCAGAAGGGCTTATCTTTTGGTTGTTCACTAAGGAAGTTGATGCCCCAATCTCCCAGGATCTGGGTTTCGTGCCGCTTCGTTCCGTCTGGCTGGTCCTTAAAAAATGGAGAACGACCAATTCTTCGTCGCACATCCCACATCGCACTCGCAGATTCACGGGGAATAGATACATGTTCCTTGCCCAGGTGACCCGTTCGATACCCCGCCCGTTTCAGAACGGCAAAGTAGGAGGAGTTACACAGATCAGAATTCAAGGATCCAGAGGAAACCTTGTAGAGATGTTTGCGCTCATAGCAACCGGTGAACAAGCTCGCACGGCCCACCCAGCAGGTTGAAGTGGTTACATATGCATTTTCAAACCGCACTCCATTCTTGGCCAGGCGGTCAATGTTAGGTGTTTTTACAATCGGATGTCCCGCACAACTCAAGGTATGGTTGCGTTGATCATCCGCATAGAGCAAAAGAAAATTGGGGCGGGCACGGGTCTTTAGATCCTTTGTAAAAGCAGTGGCGACTGAGAAGAGGGCCAAGCCGATAGATACGGTAAGTTTATTTCGGTTCATGCTTAGAGTAGATTATTTTAAAGTTTAATACTCTCGGTTGGTTTGCCTCGTTTCGGTTACATCACTACTTTTTAAGTTTTAAGATAGGCTCTCCTTCGAGATAGCCCAGTGAGCTTAGAAAGCGGTCCATACGGATGAGGCTTTCGGCCATGTCCTCGCGGCTGACCCACAGGTTGTACCAGCCATGCTTTGCCCCTTCATAGATGTGTAGATCACAGCGACGCCCCTTTTCTTTCATTTGCCGCTCAAAACGTTTGGCAGTCTCCACTGGTATGTAAGTGTCCTCGGTTCCCAGGAGAATCAGGGTCGGAGGGGTTTGATCGTTGATGTGCTCAATCGGTGAAATCTTTTGCCAGTAGGGCTTTACCAGGTTGTACCCAAATCCGTCGGGGCCATTGTCAAAGACGGGATTAAAGAGGAGCAGTGCTTTGGGGATGCAGCTTACCGAGGTATCTTCTCCTGCTTCATTAAATTCTGTGACCAATGCCATTGCTGCCGCAATATGACCACCGGCCGACCCTCCGCCTGCCACGATCCGTTCGGGATCGATTCCCAGTTTATTGGCATGGGTCTTAACCCAGCGCATGGCGGATTTGCCATCCTTTACGCACTCCCTGGGCGAGGTGCCAAAGCGGTTGATTGTCCGGTATTCCACCGAAATGGCCACCATGCCACGCAGGGCAACATAGCGACTCTGTGGATAATAATGATCCGGCCCGCCGCCACGCCATCCACCTCCGTGGAAAAATACCGCCGCAGGACGCTTGTCCTCTGTCTGCCATCCTTTCGGCAGAAAAACCTGAAGTTTTAAATCATACGAAAGACCGTCTTTTCCAGTTATGGTCTTGTACTCCAAAGTCTTGTCTGGCTTGAGCGGGAAAGTTTGCCACCCGATCTGCTGCGGAGTGAACATTTTCGTAGCACCGGAAGCGATTCCGAATGTTTGGAGAACGACCCCAACCGCTATGAAAAATAAGCTCCTTATTATGTATCCTCTAACCATTATTTTTTTCAGGTAAGTGATTTATCGGTTCGCATCCCGCTTTTCGAACTCGATAGATTTATCGATATCTGCCTGAAAAATCTTCTGAAATTCTTCGACCGATAATTTCCCACCGGGGTAGAGCAGGGAGGAGCTGTATTCACCACCTACCCATCGCAGGTTACGAAGTTCACGCATGCCTGGCCAGGTGCCTCCGCTAAGAATGGTTTTCTCCTTTGCAGGGAGCCTGTGTAAGCCTGCCACAATCTGTAAGTCAGTGATTCCCTGCCAACTTTCAGGACGATCCGGAATCCCCTCGGTTCTTGGTTTCAAATCAGAAAGATGGATGGTGACGGTCTGCCAGTCCTTAGTTTTGGCGAGTGGTTTTACGCAATAGTACCCACTTTTGGGTAAGCCTGGATAGGCACCCCAGTTGTTTACATCAAAGGCCATGAGGAAATTTCCCCCCTTCGGGTCTTTTATATCAATGCTCAGGGTTGCTCCATCGGGTCCGCGCCATTTGGGGTCGGTCAGCTTTCGGGTGCCGGCGACGGCGTGCTGGTTGTTGCCCCAGCCGATTTGATACCAGTCCTCCCAGTCATCAAAACTTCGCTCGATCATGCGGTCGGGACGGTCGATTGCCTGAACACCGGCTTCCTTCAATGCCGGTGGATCAATAATTTCTTCCCAGGTACTAATCAGGAAATTGTCTGGGGAGTTCCCGGTATACCGTGAACCTATTATGGGGCGGGGTAGGGGATACTCCACATTGGCCATGACGAAGAGAGGCATGTTGGTGCTTAGGATCGGTAAGTGTGCCACCCAATTATTTCCGTGCTTGGCAGTCGCTGCACGCCTCCAAAAACGGGTTAAGGAATGTGGATTAATGCTGTAGTAAATCTGCACCTTTTGCACCTGCTCCACATTGTGCGGGGTGACTGTGGCAATGGGTATGCCATTGGAAGTCTTTAGGTTTACCGACAACTCGGGCCTCTTCGGAAAGGTGCCTTCTCCTTTGAGAAACACATCGAGGAACCGGTAGCGGGCGAAGGCGGATTCCGCGATATGGCGGTGGTTGAGGTGCGGGGAAATACTGAAGTGCACCAGCGAGGGGTCCGGGATGGCCCTCCAGTTATGGTTCAGGTCATCAAAGATACAGTTGAAATCATTCTGTGGGGTTTGGCCCAGGATTGGGTATTTCAAATTCTTCAGGGATGCGGAGGAGTCGATGGTTGTGGAGTACAGCTTGTCGCCCACCCGTCGGTCGGAGGATGCTCCAGGGCGGGCAATATTTTCTGCCTGAGTGATTCCCTGCCCCCCGCACGAAGGCACCGAAGCCTTGATGCGGGAGTCGAGTCCAGCCACCTGCCCGGTAATGGTTCCCCCCATGGAGTGCCCGTAGACTCCCATTTTTCCGGCATCCACATTGGGTTGTTGCTCGAGAAAGGTCAGCCCTCGCCGGGTCGCCAGGGTGAGGATGAACCAATTGTTATTTCTTGGGCTGTAAACAGATTCAGCGGTTTTTTCATCGGGTGTGAGTCGAAAATAATGACTGACATGCTTTTGGGTAGGGTCAATCGCCCCCCAGTCCGTCCCTGGTTCGCCTGCTTTTTGATCCTCCAATTCACGGCCTCCCCAATTTAGGGAAATGCTGGCATACCCATTGGCCGCATCCACCACCACCATGTGTTTATTTGCCCGCTGCCCTCCGCCATGCACTTGCACAAGCCCCGGTAATTTTTCTTTCATGCCCATAGGGTAAGAATAGTAGGCGGAAATCCGACTTACCTGATTTTTGAAGGTACCCACAGTAAAGGTAAGCATTTGTACCTTGATCTCTCTACCTTCGTACACCTCATCCCACTCCCGAATGATTTGCACTTCCAAAGGTTCGGCCCGCGGATCGTAGCCTGCCCACAATTCTTCTACATTTTGGGCTGCCTTGTTCTTATCAATTGCCGGTAAAGAGTTCTTTGCGAAGGTATATGCACTTAGCGATACAAATAAAAAACAAAGAGAAAGAAGTTTAAATTTCATCAATTTTAAAGGGAGAATTAAATATAGGTTTTATTAAGATCCACAGGTCAGTGTACCCTGTATTTTCTGTTTTCCTCTGTCCATAATAACCTTCGTTTTGGAAGGAGATATTTTCGTTACTTTCGTGCAGAACTGTAAATTAGTTCGGCTTTCTACTTGTTGGGCCCTTGATCATAAGGAGAGTCGCCGATCGCTTCCTCGAATATAACAGAACGCTCTTTTATCATTTGTTTGAATCGATCGGGATAATTTAAGGCAATATCCTTTCTTTCCGATGGGTCGTCATACAGGTTATAGAGTTCGTTTTTAACTAATTTCCAGGGCCCTCGCCGTAAGGCACCACTTGAGTTTTTGCCCCAAATAACGGGGCGTTCGGGTAGGTTCTTTTTTTCAAAGATAGCAGGTCCTACATCAATCCCGTCAAACCTGTGTTTTTTTGGGACTATCACCTTGGCCATGGCCAGGCTGGTTGGCATGATGTCCATGCCCACGATTAATTCTGCACATTTACCCGAGGCTATGCGATTGGGTGCCCACACAATTCCTGGCACGCGGTGTCCACCCTCGTAGGTAGAGCCCTTGCCCGCTCGGGTCATCGGGCTGGTGGTCTTGTTTCCAGCTGTTCCTCCATTGTCTGAAATAAACCAAATGATTGTATTCTCAGCCAATCCCAGAACTTCGATTTCCTTGCGGATACGGCCGAGTCCTTCGTCGACGGGTAGAATAAAATGTTTAATCAGCCAGTTTTCATCCTTTGGATTATTCGAGTAGGTTCCATTTCCTTTTCCCCATTGAGGAATTTTTCCTTTGTCAGGACCACGCACAATCTTCGACCCACGGGCCTGATGTGGACTGTGAGGGGCTCCGTGAGCCGCATAAACGAAGAAGGGCCTATCTTTATTTTGTCGAATAAATTTGATGGTATGTTCGGTAATTAGATCGGTGAGGTATCCTGGTTCATCCTTGAGTTCTTGGTTCTGCCACCAGTCCTTGATCACCATCCGGTCAAAGTGTGAATGCGCGTCAATGTTGCCACTTATAAAACCATTAAACTGATCAAAGCCATGAAGGAGGGGATTAAATTCAGTTTTGTAACCGAGGTGCCATTTTCCAAAAACTGCACATGTATAGCCGCCCGCCTTGAGTGCTTCTGCAAATGTCCACTCTTTGGCAGGCATCCCCCGGTTATGATCTTTGTGATTACGGTCGGCATTAATCACCACATGACAACCACTGCGGTACTGATAGCGCCCAGTTAGGAGTGCTGCTCGGGTGGGGGAGCATACCGCACCATTGGAATGAAAGTCCGTTAAGAGCAATCCTTCAGAGGCCAGTTTATCAATCTCTGGAGTTTTAAAATATTGATTGTCGTAGCAACTCAACCCCCCATAGCCCATATCATCAACCAGGATGACGATGATATTGGGTTTTACCTGTTCTTTTGCATGCCCACTCGAAATGGCAAAAATTAGAAAAACAAAGGAGCGTAGAAAGGTTGTGGCTAGTTTCATTTATGGCTCAATAAAGCCAAAGGTAAATGTGGCCATAAAGGATAGTTTATTTTGAGAGCATTGGTCGAAAATCCCATTTTGGAGTACCCTTTGGATCCGGGAGGTGTGGTACTTTGCCGAGACCAAAGTCAGTTGCCTTCAAGTTGTGGTAAGGCCAGTAGTCTTTGTCTCTGATAAAACCATAGAATGAAGGGTAGAACGGATCGACATAATCAACATTCGCTTTGGGCGGAACCTCAAGTCCGTTGAGATGAAAGGTCGCATTCACAATGATGCGACGCAATCCTTCGCTTACCAAATCAACTGAGGCACCCATAGTTGTACAGAAGGATATTCCTTTTGTGCCATTGGGTGCTATGTATGGATGAATCCAGGCGGATGGCTGCATGGGCTCGTTTTTCTTACCTGCTAGATTTGGAGAATTCGGGTCTAGGTTTTTGGTCACCGCTCCTCTTAACAGAATCGTGTCGTGTTTTTGAAGAGAGCGAACACCGTACACATCGGACGGGGCAAATACATTGTTGTTGGTTACTCCGTTTAGTATCGGGTGCTTTCTATTTGCCTCAACAACCACACCCCGTGCACCTTCTCCCTTGTGGCGTCCATGATGCCCGGCCCAGCCTTCGCCAAGGATTGTTTTCCCCCAGTCACTATAGCCAATTTTGTTACCGAACTTGTTATCCCCTTTGAAACCATGGGTAGCTGTACGAATGCCAATGATTGGCTTGCCTGCGTTCATAAAGTCTGTGAGGTGCTGGCCGTCAATTTTGTTGGGCTGGCGAAACCGTGTGCCGATGATCGTGAGGTCGGCATTTTTTAACTCGTTCCAACCACGCACGCCTTGCTGGTTATTTGGATCGATGTGCTTGCCGTCGGGGCTCCAAGCAAACAGAACCTTACAGTTAAAGCCATGATGTTGGGAAAGGATCTTGGCCAACATCGGCATCGATTCTTCGGAGCGGTATTCCTCGTCGCCTGAGATCAGCACTATGGTCTTGCCCTTGCCGGGTCCATCGCCACCGGTAAATTCAAGGACATGTTCCGATGCGTTGGCACCCAACGCTAGCGAGATCAAAAGGGTTACAGTTAAGAGTAATTTCATTATTTTTGTTCGTGTTGAGTGAGATATCGTTGTTTCAGACAGGAAGTTTGGGCCAGCGACAACAAAGGGTTTTCTGATAAACTTTAATTATTTAAGACAAGGCTGCCAAACAAGTAATGCATACTTGCTCCTCTTTTGCTTAGAGAGTTAGTAAAATACTATTAATGATATTGAATAATATTTTCGGCCAATCTCATTTTTCATGAAAAATGCAAAATCCCCGGAGGCTAAGAAGGGCTTAGATTTTATTGTCGAAAAAAGGCTTCATGAGGAGTGGGAAAAGGTGGATGTCTATGAATGGTACTGCCATGAACAGGCTTGTTTCCAATCCACAGGATCTGGTAGCAGTAAATATTGGAGAGAATGGAATAAAAAATTCCAACAGGTTGTGGTGAAAGCTCAGGAATCCGATGGTCATTGGCCGCACGGATATCACTTTCACGGAGACTCTGATATATACAGAACAACCATGACTATTTTGATACTCGAAGTTTATTACCGTTACGCCCCCATGACCAAGGTCTAGTCTTAAGCACAGATAGTTTATTTTACTCGGAGTCAGTCAGCCTTCAAAGCCCGATGTGCAAATACTCAGCTTCTATTCTTGAATAAAAGATTTTGTTCTGTCGGATTTGACCTCTCCAAAATCAAGGAATTGGACTGCCTGTATCCCTTAATATGAGTAATACTTGAAGGCCTCCGGAAAGGCCTTTGAAACTTTGGTGGAGGTGGCGGGAGTTGAACCCGCGTCCCGCAATACTTCCCGTTCAGCGTCTACGTGCGTAGTTTGCTTATTAATTTTAGCCCGGTGAAGGAAGAAACACCTTTCGGACCGAGATTATCTTCAACCATTTAGCCTCCGATAGACAATCAAACGCTCCGAGGTTTTACCTGCTTTTTAACGCCCCGACCACCCAGCAGGTGTCAGTGGACTGTCGACGTCGCAGAACTATGCTGCAAGTGCTTCGAGCTGTGGCTCGAAGGGTACTACATTGGATTTGCCATGTAATGGTTTGACACATTTTTTACGAGGCCAAGCATCGTCCTCGGCACGCAACCGAATTTTCCACATTGCGGTCGAATCCGGAACACCCCCATCAAAGTTTCAAAGATCAAAGGATTTAAAATAGCCCAGCAAGTTTGGAAGGTCAAGGTGCGCTCTTAGTAAATTCCGTTGTTTGTAGCCAAAATCTAGGGTAATGATGTTTTGATATATGGCAGATCGAAAAACCCAACCCCCTGAAGTTCCCGCCCGATTCTTTAATCGAGAATTAAGTTGGTTGGCTTTTAACGAACGGGTATTGGACCAGGCTTTTTCCGAGCATTATCCTTTGTTGGAAAGAACTCGATTTTTATCATTTGTCAGCTCGAACCTCGATCAATTCTATGAGATTCGGGTAGCTGGATTAATGCAAAAAGTGGATGCGGGCATTACCCGGCCAAGCCTGGATGGAAGTGCACCACAGGGATTATTGGAAGAGGTGCGTCAACGGGCCAAGTCGATGTCCCAGCGTGAATATGCCTGTTGGAGGGAGAGCTTACAGCCTGCACTTGCAAAGAACGGAGTGGTCTTTAAATCGATCGAGCAATTATCCAAATCTGAATTCACTTGGTTGCGAGCTTATTTTCGGCGCGAGGTCTTTCCCGTACTCACTCCATTGGCCATCGATCCCACTCATCCATTTCCCTTAATTTTAAACAAGTCTCTAAATCTTTTTGTATCTTTGCGCAATTTACGCAGGAAGAAAGCTCCACCTCTACGAGCTGTCGTTCAAGTCCCAAGGATTCTTCCTCGTTTGGTAAAGATCGAACAGGAGGGTTCTAAGGCTGAGGTATTTGTATTTCTTAGCGAAGTGGTGCGCTATTTTGTATCCGATCTTTTTCCGGGGCATGAAGTCTTAGGGGCGTGGGCCTTTCGGATAACCCGAAACAGTCATTTGTATGTGGACGAGGAAGAGGTCGAGAATCTT
The DNA here is from genome assembly GCA_028045305.1 of Opitutales bacterium. Taxonomy (GTDB): domain Bacteria; phylum Verrucomicrobiota; class Verrucomicrobiia; order Opitutales; family Seribacteraceae; genus Chordibacter. The sequence goes on along the minus strand of JAOFTV010000006.1, from coordinate 56,067 downwards.
ATGCTCAGTATAGAGGAGGAACTGCATAACCGGCGAAAAGGGGCTGCGGTTCGTTTAGAAATTGATGAACAGGTGGACCCGGAGGTTCTGAACTATTTGCTCAAGTCTATTCAATTGGCTGAGGGGGATGTCGTGCGGATTAACGGTCCGATTAATCTGTTTCGTTTAATGAGCCTGCCAGATCTGGTCGATCGTCCGGATCTCAAGTTTTCTCCTTTTGAAGCCAGGGTGCCCAATGCTCTCTCGATGAGTGGTAAGTTGTTTAAGGAAATCGCAAAGAAGGATTATTTGCTTCACCATCCCTATGACTCTTTTACTCCGATGGTTGATCTTTTACGGGCGGCCGCAGTAGATCCGGAAGTATTTGCCATTAAATTGACCATTTATCGAACAAGCGGTGATTCACCCGTGATTAAGGCATTAATGGACGCTGCCGAGAATGGGAAGCAGGTAACCGCCATGGTGGAACTAAAGGCCCGTTTTGATGAGGAGGCAAATGTTACCTGGTCCCGCAAGATGGAAGAGGTGGGCGTACATGTTGTCTATGGTCTGAGTGGATTGAAGACTCATTGTAAATGTTGTTTGATTGTACGACGGGAGGGGAGCAAATTAAAACGCTATGCCCACTTGGGCACCGGCAATTACAATCCCAGTACAGCCAAGAGCTACACCGATTACAGCCTCTTTACCAGTGATGTTGCATTTACTGCGGATCTGGCAAATTTATTTAATACTTTAACCGGATACACCCGAAAACCCACTTTTAAAAAGATTCTGGTTGCTCCCTTCAATTTGCATGCGGAAATGATGCGATTGATTGAGCAGGAAGCGGTTGTGGCAAAAAAGGGAAGGACTGCCCGTATTTTGATCAAAGTAAATTCCTTGATCGATCCCGAAGCTATTCAGGCAATGTATGCCGCCTCGAAGGCTGGAGTAAAAGTAGATTTGGTGGTCCGGGGAATTTGTGGATTAGTCCCGGGGGTCAAGGGACTGAGTGAAAACATCACCGTACGTAGTTTACTCGGCCGGTTTCTTGAACACAGCAGAGTTTATCATTTTCATAATGCTCCCGCAGGTAAAAGAACGTATTTGGGAAGTGCTGATTGGATGCCGCGTAATTTTTTCCGTCGTGTCGAAGTCGTCTTTCCAGTGGAGGATAATAATATGGAGAATGAGGTTTTGGAAACGATGGACGGTTTTTTCCGCGACAATGAATTTGCCACTGAATTGCGCACTCGTGGAAATTATGTGCCTGCAGTTAAACGCGGGCGTAAAGCATTTGCACTGCAGAATTCTTTGGTCGAAAAATCAATCGATGCGACCAATCGTGAAGTGGAGACTTTACGGCTAAGAAGAGCCTCGGGAAAACCCGAAGATCAAAGCAAAGGAAACTAAGAAGATTCCCAACCCGATGACTGGGTCCCGGGAAAGACAGAGTAATAATCCCGCAACCAGGACAATGGGAGCCAGTGGACGTTTCCAATCAAACTTCATAAAATTCAGTTTACCCGAAAGGGGATTTCCAGACTAGAGGAAAATGAACCTCCGGGTGGACGTCCCAAATTTCCTGCCGAGCGGGCAACGCCTAAAACCAGGTCATCTAACGCAGAGTTTCCGGAAGAACGGGTAATTACGGGTTGGAGGAGTGATCCATCTGATCCGATCCGAAAACTAAGATGGGCTACTCCTCCCGTTCCTAAATCCGCTTGGGCGAGTAGGCGTTGCCAGGCACTTTCCAAACGGGATTTTACCCCAGCAAGGTATTGATTGATAAGGGTTGGGGAAACGGTTGAAGTTGTGGTGGATGGAGTGTTTATTACGATGGGAGCCAACCTGAAGTCGTTCGGATTAATTTTGATTTTTACGGGCTTTGGATTGGGCTTGGCAGGTGGAGCCTTAGAGCTGGGTAAGTCGTGCTTTTGACGGAATTGATCGAAGGAAATCTTTTTTGGTTGGGGCTTTTGAACAACGGGTTTTGGCTTGGTTGTGGGCTTTTTGACCACAGGTTTGGGCTTAGGAATATTTTTTTTGACTACCGGTTTTGGCTTGGGTGTGGGTGGTTTTGGTGCTGGTTTTTGCAGCACTGGTTTGGGCTTAGGTGTGGGTTTACGAACTTGTGGGGCTGGGGGTGGAGGAGTAGAAGCGAGTTCAAAAACATGAACAATTTCAGGTTCTTCCTTGCAACTAGGAACAAAGGAATAAACAAATAAGCAAAATGCGAAAATCAAGTGGCCGATAAGAGCCATGCGAAAGATTCGCCCCTCCTTTTGATTCATTCCAAACATTTAACTATTCCCAATACCCATGTATATTCCCTTTCTCCGATCATTAACCCAGGGCAAAAATTAGCGGGAGCGATAAGCAAAATCAATCACCAAGCACTTGATTGAAAAATTCGTTGATGCTGGAACGGTATTTCCCCCCTCCGATTTCGGGTAAATCGTTATGACCGGCAGTTTCAAACTCGAGAAAGCGTTTGGGCTCGGGTAGGGCATTATATACACGCTTGCCGTGACGGAAGGGTACAACCTCATCTTTTTTTCCGTGAATCACCATAGATGGGCAATGAATAGAGGGTGCCCGTTCGAGGTTGCGAAAACGGTCCCAGGGAAGAAAGGGGGTTTCTGTAACCGTTCGAAAAGCGGTCATAAACGGAGTCTCAAGGATTATACCACCTACTTTTTTCTTTTCTGCGAGGTAACAGCTAGGGCCAGTTCCAAGTGATCTTCCCCAGATGACAATATCATGAGGATTTATTCCTTTTTGTTCAGTTAAATGTTCGAAGACGACATCAATGGCTTGATAACAACCAGTTTCTGACGGTTTTCCCGGGCTGTGCCCATAACCCGGGTAATCATAAGTAATTACAGACCAACCTTCTGAAATCCAGGTTTTGAGAAATTCTTCAATCCTGCCAATGTCTTCAGCATTACCGTGACTGTAAAGCAGGGTGAGACCTTTGGGGTTTTTCGCATTCCAATGTTTGCAGGCAATTTTTGATCCCTTCTCAGTTTCCAAAAAAAAGACTTCTTTATCTTGATCATAGCCTGGATTCTTGGGTGCGGGAAAAAGGATACGATCGGCAAATACCCAGGCATAAAAGAGCAAAATCAAGTAGATGACCAAAGCAATTATTGCCATCCTTCCCCAGGGGAAATTGATGAGGTCGTCGATGATGGAAGTGGAGGCCAAAGTGTAGATATTTGTATGATCCATTCTTTTGTAGCCCTATTCCTTAATTCCTGCTAGGTCTTGGGGCGATGAAAATTTGTTGTATAGGAGCTGGTTATGTTGGAGGTCCAACCATGGCGATGATCGCACATAAGTGTGTCGATACCGAAGTCACGGTGGTCGATTTGAACGCAGAGCGCATTGCTGCATGGAACTCGGGAGATCTACCCATCTATGAACCGGGTCTTGAGGAGGTTGTCAGTCAAAACCGCGATAAGAATTTATTCTTCAGTACCGATGTGGATGAAAAAATTCGGGCGGCCGATGTTATTTTTATCAGTGTGAACACTCCGACCAAGGATTATGGGTCTGGTTCAGGACAGGCTGCAGATTTACGCTTTGTTGAATCCTGCGCCCGTGGAATTGCCCGGGCAGGTGGGGGTGATAAAGTTGTGGTGGAAAAATCAACTGTGCCGGTAAGAACAGCCCAGATGGTTAAAGAAATTTTGGATTCCGCGAACAATGGACATTCTTACCAGGTCATTTCCAATCCCGAATTCCTTGCCGAAGGAACGGCAATGACAGATTTAGAAAACCCTGATCGTGTTCTAATCGGTGGGGAAACTTCTCCCGCTGGACAGGAAGCGGTTGAAAAAGTAGTAAGCATTTATGCCCAGTGGGTACCCAAGGAAAGAATTATCACCACCAATTTATGGTCATCCGAACTTTCTAAACTTACTGCCAATGCCTTTCTTGCTCAGCGAATTTCCAGCATCAATGCGATTTCTGCACTTTGTGAAGCTACCGAAGCCAATGTGGACGAGGTTGCTCGGGCTATTGGTACAGACAGTCGGATCGGTCCGAAATTTCTTAAGAGTTCGATTGGGTTTGGAGGTTCTTGTTTCCAAAAAGATATTTTGAATCTTTGCTACCTTTGCAGGCATTTCGACTTACCACAGGTTGCCGGATACTGGGAACAGGTAATTCGAATGAACGAGTATCAAAAGGAACGTTTTGTCACCCGTTTGCTCGACTCGATGTTCAATACAGTTTCAAGCAAACGAATTTCTATTCTCGGCTATGCCTTTAAGAAAGATACCAATGATGCCCGGGAATCTCCAGCGATTGGAATATGCAAACGCTTGCTCGAGGAAAAAGCAAACCTTGCGATCTATGATCCGCGGGTAACTAAAGAGAGTATCCTTTCAACCCTTGGATGGACAGAAGAGGAAGCTGTGGGAAGAATTGAGTTTTGTTCCACCGCGGTCGAGGCATGCAAGGAATCTCACGCTATTGCTCTGCTTACTGAGTGGGATGAGTTTAAAGACTTAGACTATTCAGCCATCCATGCAGACATGCACCAACCTGCTATTTTGTTTGATGGTCGAAACCTGCTCGATCTTGAGGCTTTGAGAAAAATCGGCTTCCGGGCTCAGGGAATTGGCAGGGCTTAGGCCCGCCAATTTAAATTGGTTTAAACTGAAGGTTGTCGGTTTGGCCGACCAGTTCGTTTACTTGCCTCGTCGAGTACACCGTTGAGAAATTTCCGGGAATTGTCGGAGCAGAAATCTTTACTGATTTCCAATGCTTCATCGATGACAACAACAGGTGGAACATCCAGACGGTATAAAATTTCATAAATACCCAAACGCAGGATCGCAAGATCGGTTTTGGCGATACGAGAAAATTCCCAGTTTGTTACCAATTCGTTGATCAAAGAATCTACCGATTCCAGTTTATCGAGAATACCATCGACTAATTCGATAGCATAAGCAAAAAAGCCCTCGTCTTTTTCCAACCTATCAAGAAATTCGTGTAATTCTTCAGCTAAATTTTCGGGCGGATTAAGTTCCCACTGATAAAGAAAGCGAAAGGCAGCAGTACGGTTTTGGCGCCTAGGGCTCCATTCCGGGTTAACTATAAGGTCTAAGTCCATCTTTGTCGAAGGCTTGCCATTTCCAAAGCGGCGTGTGCGAATTCGCGCCCGCGGTCGAGCGAACCGGTAATGCGCTCCTCGGCGGAATTCAAGTCATCCGTTACCACAATTCCATTGATTATAGGTAAGCGGTGTTTGACCACGAGGGATTGGATGGCATTTCCGGCCGATTCAGCGACCAAGTGGTGGTGCGAAGTCGCTCCTTTGATGACCACACCCAATCCAATAAGGCAGGAAAATCGACCGCTGTCTGCCAGCAGGGAAAGTCCGGCGGGAACTTCATGTGAACCTGGAACCCGCTCGATGACAAGCTCGGCGGGTTTTCCCTGTTCCTGTAAAATTTCGAGCACGCGATCAAGCAGGCTCTGAGTTAAAGACTCGTTAAAGCGGGCACAAACAATTCCAAAAGCAAATGGAGATGGGTCGATCTGAGGAGGGCTTGGATAATCTGTACTCATAGAATTTTAGGAGAGTAGGGTGCGTTCGACAATTTCCAGTCCATATCCTTCGAGACCAACGACGCGTCGACGATCCCGGGTGAGCAGACGTAATTTCTTAATACCAAGTGCAGACAGGACTTGGGCACCAATTCCATAATCCCGAAAGTCCATCTTGCCAGGGGTAAGTTCAGAACCGATCATTTCCTCAGCCTCCTTACGGCGAGGTTCCAAATAGATAAGAGCACCTGACTTATTCTTGGCAATCGCTTCCATAGCTTCAGTAATCCCGCTGCTCGGACGTCCCTTGGTTGAAAGGCCAAGTGCATCTGTAAGTACATTGGCCGATTGTACGCGGACCAAAGTGGTTGAGTGCTTGGAAATTTTTCCAAGGGTCAGGGCATAATGGATGCGCCGGTCAAGTACGCTGGAAAAGACATGCAATGTAAAGGTTCCATATTTCGTGGGAAATTCTGATTCACTTACCTTGTTGATCAACCGTTCGCGCTGGTGACGGTATTCGATCAAGGAAGCGATAGAAATCAGCTTCATCCCCCATTTTTTCTTGAGCTTAAGAAGGTCAGGCAGACGAGCCATGGTTCCGTCCTCTTTAAGGATTTCACAAATTACACCGCTGGGATGTAATCCAGAAAGAGAGGCGAGATCCACGGCGGCTTCGGTATGGCCAGCACGTTCCAAAACCCCACCGGAGCGGGCACGCAAGGGAAAGACATGACCGGGTTGGACCAATTCTTCGGGATTGCCCGTTGGATTGGCAAGAATCTGAATTGTGGAAGAACGATCGAAAGCACTAATCCCCGTGGTAATGCCTTCGGCAGCATCGACAGATACAGTAAAGTCGGTACGCTGAGCTTCACGGTTGTGAGGTACCATGCTTGATACCCCAAGTCTTTTTAACTGATTACTCAATAGGGGTACACAGATCAATCCGCGGGCATGTGCGATCATATGGTTAATCGCTTCTGGAGTTACTTTTGATGCGGCCATGACCAAATCGCCCTCGTTTTCGCGATCTTCGTCGTCCGTGACTATGACCATGCGTCCATTAGCGATATCGGAGATCGCATCTTCGACGGGGTCAAACGCGGTTTTTTTTGAGGCAGGCATGGTAAAAGAACTAAAGATTAAAGCAATAAACTCTAAAATAAGCCTGAGTTTTGCTCAATCCAATTCGGTCCCGTGCAGATTAAATAAGAAAGATTGTGGGTTTTCCAGCAATGCAAGAAAGGCGGGTTCGTCGATCACATGAACCCCAAGTTTTTTCGCCTTTTCAAGTTTGGACCCTGCTCCTGGTCCGGCTACCAGGCAGGAGGTTCGTTTGCTTACGCTGGAGGTGGGCTTTCCACCGAGGGATTCAATTTGGGAACCGGCTTCTTCCCGGGTCATTGATGTGAGTGAGCCAGTTAGAACAAAAGATTTTCCAGTCCATGGAGTCCCGGTTGATTCATCAACTTCGAGTTCTGGGGATAATCCGTACTGGGCAAATTTTTCGAGCATGGATAGGTTTTCAGAATTCTTAAAGAATTCTCCCACGCTTTGGGCCATAATTTCTCCAATCCCATCAATTGCGATCAAATCGACAAGTTCTGCTTTAGCTAAGTTTGGCAGTGAGCGGAAGTTTCGGGCGAGATCTTTGGCGGCGGCGGACCCTACATGCTTAATACCTAGGGCACATATTAATCGCCAAAGCTCCTGCTGTTTACTTTTTTCGATCGCTTGGACGAGGTTTTCTGCAGACTTTTCTGCAAAGCCTTCGAGTTGTAAAAATTGTTCTTTGCTTAGACTAAAGAGGTCAGATGTTTGACGCACCATTTTACGGTCGACCAGTTGGTCCACCACCGCCTCGCCAAGATGATCGATATCCATACATCCCCGGGAAGCAAAGTAGCGCAATCTTCCTTTTACCTGTTCGGTACAGAGTGGATTGGGACATTTCCAGGCTGCTTCTCCATCTACTCGTTCGAGTGGGGTTGTGCAAACAGGACAAGTTGTGGGAAAAATATAAGGGGAACTATTCGCAGGTCTTTTGGCAAGAACCACCTCGACAACCTGAGGAATAATCTCTCCAGCTTTTTCAACAATAACATGATCTCCCACCCGTATATCCTTACGCGAGATTTCGTCTGCATTGTGCAGGCTGGCCCGCGAAACCTGAGTGCCAGCTAATTGGACAGGAGCAAGGTGGGCGACTGGGGTAATCGCTCCAGTTCGACCAACCTGTAAATGAATGGCTTCAAGGATGGTTTCCTGCCGTTCAGTCTCGAATTTATAAGCAATCGCCCAGCGGGGAGATTTGGAGGTGTGGCCCGCCTCTGTTTGCAGGGCAAAGGAGTTTAGTTTAATTACCGCTCCATCGGTGGGATAACCGTAGCTATGCCTTAATTGATCAAGTTCCTGAATGGATTTCCATGCGTCACCTGCATGGTCAACTTTGCGAAAGTATTCCACCGAGGGTACACCCCAATGCGAGAGAGCCTGATGAAATTCAGAAAGGTTGGAAAAATGGTTTTCCGGAGTGCATGCTCCCAGACCATAGAGAACAATTTCCAGTTTTCGTTTTCTTGCTTCCTTGGGGTCGAGCAATTTGATGGTGCCTGCAGCAAGGTTGCGTGGATTGGCATAAAGCGAAAGTTCGTCTTTTTCCCTCCCTCTGTTGATACGCTCGAATTCTTGATGACTCATATAAATTTCTCCACGAATTTCAATGAGTTCTGGCAGATTTGATCCGTTTAATTGATGGGGTAAATGTTCAAGGTGTTCGAGGTTTTGGGTTACGATATCTCCTTCCACACCATTTCCACGAGTGGTGGCGGTCACCAGTTTTCCATTCTTATAAGTCAGGGAGATAGCGACTCCATCAATCTTGGGTTCGACCACATAGGAAAGTTTTTCGGTTTCAAAAATTCTCCTTAATCGTTGATCGAATTCAAAGAATTCTTCCTCGTCGTAAGTATTATCCAAGCTGAGCATCGGTTTGAGGTGGCGATGCGAAGAAAAGGATTCCAGACGATCGTCCCCAACGACGGAAGGCGTAGCCTCGTTGGAATGCTCAGAGCTTTTGGAAAATAACCCCAGTGGATCGATTTCTGCCTCTAATTTTTCCAGTTCCCGTTTTTTCTCATCGTAGAGTTGGTCGGAAATACCTGGTTGAGCTAATCGATAGTAGAGTTCGTCGTGCCGCTTGATTTCGGCTCGTAACTTCTCAAGCCTTTGGGTTTTTAATTTATCCGTTTTGGAGGCACTCATTTTTGAACCATGGAGGAACACGCCCGTTCCATCCGATCCAGTGCTTGTTCGAGCAAACTTTTAGAGCATCCAAGGTTTAGGCGTAAAAAGCCGGGAGATCCAAAGTCAGAACCATCCGAAAGGCCAACTCCATGTTCTTCGAAAAAGCGATGCGGATTCTCAGCTTTAAGATCACGGGCATCTATCCAAAGTAAATACGTAGCCTCGGGAGAGTAGGGAGTTAGCCCGGTCATTTTGTGTAAGCGTTCGAGGGCAAAATCTCGATTTTCACGCAAATATTTGAGCAGTGCCTGACGCCATTCTTCTCCGTGCCGATAAGCAATTTCAGCCAAACGAAACCCCATGGCTGGAGGGTCAGGCACGATACCGGCCATGGCTTTCTTGAAGCGTAAACGAATGTCGGGATTGGAAATTACCGCAAAGGAACAACCAAAACCGGGAAGGTTATAAGTTTTACTGGGAGCCATCAAGGTGATGGTGCGCTCAGCAATTTTTGGGTTGAGGTTGGCCAACGGGAGATGTTTGAGCCTTGGCTCGAGGAGTAGATCACAATGGATTTCGTCGGAGCAAACAAGTAATTCTCTTTCCTCTGCCCAACGGGAAAACCGCTCGAGTTCATCGTTATTAAAAGCGGTACCTACTGGATTGTGAGGATGGCAGAGAAGAAAAAGATCACCCGGTTGGGTAGGTGTGTTGTCCATGAGATCGAAATCCATGGAGAAACGATTGCCCTGGAGTCTCAGGGGAAGATGAGTGCAGGTTAACCCAAAGTTTCCCGGAGCCGAGAGAAAGGGTGGATAGACGGGTACATGGGTAAGTACCTGGTTGGCATTGCCTTGTTGCATGCGGCAACAAACATTGAGGGCACATACCATGCCGGGTAGCCAAACGATCCAGTTGGGATCAATTTTCCAGTTATATAAACGATTGGTGTATTCAAGGACGGCTTCAGTAAGCTCCGTATGGCACTTAGCATAACCGAAATTCCCAAATTCGGCTTCCTTGATTGCCGCTTCAACAACTGCCGGCGGTGCCCGAAAGTCCATGTCGGCAACCCAAAGTGGCAGGACATCTCTTCCTAGATATTTTCCCCATTTTAAACTGGGTCTGTCCCGACGGTCGGGACAATCATCAAACCATGACTTTTTATTCAACCGGAAAATGCCTGCAAGACAGAAACATTATTACTGCCAGCAATAGAGGTATTTGATTGTAAACTGGTTAAGTTCGGCATCCAAAGAATGGGCGTATTCAAAGAGTACCCCATGCTCATTGTCGATCCACCAAGTTAATCCTGAATCTATGGTCAAATCGTTGGTTCCGAATTCAGACCATAAACCATAGAAAGTGCCACCTAAAAAAGCGGAGAGGGAATTTGTGATTTTCAACTCGGAGCCTAAAAAAAGGCTCCATAAAAACCCGTCTTCTTTTAGCCGAATGGGTGTTTCCTCGTCTAAGTATGAAAACCCTAGACCAACGAAAGGATGTAGACGAGAATTCGGTCCAGTTAAATCTTCATAGTGAACCAAGTAATTAACGCCTAAATTCCATGAAGTTCCGTCAGTACCATTAGAGTCGACGCTCCCATAATCAACATAAGCTGAAAGGTCAGAAGCTGAATCATTAAGCCCATGAGCACTTAGACGCAAAAAATTCCCTTTTCTCTCCAAATCGCCAGATCCATCGACAACGCTATATCCGAAACCATAGTAGTACTCTCCCAAACCAGACTTAGCCAGTAAAGGTTGGCTGCAGGAAAGGACAAAAATGAAAAATGTACACAAACGGATGTTCATGATTTATATCAAAGCAACCACAACCTCTTCGTCAATCGACAACTCCATTTAGCTCAAAGAATTTACAATCCCTTTTCTTTTGCTCTTTGATGGGTAAATAGACGCAGGAAGAGCAGGGTGGATAGAGTGACCAAAGCAACTGAGAACCAGGCCACACCTTTGTAGCCCATCAGACTAAGCATCCAATAACCTAGAAAAGGAGCAAGTGCCCCGCGAAGTCCAGTTAGGGCAACATGAGCACCCATGTACCTGGCTTCCATTCCTTCAGGCGCAAGTTTGGTAACCCACAGGCTCCATGCAATTTTGGAACCTCCAACTCCTACTCCTGCAAGCATCGCACCCAAAGATACCCCGAGGAATCCATCGGCATGAAAATAAACCAGGGTGGCAGCGATGAGGATAAGGTTGAGAGAGATGCGAAAAAACAAGAAACGAATACGGTCAAAAAGTTCTCCCCACAGGCGTGAACTAATAATTCGGGCGACAGAAAAGATTACCACCGTGACCAGGGCGATTTGTTCGTTACTCAAATCGAGCCCGCCAGAACCGCTAAGGTACTCCACCCGCAGGGGTAAAGTCATGATAATTCCCAGACCCATAACCATCCACGCGAGTAACATGCTCGCAAACAATCGATCTTCCTTAAGCAATTTTAAGCTATCCAATAAGCCTGGGTTTCGATTCCCTTTAGTAATAGGCTGTGAGGGAATTAAAAAGAGTGCGACGGCAGATCCAAGGGAAACTAAAGCCATGGCTTGAAAAACCCATCCGGGATCAGCAGATTCAGTATCGAGGTAGGTTCCTCCTCCGTAGGATAGTACCATGCCAATGGCAGCAGAAAGAATGAAATTCCATGCTAATTTTTTTCCGCGCTCATTTGATCCATAGTTGCGGGAATATACTTGGATCATAAAGCCCGGAAGTTGTGAAAAGCATACTTGGGCCAGAAATAAAGAGATTGCTAGAGCCCAGGGGTCTTTGATTTGAGCGGCTAAAAACAAGCAAGCCGAAGAAACTAGCATTAAAAAAGCACAAAAAGTACTGGTGGATAAGGCGGTCCAAGCCGCCAATCTTTGCATGTATGGAACAAGTAATAAGCCGGCGGATACTCCAGAGGCAAGGATCGCTTTAATCGTATCGGATGCATCGAGAAAACGAATGGCAATGAGGATGGCAAAGGTTCCGAAACCCACCTCCAGTATTCCACTCATCGAACTGTTTATCAGGTCGAGATGAAAGGTTCGCCGGGCAATGGACTGTTGACTTGGGGGAGGGGACATAAGTTTGGTTCCGATCCAGCCATTCATGAATGAAAAAGGTTGGAATATCGAACGAATAAGCCTTGTTCTCGAGAATATCCTTATATTAGGTGATTCATTCTTTTAACTGAATCTGCTTTTATGAATAATCAATTGAGGAAACGAAACATTTTGCTTCAACCTTATTTTACTCTCCTTTTGACCTTGGGTGTATCGACACTGGCAGGTAAGCCTGCCTTTGAATGGACCACCGATCACATGCAGGTAGGTGTGCGTTGGCAGCCGTCTGTTTCGAGGCCGCTCAATAATAAATATGAAATGACCCGCCCGATCCTTGGGGAGCACAGCAGTTATGTTATGTTTTGGGTGGCATGGTCACAGGTGGAACCAAGCGAGAAGCATTGCGATTATCAAAATAATCCATCTGGCGGTTTGAAAATGTTCGATCAGGTGGTCGATATGTCAAACGAGAAGGGATTGTTTGTTGAATTTGTTTTCTTTGGTACACCCGGTTGGGCATCAGAAATTGCTCCTAATGGAGGACGCAGGCCAAAGCCCGATCATTTTAATGCTTTTCTTTCGAGGTTAGCCAAACATTTCAAGGGACGCGTACATTCCTGGCAACTCGGGCATGAAACTAATTTAAAGAGCATTCTGCCGGGTGCAGATGTTGAATTTTTACACAATGAAATCTTTATCAAGGGAGCGAAGGCGGTTCGTGGGGTCTACAACCAAGAGCCTGCTACTTCTGTATTAATTTCCACCTCAGGAACTTCTCCTTGCCAGGGTTGTCCGGTCATCGATGGATTAAAGGGATTGGGTGGACAGGCGGTGGATGATTATTTTGAGCAGAAAGTTCGTAACCATGCCCTGCTCGATATCGTAGATTCTTTAAATATTAATGTTTCCGACCACCATGACGGCTATGGGATGATGGATGGTAGTTATATTACTTCGACTTGGGGTAATTATGACTTGGTTCGGAAAAAATTAGACCGTGAGGGCTACTGGTGGAAACCAATCGTTTCCGCCGAGGCTTGGGTGAATTGGAACGACGGTAAGCTTGGGTCGATGATCCTGAGTGCTGATGTGAATGGCGATGGTCGAAAAGATGAGGTCGATAGTTTTTACAAGACCCTTACCTTGATGGGAAAATCTATGGAACGGGGAATGAATGTAATGAATTTTTTATGGACTGATAATGAAAGCCCATGGGCTATGGGGCTTACCAAGAGGCGCGATTACAATGGCCGGGTGGGAGAATTAAGACCCGACTTAGTCATTCCTGCTTCCGATGGTGGCCCAGCAATCATTACACAGAAAGTTTCTCTGCGTGGTGCAGATCAGAATTTTAAAGTTTCAGATGGGCAGGGAAAAAATTTCACCATCAAAGATTATCAAAATCCTCCTGATCCTAATCACATACAGTTTTATATTTGGAAGTGGTTTTCTCAGGCAGGTGGAGCCAGAGATGAGGTTATCCGACATGCCATGGCTGGGGAGGTAGGAAACGATTTATCGGTTTCTGGACCCGGTTATACAGGGAATGAACGATACCGCGTTTCCACCTGGAATCGGACGAAGAAAATATTTACCAATTTGATTTATTCTAGTGGTGGTTCGGGAATTGCCGATGCCAAGGTTTCCATCCCCGCAAAAATCCAGCAAGGTAAACGGTTTAATCATTCAAAATCACGACGGGATTTTCGGGGGGAAGGATTTACCAATGGTTCTTATTATAAAGTCGATGTAACCACCAAAAATATCAACCCAACCACGGGTGAGGATGAGGATGTAGAGTTGTTTGAACTTGGGCCATATCGGGTACAGGATGGTGTTTTGAATGTAAGTATTCCTCGGATGAATAAGTTTACTAGGGTGGACTTTTTGCCATCCAAAATAGGGAAAGGAAAGAGATGATTGAGATGAAAAGATTAGTTGGTTTGGTTTGTTTTATTGGAGCCGGTCTGTGGTTGCAAGGTGAGGATAAACGTCCGGCCAAGCCAAATGTTTTATTAATGCTGGTGGATGATTTGGGTTGGCAGGATGTAGTTTGTTATGACCTGGACGAGCCCTGTCCTTATGAGACTCCCAACTTGGATAAATTAGCCAAGCGTGGCGTGCTTTTTCGTAACGGTTACTCTCCGGCACCAGTTTGTAGCCCGAGTAGATGTGCGATAATGAGTGGGAAGCATCCCGCACGCACTATGAGCACCACGGTTGCATCAGGGAAACCTCTCTCTGCTTTTCATCCCCAAAATTCATTTATTGCTCCCTGGTGCCGTGGAGGTATGGATACAAAAGAAATTACCATTGCCGAGGCTTTGAAGTTGAATGGATATCGAACTGGCCATGTAGGGAAGTGGCACATCGCGGTCCAACATTATGCCTTTCCGCAACCAAGCGACGAGGGATTTGATTTTACCAGTCACTATGCCGGTAACCCACAAGCCCGGGGCGTTCAAAACGGAATGCCTAATCGATTGGACAGTTTTGCTTCCAGGAAGAGTGAAGACCCTTACCGTTTGGACGAGGCCGGATTCCCTCGGGACCATGTAACCGAGGAAGCTCTTCGATTTCTTAGTGAAAATAAGAACTCACCCTTTTTCCTTTATTATGCCAGCTGGTTGGTTCATTCGCCTTTGCAATCAAGAAGTCAGGAACTCTTGAGAAAATACTGTGAGAAACTGGGGGTGGACTACCCAACAAATCCGAAAGGCTGGCTCTTGGAGGGCCAACGAAATCCGTATTATTGTGCCATGGTTGAATCTCTCGATCATTACATTGGTAAAATGTTGAAGTATTTGGAGCGCACAGATGATCCACGCTGGCCGGGTCACAAACTGGTGGAAAATACCTACCTCGTATTTACCTCAGATAACGGCGGTATGGAAGGACACCATGAGGAGGTATTTACGGATAATTTACCCCTTGATAAAGGAAAGATTTATATTCGAGAGGGTGGAATCCGTGTGCCCTTCATCATTGCCGGTCCCAATATTCCAAGTGCCGTTGAAAGCGATGTGGTCGTCAATGGTTTAGACCTTCATCCCACAATTCTTGGGTGGACAAATACACCCCCCAATGCGGGCCAAATTCTCGATGGGAGTGATCTCGGAGATATGCTGTTAGTCGATCCCCAAGATGATAAAAGGATAATCAGTCCACAAACGAATAAACCTAGAGAATCGATGTTCTGGCATTTCCCCAATGGATATTGTCAACAGTCCGCCCATTTGAAAAATGGATATAAATTGATTTACAACCATGTCTATGAACGTCCACGCCTGGAGCTTTATCAGTTGTATGATTCCCAAGGCAAGCGGGTGGATTGGGAAGAGAAAGTTGATCTTAGCCAAAAACTTCCCGAACTTGCGAACTCGATGAATGTAGAATTGCTTGAATTTCTTGAGGGTATGGATGCGGGAATGACCTATTATAATCCTACCTGTACGAGGGTGAAAATACCTGGGGCTAATCAACTTCTCTCTGTTATTGATGAACAGAGGACCAATCGTCGGGTGCGTTTACGCTTTAAGGAAAATGGGGCCAAAGTTACCCGGGCTCAGGTAATCTACACGATGAACGGAGATAGCAGGGATAGCGAATGGTTCCCCTTAGAGGCTCAGGTAATTTCGGCTAAGGGTAAGCAACCTGCCAAAGTGGAAGCCACTCTACCTCCTCATGTTACTCACTATGTCTTCAACCTGATTGACGAGAACAATTTTCTTATTTCCCACCCGCAAATGAAAAAGGGAGACTATCCGGGTGCCGCCTTGAAGGTGGTTCGTTAAACCCAAGCCCGGAAAATGGTTGTTCCAGTTAAAATATTTAAGAGCAGAATTTAGACTCGAAAGCTTTTTCTGCAGCTTCGCTTCCGATCAAGATAATCTCCCCGTTTTTACAAAATTCGTCCTTAGGTGAGGGAGTGATAATAGTTCCAGCATCTCCTTTAATTGCTACGATACTACAACCCGTTTTATCGCGAATTTTTGAATCCTTAACTGATACTCCAGCGAGCGACTTCGGCGTTTTTTGACTGAATACATCGAGCCCCTCGGTGATCATGAGGATTTCTGCACGGTTTAATAAATTAAAGATGGTGTTAGCACCCATCCAGTCTTGAGACATAACAAAATCTGCTCCAGCCCGGTGGAGGGGCTCAACATTTCGATGAAGAAATGCCCGGCTAACAATTTGAATGTCAGGACGTAATTTTCGGCAATAAATGGTGAGGTACATATTGCTCTCATCATTATGACTGGTAATGACAACGGCAGGGGCTTTGTTTATACCAGCCCGTTCGAGCACGGCTTTTTCAGAGGCGTCTCCCAGGATTGAATTATCCACCATGCCGGCTTTTTTCTCGTCGGTTTCGATCACCCGGTAGGGCACATTCATCTCGTGCAGGGTCTTGGCAGTTTCCCTGCCCACTCGGCCGGCTCCAATGATAATGACGGGAGCGGAGTTGGAGGAAAAGTTTTTAAAGTCATGATCATACTTGTCAAAACTGGTCTGAGTTCCGGCAAGCAAAAGAACGGTGTGGTTATTAAGCATGGTGGCCGCTTCCGGGGTTTCAAAGTTCCCCCGCTCCCAAATTCCCACCACATTGACTCCATATTCTTCACGAAGTGTGGTTTCCTGTAATTGTTTTCCAACCAAGGGAGTTCCATGGACAGTTGCTTCTGCGATCAAGACCTCTCCAAAAGAACCAATCACATGGGTATTATTATCGGTACAGGAGATTCTGCGGGCAAGAAAACTGCCCATCTGTTTGGCAAAACGAATGACATGATTGGCTCCTGCCAATTCGATAATATCTTCCGAACTTGGATTATTACAGGTGCCAACGATGGGAAGCTTAGGGTCAACATCCCGGGCCCTAAAGGCCACATTGACATTGCGGATATCGTCGTCTGTAGCCACGACCATGGCAGCGTTCTTAATCCCCGCAGCCTCAAAAGTTTCCCGGTCTTCGATCGATCCAAACATAACTGGTATGCCCATATCATGATATTTTTGGGCATCCTTCAATTTATCGATTACCAAAACAAAGGGATACCCAAACTGGCTTAGCTTTTCCATCAAAGCATGGCTAATGGAATCATAATGTGTGAGAATGACATGTTTTTGCTCTCCACATTCGTAACGCTTGGGCACACGGGCTCCCGACTGGTACTCCACAAAGGGTTTGTAAAGAAACTCCATGAAAGCAAATGGGAGAACAATAAAGAGGTAGAACACACCGGTAAACATTACTGCCATGGAGAATAAACGCCCAGTGTTGCCCGAAAAGGTGATATCTCCGTAGCCCAAGGTGGACATGGTTGTGAGTACCCAATACAAGGACTCGATCCATCCAATGTAAGCCCCTCCTCGTTCTTCGCCCATAATTGAACGGTAAAGATTCATGTATAGAACCACAAAGACCGCCAAGACAACAAACAGTTTTAAGAGGCGGGTAACATTTTTGCGCCTATTGCGTTCCCTAAATACAGAGGGCATGAAGTGGATGGAAGCTTTCACAACTTTTTATCTTCTTTAGATGGAATATCCTTGGGGTGCGAGAATGTTTTGCGCCCAACCGCTTTGATGTACGAATAAGTTGCTTTCGGGTTGAAGACATGCTCCAGATCGAAGATTGCTTGTGGGGTGACTAAAATTTCCAATTTCGTATGGTTTCTCTTTTTTTGCTTCTCTTCATTTGCTGAGGAACGATGGACACAATTTTTGGCTCCCAATCCATTAAGTAAGGGTGCGGTGGTGGAAGATTGGCCACGCTTTAATGGTCTGGCCGATAATGCCAAGTCTATGGAGTCACCACTTTTGCAAAACTGGCCAGCGGATGGGCCTTCCTTAATCTGGTCATTAGAGAAAGGGGATGGTTATGCATCACCTGCAATTATGGACGATATTCTGGTTCTTTTTCACCGGATGAATGGTCGGGAGGTTGCTGAGGGTAGAGATGCGATAAGTGGTGCCCCGCTTTGGGAATATTCCTACCCAGTCGACTATCGGGATCGATATGGATATTCTGCTGGTCCACGGGCAAGTCCGGTAATTTTTCAAGACCGGGTTTATTTACACGGAGTTACTGCCTGGCTTACTTGCCTGGATTTAAAAACCGGCAAGCTGATTTGGAAACGCGATCTAACAAAGGAATACAAGGTCCCCCAGTATTTTTTTGGCAAGGGATCAAATCCAATTGTTTGTGGGAATATTCTTGTTCTCAACCTTGGTGGCGGAGACCGGCAATGTATGGTCGGGTTTGATCGTAAAAACGGAAAGACTTTATGGATTTTGAAAGACGACTGGGGTGCGAGTTATTCCTCCCCAGTTCTCGCCAAAATTCATGGTAGGTTAGTCGGACTTGCGATGACGGGAGGCGAAAGCCGGCCAGCAACTGGTGGACTTTTGATCTTTGATCCAAAGACAGGGGAAAAATTAATCCGTTTTCCGTGGAGGTCGAAAAAATACGAGTCGGCCACCGCCTGTCCCCCAGTCTTTCTTGGAGACCAATATGTTTTTCTTTCGGAGTGTTATGAAAAGGGTTCCGTTCTTTTGCGTATCAAAGAGGATTTTTCTTATGAAATAGTCTGGGAAAATGCAGATATTGGAATTCATTGGATGACCCCAGTAGAAAATGAGGGTTATTTATATGGTGTTTCGGGTAGGCACCAACAAGGAGCGGAAGCCTTTTGTTTAAATTGGAAGACTGGTGAGGTGTTATGGAAAGAATTCATTGCTTGGCAGGAAACGATTCAGGGGCGTGAACTGAAGCTCCAACTCTTTAGGGCAAGCTGGTTACTTTTAGAGAATCGTTTTTTGAGTCTTTCCGAATTTGGATCTTTGCTGAGAATTAAATTTTCTCCAAGCGGTTGGAAGATTGAAGCACGGTCTCAGCTATTTTTCGCCCCGGAGGCATGGACTCTGCCAGCCCTGAGCCGAGGACTTCTCTACATTATGCAGAACGATACCGATCGTATGAGCGGGAGGTCGAGCCGTTTACTCTGTTACGATTTTCGCGGGCAATGAAAGAGGTTTTATCCAGCCCGGCCTTGGTCGAAGTTCTTCCCCTTGGAGGTTTTGATCACGCCCTTACTTACGGTGCCAAAAAATCCCTGTACGATTGTTTGAAGGTTGGTTCATTAGTCCGGATTCCATTGGGCGTTCGACGAGTGATCGGGGTGGTATCATCATTAAGCCCTGAACATTCTCCTCCGCGAGAAAAATTACGTTTCGTTTCCTCACTTGTACAACCTGAACCCGTTCTTAGTTCAGAACTTGTAAACTTGGCCAAGTGGATATCCGCTTATTATGCATGCTCTTTAGAAAATACTTTGGGAGCAATGATTCCGGCCTCTGTGCGGGACGGTATGGAGGCTAAGACTCGTCGAATGATCGAAGCGATTGTTATGCCCAAGGAACAGGTGGCTGATTTGGTTAAGCGCTCCCCTAAGCAGGCGAATGCTTATGCTCTTTTGAAAGAGAGCAAGCCAAAACAGGTTGATGCAATTGTTTGGGGACGGGAATCAAAAGTTTCCCCATCTGTGATCGATGGATTGATCAAGAAAGGATTGATTAAGCAATCCATGTCCGAGGTCTCCCGTGATGCTTACTCCGATGAGTGGACAGATGATGCAGAGGGACTGGTTGAATCCTTACGCGAATTAACTGAAGAGCAGCAAAAAGCAACCGATGAAATCGTTGAGGACTTGGACTCGGGAGAATTTCGTACACGTCTTTTACAGGGGGTCACTGGATCAGGAAAGACAGAGGTCTACTGCCAGGCCATGGAAAAGGCATTGGGGCAGGGTGGTGGGGTATTGTTTCTCGTGCCTGAAGTCGCACTGGCTCCCCAGACGGTTGATCGCTTACGAGCCCGATTTGGACAGAGTGGAGAGGAGGTAGTGGTTTGGCACAGTCATCTTTCGGCAGGTGAACGTTTGGATGCGTGGAGGAAATTAGTCCGTGGAGAGGCACGTATTGTGGTCGGTGCTCGTTCGGCTGTGTTTGCTCCTGTACAAAACCTTCGCTTGGTGGTGGTTGATGAAGAGCACGAAGCGGCATTCAAGCAGGAGGATGCACCCCGTTACCAAGGTCGCGATGTTGCGGTATACCGAGCCTATTTAAACGGAGCCATCTGTTTGCTTGGGTCGGCCACTCCATCCTTAGAGACTGCCCGCAATGTGAAGAGTGGGAAATATGCAAAGTCGGTTCTTAGCAAACGGATAGATGGGAGGGAACTTCCCTTGGTTCATTTAATTGATATGCGCAGGGAAGCTCTTAAACAAAAGGTTCCACCAATTCTCTCCCAACCTTTGGTCGAGGCACTGCGGCAAAGATATGAAAACAGGGAGCAAAGTATTTTATTTCTTAACCGTCGCGGATTTAATACCACTTTGTTTTGTACGGAATGTGGTGAAGTTGAGCAGTGTAGGGATTGCAGTATTGCCATGACTTATCACCGGACTGATCATTACTTGCACTGCCATTTGTGCGGTTACCGTAAGCCTGCTCCCAGAGTATGTGGGAATTGTAAATCTGTTGATATTCGTAAAAAAGGTCATGGAACCCAACGCATTGAAGATGTGGTCGAGTCGATTATGCCCAGACGAGCCCGGGTCGTACGGGTTGATGCTGATGTGATGACCAAAAAAAATCTTTTTCGGGAAATCCTTCGAGATTTTCGTAAAGGTAAGATCGATGTGATGGTAGGTACACAAATGATTGCCAAGGGACTGGATTTTCCACGGGTTACTTTGGTGGGGGTAATCGATGCTGACCTTCCCTTGCGTATGGAAGACTTTCGGGCATCGGAACGAGCTTTTCAAATTTTAGTGCAGGTGGCAGGACGAGCGGGCAGGGGAGACCGAGCTGGAGAAGTTTATGTTCAGACCTATGCTCCGCATGAAAGTTGTATTCAATTTGCGAGGCGGGCAGAACTGGATGCTTTTTTGGACGAGGAACTGGCGATGCGCAAAGAGTTAAATTATCCCCCATTTAGGCATCTAATTAGGCATGTTTTTCGTGGACGTAGCGAACAGAAAACCAAGTTTTATGCGGAACAGTGGAGAAAGGAACTGGACCGTGCACAATTAAAGGATGTGGAGATTAAAGGCCCTGCTGCCACTCCCCTTGTAAAAATGAAGGGTTATTATCGTTATCACTTGTTTTACCTTACTTCATCAGTTTCCAATTGCTTGTCCCAAGTAAGAAAGATTAGGGGTCAATTTATAATCGATAACGAAATCATTGATATCTTGGATATCGACGCCGTTCAAGTTTCCTAACTCGAGAACTTTAGAAATTGATGAGTTTGCCTACAGGAATAGTGCAATTTTGACCAAACGGATGGTTGCGGATAAGAAGGATTCCTGAACTAGCAGGGATTCGAACATCATTGATTGGTGCATTCCCTGAGATAATATTTTTCCAGCCCCCATTATGTACAACGATCGTTGGGGGAGATGTATATAATAGACCACCACTTATAAGGGATATGGTTTCGATCCTTCCATCTTTTACAATCCCCATGGCCCTTGCCCCACGACCCCCACCACCAATAATAGACAAACTGACATTGTTGTCATACCCACTCCCTTGTACGCCAGTTTCCCAAGTTGCATTACCATCAGAAAAGAAATCTGAATTGGGATAAACTGATTCAATTTGGAAGGTGTCTGGAGTCGTACTAGTAATTTCCCAGTATCCGTTAATAGTTGAATGAACCATCAAACCTTGACCGTCTGGAACCTCTTCAGAAGAAGAATTAACTTGGTTTTTAAGATCGTTTGTTTTGCGACCAATGGCTCCTTTGATTGTAACAAAGAAGCCAGCTTTCAATCCATGGGAAGTAGAGGTAATGGTAACTTTATTATTAATTTCATTACTTGCATTCTCAATGATACCACTACTCATTGAAAAATCATATGAAGTCAGTGAACCTCCTATTCCCGAGCCCGCCCGTGCACTAATTTTGGCGATTTCAGTGACATAGAGATTGGAACCGTCGTGCCAATAAGTATTCCACTGAGAAGAATCAAGGATTTGTATATTGTCAGCAAGTTCAGGGTTAGCGTGTGCGAGCCAACAGTCTGCAAAGTCTGTGGAATTGTTTTCTGTGATCGCTTGATTGTCGATTAGATCGGACAACATTACTTCAGTTGAGTATGGATTACCCACTAATTTTGCTTTTCCAGTTTCTGGAAGCTCCCAATAAGTGGATGATAATTGTGCAACACCGCTAAGAAAAAGGCTTAAGTTGGAATCATTTCTTCTGGCAATAATCATAGCATCGTCTGGGAATATAGCTTGTTCGGAAAAATCTTCGGTTGGGTCTTGTACCGATTTCCATGACGCCCCATCGTTGAATATAGAGATGTAATCTGAGGCATTTCCAGTCTGGAGACTTTGCTTCTCCAGTAAAAATACCCAGTCTGCAAGGGAGGCATTTTCGTCTGCTTGTAATGGAGTGCTTGAGTCTCCAAGGAGTGAGCTAATGGTAAACGCAGGAACAACTTCTACTAAGTCCCCTGTTTTTAGAATAGCCTCGAGACTATCTACCATGGATGCATTCACTTCCAATGAATCATCAGTATTACCAACGATTTTGAAAAAGATTCCAGAATAGTTGGAGTCACTTTCCACTAACCGTAAAAAACATGGACCACCATCAATCGACAATTTTGGGGGATTAAGGTAACCAATTCCCCGGTCTATCAAGTTAACTTCATCAATCTTGCCTGAAGAAGCATTCCACTCTGCCTCAGCGATGGCACCTCTTATTTCACTGTAACTGCCATTTGCATCGTTAGGGGGATCAATAAAAACCAACGGCTTTCCATTATAACGATCTCCCCGCTTGGTCACAATTATTGAGTTCAAAGAACCATTGGCGTCAAGAGTAGCTGTCGCTTTCGCTTGAACTGTTCCCAGAACCCCGCCCGACAATGGGTTTTTTTCTAGAGCGGGGTTGGTTGGGTCAATCAATTTTTCTAAGGTAATATTGTTCTCGACTACGCTTTCTATGTATCCTCGAAAAATAGCTGTCTCTTGAGCACTTACAGAAATGATAGCGTAATGTGGAGCCTCTGGTGTTCCCTCTTTTAATTGAATTTCAATCGTTCCCATGCTGGAACTTACATTAGACCCCATAACGGAATGGATACTTATCAAAACTAGATAAGTACATATGTAAACCGCGAGGGATTTTGAAGCCGTATTCATGGAAATGAAATTCAAGTAACTTTTAATTACTCTCAGTTTTGCAGCCTGCTTTTTTCCATCCAGAGATACCGGCTGAAAGATGTTTCACATTTTTGTAACCAAGTTTGGCTGCTGCTTTTGCTCCCTTCATGTAAGCTCTGCAGGAAGGACCACCACAATAAGCTACAACCAAAGTATTTTTATTCTTTGGTAGGATGGATGAAAGTTTTTTCGCTTGCGTAGAAAAGTCAATTGCTCCTGGGATGCGGTCTCGTTGAAAGGATTTCGCTCCGTTTACAACAATCACGGCAACCTTTTTCTCATTAATAGCATTTTGTAGGTCTTCGATGGATATGTCAGGGAAGGCCGCACTTGTGATGCACGGGGTAATGAGCAGTAATAAAAAAGACAGGTTTTTTTTCATAATGATAATTAGGTTGTAAGGTTGGTTTTTGGTTCAATAGGTTGCATTAGGGTGTGGAGATTTTTAGACGTAGGAATTTTACCTTTTTACCCTCATCGGAGGTGGGTGATACATAAGTTACCCTCTCTAGACCACCTCCTTGGTCGATTTTGCTCATTAAAAATACCTCGGCGGGCGTCCAGGTTCTTAAATTGTAACTTTGCTCAATGTGGTAGGTAAACGCCTCATCTGTTGACTGGAGAGGGTTACTGTAGCGAATGAATGAAATGCTCGGGCGATTGTCTTGCCTGATTGGCATGGATGGAACTGCTTTGCGATCATACCCTAAAGAATCCATGCCCAAGGCTCTTTCGAATAGGTTACTGTATCCGTCCCCGTCAGAATCAGCTTGGTTCGAATCAAATTGTAAATTCAAGGATTCAGTATTGAGCAATGGAGAAACTTTTGAGGTCATACGATTGACAAATTTTTGTTTAAGGGAGGAGTACCTCGGATCTTTTTTTCTATTTTCCAACCAAGCATCTTTGGTTGGACGAACTACAGAAATCTTTCTGGTTCTGCTAACGGCTTGTGCAAATTGGTCGTCCTCTGGCAGAGAGAAAAGTAGGGTTACCTCGCCCGTTTGTCTGGCAACTATTTTAGAATTTCCAAGGACTTCGATAATTTCGGGATTAGAGCTATTGACTCTTATTAACTTGCCGTTACTTGAAATGACTCCTGGAACAAAGATCGGACGGGCGTTCGTTAGCAAGGGATCGAGACTGGAATTATCATCCTTTTGATCGAGAAAAAGGATACTTGGTCGTGTTTTACTGGAAACTTCGAAAGTTCTGAGAACCGGCACTGCTGCATTAACAAATGCATTACCACTTTGAGAAGCAGAGATTACAACGGTGCCGGCATTTCCGCTCAAAGTAATAACCCCGCGAGCATCAATGCTCGCCGGTCCAGAAACAACCTGAAAGGAAACGGGAAGATTATAAATGTAATGTCGGTTGCCGGTCGATCTGGCATGGGCATTGATCTGAAATGGCGGGTCTTCCCGTACTTTCAGAGGTATTTCTTCAAAAGTTACATTTTGATCGTCTTTTTCAAAAAGAGGGTCGGAGAAATCGACAATTTCGAGTTCAACACTTTGAGGGTCAGCGGCAAAGAATTTACTATTTCCATTTTGATATGCAGTAATAATGACTTTTCCAGGTGACAGAATTTTGGCATTGTTTCCTGCAATTGAAACCGTTGTAGAATCGTCCGAAGAAAAGATAACAGGTAGGCCTGAACTTGCCTCCACATTGAGTAGGAAGTCATCATCTCCAAATGATTTAATAGGCAAGCGAGGAAAGTCGCTTGTGGTGTTTTCGTCTGTTCCAAACCAAGTTATGAATTGATTTCCACCAAATGCTGGAGGGGACGATTGAAAAGGATGCAAACTGGGAAGTTGAGCCTTTAAGCCCCATTTGTGAGCCAAATACCCTTCGACTTTTTGTCGACTGCTAAAAGTGACTGAATCCTCAAAAATAAGAATTTCTGCAATCTCTCCCGAGAATTGCTTGCCTGTCGATTGCAGAGGTGATGGCAAGTTCGAGTTAGTGGATGAGCCAATCAAGTCTCCGTCGATCCACAAGTTCTGAGAACCAATATCCATACTTATGGCCAAAATTGCCCAGGTGTTTGAAGACCTTGCAGATTGAATGATTGGGTTTTGATTATTGTAGCTGAATTGAAATTGTCCAGAAGATGAAGTAAGTCCCAAATCCCCACCTAGAATTGTGCTTTCACCGTTCTCTGTAGTGCGTAAGACCAATAAAGCCATGGCTGGTTCAGAGATAACTTGGCGGAGTTCAAGGAATTGATCTGAGGGTGCATAGAAGGAGATCACGGCTTTTCCATGAAGTGAATTTTCTTGCCAAGTTGGCATGTTCCCATGTTCGGCCTGCACTGGGCTGTTATTGTTTCCAGAGCGGTCTGCCCAAAGACTAACCAAGTTCCCGGGTAGAAAATCATCATAGGAGTCTTTAACATTGTCGTAATTGACATCATTGGCATCCAACCAAAGTGCGAGGCCAGGCACGGAGTCTGCAAACAGGTTGCCAAATTTGATCGAAAAAGTTTGCGAGACAGTTTCAGCGGGCAAAAACCGATCATTTCCCTCTTGAGAAGCAATTACAGTGAGTTTACCAGCATTTCTAATTGTCACCAAATTTTGATTAAGGTTGGCTAGAGCTATGTCAGTAAGAAAGAAGGAGACCGGTAAATCGGAGCTTGATGTAGCTTCTAGCAAGAATGGGAAATCTCCAACTGAACGGTCTTGCAATTCATTAAAAGAAATAGTTTGAGGCACACGATCAACCGCGAGGTAGTTTGCAACAGGAATGGCTTTTTCATAGATATCGTTTCCTTGTTGAAAAGCATTGATTTTTGTTTTGCCGAAGCCATTAATTTTTATGGTATGAAAATCACCGCCACCTGAATTGTAGATCGATCTAACTTCGTTTATATCCAGCTCCACTTCATAAAGCCTGAGATCATCTATTATACCATGGAAGGAAGAACTTTGAGCTCCTGCGACTAAATTACAGAACCTGAAGCCATAGGGAATACTGCCACTAGTAGCTAAAAGACTCGAAGCTGAGATAACTGGTTCACCGTTGGCTAAAAGATTAAGTGAACCAGTACTGGCATTGAATGTTAGGACAAAGTTGTTCCAAGTTCTATCAGTAAGTATTGAAGAATTGGAAATCAATCGTTGGGGTGTCTCATTGCCATCGGCAAAGAAATCAAGGCCAATGCTTCCATTACCATCCATTTTGAAGAGGCGGAAATGATTCATGGAGGTAATACCTGTTTTACTAAGAAGAGTCATCTCTCCATCAATTGTAGCGTTTGCTTCAGGATATACCCAAAAGGAAAAAGAGAAGTTTTTATCTAATTGTAAAGGGCCGAAGTCAACGCGCCCGTCGACTCCATCCAGCAGTAATCCATTGAAAAATTTTCCTTCCCTCCATGCATTATCTGCTCCGATCGTATTCATTCCTAAAACTGTTCCCGAGTTTCTTCCCTTTTCATCCAATGCTTCTGCGTATTTAGAGTGATCAAATTTCCAGTAAGACTTAAGGGAGTCATCTCTGGTAACAATTAACTGTGCAACACTCTCGTCCTCAATATCGTAATAAAGAGGCAAATTAGTCTGGGTGTAGTTCTGATCAGGATCGGCAATTGTTAGAGGTGCGATCATTGTATTATGATTGGAGCAGAAATAATAAATAGTGGAGTTGAAGTCCTCCGGGATTGTTAGATTAATTTGACCACCATTGCCGTTTAGAGGTCCTCCAGAAATTAAATCCGAATTGGTTTCTCCCCATGATTCACCAATCATAAAGGGGTGGCTTGAATTTACGCCGGAATCCTTAAAAATATAGGTTTTTCCGCGAAAGAATAGGTGGTTCGCTATATCGATAATTCCTTGAGAATTATTGAATTCGTAAAATGGGGTTGCTGGATTTCCGCCAGATACTAGCAACTCATCCACTTCCGTTAGTGATTGAACTGAAAAACCAAGCAAACTAATAGGGGGAGATAGTGCAGGAATATTTGTCAGGTTCTGATCGAAAATTAAATCTTGTTGTTTTTTATCGCTTACCGTCAGGGTTCCTTGGATGTAAGAAAAGAAGTACTTCTCAGACAAACCATTAGCAGCCAGAATTGGATACTCCCCAACCGGCGTAGGGGAAATAGAGGAACCACTGCTCACGCTTACGGATACATTTATATCCTGACTAAATTCAGAAGAATTGTCATCGGAGACAAAGCCTGAAATTTGATAACTAAGGATTGGGTTGTCTTCGATGGATTTTCGGTAGTGATTGTGCACTCTTACGGTTAGCTCTTTTTTAGCAACAACCAAGGGTGTTACAATTTTCGTAGCTGAAGCAAAAGTGCTGTTCCCGTCACCAGGTTGAGTCGCGAGAAGTTTTACGAAACCTGGATGCAGGATAGTAAGAGTGCAGGGCATTGTGGAGGAGTTTAGGTCTACAGATTCATTGCCTTCGAGGATTTCGATTTGCACGGGCAAACCAGATGTTGCAGTCCAGTTTAAGTCTATCGGCGCGTCTCCATAGCGGAGTAAACCGATGTCATTACTTATAATACTCTGCTCGCCAGGAAGTACAAACAGGGTGACATTATCCTCATCGCTCCCGGAGGAATTGGAGGCGACTAATGTCACATTAAAATCACCGACTTGTTCAGGTGTGCCAAAGATCAATCCTTTCGAATGATCGATTTGTAAGCCCTCGGGTAAGCCAGATGCATTATAATCAGTTGGTCCTCGCAGGGCATCGATTTGAAAGGAAAACTCTTCACCGTATGAAGTAACGAATGAGGATTTAAGACCAAGGTAAGCTCTTTCCCTTTGATCAGGTGATAAGGCATGTTCATAAAAGCGAAAATCTTCCATGGTTCCCGAATAAGAACCTGAACCAAGCTCATTCCTACCTCCCAAGTAAATTCCGCTGTCTCCACTTAGAGAGCCTTTGGCATTAATGGAGTTTGTTGATTCTTGGTTGTTGATGAAAAACTTTAGCTTTGTGCCATCCCACCAGAGTATGAGGTGAACCCATGAGCCAAAAGGAAATAAAACGGGTTCGATCTGTTTCCATCGAGATCCTATGTATGCTTGTGCATTCAAGTATCCATCAGCAATTGAAACCTGAAACCTTCCAGAATCGACTATATCAGCATTTCTGTCTTCTGTGTTGATCCAAAAAGCAATGGTAAAGGCAGAACGGGAGTTTGCAACCTCTTCGCTGCCCAAAAGTTTGATAGTAAGGTTGTCATCGAAGTATAGGGCAGAACTCTCCCTTTTTCCATCAATGATGTTGGATGTAAAAAGATCGAAGTTAGAATCTGTCGTTTCGACCACACCATGGTTTCCTAATCCCGATGAGTCCAGGACTACGGTTCCGTTGAGGTCATTAAATTCCCAATGAACTAGGGCATCTTTAGGGACTATAATCTCAGGAATATTGTCAAAGACGGGAGGGGATTCAGCATAGACATGCGTACCAAAATCTCCGTCTCCATTTCCATAAAGTTTCGAGACCTCAGATGGGTATAGTGTGCGGTTATAAACCCTGAAGTCATCCAGTGCTGGTGAAAACCTGCCATTATTACTAGAAAGATTACCTAATGAAATAATTCCCAGTGAACCTGCACTGCCACCTGAGTAGCGAGTGACTTCTGATCCGTCCACATAAACAATAAATTGATTTGATGAGGAGGTTAGAGTTATTTGATGCCAGTCTGGACTATTGGAAGTTCCTGACAAAGAGTTTGCTGAAAAATTGGGATTTGGCGGATTTTGTCCGTTTATGAATAACTGATAATTATTCGTTTTATCAAAGTACAAGTAAGACAACCCATCAGCATCCGTTAAGGCATAATCTGAAACCACTCCATCATCAGGGTTGTAGATTGGAGAAAGAAACCAAGATGAGATGGACCAATTTAATTGGTTTAAAAGAAGTTCGTTGGCACCCAAGTCCACCTTCGCTGTGGCTGAAGAAATGCCATCTAAGCCAAGTCCAGAAGAGAACTTACCTTCCTTGCCCAAGTCAGCATCAATGACGATAGCATGCCTGAGGTCCAAAGAATAATCCTCCACGATCGACCCCCCAGTTTCATTGAATGGATAATAGAGTACTAAGCCTTCGCTCACAGAAAATCCGGATTGGGCGAGATCGTCAAGAATGCCCCATTTGTGGGCCAAGTAACCTTCAATCATTTCCCTTTCCGCGGATTCAAGAAGCCTGTCAAAAACCATGACTTCAGAAATTTTTCCAGTAAGTAGACCAAATCCTGTGCGCGGGTCCATTCCTAGGGTGATTTGTTGCAATGCATCATTTTCTCCCTTGAAAGAGTTTAGCCTTGTGCCAGAGCGAGCTTCAAGAGTCCAAGAGGAAATTCCGTCGTCCGCTCCGATAGCGACTCCTTCTCCCTGAGCAATGACGAAGACATTGATGGGACCTGCCAAGTTACTTAGGGTTCCAACCAGCATGGACTTTCCGGATTTGAAATCAACTGCAGGCATATTTCCAAAACCGTTTGTATCGTAAGCTGGCATTTTGCTAATGATCGACTGGGTTGCATGCTTGCCAGATCTTGATTTGTCTAACCAAAGAGGGATGCTGGCTTGATCGATAAGGGAATCTCGTTGTCCATCTCCATCAATGTCGGAGGCATCCAACCATAAAAGTAGACCGTCCATTGTGTCTTTGGTGAATTGCGTATCAATTGTACGGAAAGTTAAAATATCCTTAGCCCAATTCTCTCCAGCCAAATTCTTGGCATAAGCACGGTAATAATAGTCAGTATTCTCCTCTAGGTTATCAGTCACCAACTGTTCTAAGGTGCCAATATTTGAAGAACTACTAAGAGTTAATTTGTAATCCCATGAAGAATTGTCGTCGGGATCTACATTAGTTGAATTTGTTTCAATCTTTTCGTTGCCCCAAAAAAGAATGACTTCGGCAGGATCTCCTCCGATACTTGTGATTATGGATGAACTGGTTTCTCCTTCAAATGGAGAAGATGAAGAGTAGGGGTGGTTGGTTTGAAGTACATCGTTCGGCAAATTCCACTTATGTGCGATGTAACCTTCTAGTTGTGCTCTCTGTAGAGCATTTAATTGCCCTTGATAGATTATAATTTCAGCAATTTCGCATGCGGAGAGTTCAGAACCAGTCATCCATCCCCCAAGTTGGAGAACTCCTGGACCAAAGTTCAGATTGCTTGAACCCCTGGACTCAGAAACCTTAAGCTCTCCATTTCTCCATAAGGATGCTGCAGGATCGCCTTGATTACCTTCGATTATTCCTAGGTGCAAGTGCCAATCGGTATCCAGTGTTCCTCCGTTGGTAATCCAACCCTCTGCATACCAAACTTCGGTATGTGAAGAATGAAACCCAAAGAGAAAATTCCTCGTGCGAGAACTAATTATTCGTTGATTCTTAGCCCCAGTATATCGAGCTAAAGAAAGTATAGTGTAGCCATTCTGTGTAAGCGTATCAAAATTATGGCCAGTCCAAAGAAGATCGTCGCCATCAAAACTAACTACGGGTTTCCCGTTTAGTCCAAACGAAAGTAAGCGCGGACTGCCCTCAGAATTTTCAAAATCTCGACCATTTCCCGATTGATCTTCCCATGATGTCACACTGGCACCGTTGGCCACGGCGATGCTTTCTGCAGAGTACCATGCTTGCATTCCGGGGAATGTTCCTTTTTTGAAACTTAGGTCGGAAGAACTTGAACTTTCCACAACTTCTCCTCCAATCGATGTTAGTTCTGCTCGCAAAATTACAGATTGTGGTCTGGCATCGAGGGCTGAAAGTGTATTAATCAAGGGTTTTTCAATGGCTCGATACTCGACTGCTCCGGTGTTGTTAACATCTCCCGTGTAAACTCGTGCAATCTCATTGCCACTCAGCCCGCGATCATAAATGCGCAGATCATCGATTAACCCATGAAATTTCCCAAATCCATCCAAGGGGAAAGTTCCCTGAAAATCTCCGATTGCAGGAGGCTCGTCATGAGTGGGGATGGTTCCACTGCCAATGGTCGATACTGGTCCGTCGATTAATTGGCCGTCAAAATAGAGTTTAAGTGCACCGGGAGTTTCTCCATAACTTACCCCCCAATGATGCCATTCGTCATCCACCTGATTTGCTTTTTTTAGGGTGGACAAACCTGGGGGAGGAGATGCTCGATAAGGATGTTCGAAGGATAACTCATTATCCATTCCCCATTTATGAGATAGGTAGCCTTCGAATTTTTGCCTATCTTCATCCGATAGGTTTTTTTGAAAAATAAATATTTCAGCAAACCGATTACCTCCTCCAACCTTGAGTGAGTCACTAGTATTTGATACCCATTTGTTAGGTACGGAGGAATGTTGTTTAACATACCCTCCATTGCTATGAATCTTTAAATTATTTTGAGCTCCATCGTAAGTAAATACCAAAAGCTTGGCATCATCTCTTGCATCAGTATCAAGCGATCCAGTAAGTCGGGTTTGGGATGTACCCAACCTTGCAAACCACATGCCTGTTCCCTGGTTGTTTCCAGTATTCATCCGCTGGATTTGCCAGCCTGCCGTCCCATTGTATCCCTTCTGAATGGCCCACTGCCAGTAATTAGCATTGAGCCATTTAAATAGGAAAATAACCGTCATGCTGTCCCAACCATCGAAAGCCGTACCTGAATTGGCTGCTTCCATCGTACCCCAATTTCCATTTACCGATGGAAAAGAATTATTTATTGAATTTGCCTCATATTTTGGAGAACCGCTTGATCGGACGGCATGAAAACCATTACCACTTTTATCCCGCCAAAATTGTACTTGGCTTCCATTGTCCGGCGGCCCCGCCGAACCAAAAGTAGTTCCTTTGTCCATACTGTCTCGGTCAGCTGCATCCAACCAAAGCATCAAGTTCCAGGAGGGGTCTTGTAAAGGAGTGAAGGGCAAACCACTTCCAGTGTCCTCTAATAATCGGGTAGTGCTTACCTCAGTAACCTTATTGTCTGTTAAGATTTGGGCTCGAATAATCCCTTCATCATTTACGACGTGTATGCCATTTGTAGATGATCCTTCGTCATAAATTACTTGTTTTCGATATCCTGCAGTATTTCTTCCAGTAAAATCATCCTGAGCGATGGCAATCATGTCATTTTCATCGAGGGCAATTCTGTAGACCCGAAAATCATCAATGTTTCCAATAAAGAAGTCTTGATCCACTTGGTGTTTTCCTCCCATTGTCCATTCTGAAATATCCTGTAAATCTAGGGATGCTCCTTCCTGAATAATTCCTTCACCAACAGGATTGCCGTTTATGTATAAGCGAATAGATGAGTTGTTAGCATCAATGGACAAGCCAATCTGGGTCCAGTTTGAATTGCTAATCGATTGGTTGGATTCAACTATTACGGTTTCGCCTTCAGTAGAATGCTTATAAAATAGGTTTCCTGCTCCGTTAATTCCTAGTTGAAGGGGACCTCTGCGAAGTAAGGAGTAACGGTTCTGAGTGAGGAAAAGATCGGATTGTTTTTCATCAGATGGGTGGAGTATGGACAAACTAGTTGGACCAGCAGCACTCGAGGGCGTAGCGAACCTAACCTCTAAGGATGCTGTTTCCGTAAGTTCACCATGATAGACGGCAAAACTGTAAGTTCCTTCACTTAAAGAAATCGCATTATTGGTAAGATTGAACTCTGAATTAATGTCAGAATAAACAATGCGTTCGGATGTTTCAAAAGTACCATTTTGATTTAAATCGATCCAAAGGGCTGCTTGGTCATTAACATTTAATAGTTCCCATACATAGGACCCTGACTCTTTTGCCCGGAATAGTCCTTTGAACAATGCCAAGGTGTTATTGTAGGGACTTGTTCCCAGTTTGAGATTCATGAAGTCAGAATCATTTGCTAGGGATAGTTTTTTGGCTCCCGCATCGCTGAACTGATTCAATAAGCCCCATTTATTCCCTAGGTAAGATTCCACTTTGATAATCTCCTCAGTGCTCAAGGCTTGGTTGTAAATTAAGATTTCTCCAAGGGATGCGTTGGCGTACCTCAAATTGATATTGCGGTCGTTGGAAAAATTATTCGCCTGGACATTGCCCGAGGTAAGGAGCGAGTAAACCGAGAATTCATTCGGCCAACTCCCATATATATCGTAGTTTGAACTGTTAATACGGAAAGTTGATCCTGATTTAATGTACCCACTGGTGTAACTGGAGTGGAAGATTGAACCGGACCCATTGGAGTGGAAATGGTAACTACTTGAATCTCCAAGTAAAAACCAAGGACCCCCATCGTAATCCAGTGCCCAAAATACCGTGCGGATATCTGAGATACGATTGAATGAATGGTAGTTCCCATTGGATCCATCGTAGTCCATTACTGCCAAACCATTTTGGGCATTTGCAATGACCGAAGGATTTCCATTTTTTGATGCATGATTACCCACCCCAGAGAGATCATTCCAAGTCGATTCAGCTGAAGCAAGTTCACTGGCATCCAGCCATAAACTTAAGCCGGGTATGCTTGTGGGGCTGAAACTTTCAGGATTGAAATCACTGAGGTCTGCATCGCGAATCAAAGAGAAGTAGTCAGGGGTTAAATTTAAGAGGTTTTCAATGTTCTGGTAGTAATAATCACTTGCAGAAAGTTGAAACCCAAAAGCGTGCAATTGCCCGGTTTGTTCTTTTGTAGTGGTTGATAGATCGGGGTTAATCCACATGGATACCGAAAACGAGCCTTGGTGGATTTCGGCCAAGGAATTGACCGCGGGGATAGAAACGATGTCTTCCTGCTCGGTGAAACGAAGAGACCTTCCGTGCCTTCCGTTGGTCCAATCATCTCCGTTTTCGACATTGGCTTCGATTTGATCAAAGTTCGAGTCGTATGCAATATTCCCATAACCTAAATCGAAAGGAAAGTATGCAGCTAGCTGTTTGTACTTGGTAATTTCAGGACCGACATAAACTCTTGGATCTATCTTAATCCATACAGATATTGTTCTGCCGTCAAATGGTTCACCCAAGTAGCCCGTATTTTCAGGGTCTAAATGTAACCAATTGTAGGCACCGTCCAGTTTTAAGGCCTTGCCAGCATGTCCATCTGGTCGAGTATCGTTGGATTCGAAGTTTATAACTTCTGCATGTCTTAGTGGAATTACAGAATCCAAAGCCGCGGAGCCGTTGGTTTCGTCCATTCGCCAGAACCCTAACATTTCATCCTTGATTTCGGGTTCTCCACTTGACCAGTCGGAGCCATCCACACTTTCTGCAAAAGCTCGGAAAAAATATTTTTCGCCTGGATTTAAACCGGGCAAGGATGCATTGAAGTCACCTGTTGAAACCGGGTTTCCATCATTAACTGAAAAATTACCCTCCCATTTAGCAAGTTCGAAGCCATGATCTTTGGAACCATAGTAAATGAAAATATTGGGATTGTTTTGATCCACACTGGAAAGCTCGCCAAGAATTGTGACCGTATTGTTGGCTTCAGCCTGGTAACCAGTTAATTCGACAACAGGAGGTTGTGCAGTTGATGATGTGGTGAACTTGACACTGCCATCAAGGTAAAGCATGGCTATTTCAGCCGAAGATAATCCCCGGTCATAGATTCTCACTTCGTCCAAGGTGCCACTGAATTTTTGATTAGATAAGTAGCCACCCATCGTAAGGTCACGATCTGCAGATGTATTGATTGGGGTTCCTGCCAAATTAGTTTCGGAGTATGTATGGGTTGAATTGAGAAGGGAGGTAAGTCCCCACTTGTGAGCGAGGTAGCCTTCCACTTCCTCGCGTTCAGAATCGGAATGATTATTGTTGAAAATGATGATTTCTGCGATGTGACCATCCCAATACTGGCTGTTGTTACCAATTACATGCTTCCCCACCATTAAGCCTGCAGGAGCGGCTCCCCCCATGTTGGAGGATTTGGTATCAAGTGCCGACCCGTTTTGATACGGTGTGGCATTGGTTCCGTCACTGATTACTCCGAGTATGCTTGCAGTGGCAACGCTGGTGACTGGAGTGTTGTGATTGGTATCATACCATGAACCACTTCCATAGAAAGTGGCAAAATTGTTGTTCCCGTTTCCGTTGCCAAAATAATAATATCCATTTGTCGCACCTGCTACGATTCTTCGCCATCCATTGGTATCCGAATTTGCCACGGCATAGATGGAGTGGTTGTTTTGAAGGACGAATGTGGAGGAAACTAAGTGATCGGCATTGCCGTCGAAGCTGAGAACTTGCAAACCGTTCAATCCATTGGCGACAGGGGAGGGGCGGCTGCCCCCCGCACTTTGACTGGCATCGTTTCCGTTTCCACTCTTGTCCTTCCATATCTGGACATTTCCGGAACCAAGTTGGATGCTGTTTGAGCTGGTATCCGCCGCATCTAGCCACAAGGCAGGAGCGTTCGTTGATGGATCATAAAGGTAGGTCACACTTGCCTGGGCTGGCTCACCATCAATGTAAATGGTTGTATCGGAAATAGTTTGAGAACCAGAGGGGAAACTAACTGCCAGGTGGTGCCATAAGGCATCTGAAATCGGTTGAGTGGCAACCAATCCGACATTCTGATCTATTTGAAGTGCGGGTTTTCCATCTTTAATGATCAAACTCCAAGAGCCCCCGGAGT
Organism: Opitutales bacterium; assembly: GCA_028045305.1. GTDB lineage: Bacteria > Verrucomicrobiota > Verrucomicrobiia > Opitutales > Seribacteraceae > Chordibacter. The sequence goes on along the minus strand of JAOFTV010000006.1, from coordinate 20,362 downwards.
CATAACCTCCCCAATCGATAAAAGTAGCTGTGGGATCGGTGGACTGAATCCACAGGGAGACGGTACGACCTTTATTTCCAAGAATTCCCTTGTACTTGGACATAGTAACCTTTTCGTTTGCTGCACCTGTAAATGGTAAGCCAAGTTCTTTGTAGGCAAATGTGCGACTGCCTGCTGAAATCCCTTCGAGATTACCTGGGTTTTTTCCAACAGAATCTAATACAGTTGAGCCTTCGACTTCATCAAAACTCCACCAGTTGACTAAGCCAGCCTCCGAAGTTTCGCTCCACACTTCATCGATAACAGAATTTTTTCCCATCCATCGGTAGTAATAGGTGCTATTACCAACCAGAGATTCGATGAACTGGGAAACTCTTCCGTCCGAATGATTTCCTTCGATACTTCTATTGTTATCCCAATTTCCGGGGATTTTACCACCATCATTATCTCCCCAAAATAAAGTCATTTGCAGGGGCTCCCCGCCGTCGGAAATAATTTGTCCAAGTGCTTTTGCGCTCGAGGAACTGATATTTTTGGGCTTTTCACTTTCTATAATCGGGGCGGATTTAAGAATAATCAAACGAGCGGTTTGCTTACTTGATCCAGCCCGGTTGGTTGCTGTTACATTAACATCAAAAATACCAATCTTTTCGGGCAATCCAAAAACCTCGCCAGTAAGGGGATTTAGTTCGAGTCCTGGGGGCAATCCTTTAACAGATAACTCATCAATCTCTCCATTTGTATTGATTTTAAGCTGTAGGTTTAGGCTTTCTGAAATTAAATCTTCACTGGTTGTAATGGAGGAAATTTCACTTCCATTTAAGGAATCATCGTATATGCGAAAATCATCAAGCTTACCGCGGAAATATGTGCTCGGTTGACTACTTGCCCTCCCCATTAAAAAGGGTTCAATATTCCCAGTATCTATAAGAGAGCGTGTTTCAGATGCAATTTGTTGGCCATTCAAATAGATGAAAATATTCGCCCCGTCATAGATGTGAGCCAAATGATTCCAATTGTTCCGAAGTTCTATTTCATGAGAAACGCTAAAATTCCATCCATAATGATCGCTAATAAATGAGGAGAAGTTGTTCTGGCTAATATTTCGAATTCCCCAGAAACGATCCGTTTCATCAGTCAGTGCTAGTTCGCCATATCCATAAAGTCCTGCTTTTTCATTGGGTTGGTAAGCATCCAACCAAAACCACAAGGAAATCGTCCTTGGGTTTTTCCCTTCGATACCTAGAGAAAGTGCAGTTGAATCTGACCGTGCATACCCTGATTCACCATCGAATTGAATGGCCGATCCAATTTTCCCAGGAACGCGGCTAACTTCACCTACGAGGATAGCATCATGATTTCCAGTCGAATCAAAGAGAACAAATCCTTGATCCTCATCCATCGACCAATGTGCTTTAAGGTTTTCCGGTCTTGTAAGGACTTTGGCTCTGGATAACTTCTCGACTGCATTGCGATAAGAGAGATAATTAATTTTATTGAGTTCAATTGTGGGCGGGTGCACTTCAAGCACTTTACCATTCCCAGCTTCAATCACTCCTTGTTCAATCTTTCCAGGTGAGGCGAAAAGGACCTGTCCGTCACCAGTTCCACCATTACCGCCCAATACACGAATCATTCCTTTGTTGGAAATGTTTTGCCCAAATAACTGAATGGCTCCCCCTGAGCCACCGCCACCGCCAAGTTCTATGTCTTGATCAGTTCTTCCATTCCCTCCGGAAGCACTAAAGAGGGCACCACTAGCGATTGTGAGGTCACCATCGGCAGATATGCGCAGGGCACCACCACCTGCACCAGATCCCTGAAATAGGCGACCACTAGAGCCACTGCTTCCGGGTAAAAGGGAACTACTTTTCTCGTTATAATTGTAACTAGCACCTGAGCCTTTGCCACTTTGTGCTGGGGCTCCCCCGGGTCCATCTCCATTTAGGTTTTCTGCACTTTTCCCATGCCAAGGGTTTAGAACGCCGCTTCCTCCATAGCCGTTTTCCTTGGATGCATCACCACCATCGAGCACGAAATCAGCGGCGGTGTAAAAGTTTCCTCCAGCAAGGGTTTGAATAATCATAGGCTTGTCGCCACGTAAAATAATCCTAACCTCTGGTCCCAAGTTTACTTCTCCAAATGAAAAGGTGCAGGTTGGCACATTCCAAATGTATCCTTCACCGTCTGTGTAGGAACTGGAACCGATAATTCCTGTGCCATGAGCACCGCCCTCAACCGAGAAATATCCAGATTTTGTGTCAAAAGTTAGGGTGCCCGCATCGAGATTCAAAGATGAGGCAAAGTAGTTCCCACCCACATAAACCGATCCATCACTGCTGAGCCATTCACCGGAGACATCTACCTTGCCAACCGTAACCTCGGCGATTGCATGGAAGGCAATTCTCCCACCCCCGGAACCTCGAATTTGACTTGTGCCTGCAAGTTGTACGCCTTTTCCAGCCCGAGCTTCAACTGTTCCCAGGTTGTGGATGGTTTGAGCTTCCAACCGAATTGCTCCTCCGCTTCCAGATGCGGAAGATCGAATCCCATCACCCCCATTTGCAGATATCACAACATTTGGTTCAATTTGTAAATTGCCTGCTGCTCGAAGATGGATGGCTCCGCCGCCCGCACCAGATCCATCCTTTGTAGATGAACCTCCTGAACTTCCACCAATTAGGTCTAATATTTCAGCAGTTCCATAAATTGTGGAATCCCCAGACCCATGACCTCCATGAGCTGCTCCGTATCCTTGTTCTGCAGTCTTAATAGTACTCCCCGGGCCTTTCCCTGCAAGCATGCCTGGGGATACACCTTGGTAGCCACCAAGAATTGCGAGGCCGCCCGTTCCGAGATTTGTATCAGCATTACCTCCGTTTGCTCGCAGATCTGATCCTATAATCATGTCTCCAGAAGCGGCTTCCAGTAATAGGGCACTGTTACCCATCAACTCGATAATCAAACTTCCGCCTAATCGAATTTCCTCAAAGGTAAACTTACAAACCGAGTATGACCAAAGGGTGCCATCTTCGTGCCTGTAAGTTTGGTCCTCAATCAATCCGTAATAAAGGTCACCACTACTATGTTCTATAATACCCTTGCTCGTATCTATGAGCAAGGTACCTGAGAAATAATTGAGGTTTCCTTGAATAATCGGTTGGTCGAAACGCACACTTCCTTCGGTGCCTGATACCGTTCCTTCGCCTCCAGTGGTCAAAAGATTGTCACTACCAAAGTTTTGAAAACCTTCGGATCCGCTAAGATAAATTCGGCCACCACCACCACCACTACCCCCTCCAGAAGCATCCAGTAGGCTATTTTCAGTCAGGGTTAAATGAGTTGCTGATAATCGGATGGCGCCTCCTGATCCACCGCCACTTCCAGCGGCACCTGTGCCACCAGTGACTAGTATTGTTGAGTCTAATTTTAGAGTTTTACCAGCAGCAATAGAGATCGCTCCACCACCCGCTCCACCCGAAGAGTCGACCAGGTAGCCTCCGCCACCACTACCTCCGATAAGGTTAGAAATTTGTCCGTCACCGTAAGGTTTTCCTGAATTTAGTGTTGAGCGAGCACCTGCGCCTCCATGTCCACCTCCGCCAGGAGAAACACCGGATAACCCGCCACCTGGGCCCAAGCCTCGCTCGTTTACTTTTCCTCCATTAAATCCGCCCGGTCCGGGCGAGCCTGGTAGTTCTCCACCACCATTAGCCCCGTTAAGTAAAAGAGGGGTTCCGATGAATACATCTTTGGAAACCTTGACCTCCAACGATGCAGTGCCAGATATAACAACTTCCAAACTGCCAGCCAGGCTGACTTGGTCAAAATCAAAAGTGCAAACTTTAAAAGGATATGAGTTTCCTGAGTCATCAAAGTAAGTTCTTTCATAGACTTCCCCGAACCGAGTATCGCCGTTTGAATGTTCCCATGTGCCGAGCGATGTATTGATAAACAATTTTCCTGATTCGTAGGAAATCCTGTCTTCTGCAATAAAGGACTTACTTTCTTGAGCCCAGACACCTCCGCCTGAATTGGAGGCGAAGGTCCGATAAAAATAAGTTTCATTATTGGCCAAGTTAAAAATATCAGACTCGTATAATCCATCATCATAAACCCAAAATTCTACTTCTCCCCATTGGTGCCCCCATCCCTGGAATTGTGGAACTAATCGAACCGCTTGAGTTGAAATACCTTCAAGGGAAAATTCAATAAACTTGCCTCTTTCTAAGGGGCCTACAAAGTCATTCACTGTTTCATAGTGTAAGAAATTCATCTCGTCATCAGCAACATACACATCGATTAATTTAAGTTCGTCGTCACGGGCAAATGGTTGGTAATAGATGCGCACCTTGCTTAAGGGCCATTCTCGTCCAAGGTTGAATGTAAGTTGAGGGTTGACTCCATACCATGCCGTCCAAGTCGAACGCCACCCATCTCTAGGGAGTTGCCCATCGAGTAGCTTCGAAGCGGGGTAAGTTGACCCTTTGTCATTGGGTTCTGGGTCTGCCTGTACTACAACTTCTTCGCCACCAAGTTTTCGTAAGCCCACACTAACCAAGCCAAGTTCTTCTTTGTTCTCCCATAATTCTACATTTTCTCCACCATCTTCGCTTCCCCAATAAATAGTAAGGTTGGCAGACGGATCGCTGGGGACAGGATCGTTGTACCGGTAAGGGTGAGAAAGGGTGAGAGAATCCTCTAAACCCCATTTATGAGCAAGATATCCTTCGACCAAGCGAACGAAATTGGTAGGCAAGGGCTCGTTGTAAATCAACAGTTCAGCAAATGTTCCCCTCCAATATATTTCGTTATCACGATCTCGAGAGAAGTTTGACCCCCTAACTAAACCATCTGTAACTATGCTGGTAAGTGTGATTGAACCGGTTCCATAATCCTGGGCCATTCCGTCACGCCAATTACCATTTTCCCGGATGGTTCCGTTAAGCAGATTAGGATCAGTCCAACTTTTATTCCACATGGTTGTGGAACCAGTTTGGAAGGCATATCCATTGCTATGTCCTAAGATAAACCCCCGATTTCCAGGCTTGCGCTCAGCAACAAGGAAAAGAGAGCGAATTGTACTGATTGAGTTTTCAAAATCTAAAACATCGTTGCTCCCGTCAAATTGAACCAAGGGCATTCCATTAACCGCATTTTCTATGTACCCAGGTTGTCTGTTGATATCATTTTGAAGTGCGTCATTTCCATTGCCCGATTGGTCACTTAGACTTACGAGGGGTACGGGAGATATATAGGTCGCATTGAAATCATTCTTGTAAGGATGGTTGGCAGGAAGTTGACTAGATAGTCCCCACTTGTGAGCTAAGTAGCCCTCAACTTTCTGTCTCACTTCATCATTTGTTCCATTAACTACAATAAGTTCTCCAATTTTACCGGAGAAGGGAAGGATACCTCCACCGGAATCAAAGCCAGCACCAATAAACATAGAAGCCCCAGTATCGCTTGGAAATCCCCCGCCATTTTCAATCTCTGATATTATTTGTTCTGTTCCATTAAGAAAAAAGTAGGATGCATTGTATTCTAGACCGGCAGATCGTACCCAAGACTGCAAACTCGTCTGGCCTGTGGAAGGTTCCTGAAAGTTAATTAATCCATCATTGAACCTCCAACTTCCAGCGGAACCTGCGAGTATACGCTTGCGGCTTTTCGAACCTATTTGAAAAATCCGGTTAACACTTAACCACTCTTCCGAAGCTGGAACTCCAAGGAGTTCCAGCTCGGCAATTTGCATTTCGTCAGAAGAATTAAAATCAACAATCGAAGGAAAAGTAATCCGGTAGGTGTTGAAGCTCGCACTGTTTTCAATAGGGACTTGTTTTCTTTGTCCGCGGTCAGAAAAAGCAGGCATCGTTCCCTCTGCAATAATACTGTAATTAGTTCCTCCATCTAAAGAGCCTTCTAGGACAAAACTTGAAGGATCTCGTGCGGGCATGTCATTGGCCGAGGTAAATGACAACCCGTTTACCACTCCTGAAACTTGAGTTGTTACGATAATGCCAGAATTATTGACATCATAGTTAAGGTATTTGGTATTGGGATCATTATCGATCGCCTTATTTGGAGTTTGGCTGCTTGGACTATTGCCTGTAAATCCGGAAACTGAATCACCGGGGTTAGTAAGGTCCACCCCTAAGGTACCAATGGTGGTAACCCCAATAACCATAAGGTCAGGATTCTTATTAAGACCAAAACGGGAATCGATTTCGAGAAAGTTTTCAACTCCATCAAACATAACTGCCGGCATTCCGTTAATGCCATTTTCAATATATTCTGGGCGGGAACTGATATCACTTTGGTAGAAAATATTACCATTGGCTGAGTCCTTCCATTCCTTAACGAAATTGGTTACGATTGATGATGAGTCGTTTGCATCGTACCAAGCTTGTAATGAACTTTCGCTGGATGGAGACCAATCGGTCGGGGGGGATTGGTCGTAGTCATGACCGCTGGGAAGGTTATATTCCATAGACCATTTATGCCCTAGATAGCCCTCTACCTTCTTGCGATCAGTATCCACTAGTACTTGGTTGAAGGCAATGAACTCAGCGATTTCACCCGTAGAAAACTCGTTTCTTGACTGCCACCCCCCGAATTGAAGTTTTCTTGGCATGTAGTAATTACTATTATTACTGGCGCCGTTCGGATTTTGGGTGTTCTCGTTGAAATCAAGCCATGATTCTGCGGAATCGAAGGAACTTACACTGGCGGATAAAACATGAAAGTCGATATTGGTGGATAAACCGGATTGCTTTACCCAACCGTTGAAATATTGCCTACCCACTTGCCTCCAATGAAATCCAAATAGCCAATTATTGTTAGTTCTGTCGGATATGAGACGCATTTGTTTCCACCAATCATTCGAGGCATAACGGGCAACCGCAAACATGGTGAAGGCACGCGTTGTCTTGTCCCATTCTTTTGTGGAATAAAGTGAATCCCCTCCGATGTTTCGGTCTCCTACAAGCCTAACAACTTTCAAGGTACTATCATTGATGTAATCAACTCTTACAGGACTGCCTTGAGCTACCATATCGTATCCGTTTCCACTCTTATCAGTCCAACCTGGTACATCGTTATCACTCATCGTAATCATGGTGGAATCATTGGCATCTAATTGAAGTACGACTTCTTGAAGAACCTTTGGAGTCCATGGTTCTGCAGGTTGTAACTGTTCTTCATCGTATGTAGCCCCAGTGGAGGCATCCAACCAAAGTTGCAACCCAGGATAATCGGTTGGGGAAAAAATACCTCCTGTAAGGTTACCTAATCCAGGATTGACTAGCTGGCCGGTCAGGGTCGCTGAGTTTTGCCTCAGGTTAGCAGGTTCACGATTTATGGCAATGGGTGAATCTGTTCGTCCAGTCGTTCCCACTGGAGTTACACCCTGGGTGATAGTCTCCCCAAAACTTGGACCTTCCTTTGCCCATGGATGAATCGAGGGGAGTTTTATTCCCCATTTGTGTGCAAGGTATCCTTCAATAAGCAAACGTTTGTCTTCTTCAATTTCACCAAAGAAAAGCATGAATTCTCCAACTTGGCAGTCCGAAGATTCTCTTCCATTATTCCATGCTCCCAGTGATATAGTACTGGGAATACCCAGCCAACCATTCGATCCTTTTGGATTGCCTCTAAAATAAGACCCGGCTACCCCATCATTCCAAATACGGGTAGTTGGGTCCGAACTTTCCTTGTAGGCTTGGTGGGAAAGTTCGAACATATGAAAATCTAGATCAGCTTCGAACCCTTGATCTACCCAACCATAAAAATAATAGGTTCCCAAACGGTTCTTCCAATGACCCATTAACCAATTGAAACCATTACCAGCCGTAATAACACGACCATTTTTCCCGCCCGTGTATCTACTAATAGCAAAAGCAGAATAACCATTGTCTCTCCAGCTCGATCTATGGTGGTTCCATATATCAAACTGGTTAGCTAGCCAATCATCTCCATCAAATTCAACGACGGGAGTACCGTTGTATCCATCTAAAGAAATTAAGGGAGTGCCACTACCTGTACCTATTCGTAGATGTTTCTTTTCTGCTATATCATCATTTTCTTCCCGGGCTTTATTTTTCCATATTTCTATCGGAGTACCAGCAGTGGGAGCGGGGAGATTGTAATCGTTAGTACCCATCGGATCGAGGGCATCATACCAAAGGTTTAAAGTAGTAGGTAGGTGGGGAAGTTCGATTTGTCGGTTAACAAAAAACTCTTTTCCTGTCCAAGAACTACCTACAATATTTTCTGCGTAAATTCTGACATAATAACGTTGGTCAGCATCGAGACCTCCCAAAACGGTACTGCCAGGACCAAAACCTTGTTTTCCAAGACTTTTTCTATATTTCCAAGCGTATAAATTGGCTCCATGATCAACAAGGTCAGCGAGTATAAAAACCTCGGGGTCGTCACCCCCAGTTGCATTAACTTCATATTCTATGGTCAAGGATGATGTATCATTGCTGATTACGTTATTCAATAACACTTGCGGGTAGCCTGGTTGAACATTCAGGGAAACCATTTGAGTGGCGACTGAGTAGTCTAGGTAAATCGCTTGAATTTCTGCTTGATAAATACCAGCCCGTACTGGCGTACCAGAAAGATTGCCGTCGGTTGGGTCGATTGTGATGCCTCCCGGTAGCCCGGTTGCTAGGAAAGCAACTGGGTTTCCAGTAGCCGTAATCATTTTTTCAAAATAAGTTTCGGCATTGATGATGTATTCAGAGGCCGAGGTGAAAGCATTTTCTCCAGTTACAGATCCCAATGTTGGGAAATTAAAAGTTCCCGCCTGATTCCGGTAGGATGCTTGAATCCAATCCGGAGATCTGATTTCAGCACTAAGTCGAATTTCATCGATAGAGAAGGGAACCGTACTGGCTCCAAAACTCCAGGATGCACCACTTAGAGGACCGGGCGATTGATTGGAATTAAAAGATTTACGAGCAATTGAATTTCCATTTAGGAAGACTTCCTGCAAACCGTTGACTTGATCAATCTGGGAACTGAGGTGAGACCATTGCCCGGTTGCCAGGGTGGCGTTGCCTTCATTTTTCGAAGGACTGCCCGAAAGCCTGTGAACCTGAGCGGGCGCTAAGTCCTGCATGTCCATCCGTTCGGTTGCACCATACTGATAAAAGGAAAAGGGACTGATGCGATCGGAAAGATTTCCATCAAAAGTTAAATGGTAATACTTGTATTGTCCTGGATCTTGCGGATCTACGGTTGTCCAAGAACTCCAGCCACCATCTTCTGAGCGGGTCTGGAAATCTAAGGATGAACTGGTCGATCCAGTCGGACTTCCATGGGCGAGCATTAAATTATAGGATGTGTTTGCTAAGAGTTGTTGGGGGCCAGATGTTTTAAGATCTGTCTGACAAATTCTTTCGCCGGAGGAAAAGTTTCCGTCACGATTAAGGTCCAACCATAAGGAAAACCAATCACTGTTACCGGTAAGAGCACGAAATTCATATTTCCCATCTTCGGGGGGGGTAAATCTTGTGAGCATACCGGTTAGGAATCCACTTGATCGAATAACCCCAAGATTCAATGCGTGTAAATCCTCAATCGAACTGAAGAGTAATCCATTATCATTAGGCCCAGTTTTTAAAACTGCGGATCCAGTAGGCTCAAGTGCGGTGAATACTTCAGGGTCATCAAAGATTGAGCTAGTTGGAGTCTTGTCGTAACCTAGAACAAAGATTGCATCATTTACTCGTTCTTCTGTCGATCTTTCCAACCTAATCCAGGAAGAAAAGGAGTAGTTGGAACTATCCAAGTTTAAAAGTGAATCAGTGTTGGGTGCAAGTAATTGTTCATCCGGTTCTCCAAAAAAAGTTCGACCGGACCCTATGAGAGATTCATTATAATTTCTTCCATTTGGGTCTGAGAGGTGGTTTCGGTAGGAAGTAGAATCTGTTAGGCTAGGGGAGGATTCGACTGGGCGAAGATGCCAGACACCTCGATAGCCTTGGCTCCAAACCTCGCCATTTATAGAATAATCGGCTGGATATTGTGATAAATTCTCATTTCCCCAATAAGCCGTAAAGGTTGTGGCAGATGACAGTTCGGGAACCTTTACCCAAGCGACCAAACGATTATTCGATATATCAAAGGTTTCTATTTCGTGGGCTAATTCTGTTCCGGAAGAATCAAAAAATCGCAAATCATAACCATTTAATGACGAAAATAACCGTAGGCTAAATCCTTCTATTGAGGAATTTAATTCCACCTTTAGGGGAAAGTTTAATAATGTTTCAGTACCCGAATAATTTTCACAACTAATGAGTAATTCCTGAGCAAAATTATTTGATTCATTAATTTTTAATACAAGGGTACTGATTGTCTTTCCTGATGAATTTTCTGCAATAACAGTAACGGTATAATTACCACCTTTTACCGGTTGCCCTGAAATTTCTCCAGTGGTCGAATTTATGGAGAGTCCAGCAGGCAGACCTACTGCGGAATAGGAAACATCGACTGGGTACGTTTGGACCAGATAAGAGAAGTTTTCATCAGCGAATCCTTGCCCTGTTTGATTAGGAAAGAAGAAAGGAGGGCCCACTACGGTTCCTGGCGTTGCGAAGGAGGTGCTTCCAGGTTGTTGGTTTGAGAAACTAGTGGAAATTCGACCGGCAGATTCAAGATAATTGGACAAGCGAACCTCATCAATCTTACCGGTCCACCATTGTTCGTTGGATTGAGTTGACCCGATTCGGAATGATCCGGCCGATGCACCGAAGGGTTTACTTATTCCATTTTGGGTAAGAACTAAAGTACCATCCCGAAAGACATTTGATTTTTCAGACAAGAGATCAACTTGAAATACCCAATGTGTCCATTGGTTGTTTATTCCTGTAACGGCCAAACTTGCATCATCCAAAGATCCACTTCCAGTCAACCAATGAAACGCTCCATCGTTTCCAGGTAATCTGATTTGCATGTGAGCACCCAATGAAGAACTTGCATGGATCAAGGTAAAGTCTGCCAAAGAATCATTTTGGTTAAATGACCAGAAAGACAGACTTGCTTGTTTAGTACCACTTGTAAAATAGCCGGAATCCGGTAAGTCGATAAAATCGTCAACACCGTCGAGTTGTATGGCTTTTCCGATAACGCCTTCGGTATGTAAACTTTCGAACCCTTTTGGTTCTGCATGATATCCGGATGCAGAATCCCTAATAATCGAGGTTGTATCTTCGTCCATTCGCCAAACAGCCCTGTAGTCAGCCCAAACCGTTCCATCCTTGGTGTAGATGGGGGGAGTTGTGTGTGCTGGGTTTCCCCACTTTGCGAAGATGGTTGTATTGTTATCTAGTCTCGGAATAAGTATCCAGAATGCAGAAGTGCCTTTTGTATCCCATTTTACGGTTTCATACGCGAGTTCGGTTGATCTGGAATTGGATAGAAATCGCAGATCTCCACCCTTAATAGAGTCTGTGAATTGATGGTAATTGAATCCGTCAATGGATTCATTTAGCTCAAGATAGAGGGGGAAGTTTTCAAGGATTTCGCTTCCACTGTATCCGGAAATATTAAGTTCCAATTCATAGGGCCAGGCATCGTAATCAGTGACCACAAAATCAAAAACCTGGGAGTATGAGCCCGCTTGATTGGTAGTTATTAGATTAACCGGAGAACTGCCCCGAGTACTCGTGCTACCGGTCAGGTGCCCTGTTGTCTGTTCGATGGCTAAGCCATCAGGTAGTCCAATAGCTTCGATTTTTGAAAATGAGCGGTTTGTCGGGATATAGTAGTCCTGATTTTCTCCATGGTTTAGATAGAATGGATCAGGTAAAAGAATTTTCGGACGATTTTCGAACTGTGGTGGAACTTGACTGTAAGGATGAGCCAAAGGCAGGAAGTCGGATATTCCCCACTTATGAACTAAGTAACCCTCAACCTCTTGATGTCTTTCATTGGAAAGCCCTTGGTCGTAAAGAAGAAACTCTGCTGCCTCAAATTCGCTGAATTTATTGATCCCATCTTGATCGATTGCCCCGAAAATAAGATCTCTGGAAAGCGAAGAGGTTGCTGAGCCCGAATCGAGAAGATCGAAACTTATTGTACCATTAATCCTTAAAGTTCTGCGATCATCGGTTTTTCTGAAGGTAAAAAGATTGAATGCATCCGGCCAGGTAGTGGGGGCAGAGGTCTCATCAATTGAACTCGTTCCCCGCAATCCTAAAATCGGAGAATTTTGGAGGCTTTTTCCAAATAACCAACCCGAGTTATTGCTCCAACCTTTGCTTAGTAAAGGTGCACCTGTTCCAAGGCTTTCCGCTTGGAGTACAAAAAAGAAGGTCGCTTCGTTTCCAATATCTAAATCTTTGGGAGATTCATCATCATAATCGGAAATCCGTAAGTAATGCCCCTGTCCATTAAATTGTAAGATGGATCGACCATTCTGCGCACCATAAATTAACTCAGGTCCTTGTCCGTTGGAGGCATGCCTTTTTCCGCCAGATTTGTCCCGCCAGATATCAACTGCTCCTGCATATGGTTCATTATCAAAATCCCCATCTCCGTTTACATCACTTGCATCTAACCAAAGTAACAAATCCAAATCCGTCCAAGTGTCTGCTGCGAGCGAGAAAGATCCACTGGAGAACTTTTCGCTGGATGGGCTCCAAGTTGCGCCTGCATCATTTTCTGCGAGGAACCGATAATAATAGGAATTACCAAATTCAAGACCGGTTAAGGTGTGTGAAAATTCACCTATGCTTTTCTCTCCAAGTTCAATTTTGTAATCCCATGCGGAGTCTGAGGAAGAATTGGTTTCTGGATTGCTTTCCCCATCTTCATCGCCCCAATACAGAGATATTTTTGGGTTTTGCCCTCCAATTATTTGATTTTCACTTAAGTCTCCGGAATGGATTTGTCCGATTTCCTCAAGAGGTAGGGCACGATTGTATATTCTAAGGTCATCAATTAGGCCGTCAAAAAGTTGAAAGTCTGGGGGAGGAGTGACTGGAGGGGAGGGTTTGTATTTATGGGAACTGGGGAGTTTTGATTCAAGGCTCCATTTATGAGCCAGGTATCCCTCAATCTTTTCCATTTCTTGGCTGTCTGGAGTATCTTGAAGAATAATGATCTCTGAAAACATGACGGGGGCATATTGAGCAGCACTCGTACCGGTGGATCGTAATTTCCCACCTATGGATACTGGAATATTAGATGCATTGGCAAATCTTGCCCCACTTCCAGAAAAGTTAATTTGCGAGCCATTCAGACGAACTAACCTGGATTCTTTTCCAAAGCTTAGATAAAAGAGTGCGGCGTCCCAATGATCGTAATTCCACATATCAAGGGAGCCTCCTCCGTTAATATCTTTAAAGAAAACAGTTGCTGCTCCATTAGCTGGGTTCCTTAAGGTAATGTCCCAACCATGAGTGGTATCACTACGGTGTCCCTTCGCTATATGAGTTGTCCATGAATTGTTATTGGTACGGTCGTGTACCGTGATTAAGGTCATTTCATCCCAGGCATCAAAATCAATACGACTATCTTTAACAACCATAAGATCATTGCTTCCATCAAAAACAACCGCAGGTAATGTGCCTTTAAAAGAATTCGCTTCAAAGGTTGGAGTGCGGTCGGCTGATTCTTCAAAAATAATACCATCATAGCCGAGTCCACTTTTATCTTTCCATCGCCCGATACGGTCTCCAGTACTTGCAAATTGTGTACCATTAAAGTCTTGAGAAAGGGTGGAGCCGTCGGAAGCATCCAACCATAATTTGAGGCCATTCAAATTCTCGGGTCCAAATTGATCCATCCACAAACGATTCCCACCCAAGATATGATAGGAACGTGTGAGTGGTTGTGGTGCTTTCCCGTTAAATGAGTTTACGAATTCTCCATCCGAATAAAATTTTGTTAGGCCGTCATCTGCCACGGAAACGGCAATATGTTGCCATTCATTGAGTTTCCACAGCGAATCAACCTGAGTGGAGGAGATTTCAGGCACAAATTCGGACTCACGATTGCTAAATGCATAGAGGTGCCAAGTGGCAGTGGCTAAAGGTTCGATAGTGATTATAGCCTCTGAACCCGCGGCGATGTAGGTACACTCTACGACCAATCCATCGGGGCTTTGTCCATCATATTGATCTTGGTTGACTGTAATTGAACCATTCAAATCGGAGCATCGTAAAGTACATGTACGAGTCCCTCCCCATGCCTGACTGAATAGAGAAAAGACATATGCCTGGCCATCAGTCAACCCGGTTAGTTTGATTTTTTGGGGGGTGCCACCGTATTTAAACCCTTGGTCAAGCATGGCACCTATATTTCCCTGAACATTTGAGTCGCTTGATCCAACATGTGCGTCAAAACCGTGTGTTAATTCCCATCCACTGCCAAAGGTTGAGGTGGTGCCAGTAAAGGTCACACCATTAACTGTCTGGTTAGTCCCGTGAAGATTAATCGCTAGGTCATAATTATAATCTGATGAGATTTTTGAGTCAGCGTCCCCACTAAGTGCTGAACTTCTCCAACCTAGTTCAGTCCCGTCCCCAGTAAAGACTCCCCAGTTGGCATCATTGCCATTACCATCTGTTGATAAAATAATTCCATTATTATCTCCTTCATCGGAAAAGTCCAAAGCCCTAAGGTTTTCTCCAAAACTTCTTAATTTGAACCAGCCACTTATTGTCATTTCTCCACCTAGTTGAAAGGTAGGAAGTTCGGCATAGGACAGTTCTTCTCCGAGTAGAGAAATTGATGTGCCAAAATCCTCGGAGTGTGAAGGCTTCCAACTTACACCTCCAAGAATTAAGCCGGGTTCCTGATTGCCAGAGGAATCACGAATCTCAATGCCCTGGCCTTCATCAAAGCTCCAATGTGCAAGGAGTCCATCAGCCACTTTTGGATTTGTTAGAGCAACCCTGGTAACTTCTCCTCCAGTCGAAACTACTTGGCCACGTAGGGTTGCAGAACTAGTCTCCTGATCAATGGCGGGTAGGGCTTCAATATTAGGGAGTCCTACGGTCCTTCCACTGCCTGCTAATTCAGACCAAGAAGTATTGTTGGGCGTTTTTGCCCTGACACGGAAGAAAATGGTTTCTCCAGGTATTCTGTCTGAGATTCGGTGACTGTTTAGACCAATTTCGCTTACTTCTCCAATCTCATAACTTGATTCCCAAAGACCTGAAAGTTCGCCTTGATCCACAGGTCCCCAAAATATGGTAAGAGTCGGAGCTATTGTGTCATAGGAAACTAACTCGTAATGCAAAGTGGCGTTAGAATCGGTAAGTTCATCGATTGGACCAATTCTGACGACCGGCGAGACTTCAGTATTTAAAGTTGTGAAGGAGTAAATATCACTGCCGGTGTTTGATGATTGGGAGTTGGATATGCGAGCCTGGAAATAATAGGTTTGGTTATTTTCCAAGCCTGTTAAAAGGATCGATTTTTGACCAGCAGAGTGGGCCAGGGTTGTGGAACTATTAGAACCTAAACTGCCAGCATCCAAGCCGTAGATAAAACTGACGGTTGCATTCTCTCCCCCAGTTTCAAGCACCTCGGAATTTAGAAGTGCAGAGGTCCCACCGACTTGGCTTGAGGGTAGGGTATTGATGGAAGGTGTGCCCGGAGTAATATTAATTTCAAAGGTATCATTTGTTTCTCCAAAACGATTGCTGGCTATCACTACGACTTGAAAAGTACCTGCTTGCTCAGGAGTTCCTATCAAATTCAGGTCTTCAATTTTTAAACCAGTAGGAAGTCCAGAGAACTCGTAGTTTAGACCACTGGAAAGCCCAATGTTCACAGGGGAGAGTATATTGGAGTAGCTGAAGTTTTGCGTAAGAATATTGGGAAGCACAGGAGTTACTATTTTAGAATAGACTCCAGTTCCGCCTTGAAGATTGCTGGCAAGGTCGGGGTTTGTGCCTCCAGATACGCTGATGTTTCCCTCGTTGAGAGAACCATCCGTAATTAGAGTAATTCTTCCTCCACCGCCAGGTCCACCACTCGCATTGGCATCTCCACCTAGCGTTTCAATTCTTCCAAGATTCAATAAGTGTTGTGCCTCAATACGAATAGACCCACCCGCACCTCCGGAACCACTGCCTATACTTTTTGATATTCCTTTGCCTCCATTTGCCGAAAGAGTGGCATTACCTTCCAGTATGAAAGTGTTTGCAACTATTAGGTATAGGGCACCGCCTCCACCGCCTGCATCTGCATAGCGACCGGCAGACCTTCCCCCTCCAGAGCCTCCAACTAAGTGAGTTATGTTGCTATCTCCATAAAGATGGCCGACGGAACCATTATTTTGACCAGCAGACCCATATCCGCCATGGCTACCCCCCGAGCTAATTGGCGTTATATCGTCAATTCCCTTTCCACCTCCCGGGCCCATTCCACTTAAAGCAATATTGGAGATTCCTGGTAAATCTGCATCGCTTAAAGCCCGACCAGAGGACCATCCACCGGGGCCTGGGATTCCTGAATAAATTTCGGATTTTCCGGATTTTCCATCCAGTCGGATGTCGGTTCCTATTGTGGCATTGCCATCCACGATCAAGCGCAATGAATTCCTTCCTTTTACAACAACTGAGACATCAGGTCCGATAGATAGATTCGAAAATGAAAACTCACACACACTGTAGCCATAGGGTCTGCCATCTACTAAAATGCTCGATGCTTGAATGACTCCTTTTCCGGTTGAACCTGCACTGTGCTTCCATGTGCCTGAGGTATCAAAGACCAATGTGCCCGAGCTAAATTCCAAGGATTGAACAGTATCCGAGTGCAGTCTTCCGGTGTAAAGAGTACCCGGCAATCCGGGGGCCCCATCAGAGTTACCCTGTCCTCCCTCAGTTAGGGTAGTTCCGGTAATAATTTCTCCGTCCGAGAGCATGGCTATGCGACCGCCTCCTCCCGCACCTCCTGCATTTCGGAGGTAACGAACCCCAGGTTCTCTAGGGTCAACCCCGGGAGCATCACCCCCCTGTAAATCAAGAACTCCACGATTTTCGATCGATGCACCGATTAATTTAAGGGCCCCCCCAGATCCAGCCCCCCCAGAAAAATTAGCACCCACTTGAGGATTAACAAACACAGTTCCTCCACGTAGAGAAATGCGAACACCTTGATCGATCAAAATCTTGCCTGAGGCATTTAACTCAAGAGCCCCTCCACCTGCTCCCGCTTCTCCAATATTGCCAAGTCCGCCGCCTGATCCACCAATCAAATACTCCAGACCTGCAGAACCATATAAAATACCACTGGCACCCGAAGCACCGGGACCACCTTCTCCACCAAAGGAACCACCACCTCCAGATGCTCCCCCTTTATATATCCTGCCACTTGAAAGACCTTTACCCGGGCCTTGTCCACCGCCGTATCCGCCGAGATTGCCACGAGCAAGTAAGGATCCATTGATTGCCGAGTCTGGGTAATATCCATCATATCCATCACTCAAGGACCCCCCCTCAAGGTGGGGAGTGGATGAGAAAAGAGATGCATTGAGGCCATGTCCGATGGTCAGGTTTCCTTTCACTTGTATGGATAGGGCATTTACCCCCTCTAAGATAACTCGTTCCAAATTCTGACCGATATTCAGGGATTCATTAAAATCAAAAATTGCTTTGGTTAATGTCCATGAGCTTCCATCTGGGGCAAAATAGAGGGACTGGGTAAGTATCGGTTCAAAAATCTTTTGCTCGCCATTGCCGTTTCCGTTATCCCAAAACCAGCCTGCACCGAATCCCCCGTCGTCCATGCCAGTATGAATGCGCAGGATTCCTTGGTCGTAGGGCAGGGTAGTGAATGTACCAACATCTGACCATGACTCCGTTGGGTTACCTCCTTTAAACCGGTAGTAGTAGGTTTTACCACTATCCAAAGTAGTAAGTGATGCAGGGATGTCACCTTGACCTAGAGTGCCTAAAGCCAAGCTGTATTCCCAGGCACCCGTGGTTTCGTTTTGGTCCGCTGTTCCGTAATAAAGCGAAATATTGCACAGTGTTCCTCCGCTTGAGATTAATTTACCTGTCAAATCGACAGTGGTCCCGCCAACCTCATCGACGCTACCAGCTTCAAGGACTGGGGCTTCGATATTTTCCAACGAATTTACCAGAAATCTAACGGTGGAACTGCCCTGAGCATTAGTGGCTGTGGCATTAAGTTCAAAGCCCCCGGTTTCAGTCGGAGTTCCTGACAAAGTTCCAGTTGCTTGATTAAAATTTAATCCACCGGGGAGGGGACCGCTTAGTTCGTACAATGTGGCTGGCGGATTACTGGACAGTTGAAATTGCATCGAGGTGTCTTTAACAACTGTCAAGTTAAGATCGGCAGGCATTACCGGAGCTTGTAAGTAAACTAAATCTTGGAAGAAAAAGGTTTCGTCTTTTCGTTGACTTTCGTAGGAGATGCGTGCCCACGTTTGGCTTCTGTGAATAGGGGAAATTCGTGTCTCATCCAGCCAGCCATCAAGTAAAGAAGATCCATTTGCCAAGCCACCAAGAACCAAATCGTTTCCTTCTGTTGTATTTACAGTGCCATCCACTGAAGAAGCAGGAGCATCGGATAATCTACCATTGAGGTAGATTCGGGCATTATTGATGTCAGATCCATTCCCCGGGTAACTGATTAAAATATGATTCCATTTCCCATTGCCAATGTTTCCAGATCCCTGCCTTTTGGTACTGCCATTATCTGTACTTACCAATGGACCTTGGTTATTCCAGCGAAGATTCCAATTATTACCAAAGCCTCCCCATCCTAATATTCCTGATTCGGATTGTTCCGAAAATACCCATGTTTCAATCGAGCGGGTGGAATCGTTCATTAGCCCATTATATCCAGAAATACTTAACTTATCAGTTGTTCCGCTCAATTGTAATGCGTACCCACTTACTCCAAGGGAGTTGGTCTGTGGAGACCCAGAAGCGGAGGCGTTTCTGTTATTACTGGTAGAGTCTGTATAATTGGAAAAATGCCAGACGCCCGCATAATCAGCCCAGACCGAACCATCTGATCGGTAGGAGGGTTTCGTGGTGTTTCGGTCATTACCCCAATATGCGAAGAGATTAAGGTCTGGGTTTACCTCACCAACACGCACCCAGAGGGTTGACTCTCCAGTAGATACATTCCATTCGTCAATTTCGTAGGGTAGGGGAACTCTATTCTCGTCATAAATTCGTAGATCTCCGCCTTCTTCAGAATCGGCAAAAGTACCGTGGTCAAAGTCCGGATGCTGTCCATTCCCCAATCGAACCAACATGGGAAAGTCCCGGAGGTCGTCTGATAACCACTTTAATCGTAAATGGTCTTCTACATCAGTTTTTTCACCCTCTTTAAGAGGACGGTTATAAAGCAGAACTTCCGCTACCTCGGATTTGGAGAAGGAGTCGTTGGCCTGAGCTCCTCCAACTGCCAACCTGCCCGGCTTAGAGTCATTGAGGTAAGAGAGAATGCTTTGATGAACGAGAAATCCGTCTCTCCACAATTTTACCGTTCCATCCCGCTCAATCGATCCTGTAATCAGGTGCCATTGCTCATCAGCAGATGGACTGCTTGGAAGTATATTGGTATCGATTTTCCAATAGGCAGATTTGCCATCACCCAAGCCAAATATCCAATCTGTTCCCACAGAGGCAATGACCGCTTGATTCAGTCCACCGGTGTGACGAATCAGTGAAATGATAGTATAATCCTCGATGAGAGTTCCAAAGTCTACACTTGAGTAAAGTTGGGAAAATCCATCGAAGTGTACGACTTTTCGACTACCCAGCATGATGTTTGTGCGAACTTTCGGAGCTCCTCTTGACTGGTCTAAGTCTCTGCCGTTACCAGATGAATCTTTCCATGAAGTAATGGATGTTCCGTTTAGTTCGTTAATCGTAGAACCATCCAACTGTAAAATCAATCCGGGTAGGTCATATGGAGTTTGGTTAGATAAGACTCCTCGCGGGGTAAGTTCCATGTGCGAGGAAAATACACTAGGGTCAAAAACCTCCACCCTATGACTTTGATTGGCATCATATGCGGGATTGGCAGCAGTAAGCACAATCTGTGAGGAGTTCCCGTCATTTGGTAATCCACTAAGAATGCTCGTCGTTTCATTAAATTCTAACCAGCC
Organism: Opitutales bacterium; assembly: GCA_028045305.1. GTDB lineage: Bacteria > Verrucomicrobiota > Verrucomicrobiia > Opitutales > Seribacteraceae > Chordibacter. The sequence goes on along the minus strand of JAOFTV010000006.1, from coordinate 249 downwards.
CGGCAAACCTGTGGCGCTTAGGGTCAGATGATTATTTGCTTCGATTTTAAACTCCGAATAAACGCCGCGTGTCCATCGGGAAATTTCGGGAGAAGAAAAGAGGGGGAGTTGAGGATTGTAAACAAGGGCGATGGAAGAGTTTTCAAAGGTTTCTCCGAAGTATTTTGAGGTAATGCTCGAACCATCGATCAAAAGAGAGATGTTGGTAGTGGATTCATTGTTATCGGGGGTGATTACGATTAAGTATTC
>JAOFTV010000059.1 GCA_028045305.1 Opitutales bacterium | reverse complement strand
TTTACCAAACATCGCCAAACGGGCGGCTGCTGCTAGGCCGGACAAGCCAGCACCAATAATTGCAACCTCTGCCGAGGTAGTGGTCGTGTTTATGGGCTTAGTCGCTGGCAAAGAAGGGCGGGGCAGGGTTTACCGCCCCCACTCAATCAGGCAGCAGTACCAGCTTCGAATTTTGGAAGCAAATAGTTGGCGCAACTGTCTAAAGATTCTAGTTCACGGTACTCTGGTTCAGGTACATCAATACCGTGCTGTTTACGAAGTTCCATGACGATATCTAAAAAATCCATAGAGTCTAGATCGAGTTGATCTCTCAACCTGATATCAGGTTTAACATCGTTAAGGTCTTCATCCGGAGCGATTTCCGAAATTATGTCGAGTACGATTTGTTTGACTTTTTCTTTGTCCATCAGTGATTATGAACTACTTACTATCCTAGGCTTCGAACTTTTTCAAGATAAGAACGGAATTGATTCCAAGCATTCCAAAAGAATTGTTTAGGATAACTTTTATCCCTCCCTTTTTCTTGACCGCATCACCTGAGACCAGGCCGGGAAGAGCACAATTGGGGTCAAGTTCCTCCACATTTAAGGTGGCATGAACCATCCCATCTTCCAATGAGGGGATGTTGCCAGCTAATTCGATGGCACCGGCAGCTCCCATGGAATGTCCAATAAAACTTTTGGTGTTATTGACCAGGGTACTTGTACTATCACCAAAAAGATTTCGGATTGCTTTGCACTCCTGTTCATCTCCTTGGGGAGTTGAAGTTGCATGGGTGCTCACTAAATCGATGTCTGTTGGTTGCATATTGGCATTGCTTAAAGCTTGTCTCATGCACTCCTCCTGTCTTTCCGGGTTGGGTAGAACATAATCTGTACCATCTGAGTTGATTCGGTATCCCGCGATTTCGGCAATAATATGTGCACCTCTTTTCTGGGCGTCATCTAAGCGTTCTAAAACATAAATGCACCCACCCTCGCTAACCACGATTCCATTACGACCCTTGTCAAAAGGGCGACTTGCCCGAGTTGGGTCTTCATGAGAGGCCAGTGCACCCTGGCTTTTAAACCCAGCAAAAATACCATAAGCACGAATGCTTTCGCTCACTCCTCCAGCGAGGGCAAAATCGCACTCACCAAGACGCAATTGTTGGACGCCCTGAATAATCCCTGCATTTCCTGCAGCACAAGCAGCACCGATGGTGTAGTGTGGGCCAGTTAGACCAAGGTTCACTGTAATTTCGCCGGCTGGGTTGTTTGCTACTGTACGAGGGTTGTGGTGATGAGTCCAATACTTGATATCTTCGTCATAATGATCAAATAGTTGACACACTTCCGTTTCTGTCTCGACATTTCCATGCTCGGTAATTCCCAAATAAATGCCGATCCTGGAAGAGTCTTCCTTTTCCAGATCTATACCCGCGTGCGAAAGTGCTTCATTGGCACAGTAGATTGCGATACTTCCAGCCCTTGTACCAACGCGAATTTCTTTGCGTTTCTGATATTTTGTCTGATCAAAATCGCAAACACCTGCAGGTTGTTCGCCCATGTTTCGCACGGGGAAGAGCGACACTCCACTCCGACCAGCTAAGAGTGCCTCACGGTACGCGGGCAAGTCATTACCCAAAGGACAGGTAAGGCCGATGCCAGTAAGTACAATTCTAGGAAGTTGGTTCATGGGCTATAAATAACAATCATTTAAAAAATGAAGCATGCAAAGAAATTTGGCAAGCTACCAAAAGGAACAATCTTAGTAACGAATACCGTGACTATCTATGCGCTTCCGTAAGGTTGCCCGGGTTATGCCAAGTAGTGCAGATGCTTTTACTTGGTTTCCCCCGCATTCTTGCAAAGATCTACGGATTACTTCTTTTTCCATTTCTTCGAGCAGGTTATGGTCGGTATTTGCCCGCAGGTGGGCGTAAGAAATATCAAAACTTTCTTCTAAGGATATCGAAGATGGTGGGGACGATTCCTTGTTTTGATGAGACTGAGAAACCGTATTCATTGACTGTGATGAATGACCAAATATCGGTTGTTCCGCATCGGGTTCAATCTTTATTGCAGTACCGTCCGTTTGTTCTTTCAGGTTTGTGGCAAGCGAAGGATTTGCAGGTAACTTATTATCTAAATGTACGGTTTCCCTAGAAGCGGAGAAAAGGCTTTGTGGGAGGTCTTTTGTTAATATACGATTTCCTTTGGACACCACGGAAGCGGAATGCAGTGCATTTTCTAATTCTCTTACATTTCCAGGCCAACTGCAGGATTTAAGAACATCCATGGCTTCGATGGAGATCTCCTTGGTTCCGATAGCAAATTTCTTGTCGAGGCGAACAAGCATGAAGTCAACAAGTTCAGGTAGGTCTTCCATGCGTTCACGAAGTGATGGTGTTTCGATACGCACAACATTCAAGCGATAGTAGAGATCTTCCCTGAAAGAATTTTCTTGTACCATCGATTC
>JAOFTV010000058.1 GCA_028045305.1 Opitutales bacterium | reverse complement strand
CTCCTTTCGAAGGAGTTTGCTACTATTACATATCATTTTAGCCTAGACGGTTACTTATATAGGTAACTTAAAAATGGGTTGAGCTGAGAACTTACTCAGAGAAAAAATTGTTGATAGATGTAGGGTCGTTTTTTGGGGGGTAAAAACTATTCCCTTCATCCAAATAATGCTAAATTGTTATATATTTATTAATTTATGTTACTGTTTTTTTGTTTTTAAAATTAATATTATCTTAAAACGTATTTTTTTTTAGTTGAACGCTAAGTAAAGATAGTCCCAGTATTTATTTTTTATATCAAAAAAGGTAATTCCCTAATTTTTAGTCATTTGTCAGTTATTCATCGAATAATGAAAATTTGGTGTACTTCCTTGGAGGAAGAGAAATTCGTTGTGCCGAATTTGTCCAAATTCTTGGCACCAAAGAACCCCTCAGGAAACTTTCGGCTACCTCCCCTATTGTATAAACCCGTGTGCGTGCGCGTACACCAATCCACGCCTCCTACCTTACTAGCCTAAAATTCTTAGCTCCTATCTTCTTTAAAAAGCCCCTTCCCTATTACTCGAATCGAGATGTCATGAGAACGACCCATATCAAATCCGTAACCCTCACCCTAAGCATTCTGCTATCCGCAGCCTCCGCCATTGCCCAGACCATCATCCCGGCCGGTTTCGGGGCGATGAGTGTAAACCAACCTTCGCGGGAGACGGCCGTGCTTACCGGCATCCTCAACAGCACGGGCGAGCAGAACCCAACGGTGAAGATCCGCTGGGGCGATGAGGACCGAGGAACTGCAGTCACCCCCTCCACCGCCTGGGACAACGAGGTCACGATCTCCACCAATCAGGCAGCCGGCACCTTTTCCACTACCATTACCATCCCCAACCTGGAGAAAGTATATTACTTCCGGTCGATTGCTTCTAATTCCGGAGGCACGGTGGTCAGCCGAAGCGTGGGTGTGCTCTTGCCATCTGCACCCGTAGGGGTTGCCAACTTGCAGGGACGTTGGGCATTTGACGGGGGAAATGCCAACGATTCTTCCGGAACCGGTCGCCACGGAATCGCTAAGAAACTTTTTTCCCCCATAGAAGTATCCACAATGAAACTTTGGCTTGATGCTGCCGATTCATCTACCATCACTCACAACTCGAACGCAGTCAGTCAGTGGAGTGACAAAAGTGGAAATGGCAGACATGCGACTACCTCATTGGGTAGCCCAACTTTAAATTCAACATCTGGTCCAAATAATAAACCAGTAGTTGAGATAAGGAGAGCCGGGGGTGATGATGCCTTATCTGTTGGAGGAACTGCTTTTTTTGCTAAAGAACACTATTATGTTTTCCGAAGTGTAAATGCTAACTTTGATTATTATGGCGGAGTTCTTGGACATGGCGGATCTTCCCCCGGATCAAGGCAGTCCAATTATTTGTTTCGAAATGGGCAGAACTATTTCCATCACGACATTCTTCCAGGAGGAGTATCTAAAAATGGAATAGCCCTAAGTGGTAACTTTAGCCTAGGTACTATCAATCAATTTATGATCTTAAAATTAACTAACACGGATACCAATGTTGGGCCTCATTCAAATTACAGAGTCGGTACAGTTGCTGAAGGATTTTGTGCATCAATTGATATCGCTGAAATAATTGCTTTTAGCACTTCATTGTCTCAGGAAAAAGCAAATAAAATTGAAGGCTACCTTGCCCACAAGTGGGGCTTGGCCGGTTCCCTTGCCTCTAGCCATCCTTACAAATTAGGAACTCCTACATCTGCCAGTGGTACTCCCACATACATAGCCGACACCCCTTTTGGCAGTGGTAAAGCGATCGATCTGGCTGATGGTCATGTGGAGGTATCCACTGGAGAGTCCGAAGATGTGTTCGATGGTGGGGCCGCATTTTCCGTTTCTGCATGGGTAAAAGGTTGGCCTACAGAATCTTATGCCCCCTTTGTTTCCAAAGGTGCCACATTCCCAAAGCCGTCCAATGTAGCCTCCCTCAAACTTTGGCTGGATGGGGCAGATACCTCGGTGATGGACAAGGGGACCTCCCTGGGAGCATCAGGAACTCCGGCAAACGGGAATAATGTGAAGTTCTGGGGGGATAAAAGTGGCAATGGATACCATGCTATTTCCACGCAGACTCCAACTTACAATACTACTGGAATCAATAACGGTTTTCCTGGGATCAATACAAATGGGGATGCCTATTTGGTGGAAAACTCAGCCGCCGATTTTGATGCATGGGACAGCATGACTCTGTTTTTTGTAACCAAATGGGGGAGCTCCAGTTATTGGACATGGGGGATTGAAAAAGGACAAAACTACAATGGATCCGCTGGCTGGCAGGTCCAAAGAATGAACACGGGGGCAGGACAGGCCACGGGTATGTGGTTTGCCCGACCAGGCACGAGCCATACCCGCCGAACAGGTACTTGGGGCATGGATGCCCGTACAGACACTAAAATCATAACCATGCGTTACGACGGTGCCGCCACTAACATGAAATTTTATGCAAACGGCTCCTACCAAACC
>JAOFTV010000057.1 GCA_028045305.1 Opitutales bacterium | reverse complement strand
TATCTGGACTGAGGCAAGATTTAGATTCGAATCTGCCTGCTGGAAATGATCAATTATTACTTGTTCAGATTGATGATTTGCGTAGTAAATTACGCCAGTCAAAAGGTATGGAAGATCGATACAAGTCTGAAAACAGGCTAATTCGTGAAGAATTAAACCAAGTAAGGCTTAACTTACAAAACTCCAAAAATACTGCAGATTCTGACGGCTCTAGTATTGCATTTGAGTTGGATCGAGTTCGTGCCGAGAATGAAAGCCTAAAGGACCGTTTGTCTAATGCCCAAAACCTACCCGACCGTGATCGTTTTCAAGAGCAAATTCGAGAATTAAGTCAATCTAGTATGAATGCCCAAGTTATGCTCGATCAAGAGCGTGCAGTCGTTGATGAACTTAAACGACAACTCTCTGACGCACGCGAAATCAAGCGAGAGGTTTTAGAGCGCGGCAAATCTTCCAGGCTAAAGTTAGATCTGCTTGATGGAGAACTTTCCGATGCTAGGTTACGCATTGATTCATTAGAAAAAGCCCTTGTAGCTGCTCGTAATGCTATCCGGGTTTTGCAGGACGGTGGGTCAGTTTCCACAATGATTCCTGTTAGTACTCCATTGAACTCATCCGTTTCATCACCAACAAGTCGTTATCGAGGAAGCAATTTTTCTAGATCTTCTGTGAATCGTTTGCCTTCTCCTTCTTCTCGTTTTTCTAGGCCTTCCTCAACTCTTTACATACCTGGAACAAAAGTTTTGCCTGCTATTAAAAATACTTCAGGTGGAAGTGCTAATTTGAAAATGAGTGCAAATGTGAAATTCTTAGATAATAAAGTGCGTCCTGCTGCTTTCACCGAATTTTTTGTTGTAGAAGATGATCTGCAAACAATATTAAGTGCAGAAAATATGACCCTTCCTAGGACTGACGGCATCCAAAGTTATGCCGAGTATTGGGCAAGGTCAGTTCAGCGTGGTTATAAATTCCCTGGTGCAGCGGCGAAGATTCGAAATGCATTAGCTAGAGCAAGTCTCAGACGTATAAAAACTAACTCTTTAGGTGAGGGAAATATAAGTAATTTGCCTAGCGGTAGGTATCATGTTGTTGGTACTTCTCCTCTTGGTCAGGTAGGGGTGGTTTGGTCCAAGGTCATCGTTTTGAATGATGGTGATAACTTGATTGGGCTTAATTTGGCTGATGCCGCTTGGGCTCAATAAGGCTAATCACTTATCTTTCGCATTACTTCGAGATACCTTTGGGCTTCAGAATCTCCGGCTTTTACAGCTTTATTAAGCCAAGCCCTTGCAACATCATTATTTTTGGCAAAACCTTGCCCCAAGAAATTCATAATACCAAGGTATCTTAAAGACAAAGGGTCTTTTTGTTCAGATGCATTTAAAAAGTGAATTTTAGCTAATTGGTAGTTTTTTTTCTTATAGTTTTTAAGGCCAATTTTTCTACTGACCTCCGTTGTTGCATCTTCAGTATTTTTGGCAAGATGCACCGGCGGTTGAGTGAAATCTCCCTTTGGAGAATTTGAACTTACAGGGTTTCGTTGATTTGCTTGAAGGAGCGTTTCAAATCTACGGAGTTGAATTTTTGCTTCTGATGAGCCTTTGTCTTCCGCTCTCCTTAACCAAGTTACACCGCGTTGGAGATTTCTTTCAATTCCTTCACCCATCGCAAGCCGCATGCCTAAAGTTAGTTGGGCGGAAATGAATTCTTTATCTGCAGCTGCTCTAATCCACCTATTTGCATAATCCTCGTTCTTGGGAACACCATCTCCAAAAGAATAAGCCATACCTAAATAGAACATTGCAAGGGGGTGTTTTTGTTTTGCCGCCAGCGAGGTCCAACGGATCCCATCTTTTAAATTTCGGTCGGTTCCAGCACCAGTTAAAAAAATAACTCCAAGAGTTGCCTGTGCCGTGGAAAATCCAATTTTAGCTGAGCTTTCGATGTTTCTTATTCCTTTTTTGGGGTTTTTAGGAGGGTTATCTATTTCCATCAAACCTATGCAAAAAAGGGCATATGGATCTTTTGACTTGGATAAATCTCTTAGGTTTGAATGCAGGTAAGCTTCATCGTATAAAAACTGGCTTCTTTCGTTATTCCCTTTCTCAAGCTGAATCGAAGCAAGCGTTGCCATTCCTATTCCGCCGTTATTTTTGGTCGCTACTTTTGCCCATCTTTCTGCCTCGTTAATTTGAATGGGTAGACCCTTTTCTCCGTATTTGTAACAAAGGGCAAGAATACCCTGATAATAACTATCCCCTTGTAGTGCCTTTGATTGAATTGAACTTAGAGTTTCTTTGAGGGTGCGATTGGCTAACGCAGTATTTCCAAGTGTTAATAATAAGCACATGCATCCGCCTATAATGAGTATAAAACTAGCAAAGGATTTTAGTATTTGGCGATGAATATAAAAACGCATTTAATTAAAAGGGTTTTCAATATGCACAATTAAACAAGAGAAATCACTTAGATGAACTATAAGCGAGAAAAGAGTTTTAAGAATTGCAAGATCTGTGATTTCGAGTGGCATGTAGATGATGGTA
>JAOFTV010000056.1 GCA_028045305.1 Opitutales bacterium | reverse complement strand
AGACGGGGGAGACGATCACGGCAAAGATGTTCGTGGACGGAACCTATGAGGGCGATCTTTTAGCTGCCGCCAATGTCTCTTACACCGTCGGTCGCGAACCGCGGAGTGCCTACAAGGAATCACTGGCTGGGCAATGGCAGCAGGTGTCGTGGAAGGGGATATACCAGTTCTGTGGATTACCCATCAGTCCTTACGTCAAGCCCGGTGATCCGAAGTCCGGACTGCTTCCGGAGATCTCATCAGAACCCTACGGCAAACCGGGCGATGGGGATTACCGCGTCCAGGCCTACAACTTCCGAATGCATTTGACGAAAGCACGCGACAAGATCGCTTTTCCAAAACCTGATGGCTATGATGCGGGTCGCTATGCTCTGCTGGCACGGTTCCTGAACTTTGACCCGCAACCCAGGTGGACCCTGCATTACGCGACCAAGCCAATGACCGATGGCCCCGTGCAGATGAAAAATGGGGACAGCAACAACGCCGGGAGCTTCTCCAGCGATTATGTGGGTGGATGTCATCGTTGGCCCGATGGCACCTATTCGCCGGAAAACTTTTCCACGCTTCCTCCGCCACGCCGTGGCCTGCCGGTTCCCTTGCACGAGCTGTATGAACTGCGGGAGAAAATCTTCCAGGACCATGTCACCTACCAGCAAGGGTTCATGTACTTCCTGGCCAACGACAAGCAGGTGCCGAAGAAATTGCAGTCCCGGGTAAATGAATGGGGGCTTCCCCCTGGTGAATTTAAGGGTAGCGGTCATTGGCCACATCACCTCTATGTGCGGGAGGGACGGCGCATGGTCTCGGATTACGTGATGGTTCAAGCCAATTGCGAGAATAAGCGCCCGGTCAAGGATTCGGTGGGTATTGCCTCTTATGCGATGGACTCTCATTTCTGCCAACGCGTTGTTGTTCAGGAAAACGGTGTCACCACGGTTCGCAACGAGGGCGGGCTAGGGCACCATGTTAAGCCTTATCCCGTTTCGTATCGCTCGATCGTTCCAAAGAAGGACGAATGCAGCAATTTGCTTGTACCCCTCTGTCTGTCGGCTTCCCATATCGCCTACGGCTCAATCCGCATGGAACCGGTCTTCATGATTCTTGGGCAGAGTGCCGGAACTGCCGCAGTCATGGCAATTGATGAAGGCATCGTTGTGCAGGATGTGGATTATACCAAGCTCAAGGCAAAACTGCTTGCTGATAAACAGAAACTTTAGAAATAGAAACTAACAAGAAACTAGATCATGATCTACTTACTACGATACTTCTCTAAATCAATTGCTGGCGTGATGCTCGGATGCCTAGCCACGGCCGCATTTGCTGAAAATGCGAAATTCGATGACGGCACAATATTGGCGGACGAAGGTTCATACGACCTGGTCGTTTACGGAGACTCCTCGGGGGCTGTTACTGCAGCGGTTGCAGCCAAACGCAAGGGCTTGTCAGTGATCCTTATCAATCCCACGGGCTTTCTAGGAGGCATGAGTGCCAGTGGCCTGGGAGCTACTGATTTCCTTGGCCAGCGTAGAACCTTCGGTGGTATTGCTTCAGAGTTTTATGAGGGGATTAACGCATCCTACGGAGAAAAACATGTGCGCAGTTTTGAACCACATGTAGGGGAGCAGGTTTTTAAAAAGCTTATCGCGGATGCCCAAGTACAGGTACTCTTTGATGAAAAATTAAACCGTGAAACTGGAGTGGAAATGGACGGAAATCGTATCGTTTCCATCACCACCTTGAGCGGTAAAACCTTCCACGGGAAAATGTTCATCGATGCGACCTATGTTGGGGATTTGATGGCTGCTGCAGGTGTGAGTTACACCGTGGGGCGTGAGCCGGAGAGCCAGTATGGCGAAGACCTTGCAGGAGTGCGTCGCGGGGATACCAGGCCCCGGTTGCATTATGGTCAGGGTGACAAGGATCACTTCGTTGCCGAGGTGGATGGCTACGTCATCCCCGGTGATCCCTCCAGTGGGCTTCTTCCCCATGTGCACAGGATTGAGGGGCTGAAAAACGGGCAGGGTGACCATAAGATCCAGGGATACAACTACCGCATGTGCCTGACGAAAGATTCCGCCTTGAAAATTCCGTTGGAGAAACCAGAGGGCTACCGGGAGATCGACCACGAGCTCTTGCTGCGTAATTTTGAAGCTGGAGACGGGCGCATACCCGCCCTGATCGAGCCGTTGGCTGGGCCTGGATCCAAGGTGGACTGGAACAACATGCATGCCGTGGGCAGTGACTATGTCGGTGCCAACTGGGCATACCCCGAGGCAAGTTACGCCAAGCGCCGGGAGATTGAAAAAGAGCACCAGCTCTACATCCGCGGGTTCCTCTGGACCCTGGCCAACCATCCGCGTGTCCCTGAACCCATCCGCAAGCGGGCTGCCGGCTACGGTCTGCCCCGGGATGAGTTTCAGAGCAATGGCGGTTGGCCGTATATGATCTATATCCGCGAAGCCCGGCGCATGGTCAGCGACTATGTCATGACCCAGCACAATTGCATGAACAAAAAGAAGGCCGAAGACTCGGTGGGGCTCGCCTCCTTTGGCATGGACTCCCACGCAGTGCAGCACATCGTAAACGAACAGGGCCATGTGCGCAATGAAGGGGTCATTTGGCGCAGGCCTCCCGTGCCTTACCCGGTTTCCTACCGCTCCATTATTCCTCGCAAAGGGGAATGTGAGAATGTTTTCGCCCCGGTCTGCCTGTCCGCTTCCCACGTAGCTCACGGCTCGATCCGCATGGAGCCGGTCTTCATGGTGCTCAGCGAGAGTGCCGCCACGGCAGTCGCTCTGGCAATCGATGATGGAGTCAGCGTTCAGGATGTGGATTATGCCAAGCTGAAGGCAAAGCTGCTTGCTGATAAACAGAAGCTTT
>JAOFTV010000055.1 GCA_028045305.1 Opitutales bacterium | reverse complement strand
GGTCAGCCAGGTCTCAGGCGGGTTCTCTGGTATGACAGGAGTCTCGATGACCGTCTTCGGCTCCTCCGCACTGCACACCGAGGTGAGGAGGGTAAGGAGTAGTGCTTTATAAATTTTCTTTATTTCCATGCTTTAAGGCTTTCGAGATTACCTGAGGAGTTGATCAGCCCAATACGACCGCTGGCCTCGGCGGGCAAGGCATAGCTTTCGATCAGGATATCATCCAGGTAGAATTCCATCAGAGAGCCTTTGAGGAGTAAGCGAAAGTGCGCTGGGTTTGTGAACGACATCTCCCGGTCGACGCGTTTCAGATCCGGATGCTTGCTCCTTTTGGGCTCTTCGATTTTCAAAACGGTTCCGTCCGCCGACATGGAGCTGAGCTCGGCCACGCCCGCATGATCCACCAGCACGGCGGCTCCTTGATGGTTCACGCACTCAATATACAAGCCACTACGCGGGGCATCTTTTTCCTTAGGCAGACTCAAGTTCCCGTCGAGAACCGTTCCCCCTTTCACATCAAAGGAATTGCCCAGCATCGCAATCGGCTTGGTTGTATCCATAGGTTTATCCACCTTGACGGGATGGTGCTTCATCTTCTCGTTGCCCTTCCACCATCCGAGGCGCAGCGTTCCCTCGTTGTCGATTCGCACATCTTTAAGAGGGGCGAAAGAAACCTGATTGTCCCGCGCCCTGGTGAAGTGGCACACGAGCATGCCATCGGTTGGGTGTGCGAAAAAGCGGCAAAAGTAGGTGTGCCCGGTCAAAACATTGGAGTTCTTCTTCGCCACATGAAAAAGGCCTTCGGGTTGTTCCGCAACCAGTGTCACCATGTAGGGGGCGTAATTGCCCATCAACATGTAGTATTTGTCCCCGATCTTCTCTACGGCTCCGACCTCAGCATGTTTGCGTTTCACACCCACCACTTTGGGTGGTTCAAGTGCTTTCCAATGCAACCCGTCTTCCGATTCCCCAAAGCCAAATTTACAATCATTGGAAAGAGGGCTGGCCGTCCAGTATCCGTAAAGTCCACCCCCCGGCTTGGCTATGGTCCAGATACAGTCCCAGCGACCGTTCTTCTTGTACCATCGTTCATCCTGTACAAACTGGTATTCTTTTCCTTTCAACCTCGTCCAATTACGGAGGTCGGTAGATTCAGCAAAGTAGATGTTTTGACGTTCGCCGATTTCTTCTGAGAAATTCATGTAGAATTTACCGTCCTTCTCAAAGGTGGATGACTTCCAGGTTGAACCGGTACCCATCCAAGTAGCTCCCTTGGACTTTTTCAAGATCGGACCCTGCTCTGTCCAATGCACACCGTCAGGCGATGTGGCCAACGAAATATTGTTCCAGGGCTGACCTCTGCCCACTCTGACACCAGCATTGGCGAGGTAATACAGGAAGTAGGTTCCCTCATGGTGGTAAAGCCACACATCCCACATGTTGCCGGTTTCTTCGTATTGGGCTTTATAGAACAACGACTGTGCGGGGGGAGGCACATCGCCAACCCTCCCCTGTGCACAGCAAAGCGAGGTGAGCAGGCTAAAGATAAGGACTGTGGTGCAGGCTTTTATGGTTTATTTTTTCTTTTCCGCAAAAAATTGAGCTCATGGGCTGCGCCTTTATTGTAGGGATTGTCACAATCGCTCCACTCACGATTGTCTTTATTGGCAGGATCTAAATGGGGCATTGCTTAAATACCACCCCATTATCGATTAACTAACAACTATTTAACGACAATTTTTGCGTTAAATATCTGTTAATTTGCGTCACTTCATCAGCCTCATGCAAAAGCCTAACCAAGGCATTTGGTAATTGGAAATGGTGGAGAAAAGTTAAGGGTCTGCCACAGGCTACCGGCAGCGCCGCTTCGACTTCGAGGTTGAGGTTCTATTTGTCGTCACGCCTTCGACTCGAGGCGGGTAGCCTGTTGGTAGCACACGCTTGTTCGGCTATTGGCTCTCATCTTCAGCGCTCTCGAAGAGGACACTATTTTTCTGGATTTTCATTGAGTGTCCGGAGAGGCTGTTCAGATAGCTAAGCGCATCGCCGAGGGAGACATTGGTGAGAACCAGCGTAATCGGCCGATCGGCCTTCACACTACCTTTCACAACGAAATTCACGCCCTTTTTCTCGGGATCTTCTTCTGGATCATGCAAGCGGGACTGCTTACGAATAATTTCGAGAGCTTCAGGGAAGGAAACCTCTTTAAGCTCAACTTTTGGCAGCTTGATGGCCTTCAGTTTTTCGGCTGTTGCGGAATGTTCCTCTTTTGCGGTTTGATCCTGGGCACACAAGAGTGGTGCCGAAAAGGCAAGGTAGAAGAGCGCAAGAAGAGCGGAACGCTTAGTGATTTTTGCATTCATAGATAGGTCTGATTTGGTTCGGGTTGGGTTGCTTGATGGCGAACGTCTGAGCTAAGGCGCGCGGTTTACCGCGTCGCTGTGCAACGAATTGTTAAACATATCATTTTGTCCGATTATTCTCGTAAACCTCAATATTTACCTTTATGCGATCGTTGGCTAGGTAAAACTCTGTCCCAGTAGGAATCCATATTTCCGCACCAGTATTAGCCGCATGAATATTTACCATCCCGTAACCTCCAGACTTGAAATTGTGAGCACCGATTTGTGTCCCTCTCTCTCTCGTCGTAAAGCAACGCCCCAAAACCCTAACATCGTATGCCGGGAATATTTCTCCCGCTTGGTATGGTGACTTCCAAGTCAGCTTCCATATTTCATCTTCAGGAACATTGTAATGTTCGTCCCGATAGGTAATATCAAACATCCGATCAGCCTTAGGTACACTCAGACAACCAGACAAAGTTAGGCAACAAAGTAATATGATTATGGTTTTCTGTAGATTCATCTCATTTTTTTCTTTTGTTTAACGCCAAGGTGACTCACGCG
>JAOFTV010000054.1 GCA_028045305.1 Opitutales bacterium | reverse complement strand
CAACCAACACGGCGAACAAAGGGGACGACTGGGCAAACAGCACCACCGCATTTACCACGACTTCAAGCTCGGTGAGAGAGGATACCGATGCCGTCCGCTACTCCGACCTTAAGGGTTGGTGGAAACTGGATGGTAATATCAATGATTCTTCAGGAAACAACCGTCATGGCACTCCTCCCATAATCAAAAACTCCAGTCTGTGGCTGGATGCGGCGGATACCAGCTCTAATAGTATACAACTAGGTTCTGGCAATGTATCCGTCTGGAAGGACAAGAGCGGAAACGGGTACAATGTCAGCCAAAGTGCAGGAGGCAGTAGACCCTCTCCTGTCGCTAATGGTCAAAACGGCTTGCAGACACTAAGCTTTGATGGATCCGCAGACCATCTTAGGTCTACCACCTTTAGCATAAGTCAGCCGTTTTCAGTCTACGCGGTTGCTAAATCAACTGGGACTTCTGGTAAAGGGTATTTGTTTGATGGCGTCACCGATAATAACCAAAGAAGCTTACTTGCTTTTCACTATGATAGTAAAATACAAATTTGGGCAGCTAGTTGGGCAAATACAAATTTAGCAACTCCCAATGGTTTTGTTAATATTTCAGCAACCTTTGATTCTTCAAACAGTCGCGTTGTCCTGAATGGAAATGTGGTTTCTGGCCTAAACCCATCCACCAGAAATCTTACCAATGGTATTACCATAGGAGGCAACTACTTAAGCAGTGGTGATTATTTTAAAGGTGAGATGGCTGAAATCATCATCTTCAATAAAAACCATTCCAATACTGAACGCGAAGAAGTAGAGGGCTACCTCGCTCAGAAGTGGGGGCTTTCCGCGTCGCTACCCAGCGGGCATTCTTCCTCGGCTAAGTTCAAATCCGACAGCACAAACGGCACCGGCCAATCTCTCGACCTTTCCAGCGGTGTCTCAGCCATTGTAGAAACCGGTGGCACCGAAGATGTATTTGATGGAGGTTCCGCTTTCTCCACCTCGATGTGGGTAAAGGGGTGGCCTGCCGTTACTAACCAATCACTCATATCCAAGGATAATTTTTCCCCAGCTATCTTTGGTGACTTAAAGTCCTGGTTGGATGCAAACAGTGCAAACTCCTTGGTACAGGATTCCTCAGGAACTCCTTCAAGTAACAACGATATAGTATTCAAATGGAAGGATTTAAGTGGAAATGGTCACCATGCCTCAACCCTCGATACCTCGCCAAAGCTCAATACTACTGGTTTTAATAATAAACCCACAGTTGAGTTTACGAATGATACCCTTGAACTAGATGGAAGTGAGGCTTTTGACTGGGATGGTTTAACCGTTTTCACCGTTTGGAAAGCGCCACAAGGTAACACATGGACAGCCTTTTTTGGGCGTACCAAAAGTCTAAATCACACCACAGAGGCCACTTGGCACTTCATGGCCCGACGAGCTGACCAAACCCCGCCAAAATACAGATTTAGAATAAATGGTCCAAGCGCCACAAGCGCACCCGAATTATCTGGTACTTATTCTGCGCAAATTAAGAGCAATAATTTATTAGTGCTCAGATACAATGGTAGCTACCAGAGAGCTTTTCTCAATGGCACCTCTGCTATGAACATAGCCTACTCTGGTGGGATGCGACCCACCAGTTACAAACTGACAATGGGTGGAGAATCTGACGGTGGAGGTAGCCCAACGATGAATGTCTCAGAATTTATTGTTTTCAAAGGTGCCTTGAGCGACGCGAATGTAGTTAAAATAGAGGGTTACCTTGCTCACAAATGGGGATTAGAAAGTAATCTGCCCAGTGGGCACTCTCACAAATCAAACCCTCCAATTTTTGGTGGCTGGGCCGTTGAACGGGCATCCACGGGCAATGATAATCTTGCATTAAACATGATAGGTGCTGGTGACGAATTTGCTAGTTCCTTACCTGTTAATGATAATGAATGGCACCATATTGTGACCACCTTTGGGGGAGGAAACAAAAAGATTTATGTGGATGGTGTACAGGTTGCCAGTGCCACACAGACTGGATCGGTCACTGCATCCGCTCTGCCTCTCATTTTTGGGGATCCTGTTGCCAAGACCGATGACCGTACAAAAATCGATGATGTTCGTATTTACAGCACTGTACTCAGTGCAGCAGATGTTGCCGCCATATACAACAATGGTGCGGGCGATATTGGACAACCCAAGTTTGCCATCACTTCCCCTGCTACAGTTTCTGGAAGCGCCGGGCGTTCGATTTCATATCAAATCGTTGTTGATCCAGCCTACGGGATGACCGGGTACAACAGCACGATTACTTACGAATTGCTCAATGCTCCCAGTTGGTTGAGCGTGGGAAGCAGTTCGGGCACCGTAACCGGCACACCGCCAAGTTCAGGCACCTATACATTTGAGGTAAAGGGAAGCAATACCCTCGGCTCCGCTGTGAAAGAAGTGACCCTCAATGTTTACAGTTATGGTGACTGGAATTATGCTTTATCCTTCACCACCGATTACAGCGGTGGCACACCGCTTACCGATTGGAATATGCTTTTTCGCCTGTCCGAAGACAGCTCCACTGGAGCGGGTACTGCCGGATTCCGTTACTCTCAGGCAAATGCCAACGGGGGAGACCTGCGCTTTGTCTCCAAAGCAGGTGAGGAATTAAAGTACGAAATCGCCAACTGGAACACCTCTGGGGAATCCCAAGTCTGGGTACGGGTACCGAGCCTCGCATCGGATGAAAACGTCACCATGTACTGGGGCAACACCAATGCCGGCCTGCCCGCTTATGCCAACAATGGATCCACTTGGGATGGATATTTTGGGGTTTACCACCTCGAAGGCACCACCGGAAGTGCAGTGGATTCGAGCCCCATGTCCAATAACCTGCCCGGAGTCAATGCCCCTGTGCTCGAGGCGAGTGGGTTATCAGGCACT
>JAOFTV010000053.1 GCA_028045305.1 Opitutales bacterium | reverse complement strand
TGGACGGTTTTGGGACTTTGTTTTTTTCAACTGGGAAAACAGGCACTGTTGATTTCTCAAGATTGGTCACTAGCTAACCAGGAGATAAAAGCACATCAATCGGTGATCGGTCTTAAGCCGATGATTGATAAGGCATTAGAATTACAAAAGATTGAACAAAAAAATAAAAGCTATGACAAAAAGAACCTGAGCAACCGTGCATCCAGTCATGCAGACAAGGTTTTTCCCGCTCGCGACTATCGTGAACTAGATACCGACGAACGCGACCGTTACTCCCAGCACCGTGTTCGCATTACATTCCAACGAGCCAGCTATGATCAAGTAAATCAGTTTGCCAGCTTGATTCGAAAGGAAAGTCCCTACATGTTCTTAAGTGAAGTGAAGATCGAACCGAATTACCCACCGCAATCCAGACCCTATGACCCAACTACATTCGATGCTGTCTTCGAAGTAAGTTCCGTTGAATTCATCAGCCAATGATCAAAACATTGAAATATTTTTCTCTCTTCTTCGCTTTTCTCATTTTGCTAAGTGCCCAAGTTCCAGTGCCGGAGGTAACCCCTTCGTTGGATGCTCCAGACGAACAATCAGAAACTTTAGAGCCCGCTGGGTTGGGGGCGGGAATATTTTCTGAGCCCGAGGAACTTGCCAATATCGAAGGCCTCGAAGACCCAATGGAGAAATTAAAAATACGTGATCATGATGCCAATATGGTATTGGATGCCATCCAGATGATTACCGGTCGTTACATTCTCCGTCCACAAAACCTTCCGCAGGTAAAGATCTCTTTTGATAGTGTTAGTGTTTTAACCAAAAGAGAAACTCTCCTGGCTCTTGAAAGCCTACTCTCTATGAATGGGGTTGGAATAACCAGGATAGATAGCCAGTTTTACAAAGCTGTACCCACAGCAGGTATGAATGTGCATGTGCCCATTTGGTTAGACGCTCCAGCCGCCTCCCTAAGTCCAAGTCAGCGAATTTATATCAAGATGTTTCACCTAGAGTACGCACCTGCATTGGAAGTGCGCGAACAGTTGAATCCATTCGCCACTCCGAGTGTTGGTTCTCTCCTCGTCTTCGAAAAAGCAAACAGCATTTTGATTACGGACGCTCTGCTTAATTTACAAAGAATGGAAAAACTGCTTGAAACCATAGATCGCCCCATTCGAAAAGAAGACTTGGGCACAGACTTCTTTGTTTGGTCAACCAAGCATGCTGGTGCTCGTGAATTGGAAAGTAAGTTAAAGGGGATGATTGAAGGCAGTCTTAAACCTTTTCTTGGGGGAACTACGCAACTGGACTCCGATGAACGTACCGGCAAACTAATCATCATAACTAGAGAGGAGAACAAGGACACGATATGGTTTTTTCTCGAGGAATTTGATGCCCCCGTTAAAATGAAGACAACTAGTAAATTGTTCAAACTTCAGCATGCGGAGTCCAAAGATATTCAGAGCATTCTTGATGAAGTGATCAAGAATCAACAGCGTATCAAGCAACAAATTCAGGGAAAGAATGTAGCCGCACGGGCTAAGGCGACCCAGAATGCAAAGGTTACCCCTGCAGTTCCTGGAGGAGCAGGCACAGCTTCGGTTAATACTCAATCATCTAGCGATGGAGGCTCGGAAGGGGCTCATGAATTTAGTGATTTCGTAACCATATCTTCTGATGAGAGAAGCAATGCCATTCTAGTCTACGGTACTAAAGCAGATATCGAAGAAATTGGTCGAATGATCGAGTCCTTGGATCAACCTCTTCCGCTCGCCAGAATCGACACCATATTTGTAATGGTCGATCTTACAGAGCAACATCAACGAGGAATCGATGCCTTGTTCGGCGGATTAGAGTGGTCAAAATTTGCTCGCGGTGCGAGGGGAGATAACCTCTTTGGTGAACCTGTAACCGGAACCACTCAGGTAACGAACGCCGACCCGAATACTGGAGGAGTTGGTTCGACCACTTCCACGGTGACCAATAATACGGGTGGGCAAACGATTCAGGGAGTTTTAGGCATTCCTGGCTTGAATACTACCTTGCCTTTTCAGATGCAGGACTGGGAACTTACTGGAATTCGTTGGGATCAACTGTTTGCCCTCTCTTCAGAAAGAAATGATGTTCGGATATTTTCCACCCCCTCTTTGATGGTCTCTCACAATGCTCCTGAAGTTCACATTCTGATCGAGGATGAACGAAATATCGTTGTCCCAACCTATGGAACCTATTCATCCACCGAAAATACAAACACCGGACAGCGTGACCAAATTACTGCGAAAACAGAATTACAAATTAAGAAACCTAAGATAGGTCTTCCTCGTTTCGATGAAAACGGAACGATGGTTAGCCGCGGGTCGATTTTCATGGAGGTTGAAGTGAAAGCGGAAAAATTCGATGAAACCCAAAGCAATACCTACGCCGGACAATCTTTACCTGCGAAGAAAATTCGAGAAGCAAAATCCTTTGTTACTATTCAAGATCGGGAAATCCTCGTCCTTGGTGGTTTGCAGGAGGTACAGGTGGACTCGACCGAATCCAAGTACAATTTGCTCAGTGATATTCCTTACTTCGGAGAAAAGTTCTTTCGTCCCAAAGCAGTAAAGTATACTCCTACCGAACTTCTGATCTTTTTGAAGCCAACCATTATGATGCCGGGGAAAGAACAGACGCAGACCAATATCGAGCAAATTGATGCGAGGATTAAACCAGACTACGCCCCGAGATTCCGTTCTCCATCAGGAAAAGTGTTAGGTATGCCTGACATTGATGGAAAGAAAAAAGATATCGCTCCCTCAGTTTCTAATCAAGATTCCCGGTCCGTTCCTCCACAACTGTGAAAGCTGGACATTTTTGCTGTTCCCTGATCGGCATTGCTGCCGGTCTATTTTTTTCAGTTGATTTGCTCGCTCAGGGAAATCCGTTCTTACGTCCAGGAAGCAAGCCTCCCACTCAACCGGTGGTGCGAAAACCAGCTCCTCCGCCTCCACAACCTATCCCTCTCAATCCCAACCTGGAATTTCGGGGATACTTT
>JAOFTV010000052.1 GCA_028045305.1 Opitutales bacterium | reverse complement strand
TTACCCAGATAGGTGGACGCAATGCGGCTGGGGTCGCCACTCTTTTGATCAAAATTGAAGCTCTCTCCTGCCTTATTGTTCCATGCGGTTACGGCACTGCCAGAAAGGGAGAAGCTGTTGGCATCGGAAGCATCGAGCCAGATTTTCATCTTCGAACTCTTCTTGCCAATGGATACAGTATTTACCCAGTCACTCTCATTGGTTCCTCCATCATTGGTGCCCCAGTGTAGGGAGATATCTGCACCTTTGACGGGCTGTGCGAGGTGACCCGCAGGGAGTTTGGAGGTAATCTCATACTTATTAGCGAGGTAGGACTCCATTTGCTCGAGCTGGTTGTCATCCAAACGGGCGTTGAAAATCATTAGCTCCGAAATTCTACCCTTCCATGTACCTGTTCCATCTCCTCTTCCACCAATGCTGACAGGGATGGAAGATTGTGATTTCAATGAACCGGTCAGACTGGCCGTCTTGTGAACCGAACCATTAATTTTGAAAACTAAGTTATTGCTCGAATCATTTGAAGAATAGCGAATAGTAATAATACTTGGTCCTCCGTTGAAATTTGCATTTACCCCCGATGACCAAATCGCATCGCTATTGGTAGTTTGGTAGGTGTTACCACCCGTGCTTGTATTAATGGCAGGTCCCCAGATTCTATGGCTACCCCAAATGTTTCGATGCATGTTCAGGGTCCAGGCAAATGGGTGAGAATTGGAATTTGCCCAGCCAGTCTGGTTACATTTTCCAAAAATCATACTAAAGTCCTGATAACCAGTCTGGTACAAAGTGGATACAACTGTGAGATCAGACCATCCGTCAAAGTCGCTGGCACTATTTTGCAGATTTAAAGAATCATTGGTTAGGTCAATCGTTCCCTTGCCGTTGAATCCATCAGATTTCCAAATAGGCTGTCCCGTTTGCTTAATTGCATGGTATCCATTGCCACTTTGGTCCAACCAGCGGTTTACATTGCCTCCGTTTCCTGGGGCAGTGTTTGTGGTGGTAGAGGTGGACATGTAGGAAGCGGCCGATGCATCAAACCATGCTTTCAGTCCACTAATTTCTGTGGGTAGAGGAACATCAGGAACCACATTACCCGTGCCGTAGGCAGTCAACTTTGCTGCAATTTCCACTCCGGTGGCGGTACGGTTGGTCAGGGCACCGTTGGATGCAATCGCTTGCGTACTGGCCGAGGTGGTAAAGCTTGTGGTCGAGGATGTCCACACACCATCCACCGCGGCATCATTGTAAGCACGCATACGGTAGTAGTAAGTAGTGGAGGGAAGTAAATCTCCGATGAATGCTTTGACGATTCCCTCGGAGTGCTCACCTGTGTTCAATACAGTGGCCCAGGAACCAGCCGTGGTTCCACCATCGGAAGTACCGTAGTAAATTAATACAGTGGTGTCCTGACCACCCGAACTTGTAAGGTTGCCTTCAAAGTTGGCATTGGTTGCGGAGACAAAGGTGGCAGGCTGTGCAACAATACTTGGGGCCGTGGGGGCGATGGAGAGATTAAGGAGGATCGCATCGCTGGCACTTGGATCTGAACTTCCGAGCTTATCATTCAAACTATCGCTATCGGTCACATCCCCATCATCATTGGAATAATTAACAACCAGGGAAATTGGAAAATCACCCGCAACCGATGGGGTTCCGCTGATGACACCGGTGCTGGCATCCTTGGACAATCCCTCAGGCAGGCCATAAGGCACCCGGCTGGAAATGTTGCTGGGGTCAGATGCAGTTATGGTATAAGTAAAGGCTGTGTTGTAGGTACCACTTGCAGTGAGGTCGGAAGTAATCATCCGTGGGCCGGTGATTGAGCCATAGCTAATCAGGCTCTGGGTGGTCTTTTGGTTGTCGTATTCCGCCTTGATCCAGTCGGCGGAGCGGTTGATTGAGGAGTGGCGCATTTCATCCAGTTCACCCACCCAGAAATACTGCCCTGTTGGGTTTTCATTGGCTCCTGCTCCAAAGCGTAGTCCATAGAGCGTGTTTTTGAGGTAGTTTGGATTTGCATTGCTGGTGCCTCCTCCCACTCCATTGAGCCAAATCTTCTTGGTGGTTCCATCATAAGTGGCAGCAACATGATGCCATGCATTAAGACTATGTGTAGAACTGTGCGGAGTCATATCATAACTTGATGGTATTCCTTTGCCCGTCCAAAACTGAAATTTATTATTTTGAGAATAGAGAAGGTAGCCTCTTGTCCCATCATTTGTTCCGCGGGCTGAAAAAGGTGTCGCATATCCGGTGCCTGATGAACGCTTTACCCAGATAGACAAAGTGAATTTATCAGTATTTATAGAGTCTGAATGAGAAGCATCGGCAAATTCTGTGCCGGTGAAGCTGGCAGCCTGACCGACCTTACCAGAATTGGTTACGCCTACAGAATTTCGGGATGCGTGATTTCCATTGGGTGAAGAGTCTGGGAAATTTGTGGATGTTGTGGAGAAGTGCCAGACGCCACCAAAATCATTGGACCAAACTGGATCATCAGTGGAATAGTCAGGGGTGGTCTCGGTACCTGTTTTCCCCCAAGCCGCGGTAATTACTGTGTTCGTGCCTGATATGCTGGGTACTTTAACCCAGATGTCCGAATTTCCGGAGGTGTTCCAATCAACAATTTCATAGGCTAGTTCCTGCCCGCTGGTTGCAAAGAAGCGCAAGTCTCCACCGGTGCGAACACCATCGCCATCGCTATCCAAAAATCCATTGTATGAAAATCCAGTAATCGAAGAGCTGAGAGATACCAATACCGGGAAGTCCGTAAGGGTGGAGGATCCGGTATAGCCGGATAGGGTTAAGTCCATCCTGAAGGGGAAGGAGGCAGGGTCACTGATTTGGATGTTGTATACCTTAGTCACCGTGACGGAGCCACCTCCTGCGGTTGTACCTGTAGCGGTAACGGTAACATTTAGCGAGCCAGTCACACTGGTGGACCCACTGATTATCCCGGTTGCTGCATTGATGGAGAGCCCCGGGGGCAGACCACTTGCAGAGAAGGAACCACTACCGGAATGGGCAACGGCGTACGAAGTAATGGTGGTGTCTTTCTTTCCGAAGATCTTGGTGTTGTCCGGATCATTCAAACTGATCGGGCCGACAAGATTACCAAAGTTCAGGTAGGTGGAGCTGGGCTTTTGGTTGTTGTAACTGGCGGATAACCAATCGGCCGTACGTGGAATGGTGGAG
>JAOFTV010000051.1 GCA_028045305.1 Opitutales bacterium | reverse complement strand
ATGTAGTTGTAAAAGAATTTAGATTTTAATCATGCGGTGGTGTACCTGTTCCAGAAAAGGAGAGATCCAAGTTTTCCGCTTCAAATCCTTCAGGTACAAGTGCTTGCATGCGAGATAAGGTATCTTTGTCAATTTCGACATCATAAATCTTGCCAGACTGGATACACCTGAAATGGGCATGGGGCGAAAGATTTGGACAGTAGCGGGTAGGGGAGCGATCCATGTTAACTTGCCTAACTAAACCACATCCCACCAAAGTCTCAAGGCAGTTGTAAACGGTGGCAAAAGAAGTGCCAGGTAAGTGCCTTTTAACGCGATCGTAAATATCGTCCGCGGTTGGATGGTCTCGCTTGTCTAGAATCACTCCATAGACACAGGCACGCTGTTTGGTAGGGCGCAGACCTTTTTCCCGCAATGTGGAAATAAAGGTTTGATTTCTTGATGATGTAAGCGAGTAGGACATCGAATACTTTAACTTATTCAATGTGAGAGTTATCACAAGCTAAATTGGAATTATTCTAATTCCTGAAAAGGGTAGAATTAAAAGTTTAATTCTCGGATTTTAAAAATCAGTAATCCGTGTAAGTAAATAATCCCCACAGAAGGGTGGTTTTTCCTCCCTGGTGTAAACGCCGGTCAACAAGTTCATCGGAACTCACTCGAAAAGTACCGGTCTCAATAGGTGCAAAGGAAGAAGGTTCGTGAGTTACCACCCCCGCTAAATTTACCTTCTTGGAAAAGTATTTTTTAGGATTCAATCCACAACTGGATGACGCCAAACTTACCAATGCAAGTAAGCAAAGAGGAAGAAGCCGTTTTTGCATGGTCGAATATTTGCCCATCAAATTTAATACAAAATTTTTACTCACTCGGAGTCAACATGAACTTTAAGGGAATAGTGGCCTGTTATTAGATTGTCCAATTGTCAGTCGAAAGCTATCATGAACGATTTTTTATAATGAGTAAGGAAAATAGCTTGATCGAGGAAATCATTTCCCTGTGCAAAAGGCGTGGATTTGTGTTTCAATCATCTGAAATTTACGGCGGTTTAAATGGTTTCTTTGACTACGGCCCGCTAGGCGTGGAGTTACGCAAGAACATAAAAGATGCCTGGTGGGAAGATATGGTACGTCGCCGGGACGACATGGTGGGGCTCGATTCGAGCATCATTATGAATCCAAGGATATGGCAAGCTTCCGGACATGTAGATGGGTTTACCGATCCAATGGTAGATTGTAAGGAGTCTAAAATGCGGTACCGTGCGGATCAGCTTTTTGCGGCAGAAGTTTTGGTGGACGGAGATTCCTTGGGTTGGATATCTATGCTTGAGTCTGAATCCATGCAGGAGGACGCGGCTAAAATGGCAGAATCTATCAAGCGAAAAGCAGCCAAGCAGGGAAGCCTGAGCGAGCTCAAACTTCTTCCTTACGACGAATTGTCAACCGAGCAGCAACAACTCGTTCCATCCCCGGCAACGGGCAAACCGGGTTCTCTTACTCCACCGCGCGAATTTAATATGATGTTCGAGACCCATGTGGGAGCTTTGAGAGATGGTTCATCCAAATGCTACTTGCGTCCCGAAACAGCCCAGGGAATTTTTGCCAATTTTAAAAATATCGTGGATACGGGACGCGTGAAAGTTCCATTTGGCATTGCTCAAATCGGTAAGGCTTTTCGCAATGAAATTACTCCTCGAAATTTTATCTTTCGTTCGCGCGAATTTGAACAGATGGAAATTGAATACTTTATTCCGCCTGGAGATGAGCATTGGCCTCGCTACCATCGTGAATGGATTGATGCCCGAAAGAAATGGTTTCAATCGATTGGACTGACTTCAGATATGTTGGGGGAAGAGGTTCATCCCAAAAACAAACTCGCCCATTATGCTCAGGCTTGTACAGATATTACCTTTAAATTTCCTTTCGGAGAACATGAGCTCGAAGGAATTGCCGCTCGAGGAAACTTTGATCTCACTCAGCACCAGGAACACTCAGGAAAGAGCTTGGAGTATTTTGATGAGGGATTGAAGGAACGTTACCTACCAAATGTGATTGAACCCAGTCTTGGTGTAGACCGTACATTTCTGGCAGTTTTGTGTGCCGCCTATCAAATTGACGAAGTTGGTGGGGAAAAACGAACGGTTATGAAATTTCATCCAAGGGTCGCACCTATTAAGGCATCCGTTTTCCCTCTGGTTAAAAATAAACCGGAATTAGTGGAGAAGGCTCAATCTCTTTATCAACGGTTACAAAGAAAATGGAATGTGATGTACGATCAGTCAGGAGCGATTGGTCGTCGTTATCGTCGGGCGGATGAAGCAGGCGTACCTTATGCATTAACCGTAGACTTTGACACTTTAGAAGGTGATGGATCAATCACCTTGCGCGATCGGGATTCCACAAAGCAGGAAAGATTATCTGAGGATGAAACGGTCGCTTATTTGGAGGAAAAAATAAACCCCTGACCGTTAGAGTTATTTGATCCTGAGAGGTTTTCTAATGGGCGGTTCAGGAATCACTTGGTTTCCAATCCTCCAGGACCAGTTGAAGGGAACTGCGTCCATTCCAATAATTTCTTCTTAGTTTAAAGGCGAGGTCGATAGATTGATTCTCTTCGGGTATTCGGTCTGCCATTCTCCAGGCAATTCCTCGGATGTATCCATTTGAATTGCGTAATGAAAATTGAAAATGTTCTCCATTTCCAATTTTTCGTACGGGAGACTCCAGCGAAACCCTTTTTATAGCTAGTACGGGTTCGCGATTATCCTGCCCAAAAGGGCCTAAGCCATTAATTTCATCCAATAATTCATAGCGTAAATCATTTTTCGATATCCAGGCGTCAATAATTAGTTCAGAAGTTTCTTCCTTTGTTGACCCACTCCTTTTGGCGGCCTTTAAAAATTCCTCAATAAATGTATCGAGTTGATCCTCTTTCAGGCCGAGCCCTACAGCAACGGGATGTCCACCCCAATGCGTAAGCTTGTCTTGGCAGGATGCGAGAATTTCGATTAAGTTTACCCCCGGTACACCTCGTCCTGAACCACAGTATTCTCCGCCTTCAGCTTGAGCCAAAACCAGGCAAGGTTTGTTCAATGAATTGGCAAGTTTTCCGGCCACGATTCCTACCACTCCAGGGTGCCACGCATCTCCAGTTCCACAAACCACTGCAGCAGGTTGATTGGCGAAATTTTCCTCAGCTTGTGCAAGTGCATCTGCAGTTAGTTTGGCTTCAATGCCCTTCCTTTCCTCGTTAAATTGAGTAAGTTGCCGGGCAAGGCTTTTACATTCCTTCTGGTTTTTTTCTAAAAGTAGGGAAACTGCGGTTTCGGGCTCATTCAACCTTCCACAGGCATTGATTCGGGGTGCAAGTTTGTAAGTAATATCTTCGGTTTCGGGTTCTATGGAATCGTCCAGGCCGCATTCAGCGAGCAGAGCGAGTAAACCAGGTG
>JAOFTV010000050.1 GCA_028045305.1 Opitutales bacterium | reverse complement strand
CCGGGGCGTGCCGCTGTTTGCCTGGCTTTGCCCAGCATTGGCAGTGACATTGGCATTGGTGGCACTGGCATGATTAAGAAAGGAGGAGGTGCCTTCGAGGTAAACCCGCCCGCCGCCACCAGCTGCTGGGCCTTCACTCCCGCCGTCGGTGGCTCCGGTGTTACCACCTGTGTTTATGCCTGGAACTGCTTGACCACCATTGGTAGAGATATTGACTCCCGCATTGATTACCAAGTTGGCAGCCTTTAAATAAATGGATCCACCAGAGCCGGCTCCGCCCACTTCATTGGCATCGAAACGATCGCTGGTCGCACTGCTTAAGGTAGAGTCAATACCCCATTTTCCGAGTAGGTAGCGTTCGATCTTTTGGGTCCACAATCCGTAAGGAACATGCGAGCCACCAACAATTTCGCCCACCCAACCATCGATGGGTTGGTCTCCTGCACGATTGGCCCCAATTCTTAGGATGTTTGAATTATCACCATTTTGAGAAACGGCAGAGGTTCCATAGCTTTTACCATTTAAACGAACGGTTATGCTGTTTCCGGATGAAAACCCAATCAGTACGGGTTGGCCAACGATGTTGGAAAAGAAGGTTTTGTCCGTGCCCCCATGACCCGTGCTGTACACTAAACGCCCTTGGTACTGACTGGCATGGTTGGCTTGAAATTGCCAGTTTTTATCATTTGCTCCATTTACGCAAAAGAGCGAGTCGCTAGCATTATCCACGCTGTCGATGTAGGCGACGATCCAGAAGGAGGAGTGGGGGCGGCCAGGCTTATTACCCACGGCATTGATGGTGTCCATATAATCGGAGCCATCAAAATCAACCACATTAAGCCCATTGTAGGTGCGTGAGCCATAGGTTGGCTGCTTGGAAGCGGTGGTCTGGGTGAGGTGTTTGTTATCATTCTTATCTACCCAGTAGGAAACTTTGCCGTTGGCATCGCGAATGATCGAAGATTCATCCGAAGCGTCGAACCAGAAGGTTGGTCCATTGAAACCGTCCATCGGATCGGGAGAATGCCCGCCCTGTCCACCTTCGGCATAAATATCGGCACCGATGGTGAGTGTGCCTCCGGCGGTGATCTTGATGGCTCCAGCACCGGTACCCCCATGGGCTGCCGCACCACCGCCTCCACCGGATCCGGCAAGGAGGGCGTCCACATTGATATTACCATAGGCTTGTCCGGAAATTGGGTGGGCTCCCTGATTGTCCGATCCGCCCGCGGCCTCGCTGCGGGCACCCTCGCCACCGTATCCACCACCACCTGCTGCGGTGCCAGCGACCAAGCCACTCAAAGGGCTTGCTTTTTTACGGGAACCTCCGGAATTAAACGGGCTTGTGCCCACGAGGTGTGTGGGCCCAGTTCCGTGCTTGGGGGCGGAGTTGTTGAAACCGGTGTTGTCGCTCCACGCCTTACCACCAGTACCTCCGCCCAGATTGCCTGTTTTGAATACGCTTTGGTACACACCATTTCCCACGGAACCATTGGCATCGAGCACAGCGTTGATGGTGGCATCCCCGGTGACATCCAAATGAATGGGGTTATCCCCAAAGAGAGACACAGTCACCCCGTCTCCAATGTTTACGGAATCAAAGGAGAACTTGGCCACTTTGTATTGAATAGTGTTGGATTGTGCATCCGTCCAGGAAAGGGTCTGGAGAACTCCATTTCCACCGGTTCCATCCGATGCGGACCACGATGGGGTGGGGCCGCTGGTGTTGAACACAAGCGTACCCGAACTCACATCGATCTTGCTTTTGGAGACAAAGGATGCGGTTTGGTCTGCCCAGTCGTCCAGGCCTTCGTCATTGGTCGCGGCCACCCGGTAGTAGTAGGTGTTACCAGGCACAAGATTGGAAAGGTCGGTGGTGTAGGAGTCGAGGTCTTTTGGCCCCTGCATGGTCGAAGACTGCTTGTAGGGGTGGGATGCGGGCAGAGAGTTTGCCAATCCCCACTTGTGGGCAAGGTAGCCCTCTACAATGCTTTGAGTGCCAGTGCTTGCAGTTTCATCGAGAATGAGAAACTCTGCAATCCTCCCTTTGAGGTAATCCGCATTAGCAAGGCGATTGGCTCCAATTGTTATGCCGTCGGTTAAACTGGAAGTACCTATGTTAAGCCCGTTTGCCCTCGTGCCATTTAAAGAGAGCGAACTACTGGAGGTATCAAATACCGCTGAAAGTACAAAGTAGCCGGAAGGTGTGTTGAAATTACTGTTTGCCCATGAGTTGTATGCCCACATTTGAATTTTACCCGAGTTATCAAGAGCAATTAAACTACGATTCTGGCTTCCCAGTCCGTCAAACAAGTAATCCCTTCCCGATGTGTTGTTATTCGTTTGGGCGACTAGGAAGATCGAATAGGACTGAGTTATATTTAAACTTGTTGAGGCGATAAAATCATTAGTGCCATCAAAAGTAATCACTGGCTTTCCATTCAGAGCTGAAGTAGTAAGAGTCGGTTGGTTTGCCGCAGTGGATTGAGATGCATGATTCCCATTACCACTTTTATCATTCCACTGGCTAACCGCATTGGAGGAATGAGTGATGGAAGAGGTATCTGCAGCATCGAGCCAGAGGGCAAGCTGATTTGCTTTCTTTCCAATTTGGATGGTGTTTTCCCAGTTTCCACTAGTTGTGCCCCCATCGCTCGAGCCCCAGTAAAGAGAAATATCGGCCCCAGATTGAATATCCACATAGGGCGAGCCTGCTGCCCAGGTGTGAGAACCGGGTAAGGAGATTCCCCATTTGTGACCTAGATAGCCCTCCATTTTTTCGCGTACTGCAGTGGTCATCGTACCTTTGAGAGCAAGAATTTCTCCCAAAGTTATATCGTAGTAATAACCTCCACCAGACTTGTAGCTTGGGAAGAAAAACTCTCCACCGATTGTAGGGGCGGTAACATTTGAGGAACTCACACTTCCTGCACTGGTACCATTTTTCCAAACTTGTCTCGAGGTGGCCGATACACTGTGTTGAAAGATAAGGATATTAGGTAATGTGCTAGCATCAAAATATAAGTTGTCGACATTATTGCTTGGATACTGCCACCAAATACCAGTGTTTCCCCATCCATAAAAGTGCTTACCAAAGCCAAGGTTGAAGGTGTCGAAATCAGAAACCTGTCCGTTTCCATTGAAGCGCATGACAAAGGCTAAAACCAATTCGTTGTAAGTTCCACTTGCTGCACCGTTTGCTCCTGCCGGACTCCATGCTGTGCTGGTATTCTTGCGAGCGTATATGCCCTCTTTAATTCCATTGGCGACCCCGTCAAACTCCAGGGCGTTGACCCCATTGATCGAGCCACCGGTACTAGGCTTATTGGTGTCTCCGTGCATTTTTACAGAGGTATCCATCTTATTTGCCCAAGTGGTTACATCTCCACTGCTAGCCGCTATGGTAGAAGAATCGGCAGCGTCGAGCCATAGGGTAATGCCAGGGAATTCATTGGCAGCATCCGTGGCGTTATTAAGAGAGTAGGGGGCTAGGTTTACCGTACCCGTACCAAACCCAGCGATTTTGGCGGAGAGGGTACCGGTACTACCGGTGGCGTTGGTCAGCACCCCATTGGAAGCGATCGCTAGGTTGGAGGAACTCGTGGTGAAGCTTTGCGAGCTGGATGCCCATACCCCGTTGGTATTGGCGGAGTTGGCTGCCCGTACCCGGTAGTGATAGGTGGTGGATGGCAGCAAGTCACCAATAAGGATGGAGAATACACCCGCTGGTTGGTTGCCGATATTGAGTACATTTGCCCAGGAACCAGCCGTATTTCCACCATCACTGGTACCATAGTAAATCTTCACCTCCGGGTTGGATCCGCCGGTGCTGGTGACATTGCCTTCGAAGTTTGCACTGGTGGCACCCACCGTAGTGGCGGCCAGGGTATTAATAGTGGGGGCGAGGGTGGCGATGTTGAGGGTGAGGAGGATGGCATCGTCTGCCGTTGGGTCGGAGTTACCCAGTTTGTCATTTATGCTGTCTGAATCCGTCGCATCTCCATCATCATTGTTATAGTTTACCACCAGGGAAACTGAATGGGTACCAGAAATGGCAGGAGTACCGGTGATTTGACCGTTGTCGTTAAATTCCAAGCCCTCGGGCAAACCATAAAAGACCCGGCTGGAAATATTGGAGCTATCTGAGGCGGTTAAGGTGTAGCTAAAAGAGCTGTTAAAAGTTCCGGTGGCGGTAAGCGGGGAGGTGATGATCCGCGGACCGGTGATGGCCCCGTAGCTCACCAAACTTTGCGAGCTCTTTTGGTTGTCGTACTCCGCCTTGATCCAGTCGGCCGAGCGGTTGACCGATGAGTAGCGCATCTCATCAAGCGAACCATTCCAAAAATATTGCCCGGTGGCGTTTTCGTTGGCTCCTGCACCAATCCTCAAGCTGTAGAGAGAATTGTTAAGAAAGTTTGGGTTAGCGTTATTG
>JAOFTV010000005.1 GCA_028045305.1 Opitutales bacterium | reverse complement strand
TAATTCAACTAAGGAATCCGGTGTTAGTTTTATCGGTTCTGGAAATTATGCGACTCGCTCTTTAATGCCGGCTTTTAAAAAATCTGGTGCAAAACTCATCAATGTAGCTTCTGCAAATGGAGTTAGCGGTATGCATGCTGGAAGAAAATTTGGATTCGAGAAAACTACGACTGATAATGATTCCATTTTTCAAGACATAAAAACAGATGCGATTGTTATAACCACAAGACACAATAGCCATGCTGATCTAGTGGTTAAGGCTTTAGACTCTGGCAAGCATGTCTTTGTAGAAAAACCATTATGCCTCAAACAAGAAGAATTGATCGAGATAAAGGAAGCCTATAACAAGTCGAAAACCAAACCTATTATCATGGTTGGCTTCAATCGAAGGTTTTCGCCTCAAATACAAAAAATAAAAAAATTACTTTTGGGCACATCAAGTCCTAAATCATTCATTTTTAATGTTAATGCAGGGCATATTGATGAAGAACATTGGACGCAGGATAATGATGTGGGGGGAGGGCGAGTTGTTGGGGAAGCGTGTCACTTTATTGATTTGCTTCGTTTCTTAGCAGATAGTCCCATTCTTGACTGGAATCAAAACTCAATGAACTCGAATTCAAAAGATACTTTGTCAATAGGGTTGAAATTTGAAGATGGTTCAATCGGGGCGATTAATTATTTCGCAAATGGTCCGAAATCTTTATCTAAAGAAAGATTAGAGATTTTTTCTCAGGGGAGAGCACTTCAATTAGATAATTTTCGTAAATTGAAAGGTTTTTCATGGCCAGGCTTTACCAAAATGAATCTTTGGAAACAGGATAAGGGGCAAAATGAATGTGCTTCAGCTTTTTTGAACGCTATTAAAGGAAAGACGACTTCTCCCATACCGATTGAAGAGATTGTTGAAATAGCAAAAGTTAGCATAGAAATTGCGACTAATCAAAGATGATTCTCATCGATATAATTGCAGGTGCTCGACCAAATTTTATGAAGGTCGCCCCAATTATAAATGCGATAAAGAAAAGTCAGAGAAATGGCGGGAGTTTAACATTCAGACTAGTACATACGGGTCAGCACTATGATCCAAAATTATCTGGTTCTTTTTTTGAACAATTAAATATACCTCAGCCCGACATTAATCTCGATGTGGGCTCTGGTACTCAAGCGGAGCAAACCGGAGTAATAATGATTAGGTATGAAAAATTGCTTATTGATGAGCCATCTCAACTTTGTCTCGTTGTGGGAGATGTGACCTCAACCATGGCTTGTGCTATTACAGCCCAGAAGATGGGGGTTCCTGTTGCACATGTTGAAGCGGGTATCCGTTCAGGTGATTGGTCTATGCCTGAAGAAATCAACCGAATGGTTACTGACTCAATAACTAATTTCTTTTTTACAACAAGTGCTAATGCAACCGAAAACCTGATCAAAGCCAATGTGAAAAAAGAAAATATATTCTTCGTTGGCAATACAATGATCGATACTTTGTTGGCTAATTTAGATAGGTTAAAGCCTCCATCTTTCTGGAATGATTTAAACCTATTTTCTGGCGAATATTTAATTTTAACCCTACATCGTCCGTCCAATGTTGACTCAATAAAAAAATTCAAAGATCTATTATTTGCAGTTGGAAAGTTTAGCCACGAATTACCAATCATATTTCCAGTTCATCCAAGAACAGCTAAAACTCTTTTAGAAATTAAAGATTTGCCAGAAAACCTACATATGGTCGATCCGCAACCATATCTTGAATTCAATTATTTGGTAAAGAATGCAAAGGCAGTTATCACAGATTCTGGTGGTGTGACTGAAGAGGCAACTGTTTTGGGAGTGCCTTGTATGACTTTGAGGGACAGCACAGAACGACCCGAGACTGTGACTATTGGTACCAACCGATTAATTGGTACTGACCCATTAGCATTGGAACCTGCGTTGAACAACTTGTTTGCCGGAAAGTGGCAAAAAGGAGGCATTCCTGATAACTGGGATGGTAAAACTGCTGAACGAATAGTTTTAATTTTAGAAAAGTTACTCTGCCAATAAACCTTAAAAAGATTCTGCTTTATTGGCATACCATTCGCCACTTAAAAGCTGTTCAGTTTTACGGTCGTTTAATTCATCGTTATTGGCGACCTCGTATAAAATTTAAATCATTGCCAAAGCTTTCAAAATATTCCGATTCTTGGCAAAAGCCTGCATCTAGATTGTCTTCCATGGTAGGTCCTAATAATTTTAAATTTCTAAATGAAAAAGGAAATTTAGATGAAGTGGGTTGGGACGGTCTTGATCGTGAAAAACTTTGGCGTTATAATCAGCACTATTTTGACGATCTCACTGCTCATAATGCAGAAGAACGCAAATCATGGCATTCTGATCTAATTGAAAAATGGATAGTCGAAAATGCCCCTTTCGTCGGAACTGGTTGGGAATCCTATCCCACATCTTTACGAATTGTTAACTGGATTAAATGGCACTTGGGAGGTAATCAACTCAGCGCATCTGCTTTGCAAAGTCTCTTTATCCAACTTCGCTGGTTAAATAAAAGATTAGAGTACCACCTACTTGGTAATCATCTATTCGCAAATGCAAAAGCATTGGTTTTCGGTGGATTATTTTTCGAAAATAAAGAAGCAAATAATTGGCTTCAAAAAGGTCTGGCAATTCTTGAAAGAGAAGTAAGAGAACAGATTTTACCTGATGGCGGACATTTTGAACTTAGTACTATGTATCATGCACTAGCGCTTGAGGATATCCTAGACCTTATAAACATAACAAAATGCTTTTCTGGTAAGATAAACGAGGAACAGAATAAGCAAGTATCGAATTGGTATGATATGGCGGAAAAGATGTACTTTTGGCTCCATACTATGTGTCACCCAGATGGAGAGATCAGCTTCTTTAACGATTCAGCATTTGATGTTGCACCAAGTATTTCAGAACTCGATGCATATGCAAATAGAGTTCTCCCTACCAAGTTAAAGAACTGTAAATACAGCGAGGTTTATCATGCTGATAGCGGATATGTAAAAATCATTAAAAATAAATCTGTTGCCTTTTTAGATGTCGCAAAGGTGGGACCAGATTATCTGCCAGGTCACGCTCATGCAGATTCTCTTTCATTTGAATGGTCTATCGGCAAACATCGGGTAATCGTCAATTCAGGTACTTCTTGTTATGGGAATTCAGAAGAAAGAATTCGTCAGCGAGGCACGGCTGCACACAATACAGTTGTTGTTGATAGGCAAAACTCTACTGAAGTGTGGGGAGGTTTTAGAGTTGCTCGCCGAGCTTATCCAATCGAATTACAGGTCTTACAACACGAACATAGTAAAGCTACTGAAGTCCACTGTGCTCACGATGGTTATTTTCGATTAACTGGAAAACCAAAACAGAGTCGTAAATGGATGATGGATGAGGAGAGTTTTTTTATAGAAGATCATGTAGGTGAAACAACCAAAGAGGCGGAAGCAAGATTTCATTTTCATCCTGATGTGAAAGTTTGCCATGAAGACAATAGATATGCAGGCATTATTCAATTACCCGACGGAACTAATATGCAGTGGAAGATCATAGAAGGTGTACCTAGACTTGAACCAAGTACTTGGCACCCTAGATTTGGAGTTTCAATACCAAACATTTGTTTGGTTGTTAAATTAATTAAAGGAGAAAGCAGAATTAACTTTCGATACTCAACTTCCTAATTTTCATAACAACTTAGAATTTTGCACATTTTATTTTTAAGCGACAATTTTCCACCAGAAGTAAACGCACCTGCTAGCAGAACTTTTGAGCACTGCCGACAATGGGTAAATGAAGGAAATCAGGTTACTGTAATTACTTGTAACCCAAATTTTCCAAAGGGTGAGATGTTTTTTGGTTATCGAAATCGTTTATTGCAAAAAGAAAATATGTCGGGAATTAAAGTAATCCGAGTTTGGACTTACATTGCTGAGAATAAAGGATTTGCAAAGCGCACTTTGGACTACCTAAGTTTTATGGTAAGTTCTTTCATCGCTAGTTTTCTTGTGCGAAAAGTAGATTTGATAATAGGAACCTCGCCTCAGTTCTTTACTTCAGTTTCTGCATGGGGTTGTAGTATATTTAAGAGGGTGCCCTTTGTCTTTGAATTAAGGGATCTTTGGCCTGAATCTATTAAAGCAGTAGGTGCTGTAAAGGATTCTAATATAATTCAGCTATTTGAAGCATTGGAGATGTTTCTTTACCGAAGAGCAGCTCGTATTGTCTCTGTGACTCAATCTTTTAAGAAAAATCTTGTTAGAAGAGGAATCGATGGTAGCAAAATTGATGTTGTTACAAATGGTGTCGATTTGAAGCGATTTTCTCATCGATTCAAAAATGAAGGTCTGGTGAATCAACTTGGCCTAAAAGACTGCTTTGTAGCAGGGTATATCGGCACTCATGGAATGGCTCATTCTCTTGAGACTTTGCTATATGCTATGAATAAATTAAGAGATCACCCATGCGGAAAGAAAATTAGGCTTGTTTTGCTCGGTGATGGAGCTCGAAAGCAGTTTCTCAAAGATGAAGCAAATCAACTCAATCTTACCAATGTTATTTTCATTGATACAGTTTCAAAAGAAAAGGTTAGTGATTATTGGTCTATTTTAGACATTTCTATTATTCATTTAAAGAAAACTGAACTTTTTAAAACGGTTATTCCATCTAAATTATTTGAATGTATGGGAATGGGGCTTCCGGTCTTACACGGGGTAGAGGGTGAGTCTGCTGATATTGTCGACGAAACAAACTGCGGAGTTCTTTTTGAACCTGAGAATGTAGACCAACTGCTTGAAGAGCTCTTGTATCTTCAATCTGAACCTGCTTACCTCGAAATCCTTGGGCAAAATGCTTTAGAGTCAGCTAAAAATTATGATAGAACTAATCTTGCTAGACAAATGCTCGATAGACTAAATTTACATACAGAGGGCCAGAATACCTAATATTTTCTCATCCAACCATTCAATCATTTCGCCATTGTGCACGACCCAACCGATCGGGCAGTTCCTTTCAGTTACGAAATCTTTGAGAGCTCTTAAATCTTGTCGGTTTCCAATGACCTCTCGTTTGAATTATTTTCGAAACTTAGAACTAGTGAATCCATCTAAATAATTTTTTGGTTGATGAAATTTCGTGGACTTAAAAAGCTATTTCCAAAATTGACGATTTTGTAATTTTCTGTCATTTAAATCTTTAATTCTGTGACACCATCCATTTACAGTTTATTTGTTTTAGGAGCAATTTTGACTTGTATACTTACCCCATTCGTTAGGTATCTGGCGGTACAAAAAGGGTTTGTGGATTGCCCCCAGCGTGCCCGTAAAGTCCATAAACAAGCGACTCCAAGACTGGGCGGTGCCGCGATCCTTATTTCTTTTCTTTCCGTAATGTGCTTGGCTGGCGTGTCTGTTCTTCAAGTCCGTGAAATATTGTGGGGGAACAATCCAATTCTCGGATTCATCCTCCTTGGGTCGTTAGGAATCTTTGCTATCGGGTTTTTGGATGATCTTGCCAGGCTTGCTCCTAAGACAAAATTACTTGGTGAATTTATGGTTGCTGGATTGGTGGTATGGGGAGCCAATTTATCTTTCACTGAGATTCAGTTTTTGGGCCTAGGATCAGTTACCATTCCGGCATGGCTAGGAATTGGATTGGCGACTTTCTGGATTGTTGGAATGGCCAATGCAGTAAACCTGATTGATGGTTTGGATGGGCTTGCTTCCGGGATTACGCTTGCTGGACTGGTTTCGGTCTCCGTGGTGGGCTACCTTGGTGGGATCACCAGTGTTACATGGATGTCGACCCTTTTAATCGGATGCCTGCTTGGTTTTTTGGTTTATAATAGTCGTCCGGCCTCCATCTTTCTGGGGGATTGTGGTA
Source organism: Opitutales bacterium (assembly GCA_028045305.1). Taxonomy (GTDB): domain Bacteria; phylum Verrucomicrobiota; class Verrucomicrobiia; order Opitutales; family Seribacteraceae; genus Chordibacter. The sequence continues at coordinate 134,360 of JAOFTV010000005.1, read as the reverse complement.
GCCTAACCCTTGGATACCTGGCCGGTTGTTTAACATTATTGGCGAGCTTCCGCGAGGGTGGGGTACTGGATGGTATCTTCCCCGTTCTTGCATTTGCCCTGCCTATATTGGACTGCGTGTTTGCCATTTTTCGTAGAACAATGCGTGGCCGATCTCCCTTTTCTCCGGACATGGAGCATTTTCACCATCGCTTAATGGCAAAAGGGTTGTCTCATGGTAAGGCTGTCCTTGCAATGTGGGCAATGGCTGGAAGTTGCTCGTTGGTTGCCATTGCAGCTGCCTTTGGGAAAGGGGATCAATTATTTGCGGTCTTTGTTTTCTTTGGAATGGGTGGTTTTATTCTTCTCCGATACTTAGGTTACTTCCGATTTGAGTTTTTCGGGGAAGGTTTGTCCACGCTTATGGATGACCGTAAAAGCACCAAGTCTGTCGAGCAATCGGTCAAGGAAGCGGAGCAATTAGTTGCAAATTCTGTTGACCTTGAAACGTTGGAAGATTGTTTAAGTAAGGCGGCAGAGGGCATGCAATTTCAGCAAGCTACCATTCGATTATTCCATGATGAGGGTAGGCTAGGCTCGGATTTAAATTTTGAAAACCCATCGGTTGGGAAAGTTATTACCTGGCGGGACCAAGAGCAGTCTGGATATTTCTCAAGGGACAAGGAATTTGTGGTAGAATTCCCAATTTCTGGAAGAAATTTTGCTTACGGCTCGGTACAGTACCGATTTATGAACGGACGCAGTTCGCTATCCGTTCAAGACGAAGTGTTGCTTGAACGTATCCACGACTCGATATCCAACCTTGCCGGCCGTTTGCGTAAACAAGATTTTCTTATTTCTTAAACCCCTGAATTCTCCAAGTTTTTGGATCGTTTGGACTGTACTGACTAATTATTATTTGTGTCTAAATTCTTAAGGGCATTTACCATTTTAAGCCCAAAGGCAAAAAGGAGGATGTTTCTTCTTCTCCCTGTAATTGTTGTGGGTATGGCCTTAGAGACTCTGAGTGTGGGCATGGTAGTTCCGGTCCTAGGGATTTTGATGAATGAAACTTATTTTGATAGGTTTCCTGAGTTAATTCCAATCCTTGATTTTCTAGGCAATCCAAGCCATGAGAAACTTATTTTTATTGGGCTAAGCGGTCTTGCCAGTGCATTTGTTCTTAAGAACCTTTTCTTATTCTATCAGGTACACTGCCAAGGAACTTTTGTCTATGGAGCACAGCGTGAAATTGGAGTTCAACTATTTCAAACTTACCTAAAGAAAGGCTATTTGTTCCATGCACGTACCAATAGTGCAACGCTTCTTAGGAACTTAACCACTGAAATTAATTCTTATTGTGGTTTTTTTCTTATGCCTACGATTAATCTTTTAACTGAAACATTAGTCATTTTAGCGATCTTAAGCTTGGTTTTCTGGCTGGAACCTAAAGGCACTCTTTTCTTGATTTTTATCTTAGGGGTTTTGGTCTACCTTTTTGTTAAAACTACCAATCGTTTTGTAGGGTCATGGGGAAAAAAAAGAATCGTTGCAGAAGAAGAAAAAATCAAACATCTGCAACAGGGCTTTGGAGGGATAAAAGAAATAATTCTTTCTGGAAAATTAAATTATTTTATAAAGCGTTTTCACCAACCTAACCACATATCTGGGTTAATGAATAAAAGGGAGTATATTTTTCAATATGTTCCCAAGCAAGGTGTTGAAATAATTGCAATTTGTGGATTAGTAGGAATGTGCCTATTCCTAATTTCCCAGGGAAAACCAAAGGACGAAGTTACTCATATGTTGGGGCTTATGGCAACTGCGGGTTTCCGAATGATCCCTAGTTTTAGTCGGATTTTAAATAACCTACAATCCATCCGTTATGGGTGGGCAAGTGTGGACGCTTTGTCGGATGAATTTAATGTGACATTGGAAAATGGAGAAGGGTTATCGGCCACAAGTATACGCACCAACATTGGTAAACTTGATGTGATCAAAAATGAAATTTCATTATCCAAGATTTCATTCGCATATGCAGGGGATACTAAAGAAGTTTTGAGTAGTCTAAGTCTAAATATTAAAAAAGGGGAAACCATAGGACTTTCAGGGGAAAGTGGTTCAGGGAAAAGTACCTTAACCAATGTGTTTTTGGGTTTGTTGCAACCAAGTAGTGGAGAGATACATATTGATGACCATTTGCTTAATGAAAATAATGTTTCTGACTGGCAACAGATGGTTGGGTATGTGCCACAAGATATTTACCTGCTTGATGACACACTTCGAAGGAATATTGCATTCGGAGTGGAAGATTCTCAAGTCGATGATGATAGGGTACTTTCTGTCTTAAAGATGGCACAATTAGAGGGACTGGTTGCACAAAGTAAAAGTGGTATTGATCTCGTGTTGGGCGAAAGAGGAGCTCGTTTAAGTGGCGGACAAAAGCAGAGGATAGGTATTGCACGTGCTTTATACAATGATCCACAATTCATTATTTTAGATGAAGCAACCAGTGCTCTTGATAATAAAACGGAAAAAGAAATTTTAAAAACTCTTAAACCTTTGCAAGGCGATAAAACATTCTTGATCATTGCTCACCGCCAAACCTCTCTTGATTTGTGTGATAAAGTTTATGAATTGAGAGATGGGGTATTAATTAATTAAATGAAAATCATCTAAGTATTCAATTTGTAATCACTTACTACAGAATTATGAATATTCATGCTCTAATCCTATAATGATTAATGACAGTAAAGTTTTAGTTATTGGGGGAGCTGGGTTTATTGGAAGCTTTGTGGTTTCTGAATTGCTTAAATCCAATGTCGATAAGGTTGTAATCTATGATAATTTTGCCCGAGGGAAGGAGAGCAACCTGATGGATTCCTTGGCTGATCCTCGTTGCGAAATCTATCCAAATGGGGGAGATGTTCGTGATACTGATACTTTAAACGACGCGATGAAAGGGTGTGATGCCGTTGTTCATCTCGCGGCTATGTGGCTTTTGCACTGCAAGGATTTCCCTCGGACTGCCTTTCATGTAAATATCGAGGGTACCTTTAATGTTCTTGAAGCCTGCGTCCAAAACAACATCAAACGCTTGGTCTATTCCTCCTCCGCTTCGGTTTATGGAGATGCAGCCGAAGTGCCGATGACTGAGAACCATCCATTCAACAACAAAAACTTTTACGGTGCCACCAAGATTGCTGGGGAGGCGATGTGCCGTGCATACTATGATCGCTATGGTCTTAACTATGTTGGCTTGAGGTACATGAATGTCTATGGCCCCCATCAGGACCAAACCGCGGCTTATACTGGTGTTATTCCAATCATGCTGAACAAAATCGATGCCAATGAAGCGCCGACGATCAATGGCGATGGTACGCAGGCTTATGATTTCATTGATGTCGAGGATGTCGCCCGTTGCAATGTCCTTGCCTTGGAGGCAGATGCCGTCGATGAGTTTTACAATGTGGGCACGGGAGTCCAGACATCCATCAAGGAGTTGTGCGACACCATCCTGGATTTAAAGCAATCCGACCTTAAGGTTACCTACAACCCCTACAGCGAAGATGATGCCCGCCGAATGGTGCAAAATCGAATCGGGTGCCCAAAGAAGGCTTCCGCTGATCTTGATTTCACCTACAAATATGATTTGAGAACAGGTTTAGAGAGGCTGATCGATTGGCGAAAATCTAATCTCGAGGAAATTTAATTGATGCCTCAAGATCAAGAAAAACAAACCGTAAATAGTTTCAGGGATAAATGGATAAAAAACAAAGACCTAGCCTTTACGGATACTCTAAAAGAGAGTTCGAATATTCAAAAATGGATTCTAAGAAGAAACGGCTTCAACTCATTAAAAGAATTTCAGGAATGGCTCGTAGACCGGGGACGAATTTTAGATGCAGGGTGTGGCAACGGGCGAGTAACTGCTCTGCTTCAAGCAAATACTAATAGCACCCAGCAAATTGTAGGAATTGATCTTTCCTCGGCAGAAGTGGCTGCTGAAAATCTGAAATCACTCAAAAATGTAGATATTCACACTAAAGACCTTCTTGGCGATTTAACAGATCTTGGTCATTTCGACCTTATTTATTGTCAAGAGGTTTTTATATCACACATCCGACCCGTTAGGAGCTTTTTCAAATCTCTCTAAAAGATTAAATCCTGCGGGTGAGATTGCCATTTATGTATACAAAGTAAAAGCCCCGCTAAGAGAATATGCAGATGATTATATTCGCGGATTAATCTCCGATCTTCCTTATGAAGAAGCTACTAAAGAAATGTCAAAGCTCACTGAATTAGGAAAAACTCTCTCTGAATTAAAAGTTAAGATAAAAGTGCCTGAAATAAAGACACTTGATATCAAGAGTGGAGAATATGATATTCAACGACTTATATACCACTATTTTCTTAAATGTTTTTGGAATCCAGAGCTTACAAAAGACGAGAATACAGCTATTAATTATGATTGGTACCATCCCACCATCTCAACCCGCCACACTCCCGATGAAGTGAAATGTTGGTTTAAGGAGAATTCTCTCAAGATTATCCACTTCCATGAAGATCACTATGGGATAACTGCGAGGGGTATTATAGCTTAGAGAATCAATTGCATCTATTTTGATAAAAATTTGAATATTCCAATAGCAAAGACTAATCTCTTAGACACAGAAATTAATGCCGTTCTTGATCCACTGCGGTCAGGGTGGCTTGTGCAAGGACCCAAAGTTAAAGAGTTTGAAGAGAAGTGGTCTAATTTTACTGGAGCCAAGCATTCCATTGCAGTTACTTCATGTACAAGTGCTCTTCATCTCTCTCTTGCTGCATCAGGTTTTGGTAATGGTGATGAGGCGATTGTTCCAGCCTTCACATGGATCTCTACTGCCAATGTGGTTGAGCACTTAGGTGGTAAAGTCGTCTTTTGTGATATCGATTTGGGCACTTTCAATATCGATATTGAACAAATCGAATCAAAGATAACTTCAAAAACCAAAGCCATTTTTCCAGTTCATCTTTTTGGTTTATCTGCGGATATGAATCCGATTCTAGAATTGGCTAATAAACATAATTTATTTGTGGTGGAGGATGCCGCTTGCGGCTTTGGGTCTAAATATAAAGGAAGGCATGTCGGTAGCTTTGGCGATACTGGTTGCTTTAGTTTTCACCCTCGCAAAGCTATTACGACTGGAGAAGGAGGTATGGTTACAACAAATGATGCCAATCTTGCCGACAAGATTCGTCGTCTTCGAGACCATGGTGCTGCAATGTCTGACTTGCAAAGACATTTAGGTGCTCGTCCATATCTTCTTTCTGATCATCCCGACGCTGGCTACAACCAAAGAATGACTGATCTGCAGGCAGCGTTGGGCTCTGCTCAAATGAATCGAGCAGATGATATCATCGCGGAGAGACAACATTTGGCCGGAAAGTATGATCAATCCTTAGAGAGACTCGATTGGTTGCAAACGCCTTTTCGAGGAGATGATTATAAACACGGCTACCAAAGCTATCCTTGCCTGTTTATGCCTGATAAGATCAATAAGGGAGAGATCTCTGAAATAAACCGAATTCGCAATCAATGGATGGACGATTTGCAAAAGGAAGGTATCTCGACACGACCCTCTACTCATGCGGTTCACATGCTGAGCTTTTATCAAAAAAAATATAACTTGCGACCAACTGACTTTCCCAATGCTTATGCTGCGGATCAATGCAGCATTTCGCTCCCTCTTTTTCATGGGATTACTGAGCAGGAGCAACTTTTTGTGATCGAAAAAGTATTAGAGAACAAGAACTGATGTGCGGAATTGCAGGACAAGTTAATTTTGACAAAAGCCCGGTTTCAAAAGTCGTTCTTAAAAAGATGACTGATGCCCTTAGGCATCGGGGGCCTGATGGTGAAGGCCACTGGATAGATGAGAATATAGGTCTAGGCCATCGAAGATTATCGATTATCGACCCTTCTCCATTAGGCAGTCAACCCATGGAGAGCCGTGATAATAGATATATTCTCACTTACAATGGGGAAATATATAATTTCAAGGAATTAAGAACTAAATTAGAGGCAAAAGGGTACTGGTTCCGTTCAAATACTGATAGTGAAGTGGTTTTGTATTCTTTAGCAGAATGGGGGAGTGATGCACTTCTTAAGTTTAATGGAATGTTTGCTTTGGCTTTTTGGGATCGAAAGCATAAGCAACTTCTCTTAGCTCGAGATCGCTATGGAATAAAACCACTTTATTATTACCAAGATCATAAAAAGTTAATCTTTGGTTCAGAGCAAAAAGCGATACTAGAGCAGCCAAAATTTAATCAACAGATTAATAAAAAGGCTCTTCTTGAATATTTCACTTTTCAAAATATCTTTACAGATCAGACCCTTTTAGAAGGCATTCATCTGCTACAACCAGGTCATTATGCTACTCTTGTTCTCCAAAAAAGTCACAATCGTTTAAAGTTTACCCAATATTGGGACTATCACTTTAGAGAACCAGGAAAGCCTGCGGCTAAGGAGGAATACCTAGAAGAATTGGATAGACTGTTTAAGCAGGCGGTGAATCGTCAGTTGGTAAGTGATGTCGAGATTGGCAGTTATTTGAGTGGGGGTATGGATTCTGGTTCCATCACCGCAATTGCTGCTTCCAATTTTCCTTACCTAAAAACTTTTACCTGTGGTTTCGATTTGAGTTCAGCTTCTGGAATTGAGCTTGCCTTTGATGAACGTGCAAAAGCTGAAGCAATGTCTGCAAAGTTCAAGACAGAGCATTACGAGATGGTTCTCAAGGCTGGTGATATGGAAAGATGTTTATCTGATCTTGCTTGGCATCTTGAAGAACCGAGAGTGGGGCAAAGTTACCCTAACTTTTACGCCGCTAAATTAGCTAGTAAATTTGTGAAAGTGGTTCTTTCTGGTGCTGGAGGTGACGAGTTATTCGGAGGTTATCCTTGGAGGTATTACCGAGGTGCCACAGCTAAAAACTTTAAGCAATATATTGATGATTACTACATATATTGGCATCGACTAATACCAAACAAATCTATTTCAAAAGTCTTTTCACCAATTTGGGAAGATGTGAAAGATGTATGGACAAGAGATATTTTTGAGAATGTTTTTTTGAATCACGCCAACTCACTTGATAATCCCGAAGATTTTATCAACCACTCATTATATTTTGAGGCTAAGACATTTTTGCACGGACTATTTGTAGTTGAGGATAAACTAAGCATGGCTCATTCGTTAGAGAGTAGAGTTCCCTTTATGGACAATGACTTGGTCGATTTTGCTATGAAATGCCCAGTAAGTTTGAAGCTTAATAATCTGGGTGAAGTTCTAAAATTGGATGAAAATGAATTTGGAAATAAAACCATTAATTATTTCCATAAAACCAACGATGGAAAGCAAATCCTCAGAGATGTAATGTCAACTTTTATACCTCAAGATATTTCAAAATCTATTAAAAAGGGATTTTCTGCACCAGATGCTAGTTGGTTCAAGGGGGAAAGCATCGATTTCACTCGTGAAACGATCTTTAATAAAAATTCGAAAATTTTTGAGTTTTTTGATTATAATTCTGTAACTAATTTGGTTAACGAACATTTAACTGGAGAGTGTAATCGTCGCTTATTAATTTGGTCTCTTTTAAATGTAGAACATTGGCTTAGGGAGATTGCTAATTAGTTTGGACTGAAATTTTATATAGTTTGAAAATCCAAAGCTTAGAAAAAAAAATTCCCATAGATTCTGTAGAGAATCCGCTGATGCACTGCTCACAAAGTTATCTTAATTTCCTTGGTGATGCATTACCGAATACAGTACTTGATTCTTTAGATATCAAGATTGAAGATGGTACCTCTGTTCCATTCCATTATGCTTATTTCAATAGCAAGGAGCTTGGGTCTGTAGTTAATTCACTCCCTTTTTTTGGGAGTCACGGAGGTCCGCTTTCTAGCCAGCCAGTTATCCAACAAAAATTAATAGAAAAATTTAGTGAAAAGATTGAAGAAATTAATCCGTTATCTGTAACATTAATCGAAAATCCCTTCCTACCATTAGATGATAAAATACTAAATCAAGCAGGTTTGAAATGCGTAGATTCTCGAATTGGTCAATTTACCCATCTTCCAGCCGATATGGTCGACTTTCATGTTAAGACAAGAAATGCCATTAGAAAAGGGTTGAAGCTAAAACTAGAAATTAAAAAAAGTACTGATTTCGACGATTGGAGTTGGATGCAGTCTCTGCATGAGAAATCAATTAGAGCTTTGGGTGGAATTCCAAAGACGATGGCAATTTATGACTCACTCAAGAAAGCCTTTGGTGATAAGGTAGAATTATGGATTGGGTATTTGAGTGACAGACCAATTACAGGTTTAGTTATCATTAGATGTCTTCAAACAGTAGAGTATTTTACTCCTGTCGTTGAAGAAAGTTATAAAGATACACAAGCACTATCTGCTTTAATTTATAAAGTAATGAAGCTATGTGGTGGCAGTGGTTCAAAACTATGGAACTGGGGGGGGACCTGGGAAAGTCAAACTGGAGTTTATCGCTTTAAAAGTAGATGGGGTGCATTCGATAAACCTTATCGATATTTTAATCAAGTGCGCTCCAATAAAATCTTTGAAATTCCCCGTGATTCTTTAGTTAAAGAATTTCCTTATTATTATTTATATAAATATTAGAAAATGGAAGGTTTTGAAGAGATAAAAGGTATGTATGTTGAAGCCCTTCGGTGTCATGGAGATTCCCCTGCTTCACTGCTAACACCAAAGGGAAGAAGTCATCTACGTTTTCGAGCAATTAAGGAGCAAGTTAATAAAAATGGATTAAAGATTTTAGACTACGGGTGTGGACTAGGATATCTCTACGATTATCTATCCAAAACAAAATTTTCTTTTGAATATACAGGGATAGATATGGTTCCTCAGTTTATTGACTCTTGTAAATTAAAGTATCCCAAAGCTTGTTTTGATCTTATTGATCCAACTCGTCCAATCTGCGGAGAATATGATATTGTATTTGCAAGCGGCGTTTTTAACTTAATGACCCACGACTCTGAGATAATCTCTAAAGAATATGCATTAGAGCGAATTGAATATTTATTTTCCATCACTAATGAAATTTTAGTTTGTGATTTCCTCAGTAGTTTAGTCGACTTTAAGCAATCCAAAGCTCAGCACTTCTCACCTAGTGAAATTGTTGAGTTTTGCTCCAATAAATTATCGCGTCGGTTTAAATTAAGGCATGATCTCTTACCTTATGAGATGACTCTTATCGTATGGAAAAATGATGAGATTCATAGACCTGACAATATCTATTCCGCCGATAAGTGAATTATGTGATCATAGGCGGTGGCATTTCTGGTTTAGTCAGTGCGCACGCCTTGCTTAAAGGAAATCCCTCAGCGAAAATTACGATCGTCGAGAAAGACAAAAATCTCGGTGGTCTATTAGCGGGTATTGAGTATGAAGACGAAAATTTATATTTCGATACTGGCACTCATATTTTTCAAGAAACAGGAAACCAAGAATTAGATCAATTATTACTTAATTCAGTTCCCTCTTCCGATCTGATACGCTTTCCTATTGGACAAGGAGACATCTGTGGAACCGTTTTTAATAGAAATTTACAAAAAAACTCTCATTTTCCCGACTTACGCCAATATAAAAATAACAATATTTTAAAATCGATTTTAAAGCACCTTAATGATCTCGAAGAAGTACCTCTCATTCGACGCGAAGTCAGTTTAGATAATGTTGCTACCGCTCGTTTTGGTAAAGAATTCACACAAAATGTAATTGCACCAATCTTTGAACACACATTCGACTTGAGTATTAATTCAATTTCAGCCTTTTCCCTACTATTGACTGGGTGGACGAGGGTAATTCTTGATGAAGAGAAAGAATGGTTAAGTCGCAGTGAAGATAGTTTGTATCGTTCTTTGGTTGCAATTCCGGAGCAAAGAAATTTACCAAGGAACTTGCATCATGGTAGGCGTAGTTTTTATTCAAAAGAAAACGGTTCTAGAGCATTTATTGAGGGACTTACGAAACATCTTACTCAACATGATGTTAGGATTTTGAATGACTGCACAATAAACTCCTTCGACATTAATGCATTAGAATTTTCTCTTAGTCATTCAAGCGGAACGATTAATTCATTAAGAGCCGAAAAAGTAATTTTTTCAAATGGAGTCATTGGCACCGCAAAAGTTCTTGGCACAAATCTAACTAACTTTGGTTTCGAGAAACCCATGAGACATCGGGTAATTGATGTTGTATTAAGAGAACCGTGCGATGGTGACCTCTGTTATCTCCTTGGTCTGGATCCCTTCTGTGATTGGTATCGGGTGACCAATTATGCTGCTATCACCAGAGACTCAATGGATAGAAGACTATCCATTGAAGTCCTGGGAGACAATGAGAGTAAGTCCGGAAACCTTATTCAAAACTGCCTGGATCAACTAAAAGAAATATCATTTCTTAGTTCTTCAGATTTAGAATTCAAAAACATCAGGGATCTTCCATCTGGTTTTCCTACACCTTCTGTCCAGAATTTAACAAGTATGTCTGAACTTTGGTTATATTTAAAAAATTTACTTCCAAAGAACATCATGGTCGGGGGAATAGGTGCTCAAGGAGATTTATTTTTTCAAAATGAAGTCCTTGAAGATATTTACAAAAAGACACTACAATTTGCGTGAAGGATTTTGGGAAGATTTGTGAAATCGATCCACTTGAACCTTTAAGCTGGCAGAATAGAGTTTTTCTAACTTTTGATGTCGATTGGGCTCATGATGAAATATTGAGTGACACACTCGACTTGGTTGAGCAAGCTGGAGTTAGTGCCACTTTTTTCATGACTCATGAAACTCCATTAATTGAGAGAATTTATGAGAATGAAAAGCTAGAAATGGGCATACACCCGAATTTCAATTTTTTACTTCAGGGCGACAATTGTAAGGGGGGTACTATTAATGAGGTAATTGAAAATGTCTTGAAGTTTATCCCCAATTGTAAATCTGTAAGAAGTCACTCAATTACCCAAAGTGGGCCAATATCAGAAGCATTTAGAAAGTTAGGCATTACTCATGAATCCAATGATTATATACCAGAATTTTCTGGCATTGGACTAAAGCCATGGGTTTCAGCAAATAATATGATTAAAGCACCTTTTTCTTGGACTGATGAATATGCGTGGGATATAAAAAAAATTAAGGACTTTAAACTCTTGTCCCAAAAAGACAATTTAGTAATATTTAACTTTCATCCTATACATGTTTTTATAAATTCAAATGGCTCTGAATTATATAACGAATTACGGAAATATCATAAGGTTCCATCCAAATTAAAGTTGTATAAACACCGTGGTTATGGGACAAGAAATAGGTTATTAGATCTTATTGATTAGATCTTAATAAGTGTATTTATGAAGTATAAGTTATCAGATTTTACTAAAATTGGAAATCTGAATGTCGTTATTGATGGGGGTTTTGATGACCTTGGAATGATTGATGATTGTTCCGATAATTCTTTAACAATTTACTATGATAAGAGATTTTATAATTATTTAAAAAACTCAGGAATTGTTGCAATAATTACAAAAGAATCATTTGTCAGTGATTTTAAGGATATAGCTGTTGCAACATCAAACAATCCTGTGGAGTCTTTTTATAAAATACATAATTATTTATCTGAATATACAAATCATTATGGAGTAAATGAGGAATCGTATGTAGGTTCAAATACCCATATAGATAAAAGTGTTAAAATTCCCACTAAAAATGTACACATTGGTGACAATTGTCACATTGAGGAGAATGTAACTATTTATGAAAATAGTTATATTGAAAGTAATGTGAGAATATCATCCGGAACTCGTATCGGTTGTGAGGGTTTTGAAGTAAAGCAAATTAATGATCAAAATATCCTGATACCGCATTCCGGTTCAGTCCGTATTGGACATAATGTTGAGATTTTATCAAATTGTACAATTGCAAGGGGTTTAGGAAGAAGAGATACAGAGATTGGTGATTTTACAAAGATAGATACCATGTGCCATATTGCTCATGGGGTTAAAATAGGTCATAAAACCTTAATAGCATCAGGTTCCACTATCTGTGGGTCAGTCGAAATTGGTGATGAAGTTTGGGTTGGACCAAATTCTACTATCTCAAATGGTATTCGCATTTGTAATAATGCTAGAATTACAATTGGATCTACAGTAATAAATGATGTTGAGTCAAATGGTCATGTCACGGGCTATTTCTCTATCAATCATAAAGACTACATTAAGCAAAAGTACAAAGTATCAAAACTTTAAATTAGAGAATGAGGAAACAGTCGATATATTCTACTCTAAATTCCCTAGAACTTATTAATCTGTGTATAAAAAAAAACCTTCTTATATTTTCATAGGTACTTATGAGGTGGCAGGATTTTATAAAAACCTTACTAAAGGATTTCATATTCTAGGTCATGATTGTGACTTTTTAACTTATCAATCAAATCCATTTAATTACGCTGGCGAAACTAAAACTAACATTTTAGTTAGAATTATTAAGTATTTGAACTTTGTGAATTCGAGAAATACATCTAAGTCTTTTATTTTTTTCAATAATACAATAATTTTATTTACACAATTATGTTTTTTTCTATATTCATTAATGAAATACGATATTTTTATTTTTGGCTATGGAAAAACTTTAATTTTTAAAAATTTAGATTTACCTGTTTTACATTTTTTTAATAAAAAAATTATTTCTATTTTATCTCACGGATCTGAAGCCCGACCTCCTTACACAAATGGAGTTGTTCTTTCACCTCAAAATAAGTTTCTTTCAAACTCCTATTTGGTTAATTCTACTTTGCGTAAAAAAAAGTTAGTAAATTATCATTTTAAATACGCCGATATCATAGTTGGTGCACCGTATACTAACCATGCTTTTTCTCCATCTAAGTTTATAAATTCTCTATCACTTGGCATTCCCTGTGATTTTGATGAGAAACCTAATTCAAAAGTTAAAATATCAAATCGTGTTAGAGTTCTTCATTCACCCAGTAACCCAATTGCCAAAGGTACTGAAATTATAAAACTAGTAATTAACAAATTAATATTAAAAGGTTATGAAATTGATTTTATATTAATCAAAAATAAAGCTAATAGTGTTGTGGTTGATGAGATTCAAAAGTGCGATTTTGTTGTAGATCAAATATACAGCGATACTCCCATGGCAGGACTTGCAACTGAAGCAGCTTGGTATGGGAAGCCAACTGTTGTTGGTGGTTATAAATTAAAAGAATTAAAAGATTTCGTACGAGATTCAATGTGGCCACCTGTAATATCTTGCCACCCTGATTCAATTGAAGCTTCAATTGAGAAACTTATTATTTGTAATGATTACAGATTAGACATGGGCATGAAAGCAAAATATTTTGTTCAAAATAAATGGTCAGCTCCAAAAGTAGCAGAGCGATATCTTAGACTAATTAAAAACGACATACCTAAGCACTGGTGGGTCGAACCTAGTTCAGTATGTTATGTCCATGGTGGTGGAGTTTCTTTTAGTTCCATCAAAAAAGTAATAACCAACCTCATCGATACCTATGGCATCGATGCACTACAACTTTCTCATCACCCTGATCTTGAGAAGGCATTTTATAAAGTTAAATCCAATTAATTTAGGGTTTTTATGAGCACTATAAAATATTTATGCACATTTATTTTTGTACCATTTCTTTTCATTGTGAGTGCGGTTCAAGGGTTGTCGAATTTTTTAAAGATTAACAAACAAAAAGATTTAAAAAATTTAAGCATTGTATTTGGAAGTGCACCACTACTTAACAATATTTATTGGAGTAAATCATTAGTACAGATTGGATTAAAATCAGAAACATTTGTATTTCCTATTTTTGATTCTATTAGTAAAAAAGATGATTGGGATAATATTATTACTTATAGATATAAATATTTCCCGTACCCTGTTCGGATTTTTTTAGCTTTTACTGAATCCCTATTAAAGTACGATATTTTTGTACTATCCTATCGTGGGTTTTTTTTGCAGAAAACTTCTCTAAGGTATTTCCAGGCACAATTATTAAAGTTAGCTCAAAAAAAAATTGTTATTATTCCCTACGGTAGCGATGCTCATGTTTATAAAGAAATTAAGTCAACGGCATGGGCACATGCTTTAATGATATCCTATCCATTTGCTTCAAGGCAACAGCATCAAATATCAAAAGATATAAACTATTGGAATAAACATGCTGATGTTGTTATTCCTGGAATGATGGGCTTTGATGGCATTGGTAGATGGGATGTATTAGCACCAAGTTCATTAGTACTTGATCTTAATGATTGGAATATTAGCACAAGGACCTCTACATCAAGTGTTCCCGAGTCTGATGTTGTCCTTGTCCACTCCCCTAATCATAGGGGTTGTAAAGGTACAGAGTTCATAATTAGTGCGGTAGAGAAATTGCAATCCGAGGGACTTAAGGTTGAATTAAAACTTCTGGAGAGGATGAAAAATGATGAAGTTAGAAGTATATTATCAAAGGAAGCTGATATTTTGGTTGAACAAATAATTGGAACTGGTCATGGCCTTAGCGCTTTAGAGGGTATGGCTGCTGGAATACCTACTATATCTAACCTTGAAGATGAAACATACACGCTTCCTATGCGGCGATGGTCTTTCTTGAATGAATGTCCTTTGGTTTCTGCAACTCCTGAAAATATTACTGATGTTTTAAGAAAATTAATTACAAATCCAGAGCTTAGATCTGACTTGGGTCGTGCAGGAAGAGAGTATGTTGAAAAATACCATGGTCTTGATTCTGCCCAATATCTTTTCGAAAATGTATTTGATTACATTTACGGTAAAAAAGATTCTATAATTAACCTCTACCACCCCATACTTGGTGAATATCCCAATCGGATTCCAAGGATAAAGCATCCATTAGTGCAGAATAGAATTATTGATTAAAGTAACTAAATTAAATCGTGAATGACTAATATTTTAATAACAGGAGTAACTGGTCTAATAGGAACCCACCTTGTTGATGACTTGCAAAAATTAGGTCACAACTTATTTGGAGTTACTAGAAGCGGATCTGTCTCTGGTAACTACGAAGATGTTAAGATTGATTTATCCACTAATTGGAACATATCTGCTCTACCTTCTAATATTGATGTAATCTTCCATTTAGCCCAATCAGATAAGTTTCGTGATTTCCCAAGTGGGGCTCCTGATATGTTTCAAGTAAATGTTAATTCAACAGCAAAGCTTCTTGATTATGCAAGGAAATCTGGAGTGGGAAAATTTGTTTATTCCTCATCAGGAGGCATTTATGGAACTGGGAGTAAACCATTTCATGAAAATGCACCGACTGTTCCTGTTGGAGAATTAGGGTATTACTTAGGAA
This sequence comes from Opitutales bacterium, assembly GCA_028045305.1. Classification (GTDB taxonomy): domain Bacteria; phylum Verrucomicrobiota; class Verrucomicrobiia; order Opitutales; family Seribacteraceae; genus Chordibacter. The sequence goes on along the minus strand of JAOFTV010000005.1, from coordinate 118,956 downwards.
GTAAAGCTTGTAGTGAAATTCTTGCACAAAGCTACTCGACTGAATTTCAGGTCCTCACGGTCAGACCTTTTTTTATCTATGGTCAAACGCAAGACAGATCTATGTTGATAACACGATTATTTGATAATGTACTTGTTGGTAAGCCTATTCTTCTTTCGGGGGAAAACGGAATTAGAATAAATCCTATTCATGTAAATGACGCAGTAAAAGTATTAACCTCGACATTAACATTAAAGTGTAAGGAAAGTCGGACTTACAATATGGGTGGACCTGAGATATTATCGATTCGAGAGATATGTGATTTATTCGGTACATACTTGGGTAAGCTGCCAAAATATGAAATTACAGTGGGAGTTTCTGATGACCTCGTAGGTGATATTGCATTAATTTCTAAAGAACTTCATCATCCTAACATTAGATTATCAGATATACTCTCTGAACTTGAAATTAATTCACCATATTTGAAATAAAATTTAAAGATATTAAGAATCTTCATTTTATTGCTTACTTAATATATCTCCTCTTTTTAAAAATTTAGAATCTAAAAAGTCCTATTAGGAATTATTTTAAAAGATAATGGTTTCTGTTATTCATTGCCCAGAACAAGTAGGTGGGCATCCAGAGATTTTAGCGAAGTATGAGAGGCAATTAGGACTGACAAGCACCTGCTTTTGCGAGGGGAAAAATCCCTTCACGAGCGTTTCTGAAACTGTATCTTATTTCGACAACCGGTCTCTTTTACAATCGGAAATCAGCCGCTGGCTCCTTCTTTTGAGATCGGTTGCACAGACGGGAATCGTACATCTCAATAATGGTCGCTTCATCACACCCTTCTTTGGGGATGAGGCTCATCCCAAGGAATCTCTTTTTCCGAAGCCTTTACGAAAAATGATTCGCCTGTACGCTCTAGGTTTGCTCCGATCCGAGATTGCCTTGCATCGCCTCGGAGCTAAAAAAAAGGCGTTTTTTTTAACCTTTCAAGGATCAGACGCTCGCGAGACCCAATGCTTTGTTGAAAAACACCAGCAAAGCGGTCTTGCCGAAGAAGTAATTGGCAGGTCGGGGAAAACCAATAATTCGATCAGACGAAAAAAAACCTTACTGGCGGGAGTCGCAGACAAAATTTATTCCCTCAATCCTGATTTACTCGAAGTTTTGCCCAAGGGTTCCGAATTTCTTCCTTATGCTACCGAAGCAGGTTTGAATCCTCAAATACTTCCATTCAATCAAGGCAGTGAATTTGTGGTGGGTCATGCTCCCACCCATCGAATGGTTAAGGGAACGGATGAAGTTATTGGAGTTGTCCAAAATTTGAGGTCCAAAGGTATCAAAGTTCGTCTCGAACTAATCGAAGGCTTGAGCAGAGAAGATGCTCAGAAGAAATACCAGGAAATCGACCTTTTCATCGATCAGTTGGTCATTGGCTGGTATGGAGTGGTCTCTTTAGAGGTCATGGCTTTGGGCAAGCCTGTCCTATGCTTCATAAAGGGTAGGGGGTTGCCCTTTGTGCCCCCCAGAATGCTTGCCGATTTGCCCATCATTAATGCGGATGAAAGTTCACTGGAAGAAAAATTGATGGGTGTTATGCAAATGAGCTCAGAAGAACGAGTGTCTTTGGCAGAGCGAGGTCTGGCCTATTTAAAGAATTGGCATGACCCGAGAAAGATTGCCCAACGAGTGGTTGGGGATTATCGAAAATCCCTTTCCTCTAAAGAACATGTTATAATTTGAAGGAATTGATTCTCCTAGTTTCCTCCGAATATGCTCCGATGCCGGCTGCGGCTGCTTCACGAATAAGACCCTGGGTCGATATCTTAGAAAATCTCGGAGTAAATGTTAGGGTCCTGACCTCAAGGTCAGCCGAAGCTAACACGCAGTTGGTTGAAAGATCGTTCTTTTCAGCGCCTTGTGGTCGAGCTAGCCTAATTTTTCGGCTAATTCAGGAAGTTTTTCTGGGGCTCGATCTAGGGCTTAGAATTTTTTTGAAATGCCGAAAAGCAAAGCTTTGCCTCATCACCTCACCTCCTTTTTTCATGGCTTGCATTTGCTCGGCCTTTGCCCGATGCAGTGGGGTTCCATATTTCATGGATGTGCGCGACCGCTATCCTCGGGTTTTGGTAGACCTTGGAGTCTTGAGTGGATCAGGCATTTTGCACAAAAGTTTTAGTGCTTTGGAACGCTGGATCTGTTCGGGTGCGATCTCGCTTACCACTGTGACTCATGGACTAAAGCTGGAGATTGGTGAAGCGTTTCCAGCGAAGGAAACGCACCTCCTTCCCAATGGTTACGACGAGGAAGTATTTACTGAAGATTTACTCTATGTGGACAAGGCTACGGAGTTTACGGTGGTATACCATGGAAGGCTTGGGCGTTTTTATGATCTTCAAACCTACCTGGAGGTAATGAAGCTGGTCGAAAGAGCAGATCCGTCGATTCGTTTCCTTATGATTGGTGATCTCCCTGAGGAGCTTCGCCGAGCCGATTGCGGTAACCTGAGCATCCTGCCTGCGATGCAATTAGATGATTTAGCCAAGCAGTTGGCGTCCTGTCACCTCGGGCTCTGCCTCCTTCGGGAATTGCCTGCCATGAAAAAAGCTTTCCCTGCCAAGGCCTATGATTTTCTTGGAGCTGGGTTGCCGATGCTCGTTGGTCCCGAGGGGGAACTGGCAGACGCGGTTGAGAGAATGGGATGTGGAGTTTCCTTTACTAAGGTGTCTCCGCAGGAAGTTGCCCAATCCATCGTCGAATTGAAACAAGATTCTGCCCGGTGGTCTCTTCTGCGAGATCAGGCTCTCCAGCACCGGATGGATTTTGGCCGGCGTAAGCTCGCTTCCTTGCATTTCTCCTCCATTCTTGGAGAATTGAAAAAAGGATGATCGCAAAACCAGAGCATTGGAACCTTAGCAAAGTGGCTAAACTGGCAGTTTGCCAATTGATCGCCATGGGAGTGTGCCTATTCGTCACCCTCTATCTTTCGCCGACCAGTGAGACCTTGCTGCAGGTAAATCGGGAACGATTGCTTTTCTACGCCGCATCTTTCGGGGTCTTTTTTTTACTGGGCGGAGAAGTCAGCGGTCTTTTCGTCGATCAGCGAAGAAGCGGAGAATGGAAAAGGGTTTTTCTTGCCTTGGTCTCTTCTGGTCTTGCTGTCTTGGCCCTCATCATTTTGGTTTGGACGATCGAGTTTGATTTCGTGGGTCGTTTTGCCGCCCTCAAGATGCTGGGCGGGCTTGGGTTACTTGCTTACCTCTTTCTATCACTGCTAGGCACTTTGTCTCAGGGGAATCAGTGGAGAACCCTGGTCTTGGCTTCGGTTGATCGAAGGGAGCAAATTCGCGATTATCTCGGGCCAGAGGCGGCAAAGGTTGCCTGGGTGGATTTGGAAGGTGATGCAATGGACAAAGACTCCCTGCTTCTAGGATGCGATTCCGAAGGGGTGGAATTGCTCCTGATTGAGGAGGAGCAGGAAAGTGAAGTGCCGGTCATGCCGCTGCTTGCATCCGGGGTGCGGGTCATGGGAATTGCGGCCTTCGTGGAAACCTTTTGCCAAAGGATTCCTCCGGCGGAAGTGGACGCCGCTTGGCTGACCAAGCTCAACCTCCGCCAACGCGATCCTATCGTTCGAAGGGTCAAGCGATTGAACGACCTTTTATTTGCCTCCCTTGGATTGGTCCTTTCTCTTCCCATTTTGTTGCTCGCCAGTCTCGCCATCCTCCTTGATTCGGGTTTTCCTATATTTTTTCATCAAACAAGAACAGGTTATCTTGGCCGCCCTTACACTCTGTTTAAGTTGCGCACAATGAGGCAAGATGCCGAAGGAGGAGGGGCTCAGTGGGCTCAGCAGCAGGATAATCGCGTGACTTTAGTGGGTCGCTTTCTGCGCAAGACCAGAATCGATGAAATCCCTCAGCTTTGGAATGTCATCAAAGGAGAGATGTCCCTCGTTGGCCCTCGTCCCGAAAGACCGGAACTGGATGAAGAGATCGAGCGAATCTCCCCTTTCTGGAAATGCCGCTACCTGCTCAAGCCAGGGATTACGGGATGGGCTCAGATTAAATACCAATACGCATCGGACCTCGAAAGTTCAGAGGAAAAATTATCTTATGACTTGTTCTATGTCAAAAACGCCTCCTTCTTCTTGGATTTGGAAATTATTTTGTCAACCTTACGCTCTATTATGAAGGGAAGCCGATGAAGAAGATTTTGGTCACAGGGGGAGCGGGATATATCGGTAGCCATACCACTCTGGTGTTATTGGAAGCCGGTTACGAAGTGGTTGTGCTAGACAATTTTTCAAACTCTTTTCCAGAATCTATTAAGAGGGTGGCTGAACTTGCGGGGCAAACTCCAGTTTTAATTGAAGGAGATGTGGCGGATGAAAAAGTTTTAAATTCTTTATTTTCCGGGCATTCCGATATTGAAGCAGTGATTCATTTTGCTGCTCTCAAGGCAGTGGGCGAATCGACTGAATACCCTCTTAAATATTATCGAAATAATGTTTCTGGTTCCATCTCCTTGCTTCAAGCTATGCAGAGTGCTGGAGTTAATGAACTTGTTTTCAGTTCCTCTTGTACGGTTTATGGTGAGCCTGATCGAGTACCCCTTGATGAGTCTCATCCGGTAGGTGGGGTATCCAGTCCATACGGTCGTACAAAATTCCAAATGGAAGAAATTATTCGTGATCATGCCGCCGCCCAACCATCATTTCGGGCTGCCGTACTTCGGTACTTCAATCCCGTGGGTGCACATCCAAGTGGAAAGATAGGGGAAGACCCGCAAGGCATTCCCGATAACTTGGTTCCCTTTGTCTGCCAAGTGGCTTCAGGCAAGCTCAAAAAGTTAAGAGTTTTTGGAAGCGATTATCCGACCCGTGATGGAACTGCCATCCGTGATTATTTACACGTGGTCGATTTAGCAAATGCTCATTTAAAAGCCTTGCAGGCGATTGAACAACGAGGGGAGGGCTTAGTTTGCAACCTTGGCACTGGTCGAGGGTCCAGTGTGCTCGAAGTAATTTCTGCTTTCGAAAAAGCAACTGGAACAAAAATTCCATACGAGCTTGCCGCCCGGCGTCCGGGTGATGTTACCGAGGCTTGGGCAGATCCTTCCCGTGCCGAAAAAATACTGGGTTGGAAGACGATGAAAACTTTGGAAGAAATGCTTGCCGATGCTTGGCATTGGCAGCGTAAAAACCCGAACGGTTACCGAGCATAACTTTGCAGGTTATAGTGGCGTGGAAATCCACCACTGTAAGATATTGCTTCGGCTAACATCTTTAAATCAATGCGGTCTCCCAGTTTTATACCCAACCTGCTAAATTCTCCGATCCCCAGTTCCACCACAAATTGTAAATTATTGGACTTGGAGGGCATACCTGACAAATCGTAAGGGCGACCACGGTGTAGTTCCAATAATCTTCCGTCAGCAGAAAAATATCCAATATCCAAGGGGATCCGTGTATTTTTCATCCAAAATCTTTGAGGTTGTGGAGTTTCAAAAACAAAAATCATTCCTTCTCCTGCAATTAATTTATCTCGGTGCATCAAGCCGGTCTCTCTTTGATCCGGTGTTTTTGCCAGTTCCAACTTCAGCAGACAGTCACCAATTTTAATATCATATTTTTCTTGGACTTGCCCAACTTTAGGAGGTGTGGAATTTTCCTTGCAGGATATGATTATTCCTAAGAGGAAGACGATTGGCAGATGACAAAAAAGTCGCATACTCATAACTCTATTTGATGAAAGATCTTCTCGAACAGATCAAGAGCCTTCGCGTATTAGTGATTGGGGATGTTATGCTCGATCGCTACATAATTGGTGAGGTAAGCAGGATATCTCCTGAGGCACCCGTACCTGTATTAGCTGTGCGAGAAGAACGTTCGGTCGCTGGCGGGGCCGCCAATGTAGCTCTTAATTTACGCTCGCTGGGAGCCAATGTGGAAGCAATCGGATGGTTTGGTCAGGATGAGCGTGGAGATGAATTAGTCGAAATTTTGGGAAATCAAGAAATCCAGGTCGATCAATCTTTCCGTTTTTCATCGGTTCCAACTATAAGTAAATCACGGGTGACTGCCTCAAATCAACAAATCTGCCGGGTAGATCGAGAATCTTCCATTGATCAATATCACCCTGATTTAAACATAGTTGGAGATTTGATTAGCAAAAAAGCCAGCCAGGCTGATGCAGTGATTGTTTCAGATTACGGCAAGGGATTTGTCACCAATCAGCTCCTTGCCTTGGTTCGTGCGAATGCGAGCTTCCTTGCGGTCGATCCAAAGCCTAGCCGTTTGCTTGATTATTCAAAGCCCGATCTTTTGACACCCAACCGTTTGGAAGCTCTCGAACTTGCCGGACTTTCCCGGGAAACACGGGATCCTTTTCCGCAGGAAAAAGTGGTTGCCCAAATCTTTAATAAGTTTTCTCCACGCTTACTCGCGGTAACTTTGGGCGGGGAGGGTATGCTACTTGCAAAGCAGGGAAAAGTCGAATGCACTATACCCACTGCCGCTCGCGAGGTCTTTGATGTCTCCGGTGCTGGAGATACGGTAATTGCCTCCTTATCTATGGCTCTTGTTGCCGGACAGTCGTTCGACCAGGCTGCAGGATTTGCCAATTTAGCGGCTGGAGTAGTGGTTGGTAAAGTGGGTACTGCAAATGTTTCCCCTGAAGAAATTATCGCTCTTTCTTCATAATTATGCCTTCTAATAAGGCTTTGTTTTTGGATCGGGATGGCACCTTGATCGAGGATGCTCATTACTTAAAAGATCCGAACCATTTGAAAGTCATCAATGGTGTAGGGGCTGCTTTACAGAAAGCAAAAAAACATGGCTATCTACTTTTTATGCATACCAATCAATCTGGTATTGCCCGTGGGTATTATGATTGGCCAGATGTTCATGCATGCAATGCTCGAATGCACCAAGAATTTGAATGGTCGGATGATTTTTTTACCGAGGTATGTATTGCTCCGGAATCTCCTGGCCAAACTGGTGGCTATCGAAAACCATGCCCCCTTTTTGAAAAAGAAATGATTGAAAAATATGACCTTTTAGCTGCGGAATGCTGGATCATTGGGGATAAATGGATAGATCCACAAACCGGACTGGATGCAGGTATTCGCGGTGCACTCGTTCGTTCAGGCAAGCCAATTGAAGAAGAGATCCAAGCACGAGCTTTTGAAATGGGAGTACCTATTTTTTCTGATTTAGGAGAATTTGTGAGTTTGGGGTTAAGGCTGTGATGGATAAAAACCTGCCAAGTCCATGGGATCTTCAAACAGATGAAATCCATTCTGATTGTCGAATCTTCGAAGTACGAAAACAGCGTTTGAAAAGACGATCTGATGGTGTGGAGGGAGATTTTTTTGTTCTCAACACTAACGACTGGGTCAATGTTTTGGCGATCACACCTCAGAATGAACTCATTCTCGTTCGTCAATTTCGTTATGGAACTCAGGACTATTCGCTCGAACCACCAGGCGGAGTAGTTGAAAAAGGTGAAGATCCTTTAATTGCGGGTATTCGTGAATTACAAGAGGAAACTGGCTATGTGGGAGAAAACCCAAAGTTACTTGGAGTTGTCTGCCCAAATGCGGCCATTTTATCCAATCGTTGCCATGTTATGCTTGTGAGTAATGCCAAAAAAACGGCGGAACTTAATTTTGACCAACATGAAGAACTGATCACTGAGTTGTATCCTTTAACCGAGCTCAAAGATCTTGTTAAAAAGGGAGAAATTACCCATTCCATTGGATTAAATGCGATTTTGATGCTTCTTTTGGAAATGGATGATACAGAAAATTTAGGTTCATTCTGAAGAAAAAGATTCCCCATGTACCAAACAGAATCTGCCTGCCTTTGCTTCTTTACCGAGTTATTCACGATTGATAGTATAGTTATCTTTCCATGAGCGACCTTATTAGCACCATTCAAGAAACTGCAGATCCAAACCCAGAGGTTTTGGCTAAAATCTTGGGCCGTACCGTCGAAGAGGTGGAGTCAGAGATTCAATCTTTGCGTACAAATGGTTCTTTGCTTGGCTGGGTTCCATTGCTAAATCCGACCAAAGCCGAGAGCAATGAAGTTCGTTCGGTGATTGAAGTAAAGATCAGTCCGGAGAGAGAAGGTGGATTTGACCGTTTGGCTCACCGAATTTCCAAGTTTGAAGAAGTCGAGGCATGCCATCTAATGTCAGGTGCTTACGATCTTTTGGTCATCGTAAAAGGAAAAAACCTTCATTCCGTGGCCAGCTTTGTTTCCGAAAGGCTTGCCACCATTGATGGGGTGCTTTCCACAGCCACCCATTTTTTGCTTCGTTCCTACAAGGAACACGGACATCTTCTTAGCGACGAAGGAGAAAATCCGGAAAAACCAGCTGTTAGCGCTTAAATTTTTTCATGAACCCTGAAGAATATATTGCCGAGCATGTGCGTGGATTGCCCCGTTCTGGAATTCGGGATTTTTTTGCGATTGTTTCGGAAATGCCTCAAGCCATCTCGTTGGGCATCGGTGAGCCTGATTTTATAACCCCCTGGAAAATTCGGGAATCTTCAATCTTTGCCCTTGAGCGTGGAAAAACATCCTACACTGACAACCGTGGCCTTCTATCGCTTAGGAAAGAAATATCCACCTATGTTGAAAAGCATTTTGGTCCGGGTTATGATCCTAAAAGCGAGGTCTTGGTAACGGTTGGAGTTTCCGAGGCAATTGATATTGCTTTGCGTGCTTTGATCAACCCAGGTGACAAAGTTCTTTATCATGAGCCTTGTTATGTTTCCTATGCACCCAGCATTGCCCTGGCTTTTGGAGAAGCAATTCCGGTAGCTACAAACCCTGAAAGCTCATTTGCTCTCGACCCTGAAGCTTTTGAAAGAGCCTGGCAGCCAGGTTGCAAAATATTAATGCTCAATTTCCCTACCAATCCGACTGGTGGAACGGCTGACCGTGAGAGGTTGGAAAGATTGGCAAAGTTTGCAGTCGAAAAAGACCTCATCGTCATAAGTGATGAAATATATGCCGAATTAACTTACGAGGGTGAACATTTAAGTATAGCCGCCTTACCAGGTATGCAGGAAAGAACCATTTTTCTTCACGGGTTTTCCAAAGCCTTTGCAATGACAGGCTTTCGAGTTGGATTTGCCTGCGGGCCGGATTGGTTGATCGAAGCAATGATGAAAATTCACCAGTATTGCATGATGTGTGCACCCATCCTGAGTCAGGAAGCAGCCATCGAAGCCTTACGCAATGGATCTGAAGAGGTAGCCAAAATGCGCGATCAATATGCAAAACGCAGAGACTTTGTAGTTCGCAGGTTTAATGAAATGGGGCTCGATTGTCACTTGCCCCGTGGTTCTTTTTATGCATTTCCTGCTGTTTCAAATAGTACCGGTCTTGATGAGGTGGAATTTTGTCACCGTCTATTACGAGAGGCAGAAGTAGCCGTTGTTCCTGGTACGGCCTTTGGTCCTCACGGTAAGGGGCATATAAGAGCTAGCTTTTCTACCTCCTACGATAAGTTAGTTGAAGCTACGAATCGGATGGAACGATTCGCGGATCAAGTACGGGCAGAAGGACAGTCCGTTTCGGCCGCGGGCTAAGGAATACTCCGAATCTTTTTAATTGGTGAATTCAAGCATTGCCATTGTGGGCCGACCAAACGTCGGTAAAAGTCGGTTATTCAATCGTTTAGCGGAGAAGCGTATATCTATCGTACACGATCGTCCGGGAGTGACTCGTGATGTGGTGGTGGCAGACAGTCCGCAAGGATATGTGCTTATGGATACGGGTGGGATTGGTATGACTCCAGAAATGACTCCGGTTGACATTCAAAATGCCACTGAGGAGCAAGCCGATTTTGCCATACATGCTGCCGACCTTCTCCTCTTCGTTGTGGATGCTCGCACTGGACTGTTGCCCCTCGATCAAACTTTAGCTCAAAAGTTTCGCAAGATGGGTAAGCAACCAATACTCGTTGTAAACAAAATGGATGACCCTGAAGACGGTTATTCCTTCGAGGAGTTCAAGCGATTAGGCTTTTCACGCCAGGTTGGAGTATCTGCCGAACATGGGCATGGAGTTCATGGTTTAATGGATCTTTTTCAGGAACTTCTTCCGGCACCGATTTTACCCTCAGGCGAGCAGGACATTCTCCGTACCCGTATCGCTTTTATTGGGCGGCCTAATGTGGGAAAATCCTCGCTTTGCAATCGTTTGCTGAACATGGAAAGATTAATTGTTAGCGATGTTCCTGGAACCACTCGTGAAACGGTGGAACTCGATCTTGATTACCAATGCGAAGGCAACGAAGACCCATGGAAATTTCGTTTATTTGATACCGCGGGTCTGAAGCGTAGAAAACGGGTCGATACCTCTCTTGACTATTTCTCTTCTGTCCGTACCAAGCATGCGATTGAAGAAGTGGATGTCGTTTTTCTTGTGCTCGATGCTAGGGAAGGGGTGACTAAGCAGGACAAGATTCTCGCTGACCACGCACTTCAAGAAGGAAAAGCTCTAGCCATTTTGGTTAACAAATGGGACTTGGCGTTGGATGGTTTCCGAAAAGATCCCTTACCTGGGTATGAAGACGAGCACGCCTTTCGCAAAGCCTACTTGCAATCGGTACGCAAAGAGATGTTTTTCCTGCCGGATTCACCGATTTGTTTCGTTTCTGCAAAGTCCGGCTATGCGATGCAGGATTTTTTACAAGTCGCTCGGGACTTGGACGCCCGTATGGAAAAAGCCATTTCCACATCAGCACTTAACAAATTAATCTCGGACATGTTCGAACACCGCCCACCAGCCAAGGTTGGTGGAAAAAGGTTTAAGATATTTTACGCCGTCCAGGTGGACAAAAGACCTTTCAGAATCAAATTGTTCTGCAATCAGGAACATAAATTGGACGAGCCTTATCGTCGCTACCTCGAAAAAGGAATCCAAAAAAAGTTTGGTTTATCCGGATGTCCTCTAAAATTTTCTCTCGCCGGAAAAGAGGCCCGTTACCAAGACGTAAAAAAATCAGCGTAGATACAGACCTCATATAACTAGTTTTTTTATTTGTATGAAGGCCGTTTATTTTTAAACGGCTTTTTTTGTGCCAATAAGCAATTTTGACGATCGTTTAAAACCTTGATAGGGTTGCTACTTTGTATTGATGAATAAGCATGTAAAGATTGCCTTTTTTGGATCGGATGAGATCGCTCTGCCTTGCTTGCAAGCTATGAGCACCTCCTTTGATAATATTGAAATCTCTGCCGTGCTTACTCAACCTGACCGACGATCAGGGCGGGGACGAACTCTACAGTCGAATCCCATTAAACTATGGGCAATCGAATCCTCGGTTCCGGTAAGAGACCCTCAGAAACCAGGCATCGAAGAAGTAACATGGATAAAGGAGCTAGGGGTGGACCTTATTTTGGTAATGGCCTACGGTCATATCCTCAAGCAAGCACTCCTCGACGCAGCCCCATTAGGATGTTTTAATTTGCATGCTTCGCTCCTGCCTAAATATCGGGGGGCATCCCCGATCGAAACATCTATAGCTATGGGAGAGGACACAACTGGGGTTACATTGATGCAAGTCATTCCGAAAATGGATGCTGGGCCTATTATTGATTCGGAGAGCATATATATTACATCCGAAGATACAGGAATTTCCGCACGTGGAAAAATTGCAAAAGCTTGTATCCCTCTGATAAATCGATCTTTGCCAACTTTAATATCTAGAATTTTTCAAAAAGTTGAACAGATAGAAAAAGATGCCACTTATTGCAGGAAATTAAATAAAGCGGATGGAAGAATGGATTTTTCTTTGTCTGCTGATGAACTGGTTTGTCGAAACCGTGCATTTGCGGGATGGCCGGGTTCCTATTTTTTAGATGGAGATACAATCTTACGGGTGGGCAGAATGGAAAAAGATTCGAGGGATTTTAATTTGAAGCCTGGGCAGAGGTATGAGGAAGATGTTGATTCTTTAATCATCGGAACAGGTTTGGGTGCGATTAACATAAGCGAGTTACAAAAACCAGGAGGTAAAATGCTACCCATTTCCGATTTTTTACGGGGTTATTCTTTGCCCTCCAAAATTTCATTTTCTTTGCCCTCTGAATCTCGGAAACTCGTGAGTTAATTTTTCAAAGATATATATTTAGTAAAAGATTTCTTGATTCTCATCCTCAGGTACATACTTTAGAAGTGTGGAGTTTATGTTGGGAAATAAAAAGCCTTTGGCTTTCGTGTGCGGTATATCTTTGTTTGTTTGCTTATCTGTTGCATCTTTTGCTCAGGAAAACACCAAGATTTTATTGGCTAATATCAAGCAGGATTTAGAACTTGTTAACCGTGAGGTTGCCGGTCTGCGTAGCGAAGTGGAAATGCTCAGGCGTGAAAACGTCCAATTAAAAATGGCTATCGATCAAGCTGATCGTTCAAGGAAGCAGGACAAAGGAACTGAGAGTACCCTTGTTTTGGAAATGCAAAATCGCTTACAAGTTTTGGAACTTACTCTCAAACAGAGCGAAAGAGACCGTAATTCCATGCAAGATGAGTTGAATAAGAAATTTCAACAAATCATTGAGCAAATGAATCGGGGTTTTGAACAAGTCTCTGCATCCGCTAGTGCCTCCAAGGAGTCGAATGCTCCGAGTTTTTCAAGCGACTATCCAAAGAATGGATTTGTGCACAAGGTCGAGAAGGGAGAGACGGTTAGCAGCATCGCTCAAAAATATAAGTCTAAGGTATCTTGGATCATTAATGCCAACCAAATTGCCGATCCAACCAAAGTATTTGTAGGTCGTGAATTATTTGTGCCTCAAAAATAAACCATTAAAATGACATGAATACACCAAATCGTAGATTAGGGCGCGGACTTGGTAGTTTAATTGCAAGTGGTGGGGAGGGGACTGCCCTTTCCCAAGAGTCAGTTCTCCCAATTTCCAAACCTGTTCCCGAAAAAGTTTTGGTAACTGAGAAAGCAACAGTCCTACCAGTTGAGGCTAAAGTTGAGCAGGCAAGTAATCAGTTGCAGAAACTCGCCATTGACCAAGTCGTTCCCAACCCACATCAACCTCGTAAAGTTATTGATCCTGAAGCGATTAGGGATTTGGCGGCCAGTATTGAATCTGAGGGCCTCTTGCAACCTATCGTGGTTCGCCCGACTGATAAAGGTTATGAATTGATTGCCGGTGAGCGTCGTTGGCGGGCTCATCAACATCTGGGGAAATCCACCATTTTGGCCCGGTTGCTCGATGCCAGTGATCTTTCTTCCGCCAGTCTTTCCCTTATTGAAAATTTACAACGGGAAGAACTAAACCCGGTCGAAGAAGCAATGGGTTACCAATCACTAGTCGCTGATTTTAATCTTACTCAGCAAGAAGTGGCAGAGCGCATGGGGAAAAGCCGGACCCATATCACTAACTTCATGCGCCTTCTACAACTAGATGGTGAATTAAAAAGGTTACTTTCTGACGGGGAGCTATCCGTTGGTCATGCCAAGGTTTTGCTCGGTATTGAAGATCCGGAACATCGATTATTCATTGGTCGGCAAGCCGTCTTAGAAGGTTGGACCGTTCGACAAATCGAAGATGCATTGTTAAGTAGCCCTGCTCAATCGGGTGTTCTTTTGCAAAGGAGGAATTCTTCATCGGTTCAATTTGAAGAACTTTCCAAAGCTGCAGCTCGTTCGACTGGAAGAAAAGTAAAGATCAAATCTACGGCGGGCGGGAAGGGAACTATATCGTTTTCCTTTAAGGGCGAAGAAGATCTGCGAATTTTCCTCTCTAAGTTTGATACATAGATTTTAACTAATAATTTTTTAGTCTCAGGAAAGGGTGTTGCCTTTTAAGTGTAATACTCCATTTTCAAACCTTACTTTATATCCTGTCATGATCGTATTCTTAACCACACTTTTGATTCTTTTATGCTTAGCCGTCGTGCTGTTGATTTTGATTCAACGTACTTCTGGAGGCATGGGTTCTGCTCTTGGCGGAGGTACTGCAGATCAATACTTGGGAGCTGGATCAGCCGCCCAACTGTCGAAGCTCACGGTTTGGGGGATCCTATTTTTCTTCATCCTGTCATTCGGCTTATATGCTCTCTATCAAAGCGAGGCCGGTTCTGGGGAGGAACTTTTGCGTTCTGGCAGCGTCGCTCCAACGGTTGTTCCGGGTGACCTTCAGTTGCCTGAGTCTACATCCACGGATATTACCGCAGATGCTCCAGTATCTGCGGACCTTCCTGTTCCTGAAGGTGTACCCGCCTCTTCGGTTCAAGAGGTTCCTGTTCAAGAGGGAAACGCCTCGCCCTAGTTTTTAATCAATTTGTAGGGTAATGTAGTGAGATTACATGCTCGCTATTTTTTGTTTCTTTTAGGGTTTAATCTTTTAGGATTTTTCGTTTGCGCCCAAGCTCCCTTTCCCGCCCGTGGGTTTGCCCCTATACTAAATGAAGAGCAGGCTAAGAAGCGGCTTGATCAATTTAGACAGGCATTTTTTGGAGCGTCTCAGAAGGCCCATCATAGGGCATACATATATCGTTTCCAGTTTACACACTATCGTCAAACGGGCATGGCTGAGGTTTGTCATGGTTTTTTGTCCGGACCCTCTCCTTATTCGTCTAATTTGCGGGTTGATTTAATTACCAATCCGCAGGATTTGGATCGATTATCTTCCTTTTTACTGGTTCGTAACCTTATCAATTCCAAAGCGTGGAAATGGGAAGTCGGTGCAGAAAAAGCCCGGGTGCTCACTCCTGAGAATTGGCGATCTCCTTGGAAAAACGGAATAAATCATTCTCCTTTTGATCTTTTGATGCCTTTCATTAATTGGCCCGTAGAATACCAAAAATCAGGTCGCGTATGTGGTCGACCATCACATCTGTTCGTTTTTACGCCTTCCAATCAAGGGAATACCTTTATGCCCTCGCTTAAGGCCGTACGCCTTGCCTTGGATGATTCTTATGATGCTCCTCTTAGGATCGAGCATATGGATGGAGGAATTCTGCCTGCACGTACATTTTCCCTACAAAGCTTCAAGAAAATCAATGACCAATGGCTTGTGAAATCGATTGATGTGAAAGATCGTGACTCCAAATCACGAACCCGTTTTGAATTGCAAGCCGTTGCACATGACCTCGATCTCCCAATTTCTGCTTTTCAACCCTCGGGTCTTGCTTTACCCATTGCCTTATCTTCCATTATTTTGGATCCCATCTAGGCACAACTTTTATACGAAAACATCTTGCTCGATTTGAGCTTTCCATTTTTTCTCTTCCACAACAATCATGAGTTCGGATTATTTATCTTCTTGGGCAAAAAATATCGCCCCTTCTCCCACGCTGGCAGTTGATGCCAAAGCCAAGGCCCTGAAGGCTGCTGGGCATGATGTCTGCGGATTTGGAGCTGGTGAACCAGATTTTGATACTCCACAATTTATCAAGGATGCCTGCGCACAGGCTCTTACGGATGGCAAAACCAAATATGCCGCTGCCCCCGGCCTTCCTGAACTTCGCCAGGCCCTGGCTGATCAATACCATCAACATGGCGTTATTGCCGAAGCCAACCCTGCACAGATCGTAGTTAGTCCAGGTGGTAAATATTCTTGTTACCTTGCAATTCTTGCCACCTGTGGCCCGGGAGATGAGGTGCTCATTCCTGCACCCTACTGGGTTAGTTATCCCGAGATGGCAAAGCTTGCCGGAGCCACTCCCAAAATTGTTTTAGCTGGGGATGATCAAGGTTTTAAGATTACACCCGATCAAATTGAAGAGGCTCTTACTCCCGCAACCAAATTATTGATTCTAAATAGCCCATCTAATCCAACTGGTTGTTTGTATGATCGATCGGAAATGGAAGCGATTCTTGATCTTGCCATTCGCAAAGACATATTGGTCATGTCTGATGAGATTTATGAGTATTTACTTTACGACGGTTCAGTTCACCATCGCCCTGCCTCTTTTTCTGATGAAGCCCGTGATCGTGTAATTACAGTCTCTGGATTCAGTAAGACCTTTTCCATGACCGGGTGGAGACTTGGTACCTTGGTGGCCAACCCTACCATAGCCAAGGCTGTGGCCAACCTACAGAGCCAGACTTCTTCCAATGCGACTACCTTTGCTCAATACGGAGCCTTAGCGGCAGTGCAAAACTGGGACCAAGCTATGCAAGCTGTACAGGATATGCTTGTACATTTTGACCGCCGCCGCCTTCTTTTGCTCGATGGATTAAATGACATTCCGGGTATTGAATGCTTACGATCACAGGGAGCCTTTTATTTATTCCCCAAGGTATCTTCCTTTGGTTTATCCTCGGAAGAGTTTTCAGCCCGTTTATTAGAGCAGGAAAATGTGGCGGTCGTATCGGGGCACGCCTTTGGGGCCGATGGTTACATTCGACTAAGTTACGCCACATCTGACGAAATTATTGAGAAGGGCTTGGACAGATTAAAATCCTTTTGCCAATCTTTGGCTTGAGGGTGTACAAGGCAGGCATACCTGCCTGTGGCCAAGCATTATCGAACAAATCCGGTCAAATAGAGGTTCTTTCCCCTGACTGTTCACTGAGAAAACGTACCAGTCCATAAGCCAGTACAACTGCCATTGGTCCAATTACAAACCCTTGTGGTCCGTAGGCTAATATGCCTCCGATAATTCCCAAGAATAGCATAAAACTTAACCAGGCACCCTGTTCGTGCAATCTTTTGCCCATGCCAGCTCGTGCACGACTAATTAGGTAATTGATCAAAATACAAAGACCTGCCACTGCCATGGCTGTCATGGGTTCACCACGAGTCCAAATGATCGAAGATACAGGTAACCAAACCATGGCACTCCCGACAACTGGTACCAGACCAACAAAGGCTCCTATTAAAAAGATCGGGAGAAAGACAAAGCCTCCAACAAAATGAGCAACTATACCCATGGCGATTCCTCGAATTAAAGAGGTGAGCACAGTATCGTTGAGCAAGCGAAGAGTGATCATGCGGTGGAGCTGAAACCACGATGAAGTTTCCTTACTGCTAAATCCACCTGCTTTGAGGGTGTTCCTTACAAAACTGCCGCCATGTGCATAGAGAAAGGAGAGGGCAATCAAGGCGAGGGCAAGTTCAGCAACAAACCCCCTTGTCCCCTTAAAAAGGAATTCAATAAAAGTTCCTGAGAATTCTCGGGTATCTCCTACTAAGTTGGCTACAAATTCAAGTGCTTTGGTTTCGTCAATGGGCAGACGCGGGAAGATGGTTTGGATTTGCTGGATTTGTTCGGATACTCCACGCAATAGAGTATTCTTTGCGGATTCTTCCCCCAACGCCAAAGACCATACCACATCGATTAAGCCCTGCTTTTCTCCGGATGCATCCCAAAGTAACAGAAACAAGGGAGATAAAAGTACGAGGAGAAGAGAGAGTGTGGAAAGAACAGCGCAAAGCTCAGACAGTCGCTGATCTTGCATCGATGGAAATATTCTTTTTGCAAATCGTTTGATTGGTACAAAAAAGATGGGGAAGGTCAGGGTGGAAAGAGATACCGCAAAGAGAATGAATTCAAATAACGGTTCAAAGGTTCCGTACAGTGGAACCAGGAGGATGAGCAGGGCGATGATGAGTAAGGCCCTCCTTTTCCATAGATGCCAAAAGGCATTTCTTTTGGTGCTCAGTAGGTCGGGTTCGTCTTCCTTGGCATTGATTTCATCTGGCATACCCACTTGCATCTCTAATCTTATGCGAATTGAGCGAGGTGTTTGGCAAGGAATTTCCCGGTGGGGGTATTTTCTTTTGCAAGTTGTTCGGGAGTTCCCTCGAAAATCAATTTTCCGCCAGCTTTGCCTCCGCCTGGTCCGATTTCAATCACATGGTCGGCCAATCGAACAACATCCAAATTGTGCTCGATTACAACAAGAGTATTTCCGCCATCTCTTAATTTAAAGAGTAAATCGAGCAGGCGCTGAATGTCTGCCCAGTGGAGACCGGTAGTGGGTTCATCCAAAAGATAAAGGGTCCGCCCGCTTTGTTTTCGGCTAAGTTCTAAGGAAAGTTTTAGGCGTTGGGCTTCTCCACCAGACAAGGTATTGGCAGCCTGTCCGAGTTTTAAATACCCAAGTCCCACAGCATCCAAGGTCTCCAACTTATTAATAATAGCAGGGTGTTTGGAAAATAATTCTTTGGCTTCAGAAACCGTCAGTTCAAGAACCTCAGAAATATTTCTTCCACGATAGCGAACTTCCAGGGTTTCTCGATTATAGCGTTTACCATGACAACTCTCGCATTCCACATAAACATCGGCCAGGAATTGCATGTCCAGTTTGACCAAGCCATCCCCTTTACATCTTTCACACCGTCCACCAGGTATATTAAAGCTAAAACGTCCTGGCCCGTACCCACGAATTTTACTCAGAGAACATTTGGAAAAGAGACTGCGCAACTGATCAAACAATTTAACATAGGTCGCTGGATTGGATCTCGGACTTTTTCCGATGGGAGACTGATCAATCCTGACTGCCTGATCAAAATTTTCAATTCCTTCAATCCCTCCATGTGCTCCAGGTAATTGTTTTGACCGGTGAAGTTCGTGAGCAGCAGATTTCGCCAAAACTTCATTAACCAAAGAACTCTTTCCGGAGCCAGATACTCCACAAACTACCGTTAATAGACCAACCGGAAAGGAGGCATCAATTTTTTGCAGGTTATTTGCACGTGCCTGCTTGACCAAAATACATGCTATACCGGGTTTTTTTGCTTTCCCATCCCGTTCGATTTTTTCTTCACCACAAAGAAAGGAACCACTCCTACTTTCCTTAGATTTAATACAAGCCCTTAAATCTCCTTCAAAAATTAAATTTCCTCCTTCGGTACCAGGACCAGGACCCACTTCGATCAAATGATCGCAAGCTCTCAAGGTTTCTGCATCGTGCTCCACCACGATCACCGTATTTCCACGGTCTCTTAAGCCCAGCAATACTTTGATTAATCGATCATGATCGGCAGGGTGCAGGCCCACACTCGGTTCGTCGAGGGCATAAATCACTCCAACGAGGCCCATGCCCAATTGGGTGGCGAGTCGGGCACGTTGGGCCTCTCCACCGCTTAAACTTCGATAAGGCCGATCAAGCCCTAAGTAACCAAGGCCAACTTTATTAATAAAACCAAGGCGCTGTTCAAGACCGTGCAAAGCATCTTCGACTTGTAAACAGCTCTCATCCTTACGAGCTTTTTTTTGGATGAACTCCCAGGCCTGTGCCGTGGGCCAGGAAAAAAAATCTTCTAATGAACACCCAGCTAGAAGGACAGATCGTGAATAGGAGGAAAGTCGGCTACCTTTGCAAGGTTCGCAAATTGTCCCGTATTGGTAAGTAACTAATTTGGCTCGCAGGTTGTCACTGGTCGTAGAACGCATGGTTTCCTGGAGATCTTCAAATACTCCAGGGAACGGTTGTATCTTTGCCTTTTTACCACGTCCAAATTCCAGTTTAATTTCAAAGTTTTGATCCTTATCGCCGTGCAGTAAAAACTTTTGCTCCTTTTTGGATAATTTATTCCATGGCTTTTTTAAGTCCAAACCCATTTGTTCAGACAATGCCTTGAGCAAATTTTTTCGCAAAGTGATCATCTTGCGGGAACCCAACCGCCAAGGCTTAATCGCTCCTTTATTTAAAGAAATTGTAGGATCCGGGATGATTAAATCCTCTCTGAAGCGAAGAACTTCTCCCAGTCCTCCACAATTCGAACAGGCCCCGTCAGGATGGTTCCATGAAAAAAGTTTCGGGGTAGGGGTAGGGTAGGTCGATCCACACGTATTACAGGCAAATCCTTCTGAAAGGGGAACTTCCTCCATCTCTCCGTCCGCTTGTTCGATCAAAGCAAGAGCTCGCTCCTCTCCCTCCTCAAATGCCAGTTCAAGAGAATCTGCGAGGCGGCTTCTGGAATCCTCCTTTATGGCCAAGCGATCGATTACCAGATCTACAGATATTTCTTTTCCTCTGGTGCCAGAGGGGATTAGATCATGATCATCAAGTCGCTTAATTTTTCCATTAATGCGCAATCGTTGGAAGCCTCGCCTTTCCAAGCCTTCCGCTTCTTCACGAAGTACCGAGGCCTTGGCATTCATCCAAGGCGCTAAAAGGATTAATCTTTTGCCCATTCCTTTGTGCATGAGTTCCTCCACGCATAGATCTAGTGATCTTCGAGTAACAGGAGATCCGTCTTTTGGGCAATGGGGCGTACCTGCAGTTGCCCATAACAAACGGGCATAGTCTGCAATCTCGGTTGCTGTGGCTACAGTACTGCGAGGGCCTGCAGATCTCGCAGATATTTGCTCAATTGAAAGTACAGGAGATAGACCTTCGACAAAATCAACATCCGGTCTGGCGACCTTTTCTAAAGCTTGTCTCGCTTTGGTTGATAAACTCTCAACGTATTTTCGGTGTCCCTCCGCTGCCAAAACATCAAATACCAAAGATGATTTCCCTGATCCGCTCACTCCCGTCACCCCTACCAATTTACCTCTTGGGAAAGATACCGTAACCTCGCGCAAATTATTTTCCCTGGCACCCTTAACAAAAATATTTTTTGCATGAAAGGGAGATGATTGGACGGATGGGTTCATTAAGTCGTTAACACCATAATGCTGGCGGAATACGCAAGGGACAAGCCGGATTCAAAGAAGTTGATTGCGAAAAGCAGTCTTCTGCTTAAGTAAATCTGGATGAGTAAACCAATATTATATGTTAAACAAGGCTGCCCTTGGTGTGCCGATGCACTTGAATACTTTTCAAAAGTTGGATTGGAAGTCGAATTGGTTGATGTTCGGACAGATCCTTCGCGCATGTCAGAACTTGAAGCCATAAGTGGTCAGACCAAGACACCCACCCTTAAAAATGGAGATTTTATAGTTGCCGACTTTGATATCGAGGAGTTTAAAACCGCCCTTAGGGAAAGTCCGCAAGAAGCAAGCAAACTTGCTATCGTCCTTTAGTTAACCAATATTAGAGAGTTAATTTTATCCAGGCGGATATTGGCAGACTAATCAGCGTCGTAAATCTTAACTCGTTCCCACATGTGGGAACACCTGTTTATAAAATCCAAGTGTAAGGGGTCTTGTTGATACGCATCGTGGGCCGCTAAATTTTTTAGTACAACCGTGAGGCAGAAATCGTAAGAGTCGTCAATAACGGGGCGCTTGGCGGTCGCTGAAGGGCGACCGACAAATAGTTGCTCAACGGCGGAAATCTTCTCTAGTAAACGAACGTTTTGTTCAAACAAGATGATATCTTCCTCTGTAAGGTTCTTTTTGAGCCAAAAAATCACGGAGTGTATGAGCATATAAAAACTATCTCTCTTCTTTCGATTTTGGGAAAGCAAAAAAAATAAATAATTAATTTATGGGTTGGAAGAATTTCCATTGTCTGAAGGAGACAGTTTTTCTAAGCGGGTAACAGCACCCTTTGCCCAATCTTTTGGACATGGATATGCTAATGCTTGGTCTCCAAAGGTTGAACGCAACATGTCAGTGTTGATAACTCCAGGATTAAAAGCAACGGTGCCTAAGTCACTGGGAAGTTCCTGAGCAAGTGAACGGGTTAATCCCTCAACTCCCCATTTTGTGGCACAGTATGGGCCAACTTCGGGGGCGGTGGATTGTACCCAATAGGAACTGAAATTTGCAATGATTCCGCGACCCGCTTTTTCCATCATTGGGACAAAAGCCCGAATCATATTGTGAATGCCTCCTAGGTTTACTGCTAAGACTGAGGCAAATTCATCGGGTTGAACTTGAGTAAGGGGCGCGTTTTTATTGATCAATCCGGCATTATTTACCAAAAGGTCGGGAACGCCCAATGCTTGCTCAGTTAAATTTGCAAAAGTCTCGACTTCTACTGGTTAAGTGGTGTCAAAAGGATAAAAGAAATGTTCGGTGGTTAGCTCGGCCTTTAGTTCGTCGAGTGCAATGGCATTACGGGCACCACCAGCTACTCTCCAACCTCTTTTAGAAAATTCAATTGCCATGGCCCTGCCTAAGCCACGCGAACATCCGCTTATACAAACGAGTTTAGTCACTAAGGTAACTTTTTGAGGAGGGCGGGGGTGCGGGGTCAACATAACCTGGGCTTCCCGGGCCTTTGTGATAAGGAGGTTTGCGGGAAAGATTCCAATGTGCAAACAACCAAATTACCCCGAATAGAATGGTTAAACCAATAATTATAATCCATTCAATTTTGCTACGGCTTTGGGACATTCTTTTTTTTTGAAAAATAAGCTTAAAAAGTGGTGGGAGATACTGGATTCGAACCAGCGACCTCATGCGTGTCATGCATGCGCTCTAACCAACTGAGCTAATCCCCCAAATTAAAATACCTATGATAGAAGAGAAGATGTTTAAGTCAATGTAGTTGAAAGATAAACCTCGTTCAATTTTTAGAGTATACGCTCTTTACGATGATTTAAGAATAAGATTTAAGTAAAGCTTATGAAAAAAGCTCTCGTAACTGGAATTACTGGTCAGGATGGATCTTATCTTGCCGAACTTCTTCTCGATAAAGGATATGAAGTACATGGGATTGTCCGTCGTGCATCCACTTTTAATACCGATCGATTGGATCATCTCTATAAGGACCCGTTAGTCGATAACACGAACCTTTATCTTCATTACGGTGATTTGGCTGATGCCGTACAATTGGTTAAATTGCTTTACGAATTACAACCTGACGAGATTTATAACCTAGGTGCGCAGAGCCATGTACGGGTGTCATTTGATATTCCAGAGTATACTGGTGATGTTACGGGGTTGGCTGCTGTTCGTATTTTGGAAGCGATTCGGGAGGCTGGTCTTGTGAAAAAGGTCAGGTATTATCAAGCATCTTCCTCAGAGATGTATGGTAAGGTACAGGAAGTACCTCAGGTTGAAACTACTCCTTTTTGGCCGCGTTCACCTTATGCCTGTGCAAAGGTATATGCCCATTGGTTAACAGTTAATTATCGGGAATCTTACGGCATGCATGCCAGTAGTGGCATTTTGTTTAATCACGAATCTCCACGCCGTGGCGAAACCTTTGTCACCCGAAAAATTACCCGGGCTGCTACCCGTATAAAACTGGGACTGCAAAAGAAATTAATTCTTGGAAATTTAGATTCAAAAAGAGATTGGGGATATGCCAAGGAATATGTGGAAGCCATGTGGCTTATGCTTCAGCAGGACAAACCAGATGATTTCGTTATTGCAACCAATGAGACTCATACAGTCCGGGAATTTCTTGAAGAAACATTTGCATGCTTGGATATGGACTGGAATGAATATGTTGGATTCGATCAAAAATACGAGCGTCCGGCAGAAGTCGACTTATTGATTGGTAATCCACAAAAAGCGAAGGAGCAATTGGGCTGGGAGCCCAAGACTACATTCAAGGACCTTGTGTCTTTAATGGTTGAAGAAGACATGAAAATTGCCAAGCAGGAACAGGCTTTGGCTCAAGCAAACCTCGCTTAATGTTAAAAATTTTTGTCAGCGGGCACCGCGGCATGGTTGGTTCTGCCTTGGTACGTGCATTTAAGGAACAAGCGGCCAATTATGAATTGTTATTGGTTTCGCGCAATGAGCTTGATTTACTAAGCCAATCTGCGGTTTCTGAATTTATAAGGTTGGAACAGCCTGATATTGTAATTAATGCTGCGGCAAAGGTTGGGGGTATTCATGCCAATAATACCTATCCTGCTGAATTCATTCATCAAAATCTATTAATCAATACAAATTTGATCCATGCAGCTTGGGAGAATGAAGTCGGACGCGTTTTGAATTTGGGAAGTTCCTGCATATACCCGCGTGCTTGTGAACAGCCGATCAAGGAAGAGTATCTTCTAACTGGTCCTTTGGAGAAAACTAATGAGGCTTACGCCCTTGCTAAAATTGCGGGCTTGGAAATGTGCCGGCATTATCGAAACCAATACGGGGTACTTTATCACAGTGCTATGCCCACGAACCTATATGGTCCTGGAGATAACTATCATGGGGAAAACTCCCATGTTTTACCTGCGCTAATCCGGCGTTTTCATGAGGCTAAGGAAAACGGAGCAGATGAAGTTATGATCTGGGGGACGGGCAAACCTCGGCGCGAGTTAATGCATGTGGATGATCTTGCGAGTGGAGTGCTGTTTCTTCTGGGAATGGAGCAACCTCCTGACTGGGTAAACCTTGGTACGGGCACAGATCATTCGATTTTAGAAATTGCTCATTTAGTTAAGAAAACAATAGGATTTGAAGGTGCAATCACTCACGACCTTGATAAACTTGATGGCATGCTCGTAAAAAGGCTTGATGTTTCCTTGATTAACTCATTGGGATGGAAGGCAAATATAGCTTTTGAGGAAGGTGTGAAGTCAGCGTATGATGACTTTTTGACAGGATTGCAGTCTGGTACAACCCGTCTCTAATCCACAAGGCTTCCCTCTTTCAGAAGGTCTTATTCAAATTGCTTGCGAAAATTCCGAAAATCGTCGGTTAATTCTCTAACTTGGTAGCGCAAAGCTTCGACCTCTTCTTTTAAATCATTAAATTCTGAAAGTACATTGTCCAATTGGTCAAGCCTTTGATCAGGTGCTGGGACGTAAACTGCACTGCCATCATTCAATTCTTCGAGTTGAGGAGGAGGGGCAAACTTGTGAAACCAGCGTGATTCTTTTTGGCCGGGTCTAGCTTCCATCAAGCCGACCAAACTCGGTGTACGTTCCATCATATCTGTCAGGGTGTCTTCGACATCCTGTAAACCATCGAATTCGAACATCCGGTCTGCCCGATTATTCAGTTCTCCACCAGTTTGAGGTCCACGGTTTAGGAGTTCGGCAATAAGGGCTCTTTCTGCTTTGATTAAATCGAGTTCCTTTTCGGCATTGTGTTGAAATTTGGGAACTCGTGAACCCACTAAATCGACACGATGCACAAGTCTTTTTATTCTTAAGTCTTCAATTGCACGATTAATTTGATCGTCGTCTAAGCTCGTCTTTGGAAGTCGGTTGTTCTTTTGGTTGCAAGCATTGACTAAGCCATTGAGACTCATTGGGTAGTACTCTGGAGTGGTTAACTCCTTTTCTATCAAAGAAGCAAGTACCCTCGTTTCCTCAAAATTTAACTGTACAAGATCATCCTTAGCGGAGTCTGCATACTCAGAATTTTCATCCTGTGAACTATCTGAGTTTGGTTCAAGCATCTTAATTTGTTGCTAACCAAACAACCCAAAAGGAAAGGGAAAAAGTACCGATTCAGTTAGAGACGACGTTTACCAATCTGTGGGGTTTGTCAAATTCTACCTTTCCGGGAGTGAGTGCAAAGAGGGTAAAGTCTTTTCCCAGTCCAACATTTTTTCCCGGATGGTATTTAGTTCCACGTTGGCGCAGAATAATGTTTCCCGCGAGTACAGATTCGCCACCGAATTTTTTGACTCCCAATCGTTTGCTGTTGCTGTCGCGTCCGTTTCTTGAAGTTCCCTGTCCTTTTTTATGTGCCATGACAAAAGTGTGTGTTTAGTCTGAAATTATTTATGATCGATTGATTCGATCTCGATGACGGATAAGAGCTGGCGATGACCACGTCTACGCTTGTAGCCTTGACGGCGTTTCTTTTTGAAAACCATTACTTTCTTGTCCTTTTTGTTTTCAAGAATTTTGGCAGTTACGGATGCCCCTTCAACTGTAGGTGATCCAAATGTTGACTTGCCGTCCTCAACTAACATGAGGACATCATCGATCTTGACTTGATCACCTTCTTTGGTTTCGGGATAGCGGTTAACAAATAGCTTGTCGCCTTTTTCAACGACGAACTGACTGCCTTGGGTGCGGATAGTGGCTTTCATGGTTTTAAGGAAATCCTCTAAAAAACCAATTTCTTAGCTTCTTGGCAAGTTCGATCTTGGTTTCCTCATCCATAGCCAGTTTGAATTTCGGCAACCAAAATCGACAGCAAGTAAGTCCAATGTGATCAAGACAAGCATTCAGGGGCAAGGATCATTTGACCAACTCGGGTGGCTGACCCTTTCATGAGCACATTATATTTCTGATCGATGTGCAGGAAAATCTCTCCTCCAGGCATTTCAACAGTAATCTCTTCATCACAAGCCCCCATTTTTCGAGCTACCGCACCTGCTGCCGAACTGCTGCTACCGGAAGCAAGAGTGTATCCTGCTCCTCGCTCCCAAATTTCTATTTTTATGCGGTTACGGTTAATGACCTGAAGAAATTGAACATTTGTACGGTTTGGAAAGTTTTTATGATTTTCTAGTTCTGTCCCGTATTTGCGGGCGATTGATTCTGACACTTTTTCTAGGGGGACAACGCAATGAGGATTGCCAATTGTCGCCCCAAAGTAAGTAAATGATGTATCAGAAAGTTTGATTTCTTCATTTAATATTTCCCGAGGATTTCCATCCACAGAAATTGGGATTACCTCACTGTGAAAACTTACTGTTCCCATTTCTACTGAAATAACAGATTTGTCATTTGAAACCTCGCATGTCACAACTCCTCCAAGGGTGTCCACGCTAAAAGGTTGATCGCTTACTAATTTGGAATCCCGCAAATACCTGGCAAATATACGTAAGCCATTGCCACTTTTTTCCGCTTCGCTACCATCGGGGTTGAGAATGCGTAGTCCAAACTCTGCTTTGTTTGAGGGAAGGGGACCAACAAGAATACCGTCCGATCCCAATCCAAAGTTCCTATGGCAAATACGAACGGTTTCTTCGATAGAAAATTCATGGTTTGTGGTGCGAGGATCATAGACGAGGTAGTCGTTTCCAAGAGCGTGGTATTTTTCAAAAATCATAAGATGATAAGTTTGGAGCCAGAATTATTATTAAGTTTGTGAATTTTTCCTATTCAATACCCATTGAATGATTGCCTGATCATCATTCATGTATCGGCGGGTAATTCTAAGGAATTCAGCGGGATGAATATTGTTGGTTTGAAAAAAATGACGGTCTCCACCACATCCGTACATGACTTCGGAGGGAAGTTCTCCTCTTAATTTCGCCCGTGCTTTGGGCAGAATTCTTGGCAACCATACAACCCCAACAACCTTCTCTGATTTGTGCGGCAATTCGGCAGGGTTGATCTGTTCTTGGGAAAACATGCCATGTTGTTCTTCAAGGAAATAAGAATATCTCTCATAGTGCACCAGCACAAAGGTGAGAAGGTCAGGTTCTTGATACAGGCACCAATCCTCTGCATAATCAAAGATGTCGATTTTTTTGATTCCCCAGCTGTTTAACCGAGGCATGTCATTTTCAATAGGAAAAGTGTCTGCATGCGAATTACCGGCACAATAAAGAGATACTGCTTTTTCCCAAACACGGGATAATTGTTGATGAAATTGATAAGACATGAGAATCGACGCACCGATAAGCGAAGATCAATGCAGGAGCAAGAAAGATCAGACCAGACGAAAGTCCATTTGCTTGTCCAGGGCATTGATCTTATCAATTTGAACCATTAAAGACTGTCCAATTTTTAATTTGTTCTTTGGGTTTCTTCCTACCAAAGATGTCCCACTTGAAGTCATTCGATAACCGAGTTCCCGGGGTAAGGTACGAATGGGAACAAAGCCACGGGCAAGAGTCAGCGTCAATTCTACGAAAAATCCACGCCGATTTATCTCAGTAATTAAAGCTTCATGTTTAACGGGTTTTCTACTTTCCAAGTCCCGTTTGTAATACAAGATTAATTTGTCTTTTACGGATTCCCGTTCCGCATCTATACTGTTTCTTTCACTTACCGAAAGTTTCTTAGCCAGTCCTTCGAGAGATTCTGTTGAGGAGTTTTTATTGGAGTTCTTTCTGATTATTGATTCAACCGCACGATGTGTGACTAAATCTGCATACCTGCGAATGGGTGAGGTGAAATGCAGATAATCTTGCATTGCCAATCCATAATGCCCGTCCGGACTAGCCCGGTAGCAGGCCTGTTGCAAACTCCGAAGAAATTTGATTCTTAATACTTGTGAAATGGGAGATCGCTTGATCTGTGCGAGCATTTTTTTCACTTCTTTGCGAATGGTTAATTCTCCACAGGTTATGCCAAAGAGAGACATGAAGTGTCTTAATTCTTGCAAGTTGTCAGGGTCGGGGTCGGGGTGAGTGCGGTATACTACAGGAAGCCTTCGTTTGCGAGTTTGGCGGGCTATTGTTTGGTTGGCCAAAAGCATGAATTCCTCGATCAATTGATGGCTTTCGTCACCCGTATTTTGATAAATCTTTTCAGGTTGTCCCATATCATCAACGAGAATTTTT
The DNA here is from genome assembly GCA_028045305.1 of Opitutales bacterium. GTDB lineage: Bacteria > Verrucomicrobiota > Verrucomicrobiia > Opitutales > Seribacteraceae > Chordibacter. Next base: position 90,709 of record JAOFTV010000005.1, on the reverse strand, counting down.
ACCTCGAAAGAAGAAAGTTCCAAAGATCCGTTCTCCATTCTTTTATGGCGAAGAGATGCGGCGATTTTGCCAAGTGCTTGAACGGTTTGATGAATTTTTTGAAGAATGGATTCGTTAACATCTTTTAGCGGGATACCGGGATTGCCCGAATATCGACTCGGCGGAGGGGATACCTCGAGAATTTCTTTCAAACTTTCTTTTTTCAAGAAGAGCAGTGCTTGTTCGTAAGTGAGTCTTTTGTCACTTCGAATAACAGATTCAAAAAGGTGGTTTCCCAGGAGTTCGAAGTTTGCAGAGAACCGGAAAATAACAGATTTTACCAAGCGTTCTTCTCCCTCCACCAAACTGCATATTCCGCTAGATAAAGAGTGTGGGAGCATGGGGACGACTTCCCCAACAAGATAAGTGGAGTTCGCTCGTTTTCTAGCTTCATTATCCAATGAGGAACCACGTTTTACATAATGAGATACATCGGCAATGTGTACCCCTATCTCGAACTCACCTTTATCTAGCATGTTCATAGAAATCGCGTCGTCAAAATCGCGAGCGTCCAATGGATCGATCGTGAGGGTGAAAATATTACGCATATCCTTTCTTCCCTTTCGATCCTTTGCTGTTACCTTTTCTCCAAAGGCTTTGGCTTCCTCCTCTACTTTAGGAGGGAATGATTGGGAGAGTCCATATTTGGCAAGAATACCCTTGTGATCGGTTCGGGCATCGTTTCCGGGACCGAGGACTTTGATGATCCTGCAGGTTGGCACACGGGATGGAGCTTCCCATCGTACAAATTTGACCAGCACCTTATCCTGTTCCTGAGCATTTCTTGTGTCCCCCATAACTTTAAAAGGGACAGGTACACGCGAATTTTCTGAGCGCACCATTGGACGGCCAATTTCTTGGCTAAAATGACCAAGGAATTCGTCGGTATTGCGCTTTACGATTTTTCCAACTTCGTACCTAGGAGGTTTTGGTTTTGTACCCTTTTTCTTTCGGTCTTTTTTTTTGGGTGGGAGTCTGAATAATTCAACTATGTCACCATGCAGACCAGTACCGCTGTTTCCGCGAGCTAAGGATATCGAATCGCTGCTATCTTCAAAAATAACTCGCGAGCGTCCATTGCGACCAAAGGACAGAGTTCCGCGGACTGTGGTTTTGCCCACGTAAGTGTAGAAATTGTGAGATTACTTCCGACCGTCGTAAATCTCCCATGATGAAGGCACCGCATCCGTAATCGATTCAGTACTTTCAAAAGATTCCGGAACATCTTCTCCTTTGTCTACAGCTTTGGTGAAAACACCGGTATCATTTTTGGAAGTTTCTTCAAACCATCTCACTGTACCATCACTGAAAAGTACATGCCCGCCTTCACCGGCCCATGGCGAGTTGTCGCTCCAGCGTTGCCCTTCCAATCCTGCAGTCCACATGATAGGGAAGGGGCCACTTTCTAAATTAGTGACGAAACTGCGGCTTTTGGCATCACCAGAACGGGGAACCGCTACTGCATAGCCAAGTGCTTCTTTTTGGGATGCTGTAAATTCGCTTCCATCAGCTGGAATGTTTGCAGGCACACCGTCGCTACCATCTTCGTTGAGTTCGACAACCATTTCGTCGTCCGGAAGAAACCAAAGTTCGGGTCTGGTATCCTTGGTTTTTTTGCGGAACCACGCAGCAAATTCTTCGGCCGATCCTACATCATCAGTAGTGGGGAAATTACGGGTTTTTGCTGCTAAGCTCTCATAAACGGTTTTGAGATTTTTTTGAGCTGCGGTGCGACCAGCAGTTCCAAATACATCTCCAAAACCTACAAAAGCTATGCCTGCCAATATTCCGATGATGGTAATAACAACGAGAAGCTCGATCAGTGTGAACCCTTTACGGTGAGAATTATTTTTTTTCATGATGTGCTAGACTTTAGTTCTTAGTTTTAAATCAATAGGGTAAAGGAAACCTTCCACAAAGAGCAAGTGACTTCTCTTTTTGTAGTTCAAGCATGGACATATCATCTGGAGCTTGCAAAATTTCGTAAATAATTTCCGCAATAATTTCCATATCCTCCACTTTCATGCCCCTAGAGGTAACTGCAGGTGTTCCAATGCGCAAACCACTGGTTTGGAATGGACTTCGTGTCTCTGCCGGAACTGTATTTCTATTTAATGTAAGGTTGGCTCCTTCGAGTGCAAGCTGTGCAACCTTGCCGGTCATCTCAGGATGGGATGGTCGAAGGTCTAAGAGGAGTAGGTGATTATCCGTGCCCCCACTTACGACATGAAACCCATGACCAGACAAGGCATTGGCCATTGCACTGGCGTTTGTTATTACTTGTTTTTGGTAATCGACAAATTCCGATTTTCCAGCTTCCTGAAAACAGGTAGCTTTAGCTGCTATTACATGCATTAGCGGACCACCTTGGTTTCCGGGAAAAACTGAGGAATCAATGGCTTTTGCATGCTGTTCTTTACAAAGAATTAATCCTCCCCGCGGACCTCGCAGGGTTTTGTGAGTGGTTGTGGTAACAAAGTCTGCATGGGGCACGGGAGATGGATGTAGCCCAGCAGCAACCAATCCGGCAATATGTGCAATGTCAGCTAGTAGTAGTGCATCGTGGGCTCGGGCAATCTTACCCATTCGCTCAAAATCAATCGTTCTCGAATAGGCAGAAGCTCCAACCGTAATGAGCTTTGGTTTTTCTTTTTCTGCCAAAGCCTCGATGGAGTCGTAATCAATTCTGCCAGTGGCAGTGTCGACTCCGTAATTAATTACTTCGTACAGCATGCCACTGCAATTTTTGGGATGCCCATGGGTGAGGTGTCCCCCGTCCTGCAGACTCATAGTAAGAATCTTGTCACCCGGTTGGAGCATGGCAAAGTAAACTGCGGTATTGGCTTGGCTGCCAGAGTGCGGCTGTACATTTGCATGGTCTGCTCCAAAAAGCCGCTTGGCCCTTTCAATCGCCAAACTTTCAGCTACATCAACATGTTCGCAACCTCCATAGTATCTTTTGGCGGGGTATCCTTCGGCGTATTTGTTGGTCAATATACTACCTGTTGCTTCGATAATTGCAGGCAGGGTAAAGTTTTCGGATGCAATTAGTTCAATATGGGATTGTTGTCTTTGTCTCTCCTGTTCGATTGCTTGGTGGATTTGAGGATCAATCTCAGAAAGGGAACGTGCGTCCAGCGTGGAAGAAAGAAGGGTGGATGGTGTATCAGTTTTGATCGTCATGTTATGTAGATAAAGACTAAAAATTTAGAGGTTTTTCTCAACCCAGTTTATCAAAGATGGAATCGCCTCGAGCATGCGGTCCCTGCATTGACGGTAAACCTTAATATCCTGACCGTAAGGATCTGGGAGTTCCTTGGTTTCTCCTTCTAAAAATTCTCTCATCAAAAAAATGGGATAGCCTTCGGGTAGTTCGAAGTACATATTTATCAATGTACGGTGCGATTCGGTCATGCAAAACACAACAGAGGCTTCCTGGAGGGACGTGCGTGTAAGGTTAGAACTACGATGATCGGTAATGTCGATATTAACCTCTTCACAGGCATCGATCGAATTTTGTGATGCTTTATCGCTATCCATTGCCGATAAACCGGCTGAATAAGCCTGGATTTTTTGGGAACTATTTGTTTCGTCCATTGCCTTGGCAAATAAACGTTCGGCCATCGGGCTTCTGCAAACATTTGCCGTGCAGACAAAAAGAACTTTCTTAAGTTCTTTTTTCTCTTTTTTCGTACGACTCTTCTTGCCCATCTGCTTTGCTAACTTTCATCAGCAAACGAGTTAATGGCAAGGGCGAACCTACCTAGGAACGGGAAAATTCACGATATCCAATATCTTTCCGGTAATATTTTGAAGAAAAATCAACGGATTCGCATAAATTGTAAGCTGATTCCTTGGCTTCCTGTAGGCTGTTACCAGTACCAACAGCACCCAGCACACGTCCGCCAGAACTGACAACACAACCATCGGCAGTCGAGGTTGTTCCAGCATGAATAAGCAGAGTGGAAGAGGGAAGGGTGGCGGGTTGGGTGATTGTATCTCCCTTTGGGTAAGACCCGGGATATCCTTTGCTTGCTAATACGACTACCATGGCAAATTCCTGTTTTATTCTGAGTTGCTCAGGCAAGGGTTCTCCTTTGGCCGAGGAAATAAGTACGGGAACAAGGTCTTGATCGACCAGGGGTAAAATTACTTGGGTTTCGGGATCGCCAAAGCGAACATTAAATTCCAACACTTTGGGGCCCGATTTCGTAAGCATTAATCCAATATACAGGGTTCCGCGAAATTCCATACCTTCCGACTTTAATCCGGCCAAAGTTGGACGAACGATACTCACCTCATATTCGGCAAGCATGGATGGACTCACCAAAGAAGTGGGTGCATAAGCTCCCATTCCCCCGGTGTTAGGACCCGTATCTCCTTCGCCAACCTTTTTATGATCCTGGCTCATTGGCAGAGTAACATAATTTTCACCTGAACAAATTAAATGGAGGGAGGCTTCCTCTCCTTCTAGAAATTCTTCGATCACCACTTCGCTTCCGCTTGCACCAAAACGATTTCCACTGAGCATGTCGTGTATCTCTGTTTCCGCTTCCTCTTTACTGTTGCAAATAATCACACCCTTACCGGCGGCCAAACCACTAGCTTTTACCACCACGGGTAGAGAGCAGGATTGTAAATATTCAAGAGCGGGTTCAACCTCGCAAAAATTGCCATATTCAGCGGTGGGAATGTTATGTCGGGCAAGAAAGTCTTTGGAGAATGCTTTGCTCCCCTCAAGTCTTGCGCATGCTGCATTGGGCCCGTAAGCAAGGACGCCCGCTTCATTCAAGGCGTCGACCACTCCATTGCAGAGAGGGACTTCGGGGCCGACCACTACAAGATCGATCTCTTCCGCTTTCGCTATGTTTAAAATACTTTCGTTGTCTTCAACAGCTACGGGAAGGACACGGAATTCCTGCTCGATACCTCCATTGCCAGGAGCGACTAACACCTCATTAACGAGGGGACTTTGAGAACAGATTTTGGCAAGTGTGTGTTCGCGCCCACCACTGCCAAGGACGAGAATGTTAAGGTTTTTTTCATTCATTCTCTATTGGTTTTCTTGAATCATTTGATGAAGTCGAGGCAATTTGTCTTTGCCTTTCTTCCATCCGCCCTATTTTCAATGTTTCTATGCGGGTATTTTTTATTGGAATATGTGGGACGGCTATGGGTAATGCGGCTGTATTGCTCAAAAAAATGGGCCACGAAGTGGCGGGTTCCGATGCTGGGGTTTATCCACCTATGTCCGAGGTGTTGGAAGATTCTGGCATTCAATTATTTGAAGGGTTTGCTGAAGAAGAAATGACTAACTGGCAGCCAGACCGTGTGGTAGTGGGCAATGCAGTTTCCCGGGGGAATCCACAGGTAGAAAAACTTTTAATTGATCGAGAGACTCCATTTGTTTCTTTGCCTCAATTAATTGGCGAGGATTTGATTGGAAACCGTCCTTCCATTGTGGTTGCAGGAACTCATGGAAAAACCACAACCACCGCACTAACCGCATATTCCTTACACTCATCCGCGATAAATCCTGGTTATTTGATCGGAGGAGTACCGCTCGACCTGCCTGCTGGTAATGAACTTGGTGGTTTGTCTGCCCCCTTTGTAATTGAAGGAGATGAATATGATTCTTCATTTTTTGATAAACGCAGCAAATTTATCCATTATCGTCCACGCATATTGATTCTCAATAACCTGGAATTTGATCACGGAGATATTTTTAGGGACTTGGCAGATATATCACGCAGTTTTTCTCATCTCTTACGGATTGTTCCATCGAATGGATATGTTTTACGAAATGGAGATGATCCTAACCTGCTCGCCTTGCCTGATTCTCCATGGACTGAAGTATTTTCTGTTGGCGTGGAAAAATCCAACGACTTAGTAATTGCCAACTTTGAGGAAGATATAACTGGGAGCCAATTTGATCTGGTTTGGCGGGGAGAATTGGTCAGGCAGATAAGGTTTGGCATGCCTGGTCTGTTTAATGCCCGAAATTTAGCGATGGCTATACTGTCCGCGTCCCTCGTTCAATCTTTTGATCGGGACCAGCAGTCTGTTTCTGAAAATCCATTTTTGGGAGCCAAAGAAATTGATTATTCGAACTGTAGGGGAGTAAAGCGCCGTCAGGAAGTTTTATTAGACCAGGAAAATTTATTGGTCTTATCCGACTTCGCCCATCATCCAACCGCAATTTCTGGAGCATTGGAATCCCTGCGGTCCCGTTGGCCAGACAGAAAAATTATTGCCTGTTTTGAACCCCGTAGTAATACCGCGGTGACCAATGTTTTTCAGGATCGTTTCGCGGAGTCCCTTGCTTTGGCTGATCATGCCTTGATTGGACAAGTTCACAGGGCCGAACGAATTGCTCCAGAAAAAAGAATAGATACCCAAGAGATCGTTGAGTTTATTAGGGCAAAGGGTAGGCAAGCAAATGCCTTTGAGAGCAACCGCAAACTTGGAGACTTTCTTCGAGATGAATTTGATAGTACTTCGAAACTCAAATCAATGGTGGTGTTTTTTTCCAATGGATCTTTTGATGGAGTCATCCAAGAGTTTGTGAAAGTCGTTCGAAATTAGTCTTCCTGTATACCGTGAGTTTTGAAAGATTGTTCGGTGTTTTGCTCTTTTTTGCAATAGGTCTGGGGTACTATAAATACTCCAGGAAGCGCCCCTCCTTTGTCACCCTGCTTTGTTCAATCTTTCTTCTTTCATACACCTATTTTTTAAAGAAGTTTGGCAGATTTATTTATATGGAACCTTGGTCTCTCTTATTCCTTGCATCTTTTACTTTTGGAGGAATCGCTAGTCTCGTAGTTCCTCAATCCATTTTCGATGAGGACCTGAGAGAGTGAAGTTTTCCAGTTCCGACCATTTCATCCAGGTATACCCTTGGGGTAGGGGATCTGGCAAAAGAGGGATTTGGGGTGGTTGATGAATTTCCTCGGTGTATTCGACACGACCAATGGTTCGCTTACGGATAGCCAAAACCTGGCTATTTAGATCCGTGAAGTTTCCTGAGTAAGGTAATTTGTCGGGCAGTTCATAGACTCCTTGCAGTCGATTCTTTTTGGAGGCATGGACTAACAGGCTGCTTTGGGACTCAACCCAGTACCTCCGAATACTGGCTGTTTTTTTTGCTTTGCGGGCGATCTGAGGACGATCTGCCCAGTCTCCTTGTCTGCCCGACTCACAGTAGGAAAGAATCGGGCAGGTTGAGCACAAGGGAGATGAACGATGGCATACCGTTGCACCGAGTTCCATGACTGCCTGGTTATAATCTCCGGGGCGACCCGAATTAATAAGCTTTTGGGCAAGTGGACGAAGTTTTTTCTGTGCGGTTGCACCGTCCTTAAAAATTTCGGAAATGGCAAAGAGACGGCTGAGCACCCGCACCACATTCCCGTCGCAAACAGCCTCAGGTTGATCTAAGGAAATACTGGTAACTGCCGCGGCAATGTAGGGCCCGACTCCGGGCAGAGTCTGCCACTCTTTTACAGACACTGGTGGATGTTTCCAGTTTGCGGCGGTTTTGGACAATTGGTGAAGATTGCGGGCACGGGAATAATAACCCAATCCTTCCCAGGCTTTGAGAACATCTTTCTCATCAGCTTGGTTGAGAGAATAAAAATCGGGAAATTTATTTAACCAATTTGTAAAATAGGGAATGACTGTGGATACCCTTGTTTGTTGAAGCATAAATTCCGAAACCACAGTCTTGTATAGAGAAGGATCTTGTCGCCAAGGAAGATCTCTTCTTTGTTCATCAAACCAGTTAAGCAGTGAAATTCGGTATTGCCCGAGCTTTTCTTTGGATTGAATCCATGTGGTTTTAAGAGAATTTTCCATGCTTGGCTGTTGCGTTTTTTAACTCTCTTTCTCATGGATAAGGGTGAAATGGCAAGTCCGGCAAATAATCAATCAGGTAAGCAACCAAAAAAGAAAACCTCCTACACCCTCAAATTGACCAGTGGACAGATGGACAAGCTGGGCGCAGCATTAGAGGGGCGGGGTTGGCCAACCCGGGAGGTTCCATACGCCCGGCATGCCTTTAATGGAGATGGTGTAAAGGTGGTTGCTTATGAAAGTGGCAAACTCGTGGTACAGGGAGGAAAAACGGAGGATTTTGTTAGTAATATTTTGGAACCCGAAGTGACCGGTGAATTTTTGCTTGGATATGAGGAAGTCAATAATCCTGAATGGTTTGATCCACATGCCGGTCTGGATGAAAGTGGAAAGGGCGATTTGTTCGGCCCAGTGGTTTCTGCCTGTGTTGTCGCAGATGGAGATATGGTACGAAAGTGGATGGAGGCAGGTATTCGAGACAGTAAGACCATAACGGATGGAGCTATTGTTAAAATGGCAAAGCAGATCAAAGAAACCCAGGGTGTGGTCGTAAAGACCGCTTATTCTGGTATGCTCAAGTACAATGAACTTTATGACAAATTTGGACAGAATTTGAACAAGTTACTTGCCTGGTTGCATGGCCGTGCTCTTTTGGATGCCTTGGAGGTCAGGCAGCCAAAATGGGGACTGCTCGATCAATTTTCTAAGCAGCCGCTGGTTCAACAGTATGTTAAGGATTCCTCCTTTGATTTACAGATGAGAACCAAGGCGGAGGAAGATCCGGTGGTGGCTGCGGCCTCCATTATCGCCCGGGCTACCTGGCTCGAACAAATGAAAAAACTTGAGGAATTGTCCGGGCGTACCTTGCCGAAGGGATCAGGTGCTCAAGCCAAACAGGCGGCCCGGGAATTATTTCAACAACTCGGGGAGGAGCGAATGGGCGAGTTTTGTAAACTTCATTTCAAGACAGCTTATGAGGCGATGGGCAAAACTCCTCCCGCTAAAAAAGCCTGGAATCCGAATTGGAGAAGAAAATAATGCCTAATCCGCGATGGACTCATGATCGCAAACTCGTCAAAGGAGTACCTGGTGTTGTGGGAGTGGACGAGGCAGGGCGCGGATGCTTGGCCGGTCCGGTGGTGGCAGGTTGTACAATTTTGCCCAGTTCTTTTTTTTCTGACTCAAAAAATCGCAAAGCGGTCGAAAAGATAAATGATTCCAAGCAATTTTCTGAAGCGGAAAGAAATATCCTTTTCCAAAAAATACATAGCTGGATAGAGGAAGGAAAGCTTTTTGGGGCGACTGGCTCGGCAACAGTTGAGGAAATTGAAGAGCATAACATTGTCGGGGCGACTTGCCTGGCCATGCAACGGGCAATGGAGGCAGCATCTGTAAAAAGCAAGGGGCTTTGGTTCCCCTCTCAGTCTCAGGAAGCGGATTTATTTACTCAGGATGTTTCAGAGGATTTGCAGTGGCGAGTGTTGGTGGACGGTCGGCCGATGAAGCGCTTACCAATTCGTCACCTGGGATTGATCAAGGGAGATACCATCTCTTTGGCTGTGGCCATGGCCTCTCTTTTGGCCAAGGTCACCCGTGATCAAAGAATGCACCAACTGGATCGCCAATTTCCTCATTATGGATTTGCATCGAATAAGGGATATGGAGCACCCGTTCATTTGAAGGCTTTGGAAGAACACGGTCCCACAGAACATCATCGTCCACGCTTTCTACGAAATATTCTGAAGGAACCAAAGATCGAACAATCGAACACATTTGAGCAAAGTCGATTGAGTTTGGCCTAAAAGAACCTATTATCTGTTAGAGTGATTTTATTAGGAGTGAATATTGATCATGTCGCAACTTTGCGACAAGCTAGATATCGGGACGAAGCTAACACCCATGGTGGCTTTGTTGAGCCTGATCCAGCTGCCATGGCCTGGTTGGCAGAGGACGCCGGTGCGGATGGTATCACCATGCATGTTCGAGAGGATCGCCGTCATGTTCAGGTGGAAGATGTCCAAAGGTATCTAGAACGAAAGAAAACCCGGCTGAATCTGGAAGTTTCCTTGTCCGCAGAAATGGTTGAACTTGCTCTTTCCCTCAAGCCGGACAGCGTGTGCCTGGTTCCAGAAAACCGTATGGAAGTAACCACTGAGGGTGGTCTGGATGTGGTGGGTAATTTGCAGCGTTCACGAGAAGCGGTCCAGGCTTTTACCCAGCAAAATATTCCTACCAGTATGTTTATTGACCCGGATCCCCGTCAATTGGAAGCTTCCGCAAAAATAGAATCCCCTTGGGTAGAGTTACACACGGGGAGCTTTGCTCGGGCTTGGCCGGATTCAGAAATGCGGGAGAAAGAATTTTCCACCCTTAAGGTGGGCATGGATGTAGGGCTTTCCCTTGGCTTGCAGGTTAATGCTGGGCATGGAATCAATTATGAAAATGTAACCGGAGCCAAGAAATTAAATAAGGTGACCGAATTTAATATCGGACACAGTATTATTTGCCGGTCTATTGAGCATGGACTTTCTGAGGCAGTCTCCACCATGAGGCGATTGCTTAATTCCTGATGAATCTACCTGACATTCCTCAAGGATCAAATGTGGTGGGTGTAGGAATCGACCAGATTGAAGTATCCCGGATTCGAGAATCCATGGAGCGTCACGGAGAGTCCTTTCTTTCCAAAGTATTCAGTGAGCAGGAGCAAGAGATTTGCCTGCAACGGACAGATCCCGCCCCTTGCCTGGCCGCCCGATTTGCTGCGAAGGAAGCGGTTTCAAAAGCTTTGGGTACAGGCATTGGTAAGGAGTTTGGATGGCTGGATATGCAGGTGGATAAGGCCCAGAGTGGTCAACCGATTGCTCTTTTTACTGAACATGGAAAGTTAGCCTTAGCGGGTATGCATGCCTCTTCTGCCCTGATCAGTCTTTCCCACTTAAAGGAAATTGCTTCTGCGGTGGTTGTTCTAATCAAGTAGTGGATATTTTGCCCCAAGATCCCATTTTAAAACCTTCTGAGGCCATTGCTTTTGAGGAGGATTATTTCGGGGGAAACGAAGATTTTCAATGGGAGGTCATTAATCGGGCGGGCGAAGCAGTAGCGGATTCCGCACTCCGAGATATGCGCGAACTGCGCACCATTCCGCACCGTCCGAGATTATTGGTTTTGGTGGGGAAGGGGCATAATGGTGCTGATTCATTGCTGGCGGCCAAACGTTTTTTGCGGACCATACCCACTGCCCGGGCTGTGGTTTGGCAATGGGCACCTAAGGATGATTGCAAACCCATGACCCAGCGTGCCTTTGAAGAATTGATTGAGTTTGCATCGAAGAGACTGGAGATCATTCCATCTGCCCGAGGAATGAACCAGGAAAAGATGGATCAAACCTTTTACGAACTTACCAAAGACCGGGGCTTTGATTTAGTCATCGATGGCGTGCTTGGCATGCAGGGGCGTCCAGGGCTGGAAAGTCCATTGGACGGCTGGATTCGTTTATTCAATCAAACCAATCAAATTGTCGTAAGAGTATCTGTTGATATGCCCAGTGGGATATCGGAGTCGTTACCCGCTGAAACTGAGCCCTTTCGGGCAGATTTTACTTACTGTACAGGAATTGTTAAAACTCCGGTTTTAGAACCCTTTAATCAACCTTGGATCGGAAGACTCAGGTATTTGGACTTTGGTTTTTTCAAGAGTGCGGAAAAAGAAAAGTATACCAAACATTCCAAGGTTCTGTGTTCATCTGCACTTCCTGTTCTGCGAAAATTACGACCCGTGCAGTGTGATAAGAGAGACTTTGGACATCTTCTTGCTATTGTGGGATCCAGAGAACTTGGAGGTGCCGCCCTCATGTGTGCCCGTGCGGCTTTACGCTCAGGGGTAGGGTTGCTTACCTGTTGCGTACCGGAGTCTTTACACGCCTCCTTTGTTTCGGCTTGTCCGGAGGCCATGTGGGTGCCTATGCCAGAGACTCCAGATGGTGGGCTTGCCCTCGAAGGTTTGGGCAAAATTCGACAATCTATTGATCATGTCGATGCGATGATGGTGGGGCCGGGAATCGGGTCTGATCCAGAATCTCATTCTTTGATTCGCGAAGCATGTAAACTTTTTTCGGGCTCAATTCTTTTGGATGCCGATGCCCTCCGCCACGAAATTATTGATTCCTGTGAGAATAAGGTTCGATTCGTCCTCACGCCCCATGAGGGAGAACTTAAGCGAATATCGGAAAAAAAGAAGGTAGAAGAATACCTTGCTGATTTCCCTGGAGTGATCCTGCGAAAAGGTCCACATTCACAAGTCATTTTTGGGGGATCCGTTCTTCATTTATTTTCCGGAACTTCTCTTTTGGCCCGTGGAGGAAGTGGAGATTTACTCAGTGGTATCATTGGATCCTTGATGGCACGGGGCGGACGCTCACTTGTGGATAGTACTGCACTAGGTACACTTTGGCATGGCCGTGCAGCGGAAGCACTGGCCAGGCAGCATGGACAAGAGGCTGTGAATACCACTCAGATTCTAGACTATTTATCTTTTGCATTAAGAAATGACTTCTAATCAACCCCCTTCATCTTTACTCGTACTGGCTGCCGGAATGGGCAGTCGGTATGGTGGTCTCAAGCAGGTCGATCCCATAGGTCCGAATGGAGAAACTCTAATGGATTACTCCTTGTACGATGCGAGAAAAGCCGGATTTTCCCGCGTTGTTTTTTTGATTCGTGAAGAAATGCAGGAGGTATTTGATCAACAAATTGGAAGGAAGTACGCAAATAAGATGGAGGTTGAATATGCCTACCAAAAAGTGGATGACCTTCCTGAAGGTACAGATATTATGGTCTGCCGGGAAAAGCCATGGGGTACAGGACACGCAGTTTGGTGTGCCCGTAATGTGTTGAAAGGTAGTCCATTTGCCGTAATCAATGCGGATGATTTTTATGGTGCCGCCACTTTTTCCGCCTTAATCGATTCGATTTCTTCTTTCGTAGATTGCGGTTCCTCAGATGGAAAGATGATAGGATCGATGGTTGGGTATCTCTTAAAGGAAACCCTTTCATCAAACGGCTCAGTCAGTCGGGGAATTTGCAAGATTAAGGAAGGTAACTTGCAAGCGGTTGAGGAATGGTCAGGCATTGCCCATTCTGAAAGTAGAATTTCCGGTAAAAATTCTCGGGGCGAGTCTCTTTTTCTTTCTGGGGAAGAAACTGTATCGATGAATGTATGGGCCTTCCCTTCAACCGTTTTTCCGGCCTTGGAAATTGAATTGAAAAAATTTATTGAGAGAACTCCCGATTTAACAACCGATGAATTCTACTTACCTGCTGCGGTGGACCTCTGGATTAAGTCGGGAACAGCGGTATTCCGGGCAAACCTTGCTTCTTGCCAATGGATGGGTGTGACTTACAGGGAAGATAAGGAATTAGTGATCAATTCAATCCAACAATTAATTAGCAAGGGCTCGTACCCAGCTTCTATTTTCTAAGAAAACTCTGGTGTTATTTCCAGTTTTTGTCCTGGTTTTACCTCTACCTTACCGCTTTTGTCAGGGTCTTTATCGTTTCGATAAACCTGAACGGTAAGCGAAGCATTTTTTTTAGGCGGTGACCATGCCCACTTTCCAATTTCTAGAAAATTCATCGATACACCTTTGTCCCAGTTAAGTCCAGGGCCTTCGCCCCGTAAGTAGGGCTTATTGCCTATTCCAATCATAACATTTGCAACTACTGTGGTAGTACCGTTTTTATCTTTAGTTTCTTCAATACTGGTAGTCTTTTCCTCTTTTTGTGAAATCTCTTCACCCGCGAGCAGGGCATCAACTTTTCGTAAGGTCTCCTCGGGGTCGGGTAGTCCTAGGGCCAGTTCTTCCGACATGTTAGTTTGTTTTTCTTGGATATTCTTGGACTGATCTTTCTCTATCAGTTTATTGGAATCTTCTGGTTGATTGAGAGAGTCATCCTTTTCAGTTTTGTTGGAGTCGGATCCGACTATTACCATGTCCTGCAATTCTGGCTTTTCCTCATCGGGATTTCCAAGGGGATTAAATGGTTCTTCTTCCAATTCTAATGTATCTTCAGTACTTGGTTTGTCCTGAATGATGGGTTCATCCACCTCCTTTTCAATAAGTTCCTCAACAATCTTTTCCTGATTAGGTTCCTTGATCATTTGAATCTCGGCATTCGATTCGGGAGTATTCTCTTCGAGGGAAGTCGTGTCTTTGGAACTTTGTTTCTCCTTAACCAAGGATTCTGACACTTTTATTTTATCACTAGATTCAAATTTCTTCTGGAGTAAGTCAACTTGCTCGGTCAAGTTTAACAAACTCTCCTTAATTTCTTTTAGTTCGGGGTCTGGGAGCAGATCGGGAGATATATTTGTTTCTTCAATTCGGGCGAGTTTGGAATCTATTTGTGAAATAAAATCTTTGAGGCCTTCAGGTATGTTATTAGTGGATTGCTCGCTTCCATCTATCATTAATTCAGATACAATTTTGTCGACCAAGGTTGGAACCTTATCAATTTTAACTGCGAGAGCATCAAGTTCCGATCTTACCTCCTTGAGTTCAAGAAATGCTTTATTTGCCAATTCAGCATCCGCTCGACTGCTTGAATCTTCAAGCCTCTCGATAATACCATCTAAGAAATGGGGAAGAAAAAGCAGGATAGCAATAAGACCGCTACCGAGCATGCAAGAGGCAATATCCCAGTGTCCCAAAGTCCCATGTTCTTTAAGAGTTGCTGAAGCAAAAAGGGCCAAGACTACAAAAATGAAGGCGGCAGCACCATAAAACGGCCCTTTGCCTAAGCCCTTGTTTTCACTTTCAAAATCGTTGTCCATCAACCATTCACCTTTGGATGTAATGCTTGGTTTTTGGGTGAAAACCAAGCGAAAAATTTATCTAAGCATGATCAATCTCTCGGCTTTTCAGGCAAACCAATCTTTCTTTGAACCTTTGAAAGGATTTTAAAAGCTCTTTTTTGTGCAGCCTGAGCACCATCTTTGAGAACAGAATCCAAGTAGTTTTTATCTTTGATTAAATCGGCAAAAGACTCCCGAACAGGTCGTAGGTTTTCCACGAGTAATTCAATTACTTCACCCTTAAGCTCTCCATAGCCCTTACCTAGAAAGTGAGATTCCAAGTTTTGAATAGTTTCTCCGGATAGGGATGAGTGAATCGTGAGTAAGTTGGAAACACCCGGTTTTGTGGACACCGCTTTGATTTCCGCCTCCGAATCCGTAACTGCTGATCCAATCTTCTTTTTGATTTGTCCAGGTTCATCGAGCACGAATAAGGTGGCCCGTTCATTTTCATCAGACTTTGACATCTTACGGGTGGGATCTGCGAGGGACATGATACGGGCACCTGTTTTAGGAACATAGGCCTCGGGTATCTTAAAAGTTTCAGAATATTTTTGATTAAATCGACCGGCCAAGTCCCGGCACAGTTCCAAATGTTGACGTTGATCTTCCCCGACCGGTACGAGATCTGCGTTGTATAATAGAATATCTGCAGCCATGAGCACCGGATAGCAGAGCAGTCCAGCATTAATGGAAGCCTGAGCCCGCACACCCTCGTGAGTAAATTTGATATCATTTGAGTCTTTTTCATCAACCGCCTTGAATCCAAGCTTGGCTGCCTTGTCCTTAAACTGGGTCATTCTTTGTAATTCCCCGATCGGTGTCATGCAGGTAAGAATCCATGCAAGGTCAGTGTGTCCAATAACATGGGACTGTATAAATTGATGACATTTTTTAGGATTCAATCCACAGGCTAAGTATTGAGCGATGCATGAATATATGTTTTGGCGAAGAACTGAGGGCTTTGGCGGTAGGGTGATCGCGTGTAAATCGACGATTCCAAAATAACACTCGTAATCGTCGAGCATGGACGACCAATTCTTTACTGCTCCAAGATAATTTCCCAATGTTAAATTGCCAGTGGGTTGAGCACAAGTGAGGATTACAGGTTTTGGTTTGCCCGATGTAGCATTCTTGTCCATGATAAAAGAGAAATCAGTAAAGACTAAGTTTACAATTCTGTAAAAACTTTACTCACAATATACCCTAATCCTACAGTAACAGTTCTATGAAAGAGGAATCCCCAGCCGCTCTCGAAGAAGACCTCAAGGAGCTTCTTAAAAGATGCCCCGCCGGAACATATGAAGCAGCACTTCAGTTCCGTAAAAATAAGGATGTCGTACAAATTGAAATCATTGTCATGGGAATCATTGACAGGCACTTGGAGCCCGATCAAAGAGAAATCCTTGCCAAAAGTGATGACACATTGCGCATGTATGAGGATTTAGGCATGGATTCGCTGACCATGCTCGAAGTTGTCATGCTAGTTGAGCAAACCTTACAAGTTAGCATCGATAATGAAGAACTCAGAGATCTTAGAACAGTGGGTGATGTGAAAGCCTACCTCAACGCAAAAGCAATGGGCGTGGAACCTCCCAAAAGATCCAAGACTTTTAGAATCGAAGAGGTTGCTTCGTTAATGCCTCACAAAGACCCTTTCCTCTTTTTGGAAAGTGTGACCGTTGAAGGTGATGAGGTTCGTGGAGATTACAAGATTACTGGAAATGAGTATTTCCTCGAGGGGCACTTTAAGGAGCAACCTATTTTTCCTGCTTCCATTATGATCGAAGCACTTGGTCAATTGTGCGTTTTTTATCTTCTTAAGGGGGAACATGCTGGGTTGACTGAAAAAGTTGATCCCAAGACCATATTTTTTACTTCATGCGACGGGGTGAAGTGCCGAAGGATTTGTCAACCAGGGGACAAATTATCTATGAAGATTAGAGTTTCCCGGGTTCGACACCCGCTTGCCTGTTTCAGTGGAGAAATCAATGTTGG
Source organism: Opitutales bacterium (assembly GCA_028045305.1). Lineage (GTDB taxonomy): Bacteria > Verrucomicrobiota > Verrucomicrobiia > Opitutales > Seribacteraceae > Chordibacter. The sequence goes on along the minus strand of JAOFTV010000005.1, from coordinate 73,972 downwards.
TGGCGAAAAGACCGCCACAGCACAAGAAATTAAATTGGCGTTTGATTATTTCCCGGTCATGGATGGACAGAAGCAAGAATCCTCCGGAAGTAGCCAAAGGGTTCATGCTAACGGGAATACACCTAATGAGAATGGTAAGTCATCAGATGAATCTCCTAGGTTTGTAAAGTTCAACGGTTAATTCTTTATTTTAAAATTTTTAGCTTAATGCCTTGAATAAGGTAGCTTTTCTTTACGCAACTTTCCCGCGACCTACCGAAACCTTTGTTAGGCGAGAGTTGCGGGCACTCGCTGAATTTGAATTCTTTCCAAATATTTATTCGATTTGGAAAGGGGAAAATTCGTGGGAAGATAGAAAAATATACAAATTTCAACTAAGCAAACTGGCTTTACTCCCTTTCTGGATTCCTTACTGGTTCTTTTTAAAACCTCGAGAATGCAGGGATGTTTTATTGTATTTGTGGTCCAGGCCATGCCATAGTTTTCAAAATTGGTGCGAAACCTTTCTTGGTCTTGGATTTGCATTAATCGAAGCAAAAAACTTTAAGAGGAAGGATTATCGCTTGATTCATGCAGTTTGGGCAACTATGCCAGCCACAGCTGCCCTTACCATAAGCAAACTTCAATCGATTGAGTTTTCTTTAGGTGCTCATGCTTATGATGTTTTTCGCAATGGAGGGGACTGGTTACTTCAAATGAAGCTAACAAGTGCAAAGTTTGTGAGAACTTCTTCTAGATCAACTGCCCATCGACTTTATCAGTTGGGAGTCAAACCTGCAGATGTTAAAGTTGTCAGAAGAAGTTTGTCTGAATGGCCGAAGAGAGAATGCTTCGCATTGGGTAAGGGCAAAACGATCAAGCTCTTGAGTGTAGGCAGGCTCGTGGAAAAAAAAGGTTATTTTCACATGCTTAAGATTGCAGCATTGCTGAAGAGGTCAGGCGTTCTGTTTTCTTTAAAAATTATAGGCAATGGTCCTTTAAATAGGGACTTGATTGTTGAAAGAGATCGTTTGGGACTTAGGAATGAAGTTTCCTTTTCGGGATCTCTTAAGCAAAAGGCTGTCAAGCCGTTGTATTTGGAATATGACGCTTTTCTATTTACGGGAATTGTTGATTCAAGAGGGGATAGAGATGGCATACCCAATGTCGTACCGGAAGCATTGTCTGCAGGTATGTTAGTTTTAGCGTCTGATCGAGCTGGAGCACCGGAGGCTTTCGTTGATGGAGAGTCGGGTTTTTCAATGAATCCGGAAGATTATAACTCCTGGAATTTACTGCTTTTAGATTTTTGGAAATTTCCGCAGAATTATATTTCAATCCGAAAAAATGCTCAGCTCATCGCACGAGAAAACTTTGACTCATCTCGGAATGGGCGCAAGTTATTGGAGGTTTATGGAAATTAATTGATTGGTGAAAGATTCGAACCCAAAGTTGAGTATTCTTATTTCAGTTTATGGTCAGGCTGATAAGTTGAAGCGTTGCCTCTCCTGCGTTGAGGTTACTTTATCAAACCTAATCAAATACGAGGTCCTGATCATTGATGATGCTAGTGAAGACGAGACTACTAAGTTTATAAAATCTCTGGAGTCGAAGCATCGTGTTTTCTTTAACGAACAAAGAAAGGGATTTGCCAAGAATAACAATTTTTTATCCAGAAAAGCTAAGGGTGAATATTTATGTCTACTGAATTCAGATGCTTTTGTTCAGGGGAATTGGCTTTTTCCAATGCTTAATGTTTTTGAGACAAATAGTAATGTCGGATTTGTTGGTAATGTACAAAAACTTGCTGATTCTATATTTCACGACCACATGGGAGTTGTTTTTGGGCCGATGGGAAATCCCCGACATTATGGACAGGGTTATTTATGGAACCCGTTTAGGGGGAAAACCCGTCAGTGGAGTGCGGTGACTGCAGCTTGTTCACTAGTAACAAGGGAGAATTTTCTTTCCTTTGATGGATTCGATGAGGTTTATATCAATGGATGTGAGGATGTTGAATTATGCATTCGTATGGCACGATCAGGCTGTCGACATTTTGTTGCCCACGATAGCATAATCCAGCATGTAAAAGGTGCTTCGGACGGCCGAAAAATGTACAACCAAAGAAACTTCGAAATCTTTATTGAAAAATGGGGAGAAAGTGTAAGAAGCAATGAATCAATTATAGATCAGAAGCTCCATTCACTAACCTATTTATTCCAATGCCTTTTTAATCCATACCGAGCAGATTTTAATAAGTTTATGGAAGCTATATGGATTCTTCTTGGCACCCGAAAGATTTCCCCTTCGATTATGAAATTGGAAAAGCATCCCGTAGTAGTTTCCACCGCAAACTAGACCTTAATACAGGGATCAAATTTTTTTCATATTTCAGAAACTTCTATATTTTTGTTGCGGCGTATCGTATGCCCTCTTCAATTCGGTCGAGATCTTCGTCTGTATGAGCCCCTGAAATAGCTGTGCGGATTAAATCTTTTCCTGGAGGTACGCCGGGTGCGATGGAAATGATGGAGTAGATTCCTTTTTCCAAAAGTGCTTTCCAAAAATAATAAACTTTTTCTTTTTCTCCCAATACAATCGGTACAGCAGGAGCTTCGCTTTCCCAGGTATCCAAGTTTAGTTCTTTGAGCAAAGATAGGTACCTCGAAAGATTTTTGAATAATCTTTCACGGTGCTCGGGTTCATCTTGCATGACTTGGAGAGCTGCCCGGGCACAGGCACAAGCCACGGGTGTAAGGGCGGCAGAAAAGATTGTCTGTTTGGAATGACTCCTCATGTATTCGATGGCTTCTTTGGAGGAAGTGACAAACCCTCCAATCCCTGAGAGTGATTTTGAAAAACTTCCAGATATCACATCCATTTGATCAGTCAGGTCAAAATGGTCGGCCGTGCCACGACCTTCTCTACCCAGAACACCAAAACCATGCGCGTCGTCTAAAATAGTGAAGCAATCAAATTCCTTGGCGATCGCATTGAGCTCGGGCAAGCGGGCAATGTGTCCTTCCATTGAGTAAATTCCTTCCAATACTACAGCCTTTCCTGTTTCAGGATCTTCTGCCTCAAGGATTTCCCGTAAGTGCTCTGGATGATTATGGGCAAATCGTTCACAATGTGCACCGCTCAGTTTGATGCCGCTCCATAAAGAGGAGTGTAAGTTTTTATCGGCCAAAACCAGATCTTTTCTGCCGAGAAAGCCAGTGACTGATGAAGCGCAGGCGAGATAGCCGGCGGAAAAAACATGGCAGGATTCTTTTCCTACGAAGTCCGCCAGTTCCTCTTCAAGTTCACGATGAAAGGTGCGCCCTCCATTGGCTAATCGTGCTCCAGTGGTACTACTTCCCCAGCGTTTGAGAGCTTCAATGCCCGCTTCTTTGATTTTAGGGTGATGTGTAAGGCCCAGGTAGTCATTACTTGAAAGCATGACATATTCCTTACCGTCTTTGGTTACATGGGTACCTTCCTGGTGATCGAAAATATGATAATATGTATCGTACTTTAAGCGCAGTCGTGTGATATCATCGTGCTTAATTCTTTCCCAAATGGGAGAGTTTTTCTTCTTAAGAAAGGAAAGTGACATGGGTCATACTACCCATTCCACGAGCGTTGCGAAAGTTAAAAACTCAACTTCGTGAAGTAGGAAAAATAAATCCTAATTGGTGCGCTTGATCACATGGTATCCAAAACCGGTTTCTACAACTTCGGAAACCTCTTCAATATCAAGTGCAAAAGCTGCTTCAGAAAATGATTTGGCCATAACTTCAAACTTGAATTTGCCAAGGTCTCCACCCTTGGATGCAGAAGGACCATCGGAATGTTGCTTGGCCATTTCGGCAAAGTTTTTGCCTTCGTTTACAATGAGTCCACGAATGCGGACTGCTTCTTTCTTCGCAGCCTCCTTGGTACGGGTGATTTTGGAATCTGCACGATCTGCTCCCTTGTAAGAAATAAGAATGTGAGAAGCGGAAATCTCGTCCGGTAGCACAACTTCGGGGTCATCCTTGTTTTTGACAAAGGTGCCGCGGTCTAAGCGGATTTTTTTATACACTTGATCGGAGATCACATAGTACCATCCAGCTAAGTCTTGATTGAGTTCTTTTGCCCGCTGGCGTGCTTTGACAACTTTGTCCTGGTATTCCTTTTGCTTGCGTGCATTGGATGATTTGATTCTGGCAATTTCTGCATCTTTCTCCGCATCTTTTTTAACCTTCTCTGAGGCTTTGGCTGGATTTGATTCCTTGTCTGTACTTGTGGCTTTCTTTTTTGCAGTTTGCGGAACTGAGGGGGGCGGGGGAGGAGTAATGCTAGGTGGTGCTGAAGGTGGAGTAAAGTTGGGTGGTGGACCCGGGCTTGCAACTGGTCCTTTTTTACCTTCTGGACCTTTGGGCCCATTTGTTGAAGGAAGTGCTTCAAGCTCGGGTGGGGAAAGCAAGGATTCATTAACTCTGGCAAATGCGTAGATGTAGCGACTATCACCGGTGGAGTTTACATCTTCCTCCGGTCCACGATAAATCTCTCCGAAGCGCAAGACATATTCGACCCCGTTTTCCATCCCAACTAAAACTTCACCTTTATTGGAAACAACCTGTGGAACAGTCTCTCCGGAGGCATTCTTAGACGCAATGGTGTAAAATCCTTTTTGCTGGAGGGATTGTACTACTGCCTGGTTGTTTGCATCCCTAAGATTACTGAAAAATTCTTTTCCCTGTTCCAAGTTCTTGACCAATATTTCGGGCTTTCTTTCAACATCAATAATTTCAAGGTCATCCAGTGCATCTTTCATTGCATCAAGAACATCTTTGTCGAGTTCTTGGTCATCTTGAATCTTCGATCCTGAGAGGCTCCATCCTGAATCTGATATATTCAAAACAAATGGTTTGTTGGTACGGTTAATTTGCCCCTTAGCTAAGTTCACATTGTAATTATCGAGCGTAACTTGTTTAATCTTTCGCTTGTCAAGATCGAGGAAATCTTGCTCGACCCAATCGACAAATTTTGAGGAAACATCTCTCGCGTTTCGAACATCCACTCGATAAACTGCGTTTTGATCGGGTTTACGCACATAATATGTGTTGGGCAATCCATCGACCTCTCCACCGATGATCAAACTCGCTAGGTTTGACCCCGCGTTATTCTTTAAGTGAATAAGCCGGCCAATCCCAGATTCCGTAGCATCAGTTTGGCTTGGATTGAGTACGCCGAATTTGGTGTGTTCGCCTGCTCCTTCTCCCGCCTGGTCAATGATGCGTAGATCAAACAGTATACTTGCAACATCCTTTAACTGGTTGTCAGCATTGGCTGGGTAGTCAGCCTTGCCTGGGCGGCGAATAAACCATCCCTTTTCTGTTTGAGTTACTTCAATTGACTTGGACTGGATGTCTTCTTCATCCACTTCGACAATTTCAATTCCGGTAACTGCTCGGGCATCAAAAGAATCAAAGAGTGCTTGCCCCATTAAGTTGGGCTTGGCTGATGGGTCCCTTTTGGTTGGTGAGGTAAAGGTAGCAATGCAAATGGATAAGACAGCAACTGCCAGGAAAGTCAGGGTTTTTTTATTTTCGTTCATTACTTTTAGATCGCGAAAGGTTAAATGAAGTTAAAGGGTAGCACTTAGGATCGGACCCGTGAATCAACGGTTCCTTGGATTTCGGTGCGTCTTTTCTTGTAAAAGACAAAGATAGCAATCAGGAGTAAGGGCAGGGGAGGAATGAAGACGGAAAGCCGTTGTATGCTTCTTTGCTTTTCCCTGACCTCTCTGTCTCTTCTTCTTTCTGCATCCTTGATCTTAACATTAGCGGTTTTGCGAAGTTCACGCTCTCTTTTAGCTAAATTCTTTTGCAGTTTGGCAGCCTCGGTCTGTAGTACCTGCATAAATTGGCCTTGAGTCATTGAGCCTTGGTTATTCTGTACATCTGCAAGTGCCTCATTCAATTTTCTGTTTTCATCCTGAAGGATTCCTTGGATCGAACTTTCTGCCTCCTGAATGGTTCGGGAAGCAACCTCTCGGGCAACTTCTATACTTTTCTCGAACTCCTCGAGCGTACGGTGCAACCTCCTGCGGTTTCTAATATCGAGAAGGCTTTCTTCGCCGGACAAGTGATCTACCAGGTTAAGTGCAAGAGTTACATTGTCGACATCCAACGGGAAGTCGGACTCAGGACCGCGGCTGCGAATGTTAAAGAAGGGGTCGGCGAGCATGTCCACATCAGCTACCAATATTACATTGATTTGATTGGTTTGGTTTCCGTCTTCTAATTTTCCAGAAATGGATGCAGCAATAATTTCCTGTCCACCAGATCCTGGATACAAAGTACGGTCAGGATTAAATCTGCGAGGACTGCCGAATACCCCGCCTGTCCAAAAAGTTTCCAAACTTGTGGTACCGGCAAGTGGACCCCCACGAGTTCTCAAGAGAGGTTGGAAATCTAGGTTAGCAGAAGGTTTGGGGTAAAGAGTACCTGGGCAAGTGAAAAGGCAGTATTGTAATTCTGAAGTAATTGCTTCGGAGTGAAAAGAATTGGACAATCCACCGACATAAACAAATTCGTCTGGAAAATTTTCAGAGCGTTGAATTTTGGGGAATGGGTTATAAGGATCACGTAATATCCGTTCCTGCAGACCACCAATCCGGGTGTCCAAATCCGAAAGCAAGCGTTGCTCAACAAAATTGCGAATCGGATGACTGCTGTCCATTTTTTCGAATGCATTTCGCAGAGAGGTAAGTTTAAGGCTATTCCAATCATTTTGGGACAAGGAAGCATTTGCATTCAACCTAGCTTCATATTCAGAAGCTTTCTTAATTAGGCTGTCCAGGTTTGAGAAAAAAGTGCCTACCTCAGGGAAACGTCCACGGGCGGGTGCTAAGCTACGATTAGCATTTTGTTTTAATTTGGATAATTCGGATTGAATTTTTTTCAACCTCTCAATCGGATTGAGGTTAAAATTTACCTGTAATAAATCCCATAATTTTTGAAGATCTCCTTTTTCGGGAGCACTTCCACCCTGGTCAGGACCGCTGTTGTTATTACGGCGAGGTTCGTAGGTTCCAGTCACACTTCCTTGAATTAATGGAAGTGGATCTTCAAAAATAGCTGTGGGTATGCCTGATTTGATTGCGGCTACCAAATCGTCCATTTTTTCATTATCTAGGGTACTGGGCTGAACTACAACCAATGCGTCGTAATCATCTGGGGAGATTTCTCCACCTGTAACTTCCTGAACATCATACTGTTTATTGAGTTCAGTAAAAAATTCCCAGGCTGGTGTACCTCCACCTAGATTGAATCCCATAATTCCCATGCCCGCAGTACCAAGCACTGGAGCATCGGTGGCAAATACCCCAAGTGTTTTTTTCTTTTGCGAACCACTTACTGAATTGATGGTACGAACAATTTCGTATTCCACCGGCAGTCCTTTAAAAAGAAAAGGAATGGTTTGCTGCCCGTTATCTCCTTTGCACACGATTCCCATGTAAAGATCCTTCTGCCAAGGCACCATGCGTCCACCTTCCATAACGAAGAGAGGGGGAGTGACTCCGTTTTGGTTCTCCACTCCGTATTTTTCCGCGGTGGCGGATGCATTGTCTTCCGGGGTAATGATATGAATGTTGACTGATACCAATTTGGTATCCCGGTCAATTTCCCGAAGGGCAGTAAGAAGATTTATTCGGGTCTGAACATACTGTTCGGGAACAGAATCTGCCGGAGATATAAACGCATCGATTTCCACGGGATTTTGTAAAGTTTCCAACAGGTCGATGGATCCCTCGGACAGGCTACTTAGTTGTTCCGCGGTGGCGTCCAACCTTAAGACATCGTGGTTTCGAAAATACTGGGTCAGGGCAAAAGCGGTCACCAAGGTGGCCAAAACTCTGAGGGAAAAGTGGGAATACTTGGATTTTCCAAGGGGGCTACCAACCCAGTGCCTACGACCGATAAGAATGGAAGAAAGGTAGAGCATGGAAAGGGCTAACCCCAGGAAAAAAATCATGCCTGATGTACTGATAATTCCCCTGCTGAAATCGAGAAAGTTTGTAGCGATCGCCCACTCGGAGTCAGGCACTAAGGCAAGGGGAGCATTAAAGGCTACACCCAAGACAAAAGCCACGGTCAAATTAGCGGTTAAAAAGGAAGCAACCATGCCAATTGCAATCATGCTGACTCCGACAAACCAGTACCCCAGGTAAGTGGAAACCAAAAGTCCGAAATCTGGATTGCCCAGTTGGCTAAGCACATAATGATTTGCGATCAATGAAATAATCAAAGAGACCGAGAAAATGGCGACCGCTCCGAGGTATTTTCCTACCACAACATCAAAATCGCTCCCTGGTAATGTCAGTAACAATTCGTCTGTTCCTTGGCGTCTCTCGTCCGCCCATATGCTCATGGTGATAGCGGGGATAAATCCGAGCAATATATGAGGGAGGAAACGATTCAACTGATCGAGGTTAGCAAGGTTGGAGTCGAAGAATTCTTGCGGCCAAAAGGCAGCAAGTCCACTGGCCAGAAGAAATGCACAGATAAAAACATATCCGCTTGGACTTCCGAAGTATGCGGCCAGATTGCGTTTGAAGACGGCGAGAACGGCTTGGGTGTTCATAGGATAAAATCTAAACTTAAGCGGCTAAGGTTTGTTTGTTGAACCAGGTATCTAGTGAGGATTCATTCTTTATTTCGTCAGGAGTTCCTTCAAAAATCAATCGACCGTTGTTAATTAGTAAAACCCGGTCAGCAACTTCAGGAACCTCCTGTAAAATATGAGTGGATAGAAGGATGGTTTTACCCAAACCCTTTATGGTCTTACGAACTTCTAAAACTTGATTTGGATCAAGACCGGCTGTCGGTTCGTCCATGATTAACACATCTGGTTCGTGTAGTAATACATTTGCCATACCTACGCGTTGTCTGAATCCACGTGAGAGTTTCCCTATCGGTTTGTTAAGCACGGTTTGCAAAGCACATTGTTCGATCACCTCGGAAATCCGGTCTTTCTTAATGGATGGGTCCATACTACGGGCATCTCCGAAAAAGTTAAGTAGAGTGATTGGGGTCATTTCATCGTACAACGGACCATTTTCTGGAAGATATCCAATACGGTTAGCAACCAAAGAGCGATTATTTGCCACTTCCAATCCACACACCTTGGCAACTCCTGCTGACGGGGCTAAATATCCGGTGAGCATTTTCATGGTCGTACTCTTACCGGCACCATTTGGTCCGAGAAAGGCGACAACTTCACCTTTGCGTATGGAAATATTGAGGTCTTCAACGGCGATAAATTCACCATAATATTTACTCAGACCGATGGTTTCGATCATGAATTCTTCACTAGATTGTTCGTTCATATGTAATTTCGGAATGGGGGATGAAAGATAATATAATATAAAAATATTTAAACAATGCGATGACACAGTTTGATTTTGTTCAAAGAATCAAAAAATTCCTTCTTGAGGATGCTTTCAAGAAGAAAATCTTTACAAGGGTATAAGTTCGCAGTTATGTTAATATTATTCCAATTCAAGGAATATGCCCATCATGCCCTATATTTTAATTTATTTAGCTTTGAGTCTATCATTACTCAAAGCAGAATCCTTTGTAGCAGAGAACCCAACTTCTATGCTTGATTCTCCTTTTTTTACTGATGCAGTACGTTTTCACGAAATGGGTGCAGCAGATATCGTTTACTTCTCTCGTTTCGATTCATCCACCCCTCTTTTCTTTCCTAAAGCCTTGGCACTCCATGAGTGCTTGGACAATTCCGCACTCAAGTTTTACTCGCTTCATGATTTAGCTCGTAATCCTATGCTCCTCAACAAAAGAGTACACTCACAGGAATTTACGAGTTCTTACAAATCCTTGGAGCCTCCAGCATCAAAAGTTTTTGTTCGGGAAAGAAAAGTTTTCGATTCCACACAATTACTGATCCCCCGCAGAAGGGGAGAACTTGCGAGCGATGAGCAACTTAATGAATTTCTATCCAAGAAGAGGAAGACTTCATACAATGAAGAAACTCAAAAGCGAATTATCGAAAATTTACTAAAAGATGAATATGCCAACCAACCAGTTGCCGGTTTTCTTGGCCATGCAGCGAGAGAGAATTTAAAAGTTGCTCCACAATTTTTGCACTCCCCGATAAATTTAAAACCTTCAACATATTCCAACCCTGTCCGGTCTTTGCCATCCCTAAGGCAACCGATCCCGAGTCCTCAAAAAGTTGTCATTAATTCTTCCCCAAAAAGAACCAAAGAAATTATAGATAATTCACACATTCCCTCCAGCACTAGCCTGAATTTTATTGCTCGCAAACAGTCAAGAGATGGTACAATTCATCCAGCCCAAGCTTCTGAGATTTATCTTACCACGCAAGACCTTAAGGAATTACTCCAAGACCTTAGCAAAGATCCCTTGGTTGCCGGAGAGGTCAGATCGGTTGCAGAAATGTGGGCGAAGGCGGAAAAGAATGTTTCTCAAAACCCAGAGATTGCTCTCGGAGTAAAATCCATCCTTCTCTCTGCAAAAGTGGGTCGTGCCCGTACCGATCCATACGGAAATGCATCGATGGAAAATGTTTCTCCGGACGATAAATATTTTGTCATTGGAATCGATAAGGATGTGGAAACAAATGTCGTGACCATTTGGTCCAAAGAAGTGGATGTTGAACCTGGAGAAAACTTGGTGGAGCTTAGCTCAACCGATGTTATTTACCAGGAATAATTCCTCCCCATCTTCGCTCATCTAGCGAACTTTTCAAGAATTGCTCGCCATCTTAGAGTCCGTTGCTTTAATTGACGCTTTCATTCTTATAAATTCTAACTTTCGTTATGCAAAACCAAGAAATCCTACAACAAGCCGCCGATCAAGCCCGTGGCTTGGCCATCGACGCGATTCACGCCTGCAGTTCAGGGCATTTGGGCCTTCCCCTCGGAGCAGCCGAGGTTGGAGCCGTTCTGTTCGGCAAAGATTTAAAAGTCGATCCGTCGGACGATCAATGGCTCAACCGCGATCGTTTCATTCTATCCGCTGGTCATGGCAGTATGTTCCTTTATGGCTGGTTGCACCTCGCCGGGTATGATCTCCCCCTCGAAGAGGTAAAGAACTTCCGTAAACTTCACAGTAAAACACCCGGACATCCTGAATACGGTGAGACTCCAGGCGTTGAGTGTACAACCGGTCCACTCGGGCAGGGCGTAGGTAATGCGGTTGGTATGGCTATCGCTTCCAAAATGGCGGCCGCACATTTTAATACCTCTGAGCACGAGATTTTTAACCATCAAGTATTTGCCCTAGCTGGGGATGGTTGTTTGCAGGAAGGGGTAGCGGCAGAGGCTGCCTCCTTAGCTGGTCACCTTGCCTTGGACAACCTGACCATTCTTTATGATTCCAACGATGTCACCCTCGATGCTATGGCCGATGCCAGCCAGAGCGAAAGTGTGATCGATCGTTTTGCCTCTTATGGATTTGCGGTTGAACGGATTGAGGATGGACACGATCTGGCTGCGATCTCTGCTGCTCTCGAGCGTGCTCGGAGCAATACCGAAAAGCCCACTTTTATCGAAATCAAGACCATCATTGGTAAGGGCATACCCGAAGTTGCTGGTACTTCTGCCGGACATGGAGAGGGTGGAGCAAAATTTGCCGAGGCTGCCCGTCAGGGTCTCGGACTGCCCGCGGAAACATTCTATGTGTCCGATGAAGTCCGTGCATTTTTTGCCGAGCGCAAGGCTCAGCTTGGTGAAGCCCGCCAGCAATGGGATGCCACATACGCCGCCTGGCGTTCTGCCAACCCCGAAAAAGCAGCTCTGCTTGATTCAGGAATATCTCGTGATGTACCTGTTGATTTACTCAACAGTGTGCAAGAATTTGCCTCGGATGCCAATGTGGCAACCCGTGCAGCTGGCAGTCAGATCATTAACGATTTGGCCAAGGCAATGCCCCTACTGATCAGCGGATCGGCTGATCTCCATGGATCGACCAAGAATTATATAAAGGAAGTGGGCGACTTCACTAAAGACAACCACTCCGGTCGTAATCTTCTCTTCGGCATCCGCGAACATGCCATGGGTGCAATCGTTAACGGGATTGCCTATTACGGTATCTTCCGTCCATCCGGTGCCACCTTTGCGGTATTTGCCGATTACATGCGCCCATCCGTCCGCTTGTCCGCTCTGATGGGCTTGCCCATCTTTCATATATGGACACACGACTCTGTGGCAGTGGGAGAGGATGGCCCGACTCACCAACCGGTTGAAACCACCAGTGGCTTGCGGGTCATTCCTAATTTGGATGTTATCCGCCCAGCCGATCCTGAGGAAACCGCGGGTGCTTTCGTAGCTGCCTTGCAACGGACCGACGGTCCAACCGGCCTTATCCTTACCCGCCAAAATGTGCCCAATCTTTCCTCCATTTCCGTACAGGACCGCCGGGAAGGCGTGCTTAAAGGTGGATATATTGCCCGCCAGGAACAGGGCGAATTGGAACTGATCATTCTTGCCTCCGGAAGTGAGCTGAACCTTGCTTTGCAAGCTGCTGAAAAGCTTGGATCCTCTGTCCGAGTGGTATCCGTTCCCTGCATGGAACGCTTCGACCGCCAGGACGACGGGTACTGCGAGTCTGTACTTCCACGCTCCTGCCGTAATCGCATGGCAGTGGAAGCGGGGGTGTCCGATCTCTGGAGGAAGTATGTCGGGCTGGACGGCGTAGTCGTCGGGATCGACCGTTTTGGGATGTCCGCTCCTGGAGATATTGTACTCGAGGAATTGGGTATGTCCGTGGACAATGTGGTCAAGCAGGCAGCTCTTGCCGGCTTGGGTGCTTAAGCGAGCCGATCGATTTAGGATTTTTAAATCCGTTTTTTTTCAGCAGAGCCTGTCCCATCTCGGGGCAGGCTTTGTTGTTTGATAAAGCTTTGCTAATCTCCACGGTTGCCTAAAAAGAATTGATCGAGCTTTCCCTGGCTTTGTCCGAGAGCAAACAGGGCATAGAGGCAGGCAAAGAGATTTCCTCCCACCAGTATAGCAACTGCCCAGAGCAGTTTGGCAAGGAGCAGATCCTCCCGGATCCATACCCAGCCAAGGAAGAGCAAAAAGCCCACATAGACATCGACCAAAGAGACGACACCCCATGGGTTGTCCATCAGGGCACTTCCGTCTTTCCAAAAGTCTCCCCAGCCAAATCCATAGATTAAGCCGGCAAGCATAACCAAAAAGAGCCCGGATAAATAGATCCGGGCTCTTAAGTGGTTCATTTTAAAAACGATTCTGATTAAGCAGTCGCGATCGCCAAGGCTTGGTCGAGATCGGCAAGCAAATCATCCGCATGCTCGATTCCCACCGATAGACGGATCAATTCAGGGGCGATCCCGCCTGCTTTTTGTTGTTCCTCAGATAATTGAGAGTGGGTAGTGGTGGCAGGGTGAATGGCCAAGCTTCGTGCATCCCCCACATTGGCGAGGTGAGAGAACAGTTTTAAATGATCGATAAATTTGGAACCGGCTTCCGCCCCGCCTTTGATACCAAAAACGACCATCGACCCGCCTTTGCCACGTAGGTATTTTTGGTTGAGGGAGTAATTGGGGTCATCTTCCAAGCCGGGGAAGCGTGCCCATTCCACCGATGGGTGGTTCTTTAAGTGCGTCGCCACCGTAAGAGCATTTTCACAATGTTTTTCCATACGCAGGGGAAGGGTCTCGATTCCCTGGATGAATTGCCAGGAATTATCCGGAGCTATACAGGCACCCAAGTTGCGTAGGGGAACGGTGCGCATTCTCAAAATGTAAGCGAGTGGGGCGAGAGGTTCAGGTAGGTCGTGCCCCCAGCGTAATCCGTGGTAACTGTTGTCGGGCTGGTCATAGAGGGGGAAATTTCCATTCTTCCAATCAAAAGTTCCAGAATCAATCACCACACCACCAATTCCGTTGCCCTGGCCACCGAGCCATTTGGTGAGGGAGTGAACCACGATGCTGGCACCATGCTCAATCGGACGGGTGAGGTAGGGGGTGGAAAAGGTACTGTCCACAATCAGAGGAATGCCATGGTCGGACGCGATCTTGGAAATGGCTTCCAGATCGGCCACATCTAAGCCAGGGTTGCTCACGGATTCGCAAAAGAGAGCCTTGGTCTTGGGAGTGATGGCCGCAGCAAAATTTTGTGGTTCGTTGGGATCGACAAAGTTTACCTTGATCCCAAGTTTGGGCAAAATGTCATTAAACTGGGTATAGGTGCCACCGTAGAGGTTATTGGCGGATACAATTTCATCACCCGCTTCAGCGAGGTTGATGATGGCATAAAATACGGCACTCGTACCCGAGGCAACTCCGAGTCCGGCAGCTCCACCCTCAAGTGCGGCCACCCGTTGTTCGAGCACATCGGTGGTTGGGTTCATCAAACGGGTATAAATATTTCCAAGTTCGCGCAGACCAAAGAGATTGGCAGCATGTTCGGTATTATTAAATACAAACGAGCTTGTTTTATAAATTGGAACGGCTCGCGAATTGGTGGTTGGGTCGGGCTGGTAGCCTGCGTGTAGGCACTGGGTTTCGAGTTTCATAATACGCTTAGGGTTGGAGGAGGTGAGTGAGTTGTTAAAAAAAAGACGAATGAACTTTTTTGCAAAGCTCGGGGAAGAGGGCAACTATCTTTATAAGCCCGTAAAAAACAACAATCTATCGAGTCATAAATTCTTTAGCCTCTGGCCGGCTTGGCGAAGAGATAGTGGGAGACCCACCACTCCTGACCCTTGGCGTAGGCAAAGGTCTCGGCACAGGCGAGAAAGAAAATGCGCCATCGGTGGAAAATTTTCTTTGCCTCGGCGGGTGTTTGATCATTCTCGAAGATGCGCAGGGCGGCTGATTTGTTTTGATCGAGGTTACGCAACCAATCCTCGGAGGTTTCCGCGTAGTGCCTGCCCGACCATCGCCAGCGGCTCTCGAGCTCGAGGCCTCCGCAAATCCGTAAAAAGAGTTCGTCCGCGGGCATGGTGCCACCACTAAAAAAATGTTTGGACATCCAATCGTCCTCCCCTTCGACTTCGAAGGGATAAGAGGTGGAACGGTGGCAAAATACATGAGTAAAAAGTTTTCCACCTGGATTTAACCAGTTGAAAATTTGTTGGAAGAGTTGACGGTGATTGCGCACATGTTCGAACATTTCAACCGAGACCACTCGGTCATAGGATTGATCGGGCTTAAAAGCATTAACATCTGCAGTGACTACCTCGAGGTTGTTTAAACCACGCTCCTTGGCGGTCCCCATGATGTATTCGCGTTGGGAATGGGAGTTGGAAACCGAACGGATATGTGATTTTGGAAAGTGTTGTGCCATCCATAGGGAGAGGGAACCCCATCCGCATCCAAGCTCTAAAATCTCCTGGCCATCCTGCAGGTCAGCTCTTTTGCAGGTGAGTTCAAGGGCACGGTCCTCCGCTTGATCAAGCCCATGGGTGCCGGGCTCGTAGCAGCAACAGCTGTACTTTAAATTTTTACCCAGTACCAAGTGGTAAAACTCCGCCGGTACTTCATAGTGTTGTTCATTGGCCTTGTCGGTTTCAACGGCCAGAGCGGATTGGTCGACGTTGCGCAAATATTCTTCCGCCAATTCGGCATTGGCCTCGCAATCATCCACCCGACACTGGGTGAGGCGTTTTTTACAAAGGTTGCGTATGCCTGCACGGATGAGAAAGTCAGGCACCAAACCGCGTTCGCTTAATTGAATGAAAGAATCAGTAAGGCTCATTGATGAGAGTTTTTTGATTTAGGGAACCAAGGGAAGAAAGATCGGGTACGCTCGACATAGGACCGGTAGGCATCTCCGCTCACCTCCAATTTACGTGCCTCCACAAAGGGAATGCCGGTTATACGGGTAAGGAAGAGATAGAGGATTGGGGGTACGATCAATAACCAGGCACCATTGGTAGAGAGTATTCCCATGGGTAGGTAGCCCAGCCAAAGAATCCATTCGAAAAAATAATTGGGGTGTCGTGAATATTTCCATAGCCCGGAATCGCAAACTTCATCGCGAGAACGTCCGGGGGTGTTTTTAAAAAGGCGTAATTGTTTATCCGCCAAGCTGACCCCTACAAATCCTAAAATCCAAATAA
This sequence comes from Opitutales bacterium, assembly GCA_028045305.1. Lineage (GTDB taxonomy): Bacteria > Verrucomicrobiota > Verrucomicrobiia > Opitutales > Seribacteraceae > Chordibacter. The sequence continues at coordinate 57,884 of JAOFTV010000005.1, read as the reverse complement.
ACATGCCCAGGTGATCAAACCAGGCGAGGTCGGACGAATTCCTTCCGAGGATGAGAAAAGGGCTGGCAAATAAAACGATCCAAAATGCTTGCACCTGAAAAAAGAGAAAGAATCCGAAGTTTGCATTTTTGCCCAAGTAATCGCGCAGGTATGCGTACCGTGCATCCTCCGGTTTCCCCCAGCACCTTCGCAACAGATGGGTGCCCAAACGGGCTGACCATACTCCGAGCAGTCCGAGGAGTAGGGCATGCCTGGCGGGGTGGCATTCTTTCTGGATGAAATAGAGATAAACCAAGCCAAGTATGCCCACACCATAGGCCCATAACACATCAACATAAGAAGTGTTACGAATGGATAGGGCGATTAACCAACCAATGAGCATCACCACCGATGCTCCTGCCTGTCCATAGAGCAGAAGATCCAGGTTATTCATCGATCAATATTTCGGTACTTATGGTGAAGTTTTCGAAGGATCAGTCCGGCGATTGCCCATTCCATTGCGATGGAGAGGGCAGATATCCACTCGGAGGTAAACGCGAGGCGTTCAAGTTGCCAACCGGAGGCATAAGCGATCAATCCGCCAAGACCAAATCCGATCAGGCATCGGGAATTATTTTGCAGGAACCAGGAAAATAAGGGCCTGAGCATAAGCCCGAAATTGGCCCAGAGAAAAATCATCCATAGCGGGGCACCGCCCACTGTGGGGTCGGCATAAAAAGCGAGCATTTCCAGGTGAACAAGCAGGGAATCTCCAACCATGCCCAGTGCGACCGAAGCGAGAAGAAAAGGAAAGGATGAACGGAAACGCTGGGTCGTGGCAATCCGGCAAAGGACGAAAAGAAATCCAGCAAAGGGAAAGAGAAATGGGTATTCGGTTGCCGATCCGAGAACACATGCAAACCAGGCGACTTGAAAAACGACTAAATCGATAAGGAAGCTTGGATGTTTATTCATTGCGGAAACCCTTTGCCCACTTTGCAATTTGGCTTGGTTAAAAGCAAATGGATGTCTCCGGTATACCCTTCCTCAAAGCCTGCCTCACAGTAGCAAAGGTAATAGATCCATGCACGACGGAAGGCATCGTCGTAGCCTAGGGATTTGATTTCTTCCTCATTTTCGACAAAGCGCAGGCGCCATTCCCGCAGAGTACGGGCGTAATGGTATCCAATACCCTGCACCCCGGTGGGTCGGAGGTCGGATTTTTTGGACACCGCTGAGATCATTGCAGATACAGATGGTACACAACTGCCGGGAAATACCCGGGTTCGTATGTAGTCTACTTCTTTTAAATACTGATCGTAGCGGTGGTCAGGCATGGTGATTGCCTGAACCAAAGCGGCTCCGTCCGGAGCAAGAAGGTCGGAAATTTTGGAGAAGTAAGTGGGTAAATATTCATGACCCACCGCTTCAATCATTTCGATGGAGACAATGCGATCGTAGGAACCGCTAAGAGTACGATAGTCATCCATGAGCAAATTTGCCCGATCGGCATGGCCAGACTCTTTGATCACCTTTCGGGCATAAGCATGCTGCTCTTTGGAAATTGTGGTACCCGTCCAAATGGCCTCGGTGGTATCGATAAGGCGTTTAGCAAAGCCTCCCCATCCACATCCGATCTCCAACACTTTTTGCCCGTCCTTAATATCAAGCTGTTCGATGATGCGATCATACTTAGCAAGGGATGCCTCTTCCAGGGTGGTTTCTTCGGTGGCGAAGATACCGCAGGAATAAGTCATCGTCGGGTCGAGCATGAGCTTATAAAAATCATTGCCCAAGTCGTAATGCAGGGCGATGTTCCGCCGGCTTCCTTTGACGGTGTTTTTCTGCCCGATCATATATCCCCAGCGGGCAAGCTTGTTCAGTAGGGATGCCCAACCGCCTTCCAGGTCGTCCATCACTTCAAAGTTTTGTAAGAATAAACGGAACAAACCGACCAGGTCATTGGTTTCCCAGTCGCCCGCTGAATAACTGTCGGCCACACCAAGGGAACCACCAAGGCAGGCTTTGCGAAAAAATACCGGATTTAATACCGTAATGTTTATGGGGGAGGGAGACTGGCTATCTCCAAAAACATGTTCGCGACCGGAAAATTCAAGAATTAATCGACCCTGTTTAATTTTAGCAAATTGTTTGAGCAGTAGACGTCCAAACAGTCCAAAGTCTTCGCCGGTCGAGCGAAGGGGCGGGGAAATCGAGGCGGGGGCGCTTGCTTTCATCAACTAAGAAGGATCAGACAAATGTTTGGGGTGTGGATAAAAAGGGCAACCCTTGAGTCGCAAGAGCAATGCATTCCAATAAATTGCCCGGACTACATTCAGGGTCATAAATGGGAACCTGCCCAGTGCCCAAGCGAGGTTCCGTCCGTCAAGAGGACGCCGGCTAAGCTGGAGGTGAGCGGTAAAAAAAGTTTTTTCTTTTTCCCGTAAAATCATGTCCGCCTGGAAACGTTCGGCGGGTAAACGAAAGCGCCAGTCGTACTCGACCTCCATACCAATAAATGGAGAGACATGAAATTCCTTGCGAAATTCGTAGTCCATCCGGCTATTTTCCGCTTCACTTTCCCAGGCAAAGCACTTGGAATAACATTCTCCCCATGGAGTATTGGTAATCTCGGTCATCATCGCGACCGGTTTGGTTTTTTCTTCATTCCATAAAAAATAAAAACTTACCGGATTGAAACAGTATCCAAAGGTGCGCAAGTGAGTAATGATCGATACCGGACCGGAAAATTCCTTTTTTAACTGTTCGGACATGGTATTCCTTACCGCTTTGGAAAGATCAGGAATTTCGGGGCGGTGATAGTCTGATCGAAAGAAACATCCAAAGTTAGAACGATCGATTGACCAAAAAAAACGCCCGGTAAAAATATCTGCCAATTCATCAAGAAAGAGATGACCCATGTATACTTGGTAGCTTAAATCATGCTTTTTGGGAGATTTTCGGTGGTGAGATACCTCACCAAAATACAGACAACTATTCATCCCAATTCTTCGCCAAATGATTGGCACACCCGAAGAGCACTGGCCAATCCATCTTCATGAAACCCATAGCCCCAATAAGCCCCGCAAAGGGATATTCCCCGACGCTGGATAAAGGAGGGATGCATGGCCTGAGCGGACTTACGGCCGGGATGGTAGGTGGGGTGTTCGAAAGTGAAATCTGCGTGTCGTAAGGATGGATCGATGGAGGATTCCTGGTTGAGTGATACGCAAAAGGGCTCTTTGGTTGGCAGGTTTTGTAAAATGTTCATGTCGTAGGTGACTACGGAATGGTCTTTTTTTTCTTTGGGCAGGTAAGCATTCCAACTTGCTCGGGCAGAAGTACGACGGGGGAGTAACCGATCGTCTGAATGTAAACAGACTTTATTTTGTTCATAGGGAAACTTCTGCAAAAGTTCGATCTCTTCACTCTCCGCACCATCGAGTATTTTTAAGGATTGATCAGCATGGCAGGCAAGGATGGCTTGGTCGAACCATTGGGTGCTTCCATCTGGTAGGCTGAGGGTAACCCCATTTTCGGAACGTTCAACGGAACGAATGGGAGTGGAAAGTCGCAAACGATCTCCAAGTCCCTGCACGATTTTATCGACATAGGTTCTTGATCCTCCCTGCAGAACCCTCCAGACCGGCCGATTGTAGGCCTGTAACATATTATGATTGGACAGAAAATCAGTGAGGAACTCGATGGGGAAAGAAGAAAATCGATCCACAGAGCATGACCAAAGGGCGGAGCCAAGGGGAAGTAAGAATGCCTCAGCAAATCGTTTTCCAAAACGATGACGGGAAATAAATTCTCCCACGGTTTCGTCTTCATTTCCACTTCCTTCGGCCAGTCGGTGAAAGCGTAAAAGATCCTGAACCATTCCCCAATGCTTGGGGTCGGTCAGGTTCTTAAAGCCGCCAAATAACCCAAGGATTGATTCTCCGCTATATTCAATCCCAGTTCTTTCCGATCTTACGGAAAAGCCCATACGTGTGGGTTGTGATTGTACATCGAGACTTTTGAGCAGGCGGACAAAGTTAGGATAGTTTTGTTCGTTAAAGACAATAAATCCGGTATCCACCCGATAATCTCCGGTACGCCCTTTAACATCTACGGTGTTAACATGTCCGCCTGGTTTGTTTGCAGCCTCGAAAAGTACGACCTCGTGGTTTTTTTTGAGCAAGTGTGCACAGGCTAGGCCAGATATGCCCGAACCGATGATTGCAAATTTCATGATGTCCGCCAGGGGACGATCACAAGATCGCTTACTGATTCGCTTTGTCTTTTACCCATGCGGGCACGGGACGTAAATTGCGAACCAGACCAAAAAGAGAAAGGATACGCAGTCCGTAAAAAGTAGGGTCAATCTCCCAGGGTAAAAAACCCTGTCGAGCAGAGCCGGGAAAGAAGTGGTGGTTGTTGTGCCATCCCTCACCAAATGTAATGATAGAAACAAACCAGTTATTTCTGCTTTCATCACCGGTTTCGTACTTCTTTTTACCAAACATATGGGTGAGCGAATTTACCGAGAAGGTGGCATGATAGAGAAGAACAGTGGGTAGAAAGAATCCCCAAGCCAACATGCCTAAGCCGTTTATTCCAGTCCAAGTTTGAAAGAGCGACCATTCACCCAAAAGATAACATCCCAAAGCGAGCACGACCACAGCGATCCAATCAAAACGATTGATGAAGCGAAGTTCCTTGAATTTTGCCCAATCAGGAATTTCCTTGAGAAAAGTGGGGAGGGCATAATCAGTCATAAACCAAAGGGTATGACTCCAAAGGAAGTTTTTGTGGTGGGGAGAGTGCGAATCTTTATCGGTGTCAGAATGCCGGTGATGTCTACGATGGTGTGCGGCCCACCAAAGAGGTCCTCTTTGTCCGGATGCACAACCGATAAAGGCTCCTATGAACTGTACGATTCGTCCTGTATGAAAAGTACGGTGAGAAAAATAACGGTGGTAAAAGGCAGTGATCGCAAACATGCGTGCCGAGTAGGAGAGTAAAAGTACGATCAAACAAGGCCATGCAAACGGAGTTGAGAAGACTAACAGAGCACCCAGATGAATGAGGATGTACGGGACACAACGAAACCATTCCACTTTATCTTGAGTGGAATCAGGTTCGTCTAGGGTCTCCGGGGGAGGGCAGACCCACTTAGATAAGCTAGAAATCATGAATTACGCGGCATTGTCCAAGATTAGAGAGAGTTGTAAAGGACTCATCTTGGTTTTACCACGCAATTCGATACCAACTAACTTGTCTAGGTTGCGAAAATCCAGTTTGCCATTGTTCATCACAACGGCCCGTAATTTTCTCAAACCGAGTGCTTCTAACTGTCGGACACGCTCACCAGATACATTAAGAATTTCTGCGATATCATCTAATTTCATAGGTTCTTTGTCCTTGGTTAGACCGAAGCGCATACCTAATACTTTGCGTTCTCTTTGATCTAAAAAACCCAAGGCCACCCGAATGTCATCTGCCAAAGAACCTTCCTCGCGGTAAGATTGTTGGGACTCATTCTCATCAGTCATTATGTCGATGAGGGAATGGTCGGAATCTTCAGAAAAAGGTTCATCGAGAGACATAGTACCGGACGGGGCATATTTAACCCTTCCAGATAAGTTTCGGGTATCATCAAGTGCAGCTTTTACTTCATCATCTGTAGGATCGCGCCCTAGGGAAATTTGAAGCTCTGTGCGTAAATTATTCTCTTTTCTTTTGCCTTGAGAAACATCGTGAGGAATAGAAACCGCCTCGGCCATTTTGCTGACAAAACGCTGGATGCGCTGACGAATCCACCAAGCGGCATAGGTGCTGAGTTTGATTCCCCTGGTATGATCAAATTTTTCGATCGCAATAATTAGTCCGTGAATTCCCTCAGCCATTACATCCTCCATTGGGACATTTACCTGACGGAATTTAAGGGCGATCGATGCAACCAATCGGATATGTCTTTCAATCAATTCCTGCTTTGCAGACTCGGAGCCTTTATTAAAGTCTCCAAATAATTGATCGTACTCTTCCTTGGTTGGGGGAGCCATGCGTGAACGGTCGGAAATGAAACGGCCGATCGGATCGGAGGAATCATTCGTTTGCGTGTAGCTATATGGTGCCATAACAATTAATAGAACGAAGGTTTTATATTTTAAGATCATGCGAAATCAAAATTCCGATTTTTTTATTCGAACTTGGAAAGATTGTATTTTCCTTTCGGAGGTTCTCACCGGTTTATCTTATGGATGAACCCATGATCGTGCGGCCAGAAGGACTGTACTGTCCTGCGGGTGGCTTTTTTATCGATCCTCGGGGGCGGGTGGATAAAGCCTTGGTCACTCATGCTCATAGCGACCATGCCCGTCCGGGGCATGGGAATTATTTAGTTTCGGAAAGTTGTCTGCCTCTTCTGAAATTACGACTTGGTCAAGAAATCCGGGCAGAGGGCATCGCCTATGGAAAAGTGTGCAAGATTGGAGATGCTCATGTTTCATTTCACCCAGCCGGACATATTCTGGGCTCTTCTCAGATTCGAGTGGAGGTGGGTGGCCGGGTCTGGGTGGTGAGTGGAGATTACAAGCCACAACCTGACCAAAGTTGCGAAGCGTTCGAGCTTGTAAAGTGCGATGTCTTTGTCAGCGAGTGTACATTTGGCCTGCCCGTTTATCGCTGGCAGGAGGAAGAAATTATCCACCAGCAGATCAATGCCTGGTGGCAGGAAAATGTGGAGGCTGGTCGCCCATCGATGCTTTTTGCCTACTCCCTGGGTAAGGCCCAACGGGTACTGCGGGGACTCGATTCTTCAATTGGGCCAATTTTTGCTCACGGGGCAGTTCACCCTTTTCTTCCGGTGTATGAAAAATGTGGTGTACAGTTTCCCCGAGTGCAAAAACCCAAAGAAGGATCGGGAGAATGGGCGGGTTCAATGATTGTGGCCCCTCCGGCGGTGGAGGATGCTGGTTGGACGAGACGATTCAAGGGTGCCAGCCGAGGGTTTGCTTCTGGATGGATGGCCGTACGGGGAGCCCGCAGACGCCGTAACCTGGACCGTGGGTTTGTACTGTCTGATCATGCAGATTGGTCCGGTTTACTGGAAGTGATCAAGGGAACAGGTGCTGAATGCATAAAATTAATCCACGGAAATGGCGAGCCTCTTGCCCGTTATTTACAGGAGTGTGGAGTTGATGCTTCCATGCTTGATGGCTCGGGAGAGCGTACGGGAGAAGAGTAGAGGTGAAAAAATGAAAGGATTTTCCGAATTATTTTATGACTTGGACAAAATGACCAAGACAGGAGAGCGGATTGCCCGAATGGTAAACTATTTTGAACAAGCCCCGGAGAAAGATGCCAGTTGGGCAAGTTGGTTTCTTGCCGGCAATCGGATCAAAGGCGTGGTCAAGACGGGAGAGTTGCGGGAGTGGGCATCTCAACGCTCAGGCTGGCCGGTTTGGTTGATTGACGAGTGTTACGAACGGGTGGGGGATTTGGCCGAAACTTTGTCGCTTTTAATTGGAGGAAATAAAAAAGCTGAATCTATCAGCTTAAGCAAAGTGGTCGAAGAAATCCTGCTTCCTTTGGCTCATGCGGACAGGAGTGAAAAGGCAGAAGCGTTGAGAAGAGCGTGGCATCGTTTGCGACCAATAGACCTTTTACCCTTTCATAAATTATTGACCGGGGGCTTTCGTATCGGGGTATCCCGGGGGAATTTATGCAAGGCCCTGGCCGAGGTCGGACAGGTTGATCCGGCAATTATCGCTCAGCGGATCTCCGGAGATTGGGACCCTGGAATACGAAAATTCGAACAGATTGTGGGCGATGAAAGACCAGAGGATTCATGGTGCCGTCCCTTCCCGTTTTGTTTAGCGAGTCCCTTACAGGAAGAACCTAACTCTTTAGGCGATTTAAAAGACTGGTGGGCGGAATGGAAATGGGATGGGATACGATGCCAATTTTTAAACGAGGAAAACGGGGGGATGTTATGGACACGGGGGGATGAATCGGTCGGCGAATCTTTTCCGGAATTATTAAACCTTTCCCCGCATTTGCCTACTGGACTGGCCATAGACGGAGAAATTCTCGCCTGGGGTCAAGAGGGTATGCGCCCGTTCAGTCGCTTGCAAAAGCGGTTAGGTAGAAAGGAACCTGGGCCTTCAGTCCTAAAAAAAGAACCGGTCCGTTTCATGGCTTATGATCTTTTAAAGATGGAGGGTGTGGATATGAGAACCCTCCCATTTCTTGATCGCCGCAAAAGGTTAGAATCCATGCTTGCAGAATTACCCGGAGGGTTTCCTCTGCAACTTTCTATGCCCGTAGAATCTACGGACTGGGAGAAACTTGCCAGGCAGCGCGAGGAATCCAGGGATCGGGGAGTGGAGGGGTTGATGCTCAAACGGGCGGATTCTATCTATTCATCTGGCCGGGTAAAAGGGGACTGGTATAAGTGGAAGGTCGATCCCTATGTTGCGGATATGGTGGTGGTGGGTGCACAATTTGGCCATGGTAAACGAGCAAATATTTATTCTGATTATACCCTGGCAGTCCTCGATCAGCAGGGAGAATTCGTCACGGTGGCCAAGGCCTATTCCGGGTTGTCTGATGCAGAATTAAAAGAGGTCGACCGCTATGTTCGTAAAAACATTACCGGGAAATTTGGTCCGGTTCGTTCAGTCCGTCCGGGAATCGTTTTTGAAATTGCGTTTGAGGGTGCCCGATCATCTGGCAGGCACAAGTCTGGCGTGGCCCTGCGTTTTCCACGGATTCAAAGATGGCGACAGGATAAAAAGCCCGATGAAGTGGACACCCTGGAAAACTTGCTCGGCTATGCCCAAATGGGAGAGCGGGTAAGGGAGGATGGAACTAAGACGGATGACGCAGGCAACTTGCTGCTTTTCTAATCTCTGAGAGTTTATCCTCCGAAAGTCGGGCAAGGTTACGCATCTGCATAGAAAGACGCTGATTTCCACGGAGCCGTTCGCGGTGCCGGTCGAGGAAGTCCCAGTACAGAGTGGTAAAGGGACAGGCGTTTGGACCAACTGATTCCTTGGGTTTGTACTGGCAGTTCTTACAATAATTGCTCATCCGGTCGATGTAAGCACCGGTCGCGGAATAGGGTTTGGATGCCATGATTCCCCCGTCGGCAAATTGAGACATGCCAATAACATTGGGAGTGGTCACCCAGTCGACTGCATCGACATAATTGGCAAGAAACCAATCATTAATTTCGCCCGGTCTTACTCCGTGGAGCAGGGAATAAAGTCCAACCACCATTAATCTTTGAATGTGGTGACCATATCCGGTATCCAGTACCTGAGTCAGGGAAGCCCGCATACAGGCCATATCTGTTTTGCCCGTCCAGAAGAAATCGGGCAGTGCACGGTCGGCCTCCAGGAAATTTAGTTCACGATATTCGGGCATGCGTAAATGATAAATTCCCCGAACATATTCTCGCCAGCCCAAGATTTGCCGGATGAAACCCTCGACTGCGGGCAGGGGGGCTCTATCTTCTTGGTAAGCTTTCTCGGCCGCCCGGATGACTTTTCGGGGGTCGAGCAGGCGTAAATTTATGGGAGATCCAAGAAGGGAATGAAAGAGGGTGGGCTCGTCTGTCCACATCGCATCCTGAAACCGGCCAAAGGTGGGAAGGCAATCATTGATGAATTGATCAAGTGCGTGTTCTGCCTGTTTGGGGGTGACCGGCCAGATAAATTGTTTGAGGTCGCCCGGGTGGTCAGAGAATCGAAGATTTACTAATTCGATGACTTCTTGGGTTATGGCATCGGGCGGGCAGCCACGGGTCTTGGGAGATTGAGGGGGACCTTGCTTTCCGAAACTTTCGCGGTTTTCCTTGTCAAAATTCCACCCTCCACCAACCGGGTCTTTTCCATCCATCAATACATCGTGCTTTCGTCGCATCTCCCGGTAGAAAAATTCCATCCGCAAAGATTTTCTTCCCCGGGCATGATCCTCAAATTCAGATTGTGAACAAAGAAAGTGTTCATCCTCGCGAACTTCCCAGGCAACCCCGAGGCCATGACAGGTTTTTTGCAGGGCTTCTTCAACCCGATGGTCTCCGGGTTTTACCAAGCTGACCATTTCTGGGTTTAATGCTTTGAGATCCTCGGCAAGTAGTTGATTCAAGGAAGAGTTTCCCTCTGCGAGTTCATGGTAAAGGAGAGGGATTTTACTGTCCGATAAATGATTTCGGAAATGCCGCATTGCTGCAAGAAAGCAAACAATACGGTGTTTGTTCGATCGCACATGGGTGGACTCTTCACTCGCTTCTGCCATCCAAAAGAGATCGGATGAAGCATCGAAATCGGCGGGGAGAAAGCGGTCGTAATCAAGTTGATCCCCCAGAACCACGAGCAGGCGACGGGGAGAGGGAACAGGGGAGGATGCCATTAAATGAAATGGTTTTATGGTTGCTTGAGCGTGGCAAGAGCAGCGAGTGCCCGGGCCCGGGCCTCGGGATGATCTACGCAGGGGTCGGGGTAGTTGTTCCCGAGTTCAACTCCACTTTCCAAAAGGGTGGAGGAAGGGGCCGTCCACGGGCTAAATAAATGCTTGGCAGGAAGGTTGCCAAGTTCTGGGATCCAACGCTTGGCATATTCCCCCCGGGCATCAAATTTAGTCCCCTGAGTAATAGGATTGAAAATACGGAAGTAGGGAGCGGCATCCGCCCCGCATCCGGCTGCCCATTGCCAGCCCTGGGTATTGCTGGCAAGATCAGCGTCTACCAGGGTATCCCAAAACCATCGGGCTCCATCCTGCCAGGGTAGGAGGAGATGTTTGACCAGGAAGGAGGCAACAACCATACGCACACGGTTGTGCATCCATCCGGTCTCGTAAAGTTGACGCATTCCGGCATCGACCATGGGGTATCCAGTATTTCCAAACTGCCAGCGTTTCAAATTGTCCGGATCATCAAGCCATGGGAAGTTGGCATACTTTGGGCGCAAGGGCTGGTCGGGAATGGTGGGGAAATGATAGAGTAAATGGTAGGAAAATTCCCGCCATCCAATTTCAACCAGAAATTTATTTTCTCCACGGTGACTGCCTTCGTTTTCCGCCTGCAATACCGCTTTGCAAATTTGCCGCGGGCTTACCTGGCCCCAGGCAAGGTAGGGAGATAGACGGGAGGTTCCATCGACCGATGGATGATTTCTTCGGGTGGCATAGGAACGGGTAACTTCCTCAACCGTGCGTTCGATCTGTTGATGAGCCGCAGATTCCGATACTTCCCAATGGGCACCCATTTTATTATGCCATGGATGATCGGGAAGCAAAGCAAGCTCGGTAAGTGATTGAGGGGAGGAAGTTTGCTGGACGAATGAAAGTTTCTTGGGGTCGTAACTTGCCGGTTCCCGATAAATGATGGCTCGGGACTTCCTCCAATACGGGGTGAATACCTGAAAGGGTTTACCTGTTCCGTTCTTGGTTTCCCAGGGTTCTTGAAGAAGGGAGGCATTAAAGGATTCGGTGGTAATACCCCTGGAGTCACAGGCTTCTTCGACTGCTTCCTGAGTGGCAATGCCTGCAGGATCATAGGCCCGGCTGTAAAGGATATGTCCAGCTTGGTGGGCCCGGGCAATTTTGGGTAATTGCTCAGCTGCATTTCCCCGGACAAGTAAGAGTTTTCCTCCCGCCTTGGTAATAGAAGAACCAAGGCTCTCGAGGGAATAATGTAGCCACCAGCGTGACGCAGCTCCGGGGGACCACGAGCCGCCTTCTTTTTCATCCCATACAAATACGGGAATAATTTCCATGCCACCCTGCAGGGCGGCATCCAGGGCGGGATGGTCGGATAGCCTAAGATCTTTGCGAAACCAGACGATGGCCCGCTGATTGGATGGAGAGGATGTGGAGATCATCCAGGGAGTTTGGCACGGGACATTCCACCGTCAACCTTGAGAATTTGTCCAGTCATTGAAACAGCCGCGGATGAATGAAGAAAGAGAGCAGTTGCGGCCGCTTCTTCAACCGATGGTAATTTTTTCAGGGGATGCCTGCCTTCGATCATGGGAATCATTTTTTCTCCCCCCACCATGGCCAATCCCATTTCGGTTGGGGTCAGGGTAGGGGCGATCAAATTTACCCGCACCTTGGGAGCGAGCTCCGCGGCAAGAGCAATTCCAAATCCTTCCAGTCCCGATTTGGCCGCGGAGATGGCACAGTGATTGGGCAATCCAGTTCGGGCGGCGACCGAAGAAAATAAAACGATGGAACCGGCAAGTTTGGGAAGAATTGCTTGGATTAGCGTAAATGCATCAAGCACACTGGTTTGATAAGTTTCCAGCATCTGTTCGAAACGCAGACGTTTCAGCGGGCCAAGCACCACTTTTCCTGGGCAAAAAGTAAGGGCATCAATTTGATCGGGTAATTGATCGGTATAAGAACTTGGATCAGAAACATCCCCGCTTATCCAATGGCAACCCGTGGGTACTGTTTCTGGAGGAGTACGCGAGATGGCATAAACTTCGTGGCCCATAGCAATAGATTGATCAACTAAGGATCGGCCGATTCCCCGGGATGCACCGGCGATAAAATGTTTTAGCGGGGTGGATTGATTAGATATTTCCATCACAATAAAACGATCATTTGTTTTTTATAGATCATATTTTCTGCATGATCTGCTTGCCCTTTATGAATTCTGTAACATATATCAAATACTGTGATAAATCATGACTAAGCAAGGAGGTAGAAGAGAGGGGGCCGGCCGGCCTAAAGGGAGCAACCAATATGGCGAACCCACCCGGCCGGTGCGTATACCTGTTAGTCAAATTGAACGGGTCTTACGATTTGTTCGGGAGCGCGAACATGCTCTGCCACTCTATGCCTGTGGGGTGTCCGCTGGTTTTCCTTCTCCTGCCGATGATTATGCAGAGGGTGCCCTTGATTTGAACACACATCTTGTCAGCCAACCCGCGGCCACTTTTTTTGCCCGGGCCCGGGGAGATTCCATGATTGGTGCAGGTATACATGATGGAGATCTGCTTGTGGTCGACCGGAGTTTGACCGCAGAAGATGGTAAAGTAGTGGTGGTCTCAATCAATGGCGAACTTACGGTCAAGAGAATGCGCCGGGAAAAAGGCAGTACCTGGCTAGCTTCCGAAAATCCCGACTATCCATCTATAGAATTTCAGGAACAGGATGAAGCTCATCTCTGGGGGGTCGTCACCAGTGTGATTCATTCCCTGTGATTGCTCTTGCGGACTGTAATAATTTTTATGTCTCCTGCGAACGGGTCTTTCGTCCGCAGTTGCGAAACCGGCCAGTTATCGTGCTATCCAATAACGATGGATGTGCCGTTGCCCGCTCTAACGAGGCCAAGATAATTGGGGTGCCTATGGGTGCTCCTTATCATCAGGTGCGCTATCTTTGTGAACGCAATGGGGTAGAGGTATTTTCCTCGAATTATGAATTGTATGGGGATATGTCCGGCCGGGTGGTCTCGGTCTTACGGCGATTTTCTCCTGAGCTCGAGGTCTATTCGATTGATGAATCCTTCCTCAATTTTTCCGGTCTTTCTGACCCAATCGGATTGGCCGTTCGGATGCGCCGAACGGTGGGTCAATGGACGGGTATTCCTATTTCTGTCGGCCTGGGTATGACCAAGACATTGGCCAAGTTGGCTAATCGTTTAGCTAAGAAATCTGGTAGCGGGTGCTTGCAGGTGGATGTGGGCGATCTTGATACCCTTGCACGGGTAGCGATTGAGGATATCTGGGGAGTGGGCCGCCGATTGGCGGTTCGTTTGCGCCGGGTTGGTGCCCATGATGCCCGTCAATTTGTTGAGTTGCCTGCCGCCGTGGTTCGTTCGATCGGAGGAGTGACCCTCGAACGTACCCATTGCGAATTGATGGGTACATCTTGCATCGAGATGGAAGAGATAGTTCCTCCCCGTAAAAATACCTGCTGTTCCCGATCCTTTGGTAAACCTCTGACCAACCTGGAGGGCTTGGAGGAGGTGGTGGCTAATTATGTCGTACGGGCGGTTCGTAAGGTGCGTGCAGAAAACTCCTTGGCTTCCGGGATACAGGTATTTGTTATGACCAATCGATTCCGCGAGGATCAGCCCCAATATTCCAATGCCCGTGCCCTTGCCTTGGACGAACCCACAGATGATCCCATCCGGGTGATTCGTCGGGCCAAGGAACTTTTACGGTCTATTTATCGCCCAGGATATTCCTACAAAAAGGTGGGCGTTATCCTGCTCGATCTTATACCAGCTGGTTCCCGCCAAAGTTTATTGTTTGAAGAGTTTGGAGACGATCGTACCCGTGGGTTCGTCGATACGGTCGAGGAAGTGGCCGCTCGTTATGGGCCCAGTGGTGGCTTTTGGGCGGCTCAGGGAATGGATCATTCCTGGCGGATGCGCCGTGAAAGACGGACCCCCCGTTACACTACCAACTGGTCGGAAATTCCTGAAGTCGGGTAAAACTGGAGGGCAATTGTTTTGCCCAATTGAAGCAGGCGATCTCCTCGCCGTTGCGGGCAAAGAGATAGCCATTGGCTAGGACGGGACCATTCCAGCAACGAACATTGTTTAAAAGTTGTTCAGAAAACACCTCCTGGAAATTATCTGGATTGACATTGACCACTGATAAAACACCAGTGTTTCCCAGAATAAGTAATTTTTTATCGCAAAGAAGAATGCGACTGTATCCATATTTTTTCCCTCGCCACATCAGTTTTCCAGTCTTGGCTTCCAGGCAGACGAGCAGGTTCTCACTAAATCCATAAAGGTATTCATCATGGAGCACAGGGTTGGAGAACTTTGCCTTGAGGTCTTTTGATTTCCACTGCGATTCGATCAGATAATTTACATTGTCGGATTCTTGGCGGATGGAAAAACATTCTGCGCCCTTGCCATATCCGGCCGCAATTAGAAAGGAGTTATTGGACAGTGCGATCGGTTGAACAATTTGTACATTGTTAAGAAAGATTTTCCATGGTTTTTCCCATATAGTTTTTCCGTTTTGTGGATTCAAAGAGGCAATTTTTCCTTCCACGGCCACTAATAAATGATCTTCTCCAAGAAGCCTTAAAATAGTGGGGGATAAATAGACCCCTTTGCCGGATAATTTCGATTCCCAGTTTAACTTTCCAGATGCTAGAGAGTATGATTTTACTGCACTTCCCTCACCCCCTGGATTGATAATTACTTGTTCTTTCCAAACCAAAGGAGAAATTGAAATCCCCCAGTGTGGAAAAATATAGTCATCCTCAATGGTTTTTGTCTCCCAAATCAACTTTCCAGTATTTGGTTGGAGGCATGAGAGTGTACCGTTTGAAAAAAGAACGATTAATTGATCATTGATTAGAGTGGGAGTGGAGCGGGGACCTGGTCCGCTCATCATATCATCCCACCGGGTTTTTTCCGCAAAGCTCCATACTAGCTCCCCATTCTTCAGGGAACGGGCAGTCAGGGTCTCTTCATCCCCTTGTTGTTCCAAAGTGTAGAGGAGTTTTTCTGATGATATGATTGAGGAATGTCCAGCCCCACACACTTTTTTCCAGACGGGTGAAGGGGCAGTGTTCCAATTTATGTCGACCCCCTGTTCCGGGGCATGTCCCGTCCTCTCGGGGCCACGAAACTGGGGCCAATGAAAATTGCCTTTTCGCCAACCGGTATCATTGATCGGTTCAGAGGGTACGGGTTCGGGAGTGGAATTCTTCAATCCAATGTAAGGGATCATTCCTCCCCGCATTTCCATTTTTACACAGCCCGTAAAAGAAAGCAGTCCGACAGAGAGTAAAATGATAAGGAAATGATTCCTCATCGTAATCGTTTTATTGGCGTAGAATCCTCTATTTAGCTAGAGCCGCCTCGATTGCTTTGATTAATTTCTTGGAGGTTGGAAAGGTCATGCTCCCAAAGCGGTCGATCGGTTTACCGTCTTTGCCAATGAGGATTTTAGTAAAATTCCATTTTACATTCCCTGCGAGCGGACCCGATTCTCCAATAATCGATTCATACAGGGGGTGCCTGTTTGGTCCATTGACATCAATTTTTGAATACATCGGGAAAGATACCCCAAATTTGGTGGAACAAAACTCTTTGATTTCTGCTTCGGTACCAGGTTCTTGTCCGCCAAATTGATTGCAGGGAAAGCCACAGACTACCAAGCCTTTGTCCTTATATGTTTGGTGGAGCTCTTCCAACCCTTTGTACTGACGAGTAAATCCACACCGGGATGCCACATTTACCAAGAGCATTACTTTTCCCTGATGGGTGGAAAGTTTGGTTTTTTCACCGTCGATATCGACGAGTTGATGATCGTAAACAGTGGAAGCGGATGCAGTGCTCATGATAGATGCGAGTAGCAAGGGGATGAATTTCATTGTTTTTTGGATGGTTGATTCTTTTCAGATTCTTTTTGGGAATAACGAATGGGAAGGTGAACTTCCGAGCGTTTTAATAACCACGGAATGAATGGACCATCCCAGTACACGGCATAAGCAGTCCCACTAGTTTCATAATCCGGATTTTCATCGATCCATTCAAGTAGGAGTTTTTCATTCTTTTGAAAGTTTTCACTGTTGTAACTACCCCGAATGCCAATCGCTACGACTGTAATTGGGTCAAGGTTTATCACTACCACATTACCCGTATTTGGGCGTTTTTTGGCTGCATCTTTTTCACCCACAAAAAAACGCATTTTGCCAGGTTCAATTTCTGCTTCCACTGGGGTGGTCATCGATAGATCGTGCTTCGATATGTATCCAAACAAAGTGCGGAACAATCCATTGTTTTCAGAAAAATAACCTTGGGGGCTCTTAGCTTCGAGAGCGATCCGTTTAGGAAGTTCGAGAACCTTAATCTCTCCAACCGGAGTTTTTTCATGCATCGCCTCGTATCCCATAAGCGGTAAGCTAGCCAATATGGCAAGGTAGGTAAAAAGAAAAGAAATACGCACAGTTTATAGATCGATCAGGAAGTAGGGTTGGATCAATCGCAAAAGTATAAAAATTAGAGAATAATTCGAAAAGTTAGGTTGATTCTTGGTCCGATCGGCTTAGCCGTTCGGGGAATCTCGTGCATCCAATGATGTTGGGTTGATCCTTTCATTAAAAGAAAGCTTCCATGATTGAGCATGATATCATGCTTTAATCCATTGGTTTTATATTTTTTGTGTCGTAGTTTGAATTTTCTTTCCGCCCCTAGACTGACTGATCCAATAACCGGGTTTTGTCCGAGCTCCTTTTCATCATCACTGTGCCAAGCCACCCGGTCCGCACCATCCCTGTAATAATTGATAAGCACGGAGTTGAAGGTCACACCAGCTACAGGCTCGATCGCTTTTTTAATAAGAAGCAATTCATCCGTCCAAGGCTTGGGGTCCATATGAATTCCAGAATACGCGTAGGACTTGCCTGGGTCTCCATACCACGCTTCAAGGCGGGGGACTAAACTTTCCTTGCCATAAAACCGTATGCGGTTTTGGGTCCATTCAATCTTTTCTTGTAGCTTTTTTAGTAACTCACTTGCTTGGAGGGAGGTAAAGAAATCAGAATGATAAAAAATCTCAGCGTCCGGCAGATTGGTGCATCCTAAATCATCAAGTTTGAGAGACTGCTGCATATTCATAACGGGGCCAAACGAAAGAGGAAAAAAGTGCTGGGTTCCGAGAAGGTCAAAGTAATAGATTTTTCCAACTCATCGATCCCTAGTCCATCGGCTTTATTAAGTGAGTAGTTTTGGGTATGGACTGATCCAGAAATCACTTGAATCCAAGCGTTTGGTAATAAATGGTCCGGTTCAATTGTCAGGGAGTTGTTCGCCTGACCCCGACCAAACCAAAACTGTGCATTTTGCCGAATCACGGTGGAACCTTTCGCACCATTACCAGAAAATAGAAGAGTCCAACCTGTCTTGTACTTGGTGTCTGCCAAATCCTTTTCAGCGTAAAAAGGTTCTCCGTCCAATTTGTTTGGGAGCATCCAAATTTGATAAAGTTCCGTACGGTTTTGTTTGGAGGGATTACATTCACTATGTGTAACCCCTGATCCTGCACTCATGTATTGTAAATTTCCTGCTCGAATGATTGATCTGTTTCCCATGCTGTCTCGATGTTCTAATTCTCCCGATATCACGTAGGTAAAAATTTCCGCCGCTTTGTGAGGATGGTTAGGGAATCCGCCACCTGGTTCAATGATGTCGTTATTCATAACGATTAACGAATGAAAACCGCAATGTTCTGGGTCATGATAATTAGCGAAAGAGAATGAAAATTTGGCATGGAGCCAACCGTGTTCGGCGGTTCCCCTGTGGGATGCTCTTCTAACTTTTATGTTCACATATACAAACTACTGTGTTCTTAAATGCATTCCACTTTTTTTCCGCATTTGAAAAGACTCTGAGTGTTTAGTTGACCAAAAGAAAGGTGAAATTGGCATGCAGTCAAACATGCTCAGCAGTTCCACGATCCTTGGCTTTTCGCAATTTGAAAATCATTATTTGTATCTAATTGCTGTTTCATTCGTTTCCAAGCATATCAACCTTGTAAAAGTCGTGGTTTCCTTTTCGGTTCGTAATCTTTACAATGTGTACCATGCGAATAATTGTAATCGGTGCTGGAATTTCGGGTTGTTCCTGTGCTCATAAATTAAGCCATGCGGGTCACCGGGTTACGGTGGTCGAAAAAGGTAGGGGAGTCGGTGGGCGTATGGCTACCCGTCGTATGGATGGTGCAAGGATTGATCATGGTGCTCAGTTCTACACCGCTCGTGATATACGGTTGCAAGCTCTTAATAATCAATGGTGTAAAGAAGAGCGGGTGGTTGAATGGTATGATCAAGTACCTGGGAGAACAGATATTCCAACAGATATGCGTTACCGCGGTAAAACGGGGATGACTGGGCCGGCCAAGTCTCTGACCCAAGGATGTTCGCTGGCACTGAATTTTTTCGTAGAAAAAATCGAGAGGACAACGAGGTGGAAAGTTTTGGAGCGTGAAGGAGAGGGGCGAGCTTTGGAAGCCGACCATCTGGTCATAACGATGCCTTCCGTACAAATGCTCGAACTGTTTGATCGGAGTTCAGTGAATCTTGGAAACGAGCCGATGAATCGGTTGGATGCAATCCGTTATACCCAATGCTTAGCAATTCTAGGAATATTGGATCGTCCTTCCAGGCTTATTCATCCGGGGGCGGTAACGCATCCTGCCAAAAATATAGATTGGTTGTCCGACAATCAGGTAAAAGGAATTTCACAAAGACCTGCTATTACTTTGCACACATCTGCTAAGTTATCCCAAACCAATTGGAATGTGCCCGCAGAAGAATGGGCACCTGAGTTGTTGGCCTCTGTTGAAGATCAATTGGGAGCCCGTATATTGTCTTGGGTTCCGCATCGTTGGGGATTTGCCAAGCCCTTGGTTACTTTTGGTGCTAGCCACTTGCACGTCCCCGAGCTCGGACTTACACTTGCCGGAGATGGTTTTGGAGGTGAGAGGGTCGAACGGGCAAGTATCTCCGGATTGGAGGCTGCCGAAGCAATTTTTGGGAAAAGTTTCTAGAAGCGAAAACGGTATCCAATTTCGAAACTCGGAGCACTTTTTACATCCTTATCTAAATCTAAACCAGTACCTTTAATGGCTACTTCTCTACCCAACTCAGCCCCGATGGACGCAAAAACTCCGTGTTTTACGGACGGATTCCATTGAACGGTGGTGTACAAACGATAGGCGGTCATCGCAAACTCTCTATCGCGTGGGCCAGTTGAGTAATCCGCCTCCGTTGACCAGCGATTACCGGAGAATTGTCCGCCGGCAATCCAATCAAAAGATTCCGATAAACTGTAACGGTAACGAATGATAGGTCCGGCAAAAACCAGGTCAGCTTTGTCGGATGGTTCCCACATAAAGCCCACCGCAGGGAGAAACATATCATCGTCAAACCCGGTTGAGTAAAAGGCCCCGAATATCCATTGGAAGGTTTCACTTTTTTTCCAGCGAACCCCAGCCATGGCCATATAATTCATGGCATCGCCTCCAATGGTTTCAAAATCTCCGGACATTCCAGGGACGAACAGAGCAATCCCCTTTAAGCTGTCTGAGTAATCTTTGCTCAAGAACAGGGCGATTTCAAGTGATTGCAAATGATCCTCCTTTAAAAAAGAAACGTCTGAAATATCAATGTCTGTGCTTTGATAACGTAGACCTGCCCCGAAAGACCAATCTTCTCCGCCATAATAATATAGTGGACTCATTAATTCCCACTGACTCCCTCCAATCTCAATAGCTGATCCTTCCACTTTTCGGTCGGGTGATGAACCGTAGGATATTTTAACTGCTGCAGAATCTGACATGAAATCTTGTCCATGTAGAAAAAGGAAAGGAAAGAATAAGAAGGCAAGGAGGGCGGGCTTGGTCATAAGATTAAATTATGCGATTTAAGGATATGGTCAAGTTGGTTGAACATTTTATGTTCTACGATAGATTAAATTCCATGCATCGACTTACCCAAGAACAAATTTTGCCAATCGATCGTAAAACCCTTTGGGATTTCGTATCGGTTCCACAAAACCTCAATCAGATTACTCCACCCGATCTCGCTTTTCGAATCAAGGGAAAGCCACCGGAGCGTGCTTACGCCGGATTATTTCTTGAGTATGAGGTAAAAGTTCCCCTCCTTGGTTGGACACCTTGGCTCACGGAAATTAAGTATGTTGAGGAGGGATATTCTTTTATGGATGAACAAAGAGTAGGCCCATACAAATTGTGGTTGCACACCCATAGGCTGGAGGAAGTGGATGAAGGTACCCGGATGTTAGATGATATTATCTACCAAGTACCCTTTGGAATTTTTGGATCCATTGCTCACCTTCTTTTTGTTCGTCGAACCTTAAAGCGGATTTTTCGCTATCGCCGGGAAAAACTGGACGAGATTTTCCCCAAAAAGTAATCCCGTCCAAACCACCGGCTTTTCCACCAGGTAGCCGATCCTATGATTAAATCCTTTCTCAATCGGTTTATGTCTCAAAACTGGGAGGATCTCGTCATGTTACACTACCGAGTGAACCCAGCGATGATTCAGGGTAGGCTTCCAAATGATCTGGAGGTCGACATTTTTGAGGATGATGCTTGGATAAGTGTGGTTGCCTTTCGCTTGAGCAATTTGCGAATTCGCCCGATTAGTTGGTTAAAATGGAGCGATTTTTGGGAGCTAAATTTGCGTACTTACATAAGGGATAGAAAGGGGAGAAAGGGGGTATGGTTTTTTTCCCTAGATTCAACGGATCCAGTTGGAGTCATCGGTGCCCGTATGCTTTATGGTTTGCCCTACAATAATGCCCGCATTGAACGATCTGGAAGTTTGCAAGCCGGACATTTATCTTTTACCAGTAACCGAAAAGGGGGCGGACTTTCTACGATCGATGCATCTTGGAATTCTAAAGACTTGAATCAAAATTTGGCTCGTGAAAAAATAGACCATTTTCTATTGGAACGATATCGGTTTTGGGCAAGTCGCTCCCGGGTCAAGCCTTCGCCTTCAGCCTGCGTAAACCACCAACCATACAACGCCGTTCGGCTAAACATGGCGAAGTACCAAGGGGAATTATTTGCCTGCCAGGGAATGTGTGAGCCGATTTGTGAGCCCGAATTTGGGCATTATTGCCCCGGTTTTTCAGTGGAGGCAACCGCTCCGGAGTGGGCATTTTCAATCTCAGGCCAGGCAAACCAAAGGTAGGTCTCACCCTTTAATCGTTGCTTTCCAAAAAAGGAAGCATCTGCAAGTTCTCCAACCGAATGATTGGGGAACCCTCGACTCATTGATCCTTGGAGCAGCGACCAAAGGCATGCATCTTTGGAGAGGGCCCCAGGTAGAGAAGATAAGTGGTGCGATGCGACTGCATTTAATTCTTCGTCGAGGTTCGAGTCTACCTCTGCATGGGCAACCGCCAGTACACAACCAGGGACAGAATCCTTAATTAATTCGATTTGAAAACTGCCAGCTGTGGAACGATTGGCAATCAAATTTGCTAGGCAGTAAAGGTTAGAGTCGTACTCAGCAAATTCCACACACCGTTCACTAATCGGACCTTCAAAGAAATTACCACAACTGGCTAAACCTGATTGATTAAAGAAGGAATGGCGTGCACCCGACCATTTTTGTCGCAATAGATGTGTACCATGCACTCTGATAAGTTCGTCCTCGGCTAATCGTTGCGGGTCTAAATCCTGAAAGGATGCCCGCATAATTTTTAATTGATCGCGACAAAGATAAAAGATTCGCCTTACTTCACTTAGTCCTATTTTTCCTGAGCCCGCAAGATCAGTGAAGTGAGCAAGGGAGGGGAGGGACGCAAGTAGAGATCGTTGCAGGGATTGTGCAACCGGGTCTTCTGCAGGACATAACGGATCGGTCCACTTGACCAACTCATTTTCCAAGATTAGGTTGTCACATACAAATTTTTGCAAATCAGAAAAATCTCCAAAGGCTGCCGATGAGGCTCCGCTTACCAGTGGGAGAAGGCTTAATAAATGTTCATAGGTACGAAAAATACCGTCTTTTAATGAAATATCTTTCACCTCGGAGGTACCGACAGTCCCGTCTCCACCAAGGTATCGGTCGGTTGGTTTAGAATAGTTTTGGCGTAATCTTTCCACCCCATCACAACCAAGAAAAGGGTCGAGGTCAGGCGGTTCTTGCGTAAGCATCAATGTACGCGACCTTAAATCAGGATCGGGCGAAGATGGTCGTGAGAGCAGTGCCAGACTAGACCAATCATCGCTTAATTCAGCGAGTAACTTACGGGTGGATTCGCTGTTTTCGAGCATAGACTCGAATGTGACTTTCTCTTCGGAGGAAAGAGAGCCTGTTAGGTAATCGATGGCTTGTTGGCGAGTGGAGTCCAAAACGAATCAGTGTTTATATCTATGCGGGGATATAATGCTTCGCAAACAAAGGATTATACTTTTTTTAATATTCATGATTTTAGGAAATGAAAAAATTTATGAACGTAGATTAGAAAGGGCACGTTTAAGTTTTTCCATGCCCAAACGGATGCGTGATTTTACGGTTCCGAGGGAGAGTTTTAATTGTTCCGATATTTCGAGGTGATTGAGTCCTTTAAAGTAGGAAAGTTCGATCACTTCTCTTTGTTCATCAGGCAATTGTTTAAAAGCACTCTGTAAGAACGAACGCTCGTCGGATTTGGAGGCCTCCTCCGCTCCATCTTTAGAACCAAGGTCTTGCCGGTTGCTGAGTACTTCGATTGGTTCACCACGTACAACCTTACGTTTCCGCGAGCGGACACGATCAATGCTCCGGTTTCTGGTGATTACAAGTAACCAACTGCTAAATTTACCTTTCGCTGGAGAAAAAGCTTCTGGTTTTTTCCAAACATAGGCAAATACATCCTGAATTACTTCTTCGGCTTCCCAACGATCACCCAATACTTCCAATGCCAAAGAAAACATTGCTCCGGCAAATCCGTCATAAAGTTCAGCTAGAGAATTGGGGGAGCGATCCCTTATGTTTTCCCAGTGTATGGTATCGATTGGTGGCATCAGTTAGGCTCCTTATCAGTTTCTTAGTAAAGAGCTATTGTCGAGAATAAGCGAGTACAGTGGGGTAAATTTGTCTACTAACTTGAAGATAAAAGATGAGGTTTTCGAAGCTAGAAGAAGAAACAATTAGTCTGCAATCGCATGAGCCTTCAAATCTTTCAGGCTTATTAATTCTAATGCCGATTCTTCACAGGCTTGGAGTTTTACCTGAGGAGCCATACCAGCCTCAAAGGCTTCTTGCCAGCGTCCGGCACAAAGGCACCAGCAATCTCCGGGCTTTAATCCGGGGAAATTATATTCGGGTATAGGGGTACTCAAGTCGTTGCCAGCTTCTTGGCTGAAGGAAAGGAATTCCTCTGTCATTATGGCACACACCACATGCCTTCCATGATCCGCCCCATCCGTTTGACAGCTTCCATTTCGATACCAACCGGTCATATTTTCGAGGCAACAGGGAATAAGGTCGTTTCCTAGCACATTTTTTGGCTGGTTCGGTTTGAGAGGTGCAATCATAGGTAGAATTTAGCTTAGAATTAATAACCCTGAGTTGTTTTGAAAATGTTTTGCCCGAGGGGGTCTAGGTTTAAAGATTCCCGGCACTCCTCCAAAATGAGCCGGGTGGAAGATGTTCCAATTCTGGATACTCCAAGATCTTTCATCTTTAAAAGGGTAGTAAAGTTTTTGATACCGCCGGCTGCTTTGATCTCGACCTTGTTTGAACAAGTGCCAGCCATTAGGGCAATATCGTGTTCAGTCGCTCCCATTGTGGCCATGCTCCCATCTGCCTGGGCTACATATCCAAATCCAGTTGAGGTTTTTACCCAGTTTGCACCAACGGTTTCACAAATCTTGCAGAGTTTTTCCTTAATACTGTCTCCGTCGCTATCCGGTTCGCATGAGTTCCAATAATCGTTTTCAAAAATAACTTTGGTTTTGGCATTTCCCTGCCTAGCAGTTTCGCAAACTTGTGAGATTTCCTCTTCGATATATTCCCAGTCTCCAGATCTTGCTTTTCCTAGGTTAATGACCATGTCCACCTCTCTGGCTCCCTGCTCGCAGGCTCTTTGAGTTTCAAGTTTTTTTACTTCGCTTAGGTTTGCCCCATGAGGAAATCCAATTACCGTGCACACCTTCACGCTTGAAGCTTCCAATCTCCTTACAGCCTGTTCAACATGGTATGGCTTTACACAGACAGTTGCCACTTCGTAGAGATGGGCAAGGGAGCAACCAGAAGCAAGTTCCTCATCCGTAAGGGTGGGGTGGAGCAGGGCATGGTCGATCATCCCGGCAATCTCTTGGTAGTTATACTCTTCTATGTGCACAGCTTTATCGAATCTGTACCGAGCTCTTCTATTCAGCAAGTCTGGATTATTTAATTCGCTCAGAATTTCCCAGCTAACATTGCCATTGCCCGCTCTTAAGAAATATTCAATTTGATAGGTCTGTTATGGCAGAACATAAACTATTCAAAATTTTACTGGGTCAAGGGCCCCGTCCCTCATTCAAATGGATGCTATTTTCCTGGATTGGAGGATTTTTAGGAATATTTTTGATCGAGCAAATAGGAAGATTTGCAGATTTGGGCGACCGGGCATCTCTATTTTTGATAGGCTCCTTTGGAGCTTCAGCTGTTCTTGTTTACGGGGCTCCCCAAGTCCCTTTTTCTCAGCCACGCAACCTTATTGGCGGACATTGCCTATCTGCCCTCATTGGTGTGACCGTTTTTTTGCTCCTTGGCGACCAGGGCATCCTTTCTTGTCCTCTAGCAGTTGCCCTTTCCATTTTTGCAATGCAACTCACCGGTACGGTCCATCCTCCTGGTGGAGCCACCGCACTAATTGCAGTGATTGGGGGAAGTGCGATCCATAAGCTTGGATATTGGTATGTGCTATGCCCTGTAGGTGTTGGTGCATGTATCATGGTGGTTGTGGCCATGGTGGTGAATAATCTGAGCGGGGAAAAAGCCCGGAAATACCCTCACTCCCAAAACTAACAATTTTACCTATCGGTGCCCCGTTTTGTAATTTGAGATTTGCCAAAAACTATACCAATAAACATTTTCATAAATTCACTTTAGTGTCTTACGCCGGGATAGCTCAGTTGGTAGAGCAACGCATTCGTAATGCGTGGGTCGTCGGTTCAAATCCGATTCCCGGCTCTCTTTAGTTGCTCACTAATTAGGACTTTTCGATTTAAAAGATCTTCAGAGGTTGAAATGAATCTCTTTGAGTGATTATAATGACTTTTCTTTTCGGAAGAATTGGTTTAGCGACTTGCGGAAGGCATGGATTAAGGTTAGTGAAATAACTAATGATTTGGAGAGTAGGATTTGTATTTTTTTTAGGATTTTTTCTTTGCTGTTGCGAAGAAGAAAAAACCAAGCTCGTTGAAAATATAGATGGAGAATCTGCTCTTACACGGCGTGAAAGAATTCGTGATTTGGAAGCGGATCTGGATGTGGCAAAATGGGAGAATAGCAGGTTAAGTCTGAAAATGAGACGGGTGGACGGAGCTTCCCTGGTGAGGGACAGAAAAACCGGACTTTGGCACTTTGATGTGGAGCGCACTCCATTTACGGGCATTGCTTTGGAAGTTTTTGAAAATGGCAATCCTCAGGCAGAGGCTCACTTTCTTGAAGGTCAAAAGGATGGAATGGAAAGGTTTTGGTATCTTAATGGAAAACTAAAAGAAGAGGGACAGTGGTTTGACAATCGGGCAAATGGGTTAATGCGATCGTGGGATGAGGAAGGAAAACTGCTTAAGGCGGTGAGATATAAAAACGGAGAGCTAATTGAGATTCTCCGAAAATAAGGATTCTGCGTATTTAATCTTCGAAACTCAAACCTTTGGGAAGAGGAACCTCTCCACGCCATTCTGGACGTTCGCAAAAAATTTCTCCTTGGGCAGTGCTCAATACATCCCGAATAATAATTTGATAGGCCTTCTGAGGTTGCCCGTAAGCAAAGGTCAGTAAAATATCTGTCCTTTGGTTTGGTCTCTCAGGCGAGTCAAAATCATGAACCAAAATGGAACCACCAGCTCCGGGTTGGTCGGGGCAAAAATAGTAAAGCCTCTCTGGATATTGAGTAGATAGTCGAATGACCACATTACCTTGCCCCGAGCCGTTGCCGAGTATGCCTTTGTTGAACAATTGCTCTGAATCTTCAGGAGAATAGCCAAGCATCAATGCCTTGCCATAGGTGTTTGAGTCCAATTCCATACGGTAGGTCAGCTTACGGTCCAGATGCAGAGTTCGGGTGGGGAGGGATTCTGTTCGGAACGGAGCATCTCGTTTGACATCAAACCTTCCATACTCCCATGAAACAGGGAGGAGAACTTCGATGCCAATTAGGCGAACAGTTTGCCATTGAATACCAAATTCCTTGGCTTGCCTTAAAATGGGATCGAACGCTTCCGCTTGAATCATTTTTGGGGTTTGCTGTGCAATGTGAGTCCATTGCTGGCGCCATGTATGGGCAAATGCGATTTTCCAACGGTCATCCATGGTTTCGGCACTGGGAGGAAATTCCTGTTTATACAAAGCAAGTAGATCATTGCGCAAATTGAGATTATTAATCCCGAAAAGAAATTCTTTAAAATCCGTTTCTTCTAAAGCAAAGATCGAACGAAGGTAGAATTCGCTGAATTGATTGTTACGGAAGGAGTCAAAAATCTTTCTACCAAAAGCTTCCTTTGGATGAATCTGCCCAAATGAAGGCGTGTTAGTGATTCCTGATAAAGAAATCATTAACACGAAGAGTGATATAAATCTACTAAGCATTTCTTTCGGAAAGTACCTAATTTATTTCATGCTACAAGCAATTAAGGGAGTGTGTAAAGTGAACAAAGAGTGACCACTACACTAAAAAAAGGGTGATTGGATTAAATCTTGCAGTTGGAGTTTTTGTAAAATGAAAAGAATTCGACCACTCGATACCCGCCAACTCCAAGTTTTTGAGCATCTTTGTCAGACAGGAAGTTATACTGGTACCGCCAAAAAATTGTTCATCACTCAATCAGCTGTGAGTCATTCTATTCGCACATTGGAAGATGAAGCGGGTACAAAACTTTTTCAAAAGCAGGGAAAACGAATTTTGCTAACGGAAGCAGGTGAAAGACTGCTTGCCTTCACTCGTCCATGTTTAGAGGAGATGAATCGGGTGAGGGAAGAAATCCGCACCTCCAACGATCGGAAAATACAAAAGATCCGCTTAGGAGCGAGTGATCAAATTTGTCGATTTTTATTACCCCCTTTATTGAATAAATTTTCAAGTTTAGTAAGTTTGTGCAATTTTGAAATTCGAGGTCTTGATACTTCGGATTGTATTAATTTGTTGTGCTCGGGAGAAGTTGATCTGGCCTTAACTATGGAACCGTTTCCTGGTTCCGATTATTTGTTTCGCCCTTGTTTTTCTGATGAGTTGGTTGTGGTTGCATATCCAGAGCACAGTTGGGCAAAGAAGGGTATTCCCAGTTGGAGGGATGCGGAAGCAGAGAAGTTAATTTTGCCTAACCGAAGAGGTTTCACTTTTCGGACAATTAAAAATTATTTTTCGGAAAAAGGCCTAAAGCTAAATTCTTTTATGGAAATGAACAGTTGGGAAACTACTAAAGAACTAATCAAAAATAAATTCGGAATTGGAATTTTAGCCGATTGGTTTGTGGCAAAGGAGGTTGGTTGTGGAGAATTGATCTCCTTACCTCTTGGGCCAAGTAGATTGATTCGCCCCTGGGGTATTTCAACCCTGAAGGGTCGTTCATTAAGGCCTGCGGAAAGAACTTTTATAAAGTGTGTTGAACAAATGGGGTGTCGCTGGATGGTTAATCGCGACCCGTCTTTTAAAACAAAGGCGATATATGAATGAAAATTAATCCTATAACGCTTGCCTTACAGGCCTTAGCCGTAAGAAAAATGTACTATGAGTTTCTTCACATATCCGCTTTCCTTCTTTGCTTTCTTTTTTGTTTTACTAACTTGGGTCTTCGGCCAACCCTCGCCAACCCCTGATAGTTCCCGTGCCCTTCGTTTGAGCGAGATTAAAGATGTGGATTCCTCCATTCCTCCCACTATGGATGCGGCCCGTTATGGAGTTAAGCGTTTGTTTGATGGAAAACTTCCCCGAGACGGATGGCGGTCCACCTGGACTGCATGGTACCAAAAGAATCCAGTTCTAACCTTTGATTGCGGAACTGAGAAAAGGATTGGGGTTATTCGACTGTATTTTCAGGCGTTTTCAAGGGAGGATGAACTCAAAAGTATACAAGTGGAAGTAAGCTTGGATGGGAAAAGGTTTCTACCTTTCAATGAATACGGGGAAATAATATCCGTTCGGGAAAAGGGGGTCTGGGTAGAGATGGACTTGAAGGCCGTAAAAGGGAGGTACTTTCGATTATCCCCTCAATTTCAAGGATGGGGTCATCAATGGGGAGAAATTGAATTTTGGGAACTTACGAGGTAAGGAAAGGTAGGTTATCTTTCCTGAGCCTTGCAAATTTCAATGAATGCATGTGTGAGTAATTGGATTACCCGAGGGTTTCCCCTTTGGTCATGTCTAAGTGCAGTACTAGCTATCTATCATCCCCCGCTCTTTTTATGGTTCGGATCAGATGCCATTGGATGGGGACTTGGGTTAATTATGCTTGGAATGGGGATGACCCTAAGGCCCGAAGATTTCTTACGAGTCTGGCGAGCCCCCAAGGTAATTGCACTTGGAGTTGGTTTACAGTTTTTGGTTATGCCTGGTTGGAGTGCATTTCTGGCTTGGGCGTTAAAATTACCACCGGAGATGGCGGTCGGTTTGATTCTGGTTGCCTGTTGTCCTGGAGGTACGGCATCGAATGTTGTCGTCTTTTTGGCAAAGGCACGGGTCGCTCTTTCCGTAAGCATTACCCTTTGCTCCACTTTGGTTGCAGTGCTGTTGACCCCATGGTTGACTTATCTTTATGCAGGACATTATCTGCCGATTGACCCGTGGGCTTTGTTCAACAGTATCGTTGTGATTGTCTTATTACCTCTTGCCATTGGAGTGGGTTGGAACCAATGGCTACCAAAATCAGCGAGGAAAGTGGCGGTGTTCTCACCCTCGATTTCCGTTCTTTTTATCCTTCTGATTGTGGGGTTTGTGCTTGCCGATAAAAGAGATTTGATCCTCGCGCATGGATGGATGCTCCTTGGTGCTACAGGCTTGCTTCACTTGGGAGGTTTCTTGGGAGGTTATTGGGGGGCCAAATGGCTTGGTCGTGACGAATTGGACAAACAAACATTATCTATCGAAGTGGGTATGCAAAATTCTGGATTGGGTGCTGCTCTTGCCACCAAAAACTTTTCCAGCATGCCCATGACTCCAGCGCCGTGTGCCTTGAGTGCCATACTTCACTGCATGATTGGCAGTTTTCTTGCATCTTGGTGGAGTCGCAGAAATATTAAATCTACAGAGTTACAAGAGGACTCTTGATTAAATGACTGAAAAAGATTCAGAACTACCCGCGCATATTCTCCATCCCAAAGTTCATTGGTCACGGGCGATTGGATACCTTAAGCTGGAAATGTTCGAGCAAGCCGAGACAGAACTTCAAGCTTTTCCGAACGAACCCTGCTGGGATAAGCGCCGACGAACCATACTTGTGCAAATATGGCAGTCGCGTGAAAATTGGGAGGAGATGAAAAAGTTTGCCCATGGATTAAGAATTGAGTTCCCCGAAAATGTGGATTGGTGGATTGCGGATGCCTACGCCACAAGGCGAACTCATACAATCGAGGAGGCTAGAGAAATCTTGCTCGAAGGCCTCGTCCATCACTATGAAAATGCGACGATCCGTTTTAACCTGGCTTGCTATGCCTGCAAGCTCGGTAGCAAGGGGGAATGCCTTGATTTTTTGAAAGAGGCAGCCAAGCGTGATGAACGGTACAAGCTTATGGCGATGGAAGACGAAGACCTCGAGGATGTGCATGCCGCCTTGCTCAAACTGGGTTGGGGGAATACTTTGGTTTGAAAATTAGTTAATCCCAATTAAGGATCGTCTCGGTGAGGGCGAAGGAGTCGTCGTTCGATTTCCAGTAATGAAGCGTTTTGGGGGTCATCACGATTCGAACCGATAAGGAAGCTCACATCTTCAAGTGCTTCATCAAAGCGACCTTCTCCATAGTAGGTCATGGCCCGAAGGGTTCTGTGGTATTGGTCTTGGGGGTTAATTGCAACCAAAGCGTTCAAATAGCGTAGGGAAGAAGTTGTGTCTCGATCCCACTCGGCAGAGCGAAGAAGGTTTCGCAAAATTCTAGAAATAATTTCCGCATCAGAGGCGGGATGAAAATCGGAGTCGGAAAGCTTTTTACTCGTAAGTTCATTCGCCTGTTCGTGGGAAATCATCCGTCCTCCAAAGGCATCAATGATAACTGAGTTTTTAATGGATTGTTCTGGTTCTCGGTAAAGGGCAAGAAAGTGTCCCGGGGTGGCCATGCCTGTAATCGGTAACTGCATACGTTTCCCCATTTCCACCAGTAGCAGGCAAAGGGTAATTGGTAGTCCTTCTCTATCCTCAATTACTTCATTGATGTAACTGTTAGAACGGTGGTGGAAGTCCAGGGTGCTTCCATGATATCCGAGTTGATCGAAAAGTTGTTCAACTAAAAGAGTAAGCTTTTCTCTTTTGCTGGCCATTGGCGGAAAGCGTTTAGAGATGCGCTCGGCTAAGCGGTCCACCCGCTGAAGGTAGTGTTCGAGTTGAAAGTGAGGGTTATCTAACCTGGAAACGAGCAGAGCCGAACGAAGCAATATTTCTGGTTTCCCGCTTTGGTTGGAGTCGAGAAGGTTGGCCAGTTCACGGGTAATTAACGAGAGGCGTAATTTCTCAGCTGATTCCCGCAGGCGGCCACCTGCGACCTCCAATTCATTTGCCCGGTCGATCAGAGCTTGGCGTGCAGAGTCTCCCAGTTCAGTAAGGCTTTGCAAGTCCGAAGAGGGAAGAAAATCTTGAAGCATCAAAGTCTCAGAAAGCTCGTAGGCTCGTACTCTTGCCTCATTTGGAATGGCGTGATTAGGGATTCTTGGTGCGATCCGAAAATTCCTGAATTCTGCCCCAGGTTCACGAAACTTGCACAAACCGACCATGCCTTTTCGTAAAGTGAAGTCAGTTTGCTCAATTACAACAATTCCATTGACCATACAACGCACTTGGCCGCCTTGTTCAAATCGCACGCTAATCCGATTCCATTCTCCGGGTAAGTATTCCGGGGCGGTTACAGTCTCTAGGATCTCCCAGTCAAAAACCATGGGTCCATTAAAGCAGGTGAGGCGAAGCGAGCCATTGGTCGGATAGAATCCATAATGCTTGTTACCAGCATTTGATGCAAAGACTAAGCCTGCCGCTCCGCTCTCGTCTTCCAGTCGTACCTCGACCTCCAAGTCAAAAGGGGGCGAAATGTCAGGCTGTTTGGCCAGACAGACACTCCGCCCCCCAAAACCATTCCCCATTCCTGATGCCTTGATTATGCCCGCTCTTTGACGCCAATTTCCACCCATGGGGCGGGCCCATTCCTCTTTGTCGAGCATTCCAACGGTGTACCATTTTTCGATAGGTATAGGGTTTTGCTCTTCTTTTAATAATTTTAAGGAATTGGAGGGAATGCCGAACCCAATCGCTCCACCGGATTTGATCGTGAGAATGGCGAGCACTTCTCCTTGAAGGTTGACTACTGGGCTGCCACTGCTTCCCGCCTCGATGGGGATCGCGACTTGAACCATTGGTCTCCCATCACCGAACTCCAACTCTCGGACCGCTGAGATGACCCCTTGGCTAACGCTCAATCCGTAGCCTAACGGATTGCCAATTGATAATACCTTTTGTCCTGGAGCAATACGATCGGAATTACCAAGGGGAAGGGCGGGTAAGTCCGACCGGTCAATTCGAAGCAAGGCAAGATCTTCACTTCGATCGATTGCAATAATTTCCACAGGTTTGCAGATTTCCCCATCCGCCAATTCGACAATTAACTCTCGATGCTCCCCAATGACATGAAAATTAGTGGCGATAATACCGGAAGGATCGACCACAAATCCGGTGCCTACACCCCATGGTCCGCCTCCCCTGTCGGTGCTTGAGATGGTTACAATGGAGGGTTTGATCTGGGCCGCGAGTTGAGCATAGGAATCGAAAAAAGCCGGGTCATCATCATTCAGTTGATTGCTCTGCAATACAATTTGCGGAAAGAAAATCATCCAGATTGCTGGAAGAATTATAGAGGCACCTTTCCATTTCAAGGACTCGTAAACTTTGGGGATGAAAAGGGAAGGCTTCTTCATGAGTATACAATTGAATATTCAGGCGGATTGCCGATCGCCATTATTGTCTTTATCATTTTCGAAAGAAAGTCCGGACTGTTCCATGAATTCATCCTGTTCGTTTTCTTCCTTATCGAAAGCAGGAGGCATTTCCTTCTTTGTACGTATGCCCATAGACTTAAGTTTCTCTGCCTGTCCCAGGAGGTTGCCTGGGCCTGTGGATAACTGTCCAACTGCTTTTTCATGGGCACCAACCGCCTTGTGCAGGGATTTTCCGATTTCTTCGATATTACCGAGGAAACCAGCAAACTTATCATAGAGTAAACCAGCACGCTTTGCCACATCCTGGGCGTGTTTGTTTTGTTTCTCAAGTTTCCAAAGGTTAGCAACCGTTTTGATCGTTGCCATGAGGGTGGATGCTGTAATTAGGGCAATTTTACGATCAAAGGCATATTGGTAGAGCTCAGAATCTTCGGATAAGGCGGCACCGAATGCCGGTTCTACAGGAATGAACATCAGCGTGAAATCCGGGCAGGTAAGCTCTTCGATCGAGGAATAGTCCTTCTCGGATAATTCATCAATATGTTTACGGACAGATTGTAGGTGCTCTTTTAGAGCTTTCTTACGCTCCTCCTCAGAACCAGCACCGATCGATCTTTCATAAGCGGTAAGGGATACTTTTGCATCAATAATTAACTGGCGTTTGCCGGGAAGGTGAATGATGGCATCTGGACGTTTTCCATCAAAGCTTGATTGCATTGAAAATTCCTGATCTTTGGAAAGTCCAGATGCTTCGAGCGCTCTTTGTAAAATGAATTCTCCCCAGTCCCCCTGTTTTTTGGTATCCCCTTTGAGTGCTTGTGTAAGGTTGTGAGCTTCCTGACTCAACTGGTTTTGTGAGTGTTGAAGATTACTTAGGAATTCACGTAGAGCGGCATGCTGTGTGGTTTCCTTTTCGTGTAAATCTTCCACCTTTTTACGAAATTCCCGGATGTCCTTGTCCAAAGGTTGGAGCACAACCTTTATGTTTTCCTTGTTCAATTCCGTAAATTTTGCAGATTTTTGTTCAAGTATTTTGGTGGCCAAGTTTTCGAATTTTTCATGCATCCATTTGGCAGATTCTTCGTGTTCTTTTTCTTTTTCTTTAAGCCTACGGTTTAGATCCTCGGTATGCGTGAGCAAACGAGTCCCTTCTTTTTCTGAGTCCTTCAATGTTTGCCTTAACTCATGCTCTAAGCTTTCAGCTTTCTCGATTCTTTGTATGAGCATCTCATTTTCCTTGTTCGCTTGAAGTAAGCTTGCACGGTTTTCATTGAAAGCATGATCTTTTTCCAGTTCCTGAGCTTTCTGGGATCGTCGGGAAATTAATGTCCAGGTTAACAAAATGGCTAAGCCCATACCCAGGCCTGCCCAAACGTAAATTAATGATTCCACCTTTAACAAATTGTTCACCCCTTGAAGGGATGTCAAGTCGCCCTCGGTTGTGACAGAAAAGATTATATTAACAAGGACAACACAATCCGGGCTTGATCTCTTGATGGGTATGAAAAGGATAGGTGTTATGAAATGGAAAATTGCATTCGTTGCTTATTGCTGCCTGATTTTGTGGCTCTCAAGCCTGGCCCCCAAGGAATTGCCTGACCAGGCTCTGGCAGTGCCAGATTATCTTTTGCACTTTTTAGAATACAGTTTTTTGGGTTTTTTGGGCTGGGCAGCGTTCGGAGGTTCAGGAGTGGGGTTTCCATGGGGTTTGTTCGCTTATTGTGCGTGTTTTGGAATTGCTGATGAATGTTGGCAGGACTGGTGGTCTAAAGGTCGATCACCAGAGGTTTGGGATGTTGCGATGGATGCCGCGGGATCTTTTGCCGGACTTCTTTGCTCCATGGTTTTTTGGAAAAAATAGCCATTCCCAGAATGGGTTATGTAAAAATTTTTAACTTATGAAAGAATTAGAGTCCTCAAGAAAAGTAAAAATGTCCCGACGAAATCTTCTCAAAGGGTCGGTAGCAGGGTTAGCCGGTGCAGGCTTAATAAATGCCGGTTCACAAGGCCTTTGGGGAGAAAGTCTCTCAGAAGCAGTTGGTGTAAAGCATGGAAGAATCAAGCAGTCTGTTGTTTCCTGGTGTTTCGCAAACCATTGGAGTTTGGAAGAGACCTGCCGGTATGCCAAGGAATTGGGTTGTGGGAGTGTGGAGTTGGTTAGCCCAAGAAATTGGCCAACGCTGCGAAAATATGGACTCACTTGTGCCATCTCACCAATCGATGTGGAAGGGCGTCCCTTTGTTAAAGGTTTCAACAATCCTGGTTATCATGACTACCTGCTAAATGTGACCGAGCGAGCGATCGATGATTCCGCCGATTTTGGTTGTCCTAATGTCATTGCCTTTACCGGTTTCTCGGAAAATTTTTCTCGTAATGAAGGTGCAAAGAACTGCATTGCTGGGTTTAAGAAAATTGCTGGATATGCAGAGAGGAAGGGGGTTTCTGTTTGCTTGGAAATGCTCAATAGTCGGGTTGGGGACCATCCAGACAAGGGACACCCGGGTTACCAGGGAGACCATGTTGACTATTGCATGAATCTTTTAAATGCGGTGGGGTCGCCCCGTATCAAATTATTATTTGATATTTATCATGTGCAAATCATGGACGGAGATGTAATCCGGAGAATTGGAGAGTGTGGAGATATGATTGGCCATGTGCATACGGCGGGTAATCCTGGCCGTGGGGAACTTGATCAATCTCAGGAATTAAATTACCGGCCAATCATGCAAGCTCTTTTGGATGTTGGATACAAAGGTTTTGTTGGGCAAGAGTTTATACCTACAGGAGACCCTTTGGATGGGCTTCGGCAAGCCGTCGAACTTTGTGATATTTGATCATGATTTCGCCCCGACTTTTATAATGAAATGATCTGATCTATCTGTAGGTGGCAAAGTTAAAATTCATAGATTTATTTTGTGGAATTGGTGGCTTTCGCCAAGCCCTTGTGGAAAGAGGGCACAGGTGCGTATTTTCCTCTGATTGGGATCCACATGCCCAGGAAGTTTATTTGCTTAACTATGGAGAGTCCCCGAAAGGTGATCTTACAGATTTATCCGAAAAGGATTTCCCTGTTCATGATCTTCTATGCGGGGGGTTCCCTTGCCAACCCTTTAGCATATCTGGAAACCAGCGTGGTTTTGAGGATGGCCGTGGAACTTTGCTTCATGAGGTTTTGCGAATTGCTAAATACAAACAGCCATCGGTTCTTTTGCTGGAAAATGTGCGCAACTATTTAACTCATGACGGCGGAAGGACACTGGCAACCACTCTTACATTGCTGGAGCGAGCGGGTTATGATTTTTACTATCAAACCTTGAATTCTTCTGGTTTTGGAGTGCCGCAGAAGAGGGAGCGTTTGTTTTTTGTATGTTTCCGGAAGAATCTTGGAATTACTGACTTTAACTTTCCTCAACCATCGAACCAAGATGTGGCATTGGAGGATATTCTTTTACCTGCGGATGATCAAAGGTTGAAAGAATTTTTGATTAACCGGAATGATTTACGTTTTAAGAACACCTTTCCAGAGCATCGTGAAAACCGACCTTTGCGCATTGGTACGGTAGGCAAAGGAGGTCAGGGGGAGCGGGTGTACAGCATTAAAGGACATGCCGTTACTTTATCTGCATTTGGCGGAGGGGTCGGGGCAAAGACGGGGATGTATCTGGTAGGTGACCAGGTTCGTCGTTTACACCCCGAGGAGTGCAGGAGAGTGATGGGGTTCCCCGAAGGCTTTGTACTCCATGATAAACCAAATGTCTGCTTCAAGCAGTTTGGGAACTCGGTGGTGGTTCCTGTTGTAGTTGCGTTAGTGAGTGAGATCGAAAAGTCACTGAATTCCTGTAAATTAAAAGCTGCCTGATGTTTTGCGTATGATTGCCCGTCGCTCCGCCAAAAATACTTTTTGGTGCCTTTTGGGTTGTGCCTTGGGTGATCTCGGTACAATTGCAGGTTTTCAATTCTACTACTCCCCAGAGTATATCCCTGTGGATTTATGGACATTAGTATGGGGCTTAGCGATGATTGCTGGGATTTGTACCAGTGTGATTTTGGAAACCTTTATTCTGTGGAAGCAGGTTGGTCCAAGGGAAGCCTTTCGCACAGCGGTGGGTATGAGTATGGTTTCTATGTTGTTGATGGAAGCAGCGATGAATTTAGCAGATTTTGGAATGATGGGTGCACCAGTTATCACACTTACTGTACTCCCTGTTACCCTGGGAGCAGGATTCCTCGCGGCATGGCCCTATAATTACTGGCGATTAAAAAAACATGGCAAATGCTGTCACGGTTCGTGAGGGGATAGAAAGCTAGAATGACTTTTCTTTCCTTGCCCTGTACCACTCATAGTAACTAGATTCGCAAACAGCATGAAATTGCTCTACCGCGAAGATGTCGAAGAAGCTGGGTACGATCTGCCCACAGAGGGTCTGTGTGCCAATATTGGCGATGAAGAAATGAAGGCTCTTAAATATGGTGGTGAATGGGTGCTCGCGCGTGATGAAGTGCTCGTTTCTGATGGGCACGAGCAGCGACATCTTTACATGGTGGTGAATGGCCAAGTTGGTATTTACAAGGCGAACGACCAAGGAGCCAGTCAGCAAATTGCAACTTTGGACGCAGGGGCTGCTTTCGGGGAAATGGCTTTTTTGAGCGGCGGTGTTGCCTCAGCGAGCGTACAGGCGATAGGGGAGTGCATTCTCTGGCGAATGGACCATGAGCGCCTGATCGAATTTATTGGTCAAAATGGATTTGCCGGGGGGCAGCTTTGTTTAAATGTAGCGGGCATTCTTTCTGGAAGGTTGGTTGAGGGGAACCAAAAAGTTCTACAGATGGGTCGTGAACTCCAAGATTCTTTGGCTCACCTGCAGTCTGCATCGGCAGCCGACCAGCAAAAATCTGCTGCACTCAAGCAAATGCAGGGAAAAGTGTCGAATATGCAAAATGCATTCAAGGGCAGTTCGGTTAAGAAGTCTGGACTCAGTCCCTTGGCGATGGTTGCTTTTGTTCTTGCTGGGTTGAGTACCACAGGCATGGTTGGGCTCTTCATTTCAATTGATGACTCGGCAAAAGAACAAGCCGTTGCCCTTGCTGAAAAAGTAGAGAAACTTGAAAAGAACGAATCTTTTTATCTCGATCTAAAGAAGCGATTGGAAGGGGAGAACACTGATATGGTCGACCAGACGAAATCATTACTCTTAGAAAATGAGAATTTAGAAAAAAAGATTTCCCGTGCGGACGACGATATTAAAGATTTACGGGATGAAGTGCGTTCCCTGGAGAGAGAGTTGAGCAATGCCAAGGATGACATTGTCAGAGCCCAGCGGGCTGTGGCCGCACGACCAGTGGCTAAGGAAACTGCCGCTCCGCAGGCGAGTCCAGCCTTTATCAAATCCACCCTTTCTTGGGCACGGGCTCATGTAACGTTGGCATTTCCCTCAGAAATTGTGGTTGTGGGATCAGCCATTACCCTTACTGATCGCAGTCAAAAGGTAAAGGTGCCCGTTAAAACAGGTGGTCAGTTGCGTGCTGTACGTTTTCATCCGTCCGCACCAGATTACATAGTTGTTGCCCAAAAGCATAGCGACAAATTTCTTGCTACGATTAAGATAGAAAACTCAAACTTTGTGGAAGTCGTCGCACCGAAATATATAAACTTCATGCGTTCTCGTGGAGAAAATATAAAGAATCCATATGTGGGGAAGTCCTCAAATAACACTTCGGTTCCTGCCACAACACCGGCCAAAACTTTCGCTCCTTTAACTACAACTAGATCACCGACAGTCACAGCGCAAAGGCCATCGGTTGAAAAGCCAGCTTCTTCTACCTCTAAAGTTATTCAAAGTAAGCCTCTCCAACCGCAAAAGGGGGAAGACTTTTTGAAAGCAACTGCACCTGGTTCTATGATGAATAGTGATCCTAACGATCATGGAAGAAGTTGCGTCTGTAAGGATTGCCGTGCCAAGAAAATGGCTAATGGAGGAGGAGCCCTTTTCCCTAACCCTTAATATTAGGGATTGAGAAACACAATCCGATCAGTGAGCAAATAACGCGTCCGATCAGTGAGCAAATAACGCGTAAATGCCCGCTCCAATCAGACCAGAGATTAGAGAAATTATGAGGTAAGCGTTTTGATTATTCCAGCGGGTAAATCTTTCCCAACCGGAATACCAATAGACCGAAACTTCTTCTCCATGGCGGTACCTTTGTAAATCTTCAAGGAATGAGGTTGCGTTAGAATAACGAAGCCCGCGGGAACGGTGTAACGCTTTCATGCATATGGCTTGCAAATCCTTGGGGATGTGGCGTTCCGGGTTAACTTCCCGAGGGAGCCTGTAAGGTTCTTCCAGGAGTTTTTGCTTAATTTCAGAAATATCATTTCCTTGAAGGAAAGGTTCCAGGGTAAGCATTTCAAAGAGTAGAATACCTAGGGAAAAAACATCGGATTTTTCATCCAAGTCGCTCAAGCCCCGTGCGATCTCAGGAGTCATGTACATGGGCGTTCCATAGTGCATGCCACTGCGCGTAAGGCTAAGATCTCCCGACTGTGGATTTGATCCTAGTTCCTTAGCCAAGCTTTTTCCGCCCATCACCTTGGCGAGTCCCCAGTCCAATACATATACCTCTCCGAATTTTCCAATAATGATGTTGGCGGGCTTCAAGTCGCGATGAACGACTCCAATATCGTGTGCGTAAGCGATGGTCTGACTTACCTGTATAAGGACATCAAGTAGGCGTGGAAGAGGAAATCTTTCCATTGTATCCGGGACTTCGTGTTTCAAATCGAGCAAGATTTGGCGAAGGTCCAGTCCGAGTACACGTTTCATGGTAAAGAATAATTGTCCATCTCTATCCCGCCCGAGTTCATAGACAGGAACGGTGCCGGGGTGCTGAATATTTGCAGTCACCCTCGCTTCCCGTACAAACCGTTGTGTTTCAATATCGGAATCTTGTAAATCCTTATGAAGGGCCTTGTAGGCTACATTGCGATGAAGGTTCAAGTCTTCAGTAAGGAATAGTTTAGCAGTTCCTCCCTCACTTAGAGGTTTAAGTTCGTCGTATTTGAGAGATCCGCTTTTCCAAGCCCGGGGGAGCAACTCGTCTGTTTGCTCTTGCTGGAGGCGATAGTCTTTATCTTCCTTATTAATCACGACGATTTGTAAAGATTAAGGTAAAGCGAGTTACGAAGAAGTGCAAGAAGAGGGATGTTCATCTTTTAATGTCGGGGCATTTTTTTTCCTAGGTGCTGGGTTTTTCGCTCCCTCGCAAGCTTCATTTGTTTTTGTCGTTCCCGTAAACTTTTTTTTCTTTCCTGAGTTAGGGAACGGACACATCTGGGACAGGATACACCTTCTTCAAACTCTGGAGATTCAAAATCCTCCCTGTTCAGTGGCCAACGACAGGAAAAACAAAGTTTGGTCTTACCATCTTTTAATCCATGTGTAACAGAGACCCGATGATCAAACACAAAGCATTCACCCGTCCACTTACTTTCTTCCGGTTGAACTTTTTCAAGGTAGTGAAGAATTCCTCCTCTTAAATGATAAACCTCTTCAAATCCATTTTGCACAAGATGTGCGGATGCTTTTTCGCACCGAATTCCTCCGGTGCAAAACATTGCCACTTTTTTCTTTTTCGAATCTCCCAAACTTTTTTCAACAAAATTGGCCCATTGACCAAAGGTTTGGGTTTTTGGATTGATGGCTCCATCAAAGCTACCGATTTCCACTTCATAATCATTTCTGACATCAATCACCTCAACATCTGGCTGAGAAATGAGATCATTCCACGCCTCGGGTTCCACATATTTGCCAGAGCCATTTGAGGGGAGAATGTCAGGGTCTCCCAAGGTTACAATTTCTGGGCGCAAAAGGATGCGTAAGCGGTAGAAGGTTTTGGCTGGAGTGGTCATCGAACGAATGGGCATGTTATCAAACCGTTTGTCCGAGGTTATCCGTTCGAGAAACCGATTTAGGCCGGCGATTGGTCCAGAAAGAGTACCATTGATCCCTTCATTAGCTAAAATTAATGTACCAGTGACCTTTTCTTTTTCGCCTAATTGTTCGAGTTCAGTTTTCCATTCTGCATGGTCCGGGAACTCCGCAAATTTGTAAAAGGTTGAGACTGTTTGATCCATCGCCCGGTTTGAGTATTTTTGTAAAAATTGATTCAGCCGCGTACTGCTTGTAGCCAATGATCGGCCATTAGAGCCGCTCCATATGGGGTGGGGTGTACACCATCTTTGGCCCAGTGATGTGGCGGTGCAAATTGAATAGCTTGCTCAAACATCTCATGGAATGGGACGAATAAAGATCCCTGTTCATCAGCAACCTTACGGGCGGATGCTCGGTAGCGTTCGAATTCGGGAAACCACTTTTCGGTAACAGCACCACACCTAAGCACAAAGGGTTCGCAAATTACTAATTGGACATTGGGTAATGCCTTGCGAGTACGACTAATCAGACCCCGGTAGTCATTTTCATACCTTTGTACGGTGCCATCATACTTTCCCTTCAAGCCATGCCAAATGTCATTTACTCCAATAAGTATACTGAGAATGTCAGGCTTATGATCAAGGCAATCACTTTGCCAACGTGCATCCAGTTGGTGGACCTTATTTCCCGAAATTCCCCGGTTGTATATGGAAAGTTGTAAATCAGGTTTTTGAGTCAGTAAAGAAGAAGCTGCCATACAGGCATAGCCATTACCCATAGAGTTCTGATCATTAGGTTTTGGCTTTTGGCGATTTTGTCGACCCGCATCGGTGATAGAGTCTCCCTGAAAAAGGACGGTCATTCCCGATCGTAAATTTACTTTTCTTGAGGAACTTGTCGGGTTGCCCAGAGCATTCTTAGGAATGGAACTGGAAATTCCCGTAATTATAGAACCGGCAAGCATGGCCCGCCTCGAAATGCCTGGTGAAATATGCATATTCAAAGCAAATGAATTTTAGCGGATTCAGGCAACTTGGAATTGTTGACCATTTGACGCTTGCCCAAAGGCATGCCCGCAATCCATTTTCATAGTTATGAATCCAGAAGAAGTGATTTCCTCCTTTGCCCTTGATCTCCCTCCGCCCCCGGCAGTTGCGGGATTATACAAACCCATGGTAATCGTGGGTGACCTTGCTTATTTGTCCGGGCACCTGCCTATTATGGGTGATGGAACCCCTATGGTTGGGGAGGTGGGCAATGGAAATACCGTAGAGGAAGGGCATGCCGCCTCCCGGCAAGTCGGACTAAATATGTTGGCTACTTTGCGTGCAGGTCTGGGTTCTCTTGATCGAGTTGTCCGAGTGGTTAAACTATTGGGCTTGGTAAATTCCCCCTCGGGTTTTTCCCAGCATCCCCAGGTCATTAACGGTTGCAGCGAATTATTCAAAGAAGTGTTTGGAGAAGATGTTGGGGTGGGGGCGAGAAGCGCTCTTGGCGTATCTGGGTTGCCTGCCGGGGTAATGGTGGAAATTGAAGGTATTTTTCAGGTTCGTTGATGAGGGTTTTCCGAAAATCTATTTGGGCACTTGTCATATTTTTATTCCTTCTTGGCTCACTTTATTTCTTTCATAAACCTCTCCTCACCCTTTATGCCCGTACATTTGTTTTTCAAAATGCCAAACCCGGTGCTAATGCCATAATCTGCCTTTCAGGAAGTAGGCAGACCCGTACACCCGAGTGCCTAAGGTTGTGGAATCAGGGCTATGGGGCTGAGCTTTTTGTTACCGAGGAAAAGCCGAAGAATGAGGAGTTTCACGATTTGGAACTTAGTCACCTTCAATTTGCCAGAGAGGTGACCAAGCGGATGAGAATGATGGCTTCCTGGGAGTTGCTTCCTTCCCTTAGCGGTGGTGCGACATCTACTTTTGATGAGGCAGAAGATGCACTTGCCTATGCCAAGCGTGCCAAGTGGAAGAGAATTATCTTAGTAACCGATGAATTTCACACCCGACGTGCTCATTTGGCTTTTAAAAAAGTTTTCCAAGCCAGTGATGTTGAAGTGCAGGTAGCGGGTGCACCAAATGAAGTCTTTGCTATTGATGATTGGTGGAAATCGGATCGTGGAATCCTCGCATTTTTTGGAGAAACGATTAAATTTCCAATCTATTGGTTTTGGGACCACGAGCCCAAGCTTGTCAAAAACGACTGACTGGTCAGAAAATTAGAACTGATAGACAATTCCGGTGCTGAGAACGGGGTAGAACTCGAATTGGTTTAAGTCCTCCTGAAGCTGATCGACTTCTTTTTTCTTATGCTTTTCAAAAGTTGCTTTGTTTGGGTCGGTAGGATCAACGGCAGCATTTATTATCAGGTCTGGGATTCCTGAATAAATAATTCCAAGATCAAATACAAAGCCCCATCGTTCATCATCTCCAAAGGTGGCCTTACCATGAATCGTATTTCTGTTGATTAAAAAACCTGCACTTATCCGTAATGCTTTTTTAAAAGGGATGAATATCGTAATCATTTCCCGATTCGTTAGTTTTGTAATTATAAGTAAAATAATTAACACCTCCACGTAAACCAAGCCATGGGGTGACTCCCTGTGCCACTTCCAGTCCGCCTCCTAGAGTGCTGATTCTTGGAGTAATCCTGAAGCCAAGGTGGTATTCTTTAGCTTGTGTTTGCTGGGGCAGACCGGCGAAAAGATAAAGGGCAATGAGTGTGAAAGCTAGGGAGGATTTTATGGATATTCTTCATTTTTAAAATTTACCTGAGCAGGCAACTAAAATGATCGAAGTTGTATCTCTCTGTACCATGCTTCCAAAGGAGGACCGCCATGAACTTGCAGGCCAAATTTACCGCTAGAAGCAATATTCTTTTGCAGTTCTACATAATCAACCGTTAGTTGATTGTTTACCCAAATACGGATCGACTGGTCAAATGCCTGAACTCGCATCTGGTTCCACTCTCCTTTGGGAAATACCCACTTTTCCAATT
This sequence comes from Opitutales bacterium, assembly GCA_028045305.1. Taxonomy (GTDB): domain Bacteria; phylum Verrucomicrobiota; class Verrucomicrobiia; order Opitutales; family Seribacteraceae; genus Chordibacter. The sequence goes on along the minus strand of JAOFTV010000005.1, from coordinate 14,138 downwards.
GTTCCTGTTCGGTGGAAGCGAGAAATTTATTTCTTCTCGATTCATCGTATAGCCAACCCCATAGCTTTCCCTTTTTAAATGAACCAATATCGCACTGATAGCCAATCATTTCATGAGAATTCGGTAGTCTCTGGCTCCAGAACTGTACACCTGCATTTTTCCCTTGGCCTATCAGTTTTGCCTGGAATTGTAGCTCAAAGTTTTTAAATTCCAGCGTGCTGGCAAGAAAACGGTTGCCGGGAATTGCCCGGTCTAGGGAACCGGCAACAATGCATTGTTTTTCTACTCGGAAAAAATCTTTGTCCCCTTCCCATCCCTGCAGAGTTTTTCCATTAAACAGGGAAGTTCGTAGGTTATTTTTTGCCTGCCCCTCAAAAGCGAGGAGACAGAAAAAAAGAGAGAATGCTGCCCTCAATGATCGATCGCCTGTCCCGCACCTTGGGGAACGCGAATATTTTCAACAAGTTCCTGAACTTCTTTTGGTGGAGGAGGAGTTATTGCACTTACCAAAAATGCCACAACAAAATTAATGAACATTCCGAGAAAACCAATGCCTTCTGGAGATATTCCCCACCAGTAGTCCTTGCTTTCTGTAAGGAATTGAAAGTGTATGATGTAACCAAGGGTAAATCCAATTCCGCAAATCATTCCTGCAATTGCTCCCTGCTTGTTAATTTTTTTGGAAAATATTCCCATAATAAGGGTAGGGAAGAAGGACGAAGCAGCCAAACCGAAGGCAAATGCAACGGTCTTGGCGACAAAACTCGATGGGGGGTTGATTCCAAAATATGCCGCAATAGCCAAGGCTCCAAACGAGGCCATTCGAGCGTAACGAATTTCCTGTTTGTCGGAGATGTCAGGCTTGAGAATTTTTTTCATCAAGTCGTGAGAGACCGAGGTCGAAAGCACGAGGAGGAGTCCCGCTGCAGTGGATAGGGCAGCAGCAACGCAACCCGCCATCACCAGTGCAATTACCCACTTGGGGAGCCCCGCCATTTCGGGGTTGGCCAGTACAATAATGTCCCTGTCGTAATAAACCTCGTTTGCGGAATCCGTTAACTCATTGGATATTGGACGGGGGCCGTTTTCCAAGCGTCCTTCCTCAACGTAGACGGGCTTTTCTTTAAATGCAGATCCTGCTTGGTACTGCATGATTCCATCGTTATTTTTATCTACCCAGGCAATCATCCCCTGGTCCTCCCAATTTCTAAACCATTGGGGAGCGTCCGCGTACTTTTTTTGGTTTATTTCCTCCACGAAATTGGTGCGGGCAAACATACCAAGGGCAGGAGCAGTCAGGTAAATAATGGCAATAAAACTAAGGGTCCAGTAAGCGGATTTTCTTACAGCCTTTACATTTTTTACGGTGAAGAAGCGTACAATAACATGTGGGAGACCCGCTGTTCCAACCATCAAGGCAGCGGTGATGCAAAACATATCCAGAGTATTACTTGTGCTCGCTGTATACTCCGTAAATCCTAAATCCGTGGAGATTTGATTGATTTTAACGATTAAAGGAACGGAGTTTTCGGCACCATCCTTAATATAATTTCCAATTAGTCCGAGTTGGGGAATGACATTTCCAGTAAGAATCATGGAGATGAAAACCACAGGAATAGTATAGGAAAATACCATCACGCAATACTGGGCGACCTGTGTGTAAGTAATTCCTTTCATCCCGCCTAAACCGGCGTAGAAAAATACGATTCCACCGCCGATCATCACACCCATCCAGATTTCGATATCAAATAGCCGGGAAAAGACAATGCCAACGCCCCGCATTTGTCCCATAATATAGGTCATACATATGAAGATTGCACAGATTACGGCGACCAGGCGGGCACCGTTTGAATAAAATCGATCGCCAATAAAATCTGGAACGGTCGCTTTTCCAAATTTGCGCAGGTAAGGAACCATCAGGGTGGTAAGAAGCACAAAGCCACCTGTCCACCCCATGAGGAATTTCGAAGCACCATAACCCGCTGCAGCAATTCCGCCTGCCATGGAGATAAAGGTTGCAGCAGACATCCAATCCGCAGCGGTTGCCATGCCGTTGGCAAACGGGGAGACGCCTCCACCAGCCGTGTAGTATTCTTTGGTTGAGCCAGCCCGCGACCAAATCGCAATACCAATGTATACGCTGAATGTAATTCCAATAAAGATGAAGTTCCAAATTGTCTGTTCCATTATTCACCCTCCTTTTCAGTGAAGCCGTGTTTTTCATCCAGTTTGTTCATCCACCTTGAGTATGTCACCAGAAGGGCAACAAAGCAGATGATTGATCCCTGTTGAGCCATCCAAAACCCCAGTGGAGCTCCTCCGATTGAATACTGGTCTAGGTAGTCCTTAAATAAAATTCCGCATCCAAAAGATACGAAAAACCATACACATAAAAGTTTCCCTACAATCTTGAGGCTCTCGCTCCAGTAGGATTCGGCATTGGAAGTTTGGGCTGTCATGGAACGGAGAATGCTATGAAAATAAGAATGCTGGCAAGAAAGATTACTCCAATAAGTAAATTGTCACACTCAAAACTTGCTCAAATAGGTAAATTTTGATTCCTTTAAGAACCACTCCTCTTAGTCTATTATAAAATTTCCTTCAATTAACACTTTTTTGAATGCAAAAATTTGCAGTATATCCTGTGTGCAGCTCAAAATTTTCCTTTTTAAAATTCTGCTTTTTTGAGGTTGTGATTGAAGGTTTGAAAAAAAAAGTTTTCAAGGCACTTTTTTTAGCCTTTCTTTTTGGGTATTTTATTTCTGTATCTTTTGCAGATTCAGACAGGCACCCTGTTCATCCAGATCATCAAGGTACAAATTACACAGTGAATGAATATTCGGATGGAAATACAAGTATATACACCGACGCCGAAACCGATGTTTTAATTCCAATACCTAGTGGGTATGATGTAATCGATTGGAATGATCCCATACACCGGCCAACCAAAACCCAACACCTGCCCAAAAAGGGAACGGTTCGAATCAATGGAAACTTTTTCATTTACGAGCCTTACAAACACGCAGAGGGATATGATGTTTTCACTTGGTGGCCTGATAAACGTGGCGAAGACAATAATTACAGTGTGGAAGTAAAAATACTTCCTCAGAAGGATAACCCGAAATTTTACCTGAATTCGATTACTGATGGAAATCTCGTAGTTCCAACTTCAAGAACGGACTTCCCCTTCCGTGAGGGGAGTGCTATCTCTCACACGGAATTTCTAGTCTTTGATCCAGATTCCTACAATTACGCTGCCTCGGACAGTGATTTGAACGCAACTTTTGAGCCAGACGATGAAGGTGAGTATCCCGATGGAGACCCAAATGATATTACGATTTTCCCTTCCTATCCAGGCAATGTTATTTGGACTTATTTTGATTTGTCACTTCTGCCGGTCGAATTTCAGAACCCGAGTCCTAGCAAGGCGGCAGGATGGATATTGCCATTCCAATTATCTACCCATGGCGGAGGAGAATTGGACTATGAAAGATTTAAAAATGATGCAGATCTGACAACTGATTATGATTTTAGCGTTACAATATCCGACGGCGATTATTCAGTAGATATTCCCCTAAGGCTTAAGATTCAGGATATTGAAGAAGGGCCGGATTATTTACCTGCCCAAAATAACGACCCTTTTATCGAGACTGATAATTACTGGGTCAGGGTTGAAGAAGTCGATGAGGATAGTGAAGCAGTATTGGATTATACCTTAAGGTTCAATGATGATGAGGGAGATCAATTTAAATTACGAATGCAAAGAACTTATGATTACGATCAGGCGGATAAGAAGAGAGCTTCCGTTTTTGTTGATTATGAAGGAAACGGAAATTTTCAGGAACTCAACTATGATCCTAATGCCACAGGCGATCCAACCACTTCTCCTAAATACATAGATACCGATACGGATCATTTTTTTGATAGCGGACAGGATATTAGAATTCAAATAAGTCATGATATTCCAAATGCTTTTGGCAGAGAGATTTATCGATTTACACCAATTGGTTCAAATGGACGTGGTTACGGAAAACCGATCCAGTTAACTGTGAATCTCAGGAATACTGATGACCCTGTTCAATTTTTTTGGGGTGATGGATTTGATGACATACCGCAGGAACCTGAAGTTCGGGAAAATGAAAGTTTTGTCATCGATCTTGATTCGTGGGACCTAGATTCTCACATTTTGCCTTATTTGCAAATTGAGAATCCTCTCGCCACCTTCATTTATAAATTATTCCCAAGTGAGGCAGATAATAGTTTTTTTGAAGTCAATGGTTCAGGGGTTCTTAGGTTCAATGTGCCGCCTGATTACGAAGATCCCAAGGATCATTTCACTGAAAATGCTCAAGTTCAGGACAATAAGTATGAAGTTCGGATCAGACTTTATGACAGCCAAGACGAAATTCCGCTTGATTCAGAACTGGCATTGGATGAACCAGATGACATCTTGAATTTCACGGTTACGGTAACGAATCAAGTTGAAAACCCGCAGCTTGAATCGCCCACGGGCAAGCAATGGCTAGACGATGGTGATTATAACCGAACCATATACACCGATGAGCGAAAAGATTGGATTTTTGATCCAAGTGACGCAACTAGAGTCGAAGAATTAAGAGTGATCAGTGATGAGCACAAGAAATTGATTGAGGGATATAACATAAGCTGGGGACTTTATGATGATAAATTTCAAACCGCCAACCATCAGGTAATTATCAATCCCATCGAAAATATTCCTGATGGATACCATGGCAGGGATGGTCCTTTCGAGTTTAGGTTTGTTCCTGATGCAAATTTGCGTGGAGCGAGTAATACTTCATTTAGGATAGAATTCAGAGTGGATGATGGTCCCCCTGGTTTAATCAATTATAATGTGGTGGTTAGGGATGTGCCCGATCCTCCTGTTCTTGCTGATAATGGTATACGTTTAACCGGAGCAAAATATAACGAAAATAGTTTGGATGCGTATCCCATTTCCCCTCCCATCTCTGATTCCATAAAAAATTATGACATCAGTTTTTATGAGAATTATCCTTTAGATGTGACCCTTGAATTTACTGCAGAGGGTGATGACGACCAAGATATCGAATATGCAAAAGTTTTGGAAAGTGAGGATTGGTCCTCTTTTGGAATTGTGGAAAACTTCGAAGGTGAACCAACCCAGATCCACCTCATACTTCCCAATGCTGAAAGTTTTGATTACGAGGAATTGGGTGACAGGAACTACACTCTCAAAGTAGAGGTCAAGGACACGAGTCCAGTCGATTTTGATAATGAAAACCCCAGGGTTTATAATTTCAATTTCATATTCAGAGACGAAAATGAACCTCCGGTTGTCGTCGAAAATTGGGAAAGATGGGGAGGGCCAAAATTTGTACCTGAAGAACAGGAATTTGTTTTAGGATTGTCAGCTTCCGACCCGGAAGATCTTTCTTCGAATGATTTTACTTGGCAAGTTTTGGGTGTCAATGCACAGACTCTTGCGTTTCAGCCAAATACAGGCACGGAGGTTGAGTTAAAGTTTTTGGATGGAAAGTATCCAAACTACGAAATTTCTAGTGATTTGAATGTAACTTACCAGGTAACCGACAAGGATGGAGTGTCCTACACCAAGACATTGCAGTTAGCATTTTTGGATCGTCCTGATCCACCAAAAATCAAATCCACTTATTCTCCCCTTAACACAATTTTAATTCCACTAAATGAAAATTCAGTTTCGGTTATTTCTTTGGAGGACTATTTCATCGAAGAGGGTTCGGAAGTTTTTTATTCTTTGGATACTGACGAAAGTCGGGAGTTTTTCTCTATTTCGACTCAAAGCAATAAAGTGATTTTTCAAAATCCGGTAAGAGATGCTGACTTTGAGAACCCTGAAGTTGAGGAAAGGGAAAGGGCTTATTCTCTAAAATTGAAGGCACAAACCGAAATGGTGGGTGTTGAAAAAACGCTTACATTTCGAATTGAGGTCAAGGATCTTGCTAATGAAGTTCCTGTGGCAATTGATTCCGAATATAATTTACTTTCTGCACCTGATTTAATTTCTGCCAAGACTTGGGAAGTCTTTTTATCCAAAGATGGCGGAAAACTCATGGAAGATGGCGGTCCTTATTCGATCGATCTCAATCTTTCAATTTATGATCCACAGGATCCTACTGGTTCCCTGGTAATTACTGCTTTGAATGGAATGTCTGAGTTTTTGAACTATGAAACTGATGGTACTTTTATTTTAGATCCTCCCCAAGATCACTTTGGTCCCTTAAGCATTGACCTCAATTTAACGGATGGCCCGGGGCAATATAGTTCATACCTAAAAGTAATATTTCATCTTGAAGATGTGGACGACCGACCGACCTTCACCATGGTCGATGATCAGGGTGTGACGACCTTATTTGATCCTTCCACTGGCGATGGTATTAATACGCGGGTGGATATAGAAGAGGGGAAGGTGATCATTCGTGAGCTTTTTCCTTCAGATGCCAAGGATACTGTAATCGATAATGAAGTTTTCTATTGGTCCTTGCAACCACTTGATGGCGGGATTGAAGGAACTGGAGACGATCGATATTTTAAATTTTCCTCTTATCAAATTCGTCCCGGGCAATCCACTGAACTTCTTTGGGATTTGGATGCCGTTGGTGCTCCAACCACTCGTTTCAATAATCACCCACCCAACGGAGCAACCGATAAGATTTATAAATTTAATATTATACTTAGTGAACTAAACCCGCTGGATAGACCCACTGATGGTAGTTCTGATGGGTCCACCATTGTCTTTCCCATCAATGTCGAGATTATCGACTCCACGATTCCTCCAATCTTTTTGGAAACCGATGGGGAGTCACAAGTTAATGTAGGAATGAGTAAGGGTTCCTCAGGTAAGTGGACTGCTGACTTTCAGGAGGGTATAACTGAAAAAATATTATTAAGGGCAGTCGATTTTGACGGGGATGACGATACCTCCGACACAAATGAGACAATTATAAAATACAGTGTTGAAGGATTTGATCAGGATTTCTTTGATGTAAGCCCGAAAGAGGGTGAAGACTCCTCTATAGTCCTATTTGATGGTAAAGTCCTAGACTTTGAAAACCCCCAGAATCTGGATGCAAGCAGCCCAAATGCTTACAAAATAAGGATAGTTGCCACCAAGTGGATTAGAGATACCAGCACAGAGACTGCTCCGGGTGTATATGAGGACGAGACGGAGACAGAGTTTTCATCCACTATGGATTTAACCATACATCTAAAAAATACGGTTGAACCACCTTACTTTAATGCAATTTCTACCAATGATGTTGATTCTAATTTTTCCATCGATGAGCAGACTTTTGCTTCATTTGTCGTTCAGGCGGGAACAGATGACTTTGACAAGGATATCAATGTTTCACTCATCGCTGACCAAAAGGATGGAAAGTATTTTGAAACCATTTCAGGTGAGGGTAATCGCACAGAATTTCGATTCTTTTTACCCCCTGATTTTGAAAACCCTCGGGACGATGGATTCGACAATATTTATGAGGTTGATTTTACAATAAAAACGAACAATTCGGATTCTGATCTTACTGAAACTCTAAAAGTTAAGGTCAATGATTTGACATCCATTTTGGAAATTAAAAGGAAAGACGACTCACCTTTTTTCGATTTTCAGCATTATGAAAACCGCCCATTTGTTGCCGACTTTGATGTGGTGGATATGGAGGGGGAGTATTTTCAGTCAAAGGCTTACCCTGATCTTATTCTTTTATCAAATTCTGGAGTTCATTATGCTTCCAATTCTTGGCACGAGGAGAGTGCAGGCACGCTCTTTGAAAATTTCGAGGTAGACCGGACTGATCGAAATGACAACTCGATTACCCTGGATAAGCTAGACTTGAAACCTGTGTCAGTCGATGAAGCGAACTTTGCTGTTTTTGGCGATATTAACAACGATGGATCCACGGATGTTATTTCATTTACCTCGAATGAAATTAGTGTTTTTGCAAACGATGGACTCGGGCAATTCAATGTTTCTAGCAGTGATTTTGACGGTCGTTCTTTCACGGGTTTAGATCACACCATATTGGTAGACCTTGATACGGATGGAGATGAGGACTTGATAGTTGCCGCTCGAACAGTCGATAAAGTACACATCTTTGAAAACAAATCTGATCCTAGCGCTGTTGGGTTTAAGGAACTCGGGCCTAATTCTTCAGTTTTGGAAGCCACTGACGGGATTTCTGGTCCTCATTTCGTTGTTTCTTCAGATGTTGATGATGATGGTGAACTAGACCTGGTTGTTGCCAACTCGGGTTCAGGGCAAGTTTTGTGGTATAGAAACCTTGGAGGTCTTAGTTTTGTTCTTGGTGGGGTTGTTGCTGATAATATTGATAATCCGTATTGCCTTGAGGTTGTGGATATTGATGGTGCTCAAAACCTTGGTGATCCCTTTGCGTGCAGGGATTTTCTCATTGGAGGGAAGCAGGCTATTTATCTCGCCCGTAATGATGGGGACGGAAATTTTGTAGTTTCCAGGATAGTCTCACCTAGTAACGCAAATTCTGGGTTTGATGAAACGATATCCACTTGTAGAGCGATCAAGGCGATAGATTTGGACAACGACCGAACGACCATTGATTTTGTATATATAACTAATTCACCTAGTCAGTTAAGCCCACTTTTTGTTCTACAATCTGCATCTGGATTTTCTACTCCCTATCCATTTTTTGATGACGATACATATGTCCAAAATACTCACATTGAAAAACAATTTGGGGATCCTTCCTCCCTACAAGTCTACCTAATGGATGATGGGCAAAATGTTCCTGTTGCTTACATCTTTCTATCGGATGAAAACCGTCCTCACGCCTGGGTTTTTCAGGCTCGACCCATTTCGGTCGAACCCTTCGTGCAAATTGGTGAACCCAGTACTTTTCTTGGAGTGGATGATGGAAGCGGGATTGATGGCAACCTATATTCCCTAGGTTTGGCTGATCTCGATACCAAATCCAATTTCGTGAAATTTAAGATTAGTGGAGGAATTGATGAAAGTTTTTTTGACGAGGGAAAGATTGAGTCTGGAGGTAAGCTATTATTCAAGAACCCTCCAGATTACGAATCGCCTGCAGATGCAGATGGTTTTAATAATTATCGAGTCACAGTAACTGCCTTTATTGGTGATGATCCTGATGACGAATCGTCCTGGCTTGCCCAAACTTCAGAGTCCGTAACCGTCGAGGTTCTCGATGCCAATGATCCACCTTCGATTGATCTACTTTTTCACGAAACTGAGGGCAATGTTGCAGGTACGGATGGGGTCATCTTTTTGGAGCGACCCGAGAACCGACTCGATATCGTTGACCGGATCGATTTTACCAACCATGAGATTGATGAAAATGTAACTTTTTCAATTTCGGGTGGTGCAGATGAGAGTCTATTTGAAATCGATCCTAAGACTGGTCGCTTATCCTATCGTGATGATCATGTGATTTTTACCCAACTCGGTTTTCCTGATGACTCCCTCAAGTACGGCACGGTCAATTTTACCTTTTTGCCTGACTTTGAAAATAACGATTCTGCGGATTTGGATGGAAATTATTCGGTAACAGTACGGGCAACGGATGATGGCGGTGAATTCGATGAACAATCGATCATCGTAGGCATCAGGAACGCACCCGAAGAACCTTCCGATATTGATATATCTGACCACTCCTTGCTTTCACTGATTACCGATGAGGATGTAAATGTTGATATTTCCAATCTCGGCAATTTGATTACCTCCACCTCTCCCACTCAATTGACCTTTGGAGTATATCCCTATCATGGTCTCGAAATTGGGCAGGCGGAAGTGGTTGAAATCTCTGGCCAATCCAACTTTTTGTATTCTCCAGATAATAACTTATCTGGAAATGACCAGGTCTTTATCACCGTGGATGATGGAGGGGGAGCACTTTATTGTGTAGCGGTTGAAATTAATGTTACGCCCATACCTGACCCTCCAGTGTCGCGGGTGCCTACTCATATAAAAATTAACGAAAACATTAAAAAGGTTGTTGCGTTGGAAGCTTACGATGCGGATGAGAATGAATTGCTGACCTGGTCACTTAGCAAAACGGATGACCCTATCTTCAAAATTGTGAACGATGTACTGTATTTCCAATTTGCTCCAGACTTCGAGGACCCTCACGCTCTAGCTAACAGCAATGTCTACACTGCGGAGTTAAATCTTTATGACAGGGACCAATTTCACACGGTGCCCGTTGTGCTTGAGGTAGCCGTGCAAAACCTTCCAGATACTAAGCCTGCCTCCATTCTCGTGTCTGGGCAGGAAAATGTTATCGAACGCGTGGAGGGAGAAAACGTAATCGTCAATTTGGAAGCTTCAGATCCGGATGCAGTAAACCCTGGTCAGGCTGATCAACTAACAATCCTACTTAGCGGAACGGATGCATCACATTTTGTGGTTGTGGATGGCTTGATCAAGGTGTTCGGCGGTGCAACCTTAGATTTTGAAAACCCGGTGGATGCAAATGGAGATAACCTTTACGAGATAGAAGTTTACATTGGGGACGCCGATTTAAACGAAACTTATTTTACCACAATTAAGGTTTTGGACTTAGATGAAACACCCCCTTATTTTGTGACTGGTAAGGATCAGGTGCCTTACGAAATTCCTGTTCAGGAAAATCAAAAATTTATAGTTCAGGCTGTTGCCACGGATCCAGAAACATCCGACTTGGTTTACAGTATTGTAGGTGGAGGTGAGGAAGAATTCTTCGTAATCGATGCCAGTTATGGGTTGTTAGAATTTAAAGAGGGACAAAATTACGAATACCCCGCTGACGCCAATAACGATGGTCGTTTTGAAGTCATCATTCAAGTTTCAGATGGTACATATAATGTTACTCAGACTATTATTGTTCGCTTAACTGACTTGAATGACATTCCTTATGTTTTGGGTGCAGACAATACACTACCTTATTTTGAGCCCGGATCTTACTCCCTCAATGAGGATGGCTACATCAAGGCAGATTTTGAGATCATCGACGAAGATGGGGATGGTTATGTTTTTGAGCCTCATTCACCTCCTTCTCTTGGGACCTTTTCAATGAACTCCACTTTCTTTACCTATACGCCTGATAAAAACTTTACAGGGACCGACAGTTTTGTGGTAAAGCTAGCGGATGATCAAGGGAGTCGTCTACAGACCCTTGAATTAAAAGTTTTACCCATAGATGACCCACCTGTTGCAGAGCAAGATGATGTATTTTATGGCGATCTTAAGCAGGAATTTCCATTGTTTTTTGATGTACTCGCCAATGATCATGCCGGTCCTGATGACTCTTCTGAGGAGCAGTTTTACGAGGTACAAGCACTTTCACTTCCTAAAAATGGTTTATTGCAGGAGGAACAAAGCAACTCGGGTAATGGCCGGTATTATTACACTCCCAACAAGGGGTTTATTGGCGAGGATACTTTTGAATATTCACTGATGGATAAAAGCAAATCGCTTTCCTCATCCGTTGGGCTTGTACGGATTTGGATAGCCAAGACAGAATCGATGCCGATGGTTACTTCATTGCGTAACTTGGGTTACTACATCGAGGGTAATACCAACTGGGTTTATTCACTGAAAATGGGGTGGGTATATGCAAAAAGCCTCCAAGGCCTGTACTCAACCACATGGATTTGGCATGACCAAATAGGATGGTTTTGGACTGGGGAAGACTACTTTGGGTGGTTGTATTACAATGATGATTCCAAGTGGTTGCACTGGGAAGGTGGCGTGAACGATCCAAATGGATGGTTTCTTAGGGATACTCAAGAAAATCTATACCAAGAGGTATACTTTGAAAAGAAAGTGGTGCGCAACCAAGTGAAGAGCATTCTTCCAAGCCTTGATGACCTCGCGGAGTTTGTTAACAGTAGTTCTTTCTTTAGCGATTCCCAAAAATCTCAGATTTTACGGGAGTTGGTCTTTACTCGAAGATCTCCAACTCTTGATCGCATTCTTGAGTTTGATTTTTCTTACTAAATGCGTTTCCATTATTCGCGTGTCTAACCTGTTACGATTTTTTGGAATTCTTCTGGTCCTAGGTTTTTTCTGGGTCAGATTATATGGTCAGATAGATTCTCGTGATTTGTCTTCTGAGCGGGATTATCGTTACCGTTTGATGCAGCAGAGAATGCTCGAACTTTCACAGAGAATGGGAAAGGTATCTGGAACCGAACCGATCGAACTGATCGATCGTAATGAATCCTTGACTCCTCCCCGACCCAAGACCGCGGCCCAGAAATCCTACGAAGCCTTGCCCGGCCCACCTGTTGAGCCTCTAAGCTTACCTGAAGATAATTCTGAGTGGGATAAACCAGTGGTTTATCAATCTGAGGTTTCGCGGGTAGCCCCTACAAATCAGCAAATTAGAGGCGACTATTATTTTATGCCGATGATCGGGTTTGCTCTAACTTCCTACACCACCTATGCATTCGTTGAGAGTAATCAAAAGTTTCGCGACGAATTGGACGGGGAATGGGGAAACTCAATTGCTTTAACTGGTGGCAAGCGGTGGGAAAACTTGATGACTTATTACCGAATAGCTTATCAGCACCAAACCTACAAGAATGATTCCTTCTCGAGTGGAATAAGTACTATTCATGCAAAAGCACATGGAGTGGAGGAGTCGTATTCCTTTGGTTTTGGTGGGGGGTACTCGGTTCCCCTTATGGAACAACTTTCTACCATTGGTACATTGGGAATAGGCGCGGCATGGCGCCGTAATAGTTTTAACTCTGATTTGTACTTCAAAAGCACTTCGGTTGCACCCGGTGGCGGATCAAATACTACGCAAACCCAATTTGCCTCTTATTCTGACTTCCAATCTTCCATGGTCTTTACTTATGATTTGGCCTTGGGTTTTGAATATTTGGTGGCAGAAAACTTTACTGCTTATTTCGGCTACCGTATGTTTGGGCTGACTTCAAATAAAGAATTTGAAGGGTCGTTTCAGCATCTGTTTGAATTAGGAGCAGGGGCAAATTTTTAGTTTTTTATTCTCACGTCAATTTCATTCCCTTGACGAATCCCCCTGTCGAGGATTGCTTGGAAGTTTTCCTGCATGAGCTCGGATACTCCCATGATGAAACAATACCGCGAGGCCCGGCAAAGCCTCGAGGATGACACCTTGTTGCTTTTCCGCCTGGGAGATTTCTACGAGATGTTCGAGACCGATGCCGAGCAGGGTGCTGCCCTGCTAGGTATTACCCTGACCAAGCGGCATGATATGCCCATGGCGGGTATTCCCTCCCATGCTGCCGAGTCTTACCTGAGTAAGCTGCTGGCTCAGGGGAAAAAGGTGGCAATTTGTGACCAACTGGAAGCTCCTCAGCCCGGTAAACTGGTGAAGCGGGGAATTACCCGTATTCTAACCCCAGGCACGGTCTTGGAGGACCGCCAGTTGGAGGCTTCACATAATCATTTCCTACTCGCTCTTGACCTAGACAAAAAGGGAGCCCGTGCTGCCTGGCTCGATCTGTCCACCGGAAAATTTGCTCTTTCTGCACAAACCAAACCGGGAGATTTATTTTCCGTTTTACACTCCCTCTCCCCCCGGGAGGTCCTAATGCCGGAAAGTTTGGGCAGACGCTTGGAGATGATGGAAAATGGCAAGGCGTTGAGCGATGAAATTGACCGGGCACTCGGAGAAATTACCCGTACGGAACGACCAGATTTTGATTTTGATCAACGCTCGGGAGCTCGCGAAGTTATGGAAAGCCTAGGGGTGATGAACCTGGAGGGCTTTGGGATTGATTTAGAACACGGTGGGCTTGGCCCGGCAGGTGCCGTACTGGTCTATGCTCAGGATGTGCTCAAGGGGAAGCCCGGAAATTTAAACAGGATTGAAGAATACCAGGCAGGAGCTGCTCTTTTGCTCGACCCTGCGACCCAACGAAACCTCGAGGTCTTTCGAACATCTGCTCAGGCCCGAAAGGGATCTTTGCTCGATTGTATGGACGACACCGCAAGCCCAGCAGGTGCCCGCTTGGTGGAAACTTTTCTTGCCCGTCCCGAACGCGACTTGACCGAGATTCAAAGACGACAGGCTTGTGTGGAGGAGTTTTCCCGGTCCCCACGAGCAGTTGAAGAGGTGAGGGAGACTTTACGG
>JAOFTV010000049.1 GCA_028045305.1 Opitutales bacterium | reverse complement strand
TTTTTTCAACAACCGGAAGCACAGATATTGGTGATGGGGTTCGTGTTTCCATAAAATCAAGAGCCTCACCAAGGCTTGCTTTTGGAGATATGACTGCAGGATTTGTGGACATTATTTGAGAAACCTTCAGTTCCACAAGTTTGGGGTTTTGCTGCAAAGCCCTACGCAAATCTCCGTCAGTAACTATACCCAAAAGCCTTTCTTTATTCATTACGCAAGCTGCCCCGAGAGGATATTTTGACATTTCAATAATTGTATTTGAAATGGTGCTATCTTTATTAACACGAGCCACTTTGTTTGGGGAATGTAAAACATCTTCAACATGTAAAATTAAATTTCTACCCAATTGTCCAGCTGGATGCGTTTGGGCGTATTCATTTTCACTAAACCCTTTTCGAAGCATAAGAGAGGAAGCGATCGCATCTCCAATAGAAGAAGCTACGGCAAAGCTGGCTGTTGGAACAATTCCTAAATTATCTGCTTCCCTTTCAATAGATGCATCTAAGCAGACATCTACTTTTTCCCCCAACGGGCTTTGCGGTTTTCCTAATAAGCCAACGATTTTCGCTTTTCTGCTCCTTAAAACAGGTTCCAGAAAGAGTAATTCAGGCGTGGACCCACTGTTTGATAAAAATAAAACTGCATCACCGGTTTGGTGAATCCCAAGATCTCCATGAACTACCTCAGATGGGTGTAAAAAGGCCGCAGGTGTTCCTGTACTATTTAGCGTTGCTGCAATTTTTTTCCCAACATGCCCCGATTTACCAATACCAGTTACAACCACTTTATGCGATGTTCCCAAGAACACATTTAATGCTTTTGAAAATGAAGGTCCATCCAATCTTTTGGCAGCTACCTTCAAAGCTTCGGACTCTTTTAACATCACCCGCTTGGCTTCTTTTATATCCTCTTGCGGGAAGTTATTATTCAAACCCATGCTATAGTTGATAACATTTTTTTCGCACAATGTAAGAATTAAAACTGTTTCTCACAAAATGTTTTGGTTCTAGTTGATTTCCATTAATCTTCATGTAGCCTTGTAAGTGTGTTTCAAGTTACCTTTTCAGAACAAAGCTTAGGCGTACTAAACTCCTTACCGCAATCCGAGCAATTGGGCTTAATGGACAGACTGGGGTCGCTATCTAGCGATATCCTGCATGAAAAAAATGAGCATATTGGTAAATTTTTTCGGAAGGATAAAACCTTTTACAGAATTAGGTTGGGTGACATGAGAATTTATTTTGAACAGGTTAAAATTGCACTGCATTGCCATTACATACTGCCCAAACATTCATTGAATGATTTTCTCTTTCGATGTAAGTTACCTTCTTCAGAAAATGCCATTCTTGAAAAACATAATAGTTTTTGGGATTACCTAGAGTCCCTGTCCAAGACGAAGGAATAGAACCTTTTTAACTGCGATTCTTTTGTTAAATGATAAAACTTATTCTCTTTAAAATAAGATGTTCCATTCTATTCACAGTTTTATAAACATTTTATTTTTTCCTTAATCTCCTTACATCATGGCTTTATGAAATATTTAATGTTTTTATCATCTATAATAAAGACTGTTTGAATAAATTATAATTTAATCCTAATAATTAAATATTGTTAATTTCCTTTTCCTTCTTCAAAACAAATTGAATGAAATTTAAAATCAACAGAGATCACTTTGGATCTGGACTTCAATTGATTTCCAGTGTGGTAGGTGCCCGAAAGACAATGCCCATTCTGCAAAATGTTTTAATCGAAGCAACAAAAGGTCAAGTCTCTCTAACAACAACGAATCTAGACCTCGGTATGAAATGTTCTGTAAAAGCAGAGGTCGAAGAAGAAGGGTCGGTGACTTTACCGGTACGCGACTTAAGCAGAATAGTTCGTGAACTTGCGGACATGGAGGTTAGTGTAGCAGCATCTGGTACACCCAAGGCGACCATCAGTACTCGTGGATCAATTTTTAATATCATTGGAATGGACAGCAAGGAGTTTCCTCCACTTCCGGAGTTAACCGACTGCAAAGAGTTTACTATCTCTCGGCAAGAATTGAAAGATATGCTCAAAAGTGTTTCTTACGCACAATCTGTAAATGAAGAAAGATACATGCTAAAGGGCGTCTTTTTCCAAATTTCAGAAGATGCAATCTCTTTGGTAGCAACGGACGGAAGGCGCTTAGCGGTAACAACAAAAAATATGAAATTAAAGGAGAAAGGAGAATTTATTCTTCCTTCAATGACGGTAGCAGAATTGGAAAAAATACCGGATCTTTCGGACCAACTAAAACTTTCTTACACAGATCGCCAAGTTGCAATCAAGCTAGAGGTTTCTGATCATGAAGATGACAATATTGGTTTTGCAGAATCTGTATACTTGGTCTCAAAAGTGGTAGAGGGGAAATATCCAAACTTTAAGCAAGTCATACCAAAGGATGATTTTAATCAAGCAGTGGTTGAAAGAGAACTAATGCAAGAATGCGTACATAGAGCAGCCCTTGTTTCCGACGAGAAAGTAACTTTAAGGCTAAAAGTAGACGAAATGGAAATCTTTGGCCAAAGTACACTCGGAGATGCAAGTGAGTCAATGAATATCAATTATGAAGGAGAAGAAGCGGTTGTTTCCTTTAACCCAAAGTTTTTATTGGATCCATTAAAGTCAATAAATGCGGACAAAATAACATTTGAATTCAGAGATGATATGAGCCCAGGGGTCTTTAAAGTATCAGGAGAAAAAGCGAATGAAACTGAGATTCTTTGCGTTGTAATGCCAATTAGAACAGATTAATTATTCAGTCCTAAACAGTATCTAATTTGTGCTCAAGTTCGCTTACTACTAAAAGATTTGTATTGTTTGGGTAACTAAATAATTCCCCTTCGAAATTTTTTAGGATAATTTCAGAATCATTCCATTCATGAACAAAGTCGGGGTTAAGTGGTACTTTTCCACCTCCTTTGGGGGCATCAATAACAAATTGTGGAATTGCATAACCTGTAGTTTTACCGCGTAAACCTTTTATGATATCGAGCCCTTTTTGAACGCTCGAACGAAGGTGTGAACTGCCCTCAACCAAGTCACATTGGTAAAGATAATAGGGTCGCACTTTCATCATTAATAATCGGTGTATTAATTGTTGCATACAACCAATATTATCATTGATACCTCTAAGCAGAACAGATTGGTTACCGATGGGAATTCCCTGCTTAGTCAATTTTAGGCATGCATCCCTTAACTCCAAACTACACTCCCCCGGATGGTTTACATGAATACTAATCCAAAGATTTGGGTGCTGGGAAAGAGAGTCTAATAATGAATCATTAACCCTTTGGGGCAAGAACACTGGAACCCTCGTTCCGATTCTTACAAACTCAACATGTTCAATTTTTGACAAACTAGAAAGAATGCGACCAATTTTTTCGTCAGAAAGGAGTAAGGGGTCACCACCACTTAAAAGGACATCGCGAATAGATTTATTTTTTTTGATGTAATCCAAACCCACATCAATGGAGGGACTGAAACCGTAACCCTGTGCATTGGAAACCATCCTGCTTCTAGTGCAGTACCTGCAATAAGAAGCACATCGATCGGTAACAAGAAACAATACACGATCTGGGTACCTATGAACAATACCTGGTACCGGCATGGTTTTCTCTTCCCCTACAGGATCAGCCATTTCTTCAGTAGAGACAATGGACTCTGCTCCTTGAGGAACGACTTGCCTTCTAATTGGACAATTAGGATCACTTCTATCAATCAAGTTAAAGAAATGCGGCGTGACTGATACTGAAAGCTTATCAACGGAAGCCTCAAAGCCGGCAACTTCACTGTCTGTAAGTTGAAGTAATTTTTCGAAATCAGTCTTTCGGGATAAGCGATTTTGCAACTGCCATCTCCAGTCTGACCATTGAGCGTCATCTACTTTTGCCCAAAGACCTTTGCCACTCTTCCAATTTCTTAGACTGTCTTGAGGAAACATATATATGTTGCTAACATATAAGCTTTGTACTGGCAACCTCAACAAGTTTGATAAGAAGTTAGCTTAAAAATATGAAACTGGTGAATGTAATGAGGAAATAATAAAAGAATGTCGATATAACCCTAAATTTCCTAGGCGGATTAATAAAATGCAGAACCAGAACGAGAAAAAACACAAAAAGATGTACAAATGAATTAAGCCTGAAAACTTCTAAGTAAAAGAATTCAAAAGGCTCGATTTTAGAAAACATAAAAACTATGTTAAATATATAATTGTAAATTAAATCTATAAATATAAATAAAATGTTGCTTTGAAAAATAAAATACAAAAATAAATTAGCAAGTGAAAGTACAAAGAAAAGAAAAATTACAGGGCAAATTAAGAGGTTGGTGAAAACTGAAGTTAATGAAATATATTGAAAATAATCAAAAATTAATAAATAAGAACCACAAGAAGCGGATACGCAAAGTATTATATAATTATTGATTATACCTATGGCTTTGTATTTTTGTTGCTTAATGACATTTGAAGAAAGTGAATAGATCAAAAAAAGGACAATTGTAAAAGAAAGCTGAAATCCAATAGATAAAATAGATCTCCAGTTAATTAAAAAGACTATTATAATTGTCCAACATAGTGCATAAACTAATTTGGATCTAATTCTAAAAAAAATAGACAACTCAACAAATGAAATCATTAAAAATGCTCTTACTGCAGAATCGGGATAACCAACTAGGTAAATATAGAAATAACAAGAACTTAATACTAATACAATTTTAATAAAAGAATCATTAACCCAAAAGAATAAAAGCCTAATAAGTAAATAAATGAAACCAAGGTGCAAACCGCTTACGGC